>CAKSAN010000010.1 GCA_934436435.1 uncultured Acetatifactor sp. | reverse complement strand
AGTTTATCATGACCGCTTTCGTTTGTCAACAACTTTTTTAAAAACTTTTTTGTCTTGAAAAACTTTCGTTTTTCGCGGCAGGATTTTATATTACCATGTCTGCCAGACATTGTCAACAGCTTTTTTCGAAATCTTTCTAGGTTTCTGTGAAGCTGTTTCGTTGTCTCGGCACTGCCTCAACAACGAACTCGAGTATAGCACCCCATATAGCACTTGTCAACATTATTTTTTGAATTTTTTGCACAAATTATCCCCCGCCACGCAAATTTCGCATAAACGGGGGATATTGGGTTATTTCACCGGGTTATTTTACGAAGAAAGGAATCTTTTGTCCGAGCTGTTCGATCAGATATGCCAGATAGTTGTTTTCATACAAGCATGTAAGAATTTTGCTGTCTCTGGTGTAATCTACGATTACCTGTCCCAACGTTCCCAGATCTCTGAAAATGTTAAATGCATATATTGTCCAAACAATTAGAACAGTTTCCAATATTCCAACCACAACACCTAGTAATTTGTCCAGACTATGTACTACAGGTAGTTTTGAGATCATCTTGGCGGAGAAAAACACCGCATTAAGTAAATGATGTACCAGCCCGATAGCCGCCAGCAGTAACAGTGTGAGGATCAGGTTGAAAAACCTTCCGTCAAAATAACTGCTCAAAGCATTTCCCACCAGGAACAGCACCACGCAGGTGATCAGCAGGGAGATCAGAGAGATCAGGGATTTCACCATTCCCTTTTTGTAACCATCTGCCACCATGCAGAGCAAAACTACCGCCATGATGATCAGTAATAAGTTAATATTCATTTGTATGCTCCTTCTATTTTAACTGTATGGTATCTATTGTATTGCCCGTCACCAGATAATATTTATAGGAACCGCCGGCAGGAAGCATCAGCCGCACACTCTTCGTAAAGCTGCCCTGGTATTTTTCCACACCGTCCGTGGTAAAGATCTGGCACTCGGATTCATTATAAATCACCATATCATTTTCTTCGAAGAATATGTCCGTATAATCTACATCAAAATAATAGCTTCCGACCTTCGCCGCAGAAGCGCTGTAGACATCCATGCGATATTTGGTCTCTGCCTGCTCCGACAAAAATACCAGTCCCACATACTTGTCGCTGTAGAAAACAGACTGGATCTCATCATCATACAGATATTCTCCCGCCGTCACCGGTTTCTGCGATCCGGTAAAAATCATCAGACGGCTGTCGCCCACCGCGAACGCCGTATCGTTGTTCATGAACTGCACCCTGGGAACGACCAGATCAGAATAGGAATAGGCACTGACCAGGTAATCGCTCTGGTTCTCACCCACCGGTCCGAAATTGTAAAATACCACATTGGTCTTCACCACACCCGCGTCCACATACAGATAACTGACTGCCAGCAGTTCCCCGTTCGGTGACAGGCAGACAGAAATAGGATAACCTCCATCATTCATATGGGCCTGTCCCGTGTAACTGTTGCTGCCGTCTGTCTCATAGGTCATGATCCACGTCACATCCGTATCCGCCAGTACCGCTGTCACTCTTCCCGTATCCGCCACCGTGATATTGCGGATCGGCATGGTGGTCGTAATGGTTCCCAGTTGTTTCTCTGTATTCTGTACATAGATCTCACGGCCGTTGTAGCTGCCGATGGCCGCCACATTGCCGCAGGTGGCAAGCTTTACATCCTGGATCACATATGTCTGGTTCCATTTTACGTTGCCTTTGGCATCCGTACAATGAGCTCCGTCCTTACTATAGGTAAGAATACCGTTTTTCAGGCGGACGTCTACGGCATCCGACGACACTTCCCGGTTAACAGAAGATACCGTATCGTATCCCGTATATATATGTCGCTTCGCCTGCACCACCACCAGTGCCAGCGCCGCTCCCAATGCTGCCACCACCAGAAGTACCCGGTACACGATGGTGAGCCGATGCTTAAGGATCTTTTTCTTATAGTCATCCTGACTCTTCTGCCGCTTTTCTTTTTCCTTCAGATAATTTTTGATATCTGCTGCCATGTATCTGTTTCCTTATGTATTGACGTAACTATTCAGAACCGCATTCGCAAAATGGATGCTACGCAGCTTATTTTTTGCTCATGTGGTTACTTCGCCCATTGGCTCTGAATAGTTACAGTATAACACACTTCCTCCTTTTGAAAATAAGTTTTTTACGGGAGAAGGATTTTCTGGCCGATCTTGATGTCATCCGGATCCGTTATGCCGTTCAGGGAACAAATTTCCGCTACCTTTCCATTGTTTCCGTAATTACGCAGTGATATCCCGATCAGAGTATCTCCTCTCTGGATCGTGTAAGCTGTGGGAGCGGCGGCCGTTGTCGTCTCTGCCACAGGAGCTTCCGTCGTCTGCGTCGTGTCCGTTGTTGCTTCTGGTGTCGCTTCCGGTGTCGTTTCTCCTGTCGTAGCTGTCGTATTTTCTGTGACATTGCTGTCCGGGGATGTCTCACCGCCGTTTTCCTCCGCATCACTTCCCGCACTGTTATCTTCCCCGCCTGTTGTATCGGTCACATTCTCCGGGGCCGCCGTCCCTGCCGTATTCTCTCCGTCACTTCCCGCTGTTACATTTTCTGCCGCCGCATTCTCCTGCCGTAGTGCATCCTCCAGCTTGTCCTCCGCCACCAGTGTACTGACCTGATTCTGCTCCTCCACCGCATCCGGCAGTTTCTGCTCCATCAGATTACTCATGGCCTGCCTGGCGGTCTCCCCCAGCGATTCCCCCGTACTCTCCTGTCGCATCAGTGCCAGTGCCATCACGCAGAGAAGAGCAAAGACACCCGTAGCCGCCATCTTCATTCGACGCAGTCCCACCGTGGGCATGGGAATGATGTTATCCGGTTCCTTACGTCTGTTCTCCGCAGCCCTGCGATATTCCCCTGGGCTGTTCTCCGCATGACCTGAGGCTGTACGGGAGGCATGTCCGCTTTCCTGCCTCTGTCTGCGTTCCTCCTGTCGTTTCTTCACGACCTCATATTTTTCCTGATCCACCTTCTCCGGTTCCGCCTCTTCGCCCCGGTTTTCCAGCATATACGCCAGCATACTGTCGTTTTTTTCATAGAATTGCGCATATCCCGCCACATAACGGCAGATTGCCTGCTCGCAGATCTGAAAGCCTTCCACCATTTCCCCGTTCAGAATCTGATAACCTAAAAACGACATTTCCGGAAAATACCTTTTCCGCAGCTTCTCGATCTCCTGTTCCTGTGCCTGGGACAAGTGCCGTACCGCCTTTTGGAGAAAATTTAACTTTGCGGAGCCGTAAGCAAACAGATATGTCACGCCATCCTCTGTCGTCTTCCTGCCGTACAGTGCAATGGCAATATCCTTGTTCTGCGCCATCCCGTTCATCTGTTTTATGTAAGATACCACATAATCTTCCACATAGATTCTGCAGTGCTTGTCCGCCTCTCCGATCTGTGTTATATTCTTCGGTAATTCCATACAAAAAAACACCTCCCATGCCGTTTCTATCAGTTATCACTAACTATAGCATCCGCACAGGAGGTATTTTAGCGTTCTTTGTCGCGCTCCTTCAAAAACAGTTCGACAAAGTTTGCATCTGTAATTGTCTTATACTTCGAACTTGTATACCGTCACACAATCGTATTCCCTGCCGTTCTCCCCGCCGAATACATAGGAAGGGAAGTTCTCATGATGAATGGTATCCGGAAAATACTGGGTCTCCAAAGCAAAACCGCAGCGATTACCGTAGGTCACGCCCTCTTTGCCCGACTGTTCATCGATAAAATTGCCGGCATAGAACTGTACTCCGGGGAGTGTGGTATAAGCCTTCATCACTCTTCCGCTCTTAGGTCCCTTCACCGTTGCGATATGTCGTAACGTGCCGTCCCAGCCGTCGATGACAAAATTGTGGTCATATCCACCGGTCAGAATCAACTGTTCATAATCCTCCCGAATATCTCTGCCGATTTTCTTCGCCTGTGTGAAATCCAAGGGTGTGCCTGCTACGGCACGGATCTCGCCGGTAGGAATTGCACCGGGTACCACAGGGGTAAAATGAGATGCGCCCAGCCACAATTCATGCTCTTCAATGCTGCCTGCACCGTGTCCGTCCAGATTAAAATAGGAATGGTTGGTCAGGTTGAAGATGGTCTTTTTGTCACTGGTGGCATGATAATGCAGGGTAAGCTCGTTCTCTTCACTAAGGGAATAAGTCACCGATACCTTCTTATTGCCGGGGAATCCCAGATATCCGTCCTCATCCTCCAGAGAAAAGGTCACGCTGTTCTCCGCGGTCTCTGCATTCCAGAGTCTCTTATGGAAGCCCAGCTGCTTATGGGTATGTAAATTGTTCGCTCCGTCATTTTTATCCAGCTGCCAGGTGACACCTTCCAGCGTATACTCCGCACCGCCGGTACGGTTCGCACAGGGACCGATCACTGTACCGAAAAAGCTGTCATTGCCGTAATAGCTCTCGCCGTTGTCAAATCCCAGCACCAGATCTTCTACCTTACCTGTAGCATCCGGCACCAGTAAGCGCACCAGAATGGCTCCCAGATCCGTCACCTCTGCCTTCATTCCCTTGTCGTTGCTTAAGGTATACAGAGAGATCTCTTTGCCTTCCGGACTTTTCCCAAATACACTTTTTGTTACTGCCATTGTCTTGCCCTCCCAATTTGATCTATAATTCTACTCTGCCTTCTAAGGCACGGAGTAATGTTACCTCATCAATATATTCCAGGTCTCCGCCTACGGGGACTCCACTGGCGATCCTTGTCACCTTGATTCCGGTAGGTTTGATCAGTTTGCTGATATACATTGCCGTGGTCTCGCCTTCCAGACTGGAATTGGTGGCAATGATGACCTCCTCCACATCACCCTGCAGGCGTTCCATCAGTTCTTTCAACCGGATATCCCCGGGTCCCACGCCCAGCATCGGAGAGATTGCACCATGCAGTACATGATACACCCCCTCGTATTTGCCGGTCTTTTCATAGGCCGCCAGATCTCTGGTATTCTCCACTACCATAATGGTGCGGTGATCCCGTCTGGGGTTTGCACACACCGGACAGATCTCTTTATCCGTCAGGGTATAGCATTCCTTACAATACCGGACATTGGCTCTGGCTTCGATCATGACATTCGCCAGCCTGTCCACACGGTCCTTCGGCATATTGATCAGGTGAAAAGCCAGTCGCTGCGCGGACTTACTGCCAATCCCGGGAAGGGCTGCCAGTTCCTCTATTAACTTATTGATCTGTCCGCTGTAGAGTTCCATTAGAAAGGAAATCCTCCTAAGCCCCCGGTCATCTTGCCCATAAGCTCTGCATTGGCTTCGTCTGCCTTGCGCAGCGCCTCATTGGCTGCTGCCACGATAGCATCCTGCAGGGTCTCGATATCCTCGGGATCCACGATTTCCTCGGCCAGCTTGATGGATGTAATCTCTTTTTTACCGTTGATGGTCACTTCCACAGCTCCGCCGCCTGCGGATGCAGAGAACTCCTTGGTCTCCAGTTCCTTCTGTCCCTCTTCCATCTGACGCTGCATTCTCTGTGCCTGCTTCATCAAATTGCTCATGTTACCGGGCATTGCGCCTCCGGGAAATCCACCTCTTTTTGCCATGTTCCTGTTTCCTCCATATCATTTATTATCAGTTCTATCTTACCTTATCTGTAAGGCTGCCGCAATCCCAAATTCACGCGGGATCACTCCTCTTCTTCGATATCCATATTAATGACCTTGCCAAGATCCACGTAATTGTCTTCGAACTCTCTGCTGCTTTCCACCGTCTGGAGTGTCACTTCGATCTCCTTACCGGAAAAATCGGACAACAGCATTTCCAGTTGCTGCTTGTTCTGCTCATGGGCTTCTCCCTTGAAATAGTCGGAAGCCAGTCCATCCTCCAGCACTACCATAAGCTTGTTGTCTCCACCCAGACTCAATCTGGCGTTTTTCAGGTACATTTTCATGGGGTTCTCGGCATTTCCCACGATGGACGGCCATTTCCGCACGATCTCCTGAATATCTTCGGGGACAGCCTTCGGCAGCTGCGGCTTCGGCTTTGCTCCACCGGTCTGGGGCACTCCCTGTGCTCCCGTGGCTCCGGCAGGCATCTGGGCTGCTGTGACTACAATACCGTTCTCTACCTTCTCTTCCACCTGACGGATCCGATCCAGAACTGCCTCCTGATCCGTCTCCATCTCCGGCTTACACAGCTTGATCAGTGCGATCTCTACCAGAATACGCTTCTGTGCTGCATAGCGGATCTGTCCGGACAGCTCCGAAAAGATATGAATGTAGCGGATGATCTGATCCATGGACAGCATGGAAGCCTCTTCTTTCAGATTTGCCAGATTGTCCGTGGACATATCAATGACATCCTCCAGATTGTCCGCCGTCTGTACCAGCATCAGGTTACGCAGATACCAGGTAAAATCCGTGACAAACTGTACCAGTTCTCTGCCCTGCATGACGATCTCCTCCAGCAGTTCGATGCAGCCCAGCACATTCCGTTCCATGACAAAACGCAGCAGCCTGCTGAACACTTCTGTGTCCACTGCTCCCAGCACGTCCAGTGTCATATCGTAGGTCAGTTCCTTGCCCAGATGGAACGCGATACACTGATCCAGAAGGCTTAACGCATCTCTCATGGAGCCGTCCGCCACCTTTGCAATGTAGCGCAGGGCTCTGTCCTCCACCTGCACCTGCTCGCTAGCCATCAATTCCTTCATCCGATCCGTGATGGTATCAATGGAAATACGTTTGAAATCATATCTCTGGCAGCGGGACAGGATCGTAATGGGGATCTTGTGCACCTCTGTGGTTGCCAGAATAAAAATAACATAAGAGGGGGGCTCTTCCAGAGTTTTCAGCAATGCGTTGAAGGCTCCGGGGGAAAGCATATGCACCTCATCGATGATGTAGACCTTGTATTTTCCCTCCGCCGGGGAGTAGGATACCTCGTCGATGATCTCACGGATATTGTCCACACCATTGTTGGAAGCCGCATCGATCTCGATGACATTCATGCTGGCTCCCGCCGCGATTGCCTTACAAATACGGCATTCCCCACAGGGGCCGTCCTCTGTGGGGTGTTCGCAGTTCACTGTTTTCGCAAAAATTTTGGCCACCGTGGTCTTACCGGTACCTCTCGTTCCGGTGAACAGGTACGCATGGCCGATCCGGTTCGCCCGCAGCTGATTCTTCAGCGTAGTCACGATATGATCCTGACCCTTGACATCGGAAAAAGCATCCGGACGAAACTTCCGGTATAACGCTGTATATGACATGTTTTTTCTCTCTTCCTAACTTCGTTACGCTGCGGAACTATCCTTAATCGCCGAAGCAGATGCCCAGTAGCTTTGCCTCCTGTACGATGGTGGCATCGGGATCCACGGTCTTTAACTTACCCGCTACATCCTCCAGCGGAACTCTTACGATCTCGCGGTTCTTGTAACCTACCATGAAGCCGTACTGATTGTCCAGAATCAGCTTGCCTGCCTCGGAACCCAGACGGCTTGCAAATACCCTGTCGTAAGGGCAGGGGCTTCCACCTCTCTGCATGTGGCCGGGTACGGTGACACGTACTTCTCTGCCGGTCTTCTCCTGAATCTGTGCAGCCACTTCGTAAGATACGGAAGGGAACGGATATTTCTCCATCTTTTTCTTGTAATCTTTCTTGGTCAGAGCAGCATCTTCCTTGGAGATCGCACCCTCGGCTACCGCAATAATGGTGAAACGGCAGCCCTTCTTGTCTCTGTCCTCGATCTTCTGAATGACCTTGTCGATATCATAAGGAATCTCCGGGAGCAGAATGATGTCAGCGCCGCCGGCCATTCCGGCATTCAGTGTCAGCCATCCCACCTTATGTCCCATAACTTCCACGATAAATACTCTGCCGTGGGAAGCTGCCGTGGTGTGGATGCAGTCGATGGCATCGGTTGCGATATCCACTGCGCTCTGGAAACCGAAAGTCATATCGGTACCCCACAGGTCATTGTCGATGGTCTTGGGCAGGGTCACGATGTTCAGGCCTTCCTTGCGCAGCAGGTTGGCTGTCTTGTGGGTGCCGTTACCGCCGAGGATCACCAGACAATCCAGCTGCAGTTTATAATAATTCTGTTTCATGGCTTCCACTTTGTTCAGGCCGTTGGGGTCCGGATCCTGGATCGTCTTGAAGGGGGTCCGGGAAGTTCCGAGGATCGTGCCGCCCTTGGTGAGAATTCCGGAGAAATCCTTGTCCGTCAGCATCCGGAAATTACTGTAGATCAGTCCTCTGTAACCATCCAGAAAACCATAGATTTCGACTTCTTCCTTACTGTTTGCCAGAGTCTTCACTACGCCTCTCATTGCTGCGTTCAAAGCCTGACAGTCACCACCGCTCGTTAACATTCCGATTCTCTTCATCTGGAGATCCTCCGTTTCTATATTTCATTATTTTCTCTTGCGTATGCCATAACTATGCAGAACCGTCTCCGTTCTACCAATAGATATTTCTATTTTAATACATTTATTTTCATCTGAAAATAGTTTGTTGTAATTTCCGGAAGATTTCGATGTGATGCAGGCGTAAAAAAGGAGCCACCGGAACTCTCCGGTCACTCCTCGCTGCCTTCTCTGAAAAAAATATCCAGTTTACCCAGACATTTGATCAATGTCTGCATTTCTTCCTCGTCCAGATCCCGAATGATCGTGTGGATCATTTTCCTGTGAAAATCTCTATGATGGAAGAAGGCTTTCCGCCCCTTCTCCGTCAGGGTCACCAGCACTACCCGTTTGTCCTGTGTGCTGCGGTTCCGGGTGAGATAGCCTTTTTTCTCCAGGCTGTTCATATTCGTGGTCAGGGTTCCCACGGTGACGTGGAGTTCCCTGGCAATGCGGGACATGCTCTTTGGCTCCTCGATACCGATGGCCTCCAGAATGTGCATGTCATTATTTGTAATATCCTTGAATTCCTCGGTGATCACCGCTTTTGCTTCCGCATCCATCACATTATGGAACAGATTCACCAATAATTCATTCAGTACCCGGTTGTTGCTCTTCTCCATAGTTTCCTCTACGATATCTGGAATTTCTCTGTCGTATGCCGCGCTCCTTCGAAGCTGCCTTCCCGGACGCATATCCGCAGGCTTCCTGCCCTTCGAATCATTTTCAGTATACCGTCTACCAGGTCATCACGCAAGCCCCAATCGTAAGCCCGGCGCCGAATCCCGCCAGAACGATGCGGTCACCGCGGTGCAGCTTTTCCTGTCTGTTCAGTTCGTCCAGAAGCACCGGAATGGAGGCGGAGGACAGATTGCCCACCCTCTCCAGATTCGTGGGGAATTTCTCTCTGTCCGCATGCAGCCGCTTCGCCACAGCATCAATAATCCGGACATTAGCCTGATGCAATACGAACAGGTCAATATCCGCAACGGTAAGTCCGGCATCCGACAATGCCTCTTCAATACACTGTGGCACCCGTCTGGTGGCAAACCGGTACACTTCCTGTCCGTCCATTTGAATAAAATTCTCTCTGCCGTCCGTCTTTGCTGCCGAAGTCCCTGCATACGGGGTCGCCAGTTCTCTCGCACCGCATTGTAAGACTCCACCGCCGGTGCCGTCGGAATGCAGCGCCCGTCCCAGAATTCCTGCTTCCGGTATCCGTTTCTCCTCTGTCTCCGCCAAAGCGTTACCGTATTCCACCGCCCGGGACTCTGTCCTGCATTGTTCCACGACCACAGCCCCCGCGCCATCTCCGAACAGGATGCAGCTGCCACGATCCGTCCAGTCCACCAGCTTGGACAGCACCTCACTGCCAATGACCAGGGCATTTTTCGCCAGTCCCGTCCGCAGATAGGCATCCGCGGTATTCAGTGCAAACAGAAAACCGGAACAGGCCGCATTCACATCGAAAGCCAGTGCATTCACCGCGCCGATGGCTGCCTGTACCTGACAGGCACAGCAGGGCAGATACTGCTCCGGAGAACAGGTTGCCACCAGGATCAGGCTGATTTCTTCCGCAGATATTCCCGCCTGTTCCAGTGCTTTGCCGGCTGCTTCTGACGCCAGTGTCACAACCGTCTCCCCCACCGACACATGGCGTTCACCGATTCCTGTTCTCTCCCGGATCCATTCATCCGAAGTTTCCACCATCTGCTCCAATTCTTTATTTGTAACGATCCTCCCCGGAAGCGCACTTCCGGTTCCGGTGATTCTTATGGTCCTCACGCCATTTCCTCCATGATATCCGCTGTTCTTTCTATTTTTTGTGCCAGACAGGCATTGCTGCCACAGAACAACAGTCCGTTATCCACATCTCCCGTTGCCGCATTGATCAATGCTCTGGTGATGCAATACGGTGCCGTCTTCGGGTCGCAGGTCTTAATGCAATGCCTGCATCCGGTCATAAACCGTTCCCCGGCCGCCACTTTTTCCAGAAAAGCATTCCGTATGGCTCTGCCCGGCATTCCCACCGGACTTTTTACAATGACAATATCATCTTTCCGCGCCCGGAGATAGGCCTCCTTGTAGGCATCTGCCGCATCGCATTCTTCGGTGGTCACGAAACGGGTCCCCAGCTGAACCCCCGCGGCTCCCAGCGACATACAGTAGTCTCTGTCCTCTCTGGTGTAGATTCCGCCCGCTGCGATCAGAGGGATTCCCAGTTCCGCCGCCTGCCGGATCATTGCCGTAAGCTCTTTTTCATATTTCTGCGGCGTATACGCATCCAGTTCTTCCTTCTTAAATCCCAGATGGCCTCCCGCAAGCGGACCTTCCGCTACAATGAAATCGGGTTTTCTGTCATATTTTTTCATCCAGTATTTTGTAATAACAGACAGCGCCCGGATACCGGATACGATGGGCGCCAGCATCGTCCGGTGGCTACGGCCGGGCATCTCCTGTTCCGTCTCCGCCACAACTCCGGGCAGATCCAGCGGCAGCCCTGCACCGGAGATAATGCAGTCCGTACCAGCCAGCACTGCTGCCCTGACGTAATCCTCATAGCGCTGTGTCGCCACCATGATATTGACACCGACGATACCTCCTTTTGCTGTCTGTCTTGCTTTTTCTATTTCTTTCCCGATGGCGCGCAGATTGCAGACAATGGGATCTCTGTCAAAATCCGGCTCCCGGAAACCAATCTGGGCGGTAGAAATAATGCCGATTCCACCGGCCGCTGCCACTGCTCCCGCCAGGCCGGACAGGCTGATACCTACGCCCATGCCTCCCTGGATTACGGGGATGTCTGCCTGCAGCTCCCCCAGGATCATTTTTCTGTGATTCATCCCGCGTCACCTCTTGTTACCGCTTTAATATTTGCGGAACCTTTCATAACGTTCCTCTGCGATCTGTTCTCCGGTCATACCGGTATATTTTTGCAGGAATTCCTTGATATGCTCCTTGAGATAGCCGCCGATGGCTTCCACCGTACTGTTGTCCGCTCCGCCGTATTCCGGCACGATCCGTTCGATCACACCGAGACGTTTCAGATCCTCGGAAGTAATGTTCATGACTTCGCTGGCCTCTCTGGCTCTGTCGGCATCCTTCCATAATATAGAAGCAAAACCTTCCGGTGACAGGATCGAGTAGGTGGCATTTTCCATCATCCACACCTCATTGCCTACCGCAGTAGCCAGTGCACCGCCACTGCCACCTTCTCCGATAAGGATACACAATACCGGTACTTTCAGAGCCGACATTTCCAACAGATTCCGGGCAATAGCCTCACCCTGTCCTCTTTCTTCCGCTTCCACACCGCAGAAAGCTCCCGGTGTGTTCACAAAACTGATAATGGGACGGTGGAACTTCTCCGCCTGCTTCATCAGGCGCAGGGCCTTACGGTAGCCTTCCGGCATGGGCATGCCGTAATTACGTTTTTCGCATTCTGCGAAATCCTTGCCCTTCACGTCTGCCAGCACCGTCACCGGCTGACCGTCCAGAAATGCGACGGCGCCCACCAGTGCCTTGTCATCCCCATAATAACGGTCTCCGTGAGCCTCCACCACATAATCGAAAATGTAGGGAATATAGTCGGTCGCTGCCGGTCTGTCCACTCTCCGGACTGTCTTGACCTTTTCCCATGCCGTTCTGGGGAGTGTCAGGAATGACCGTTCCTTCACAATTTCCGTAGGTTCAAAATGGAAATCAAAATTTTTCTTAAAATCCGCATAATTCCCTTCACTGCACCGATGCGTCGTGATCAGGAAATATAAGGTCTTCTTCAGATTCTCCCGGCGGACGATGCCGTCCACAAAACCATGCTCCTGTAAAAATTCCGCCGTCTGGAAGCCGTCAGGGAGACGCTGTCCCAGCGTCTGCTTAATGACTCTCGGTCCTGCGAAGCCGATCAATGCTCCCGGTTCCGCCATGATCACGTCTCCCAGCATGGCAAAGCTGGCCGTTACACCACCTGTAGTGGGATCCGTCAAAATAGTCGCGTAGAGAAGTCCCGCTTCTCCATGCCGCTTGATTGCTGCGGAGGTCTTTGCCATCTGCATCAGTGACACAATTCCCTCCTGCATTCTTGCACCGCCGGAACAGCAGAACAAAAATACAGGCCGCCGCAATTCTGTCGCTTTTTCAATCGCCCGGGTGACCTTCTCACCGACCACATGTCCCATGCTTCCCATCATGAATTTCGATTCACAGATGCCGATCACGGCCTTTTCCCCGTAAATCTCGCATTCACCTACTGTCACAGCTTCTTTCACGCCGGACTTTTCTCTGGCTTCCGCCAGCTTTTCCTCATAGCCCTCATATTTCAGTGGATTGCTTTCTTCTATCTCCTCGAACCAGGGCTGAAAGCTTTTCCGGTCTGCCACCATGCGGATCCGGTTGTGGGTCTTCACCCGGAAATAATAACCACACTCATAGCAGACATATTTATTTTTCGCCGCCCTGTCCCTGTTTATCATTTTCTTGCATTTCGGGCATTTGATCTCTGTTTCTATATCTACGCTTCCCATATCTGCACCTCTTATTCTGCATCACTCTTATCTCTGTCCCACCCATAAAAAGCATTTCCGCAGACTATTTTTACTTTACCGCAAAGGTAAGCTCTGCCTTCGCAGCCAGTTTCCCGTTCACGGTGGCGACTGCTTCACCGACACCGACTGGTCCTTTGCTGCGGATAATGGTGGTCTCCAGTTCCAAGGTGTCTCCGGGGCGCACCATCTGTTTGAATTTTGCCTTATCAATCCCGGCAAAATAAGCGGTCTTGCCGCGATGCTCCGGCAGAGACAGAATTGCTACCGCCCCTGTCTGTGCCAGTGCTTCCACGATCAACACTCCGGGCATCACCGGGTTCCCCGGAAAATGTCCTGCAAAATACGGCTCGTTGAAGGTTACGTTTTTGCGTCCCACCGCTCTGACACCGGGCTCCAGCTCCTCGATGGTATCAATCAGCAGAAAGGGATGTCTGTGGGGCAGAATCTCCATGATTTCCTGGGTGTTATATACTGACATTATTCCTCCGTTCCGCAAATAGCATCTTGCCAGCAGATGTTATTTCGCATTCCGTTGCGATTATTCCATGTACTTCTTCAACAGCAGACTCGCATTATGTCCGCCGAAGCCCAACGAATTGGTCAGCGCATAAGGCACCTCTTCTTCGTAGCTGTCCCGACAGTAATTCAGATCCAGTTCCTCCTCCGTCTCACGCAATCCCACGGTACGGTGGATATAGCCTTCCTGAATTTCTTTTACGCAGGTGACGAATTCCACCGCTCCTGCCGCTCCCAGGAGATGTCCCACCATGGATTTGGTGGAATTGATCTTCAGATCATAAGCATGTTCTCCAAATGCAAGCTTGATAGCTCTGGTCTCGAACAGGTCATTATGATGGGTGCTGGTTCCATGGGCATTAATATAAGTAAGCTCCTCCGGCGCCACACCGCCGTCTTTTAAGGCGTTCAGCATGGCGGCAGCCGCCCCGCTGCCATCCTCCGCAGGGGAGGTGATGTGATAGGCATCCGAAGAACAGCCATAACCGATCAGTTCCGCATAGATCTTCGCTCCGCGTCTCTTTGCATGCTCCAGTTCTTCCAGTACCACTACCGCCGAGCCTTCTCCCATAACGAAGCCATTGCGGTCTTTATCGAAAGGAATAGAAGCTCTCTGAGGGTCTTCACTAAACGACAATGCTGTCAGTGCGGAAAATCCGGCAATTCCAATGGGGGTAATGGAGCTTTCCGTTCCTCCCGCTACCATTACATCCGCATCGCCGTACTGGATCGTACGGTATGCTTCTCCGATGGAATGAGTGCCGGTTGCGCAGGCAGTCACCACGTTCAGGCTCTTTCCTTTTAATCCATAAGCAATGCTGACATTACCTGCTGCCATATTGGAGATCATCAGAGGCACCAGCATAGGACCCACTCTGCCGGGGCCTTTTTCCTTCAGACGGTCATATTCCCGTTCCATGGCCTGTAAGCTTCCGATGCCGCTTCCCACACTGCAGCCCACCATATAAGGATCTTCCTGTTCCATGTTAAGACCCGCATCCGTGATCGCCTGTCCGGCAGCCGCTACCGCGAACTGGCAGAACTGCTCCATTCTACGGGCTGCCTTTTTATCCATATATTGCGCAGGATCAAAATCCTTCACTTCCGCCGCCAGCTTACAACGGTAATCCGCAGTATCAAAATAGGTTATAGGACCAAATCCGGTCTTGCCCTCTTTGATACCATTCCAGAATTCCTCTACGCTGTTGCCAATAGGAGTGATGGCTCCCATGCCTGTTATTACAACTCTTCTATTTTTACCCATACGTGATATACTCCCTCGCGTCCTGACTTATTTTCTATCCTGCTGTACCGTTAGCGGACATATTTTCTATTCTGCTTTACTGTTGCCGGACTTGTTTTTACATTGCCATACCGCCGTCCACGCACAGCACCTGGCCGGTGATATAATCCGACGCATCTCCTGCCAGGAACAGTACCGCCTGTGCGACATCCTCCGGTCTTCCCATTTTCTTAAGGGGAATCTGTCCGACCGCATTATCCTGTACCGCCTCCGGCAGCTTGTCTGTCATATCTGTCCGGATAAATCCGGGTGCCACGGCATTCACACAGATATTCCGGGATGCCAGTTCTCTTGCTACGCTTTTCGTCAGACCGATCAGTCCCGCCTTGGATGCGGAATAATTAGCCTGCCCGGCATTCCCGACAATGCCACTGACAGAAGAGATATTGATGATTTTCCCATATCTCTGCTTCATAAAGGTCTTCGTCAGATGCCGGATCATGTGAAATGCGCCTTTCAGGTTCGTATCCAGGACTGCATTGAATTCTTCTTCCGACATCCGCACGATCAGATTGTCCCGCGTGATCCCGGCGTTATTGACAAGGATGTCAACTCTGCCGTATTTCTCCGTTACCGCCTTTACAAAGGCTTCACTCTCTGCAAAATCCGCAACATTGCACTTCACAGCCTCCGCCATACCGCCGCGGCTTCGGATGTCCGCTGCGACCGCTTCCGCTGCTTCTGCAGAGCCGTTATAATTAATGATCACCGTGGCTCCCTCTGCTGCCAGTGCCTGTGCCACTGCTTTTCCGATGCCCCGTGACGCTCCTGTGACAATAGCAACTTGTCCTGTCAGACTTTTTCCTGTCAACATACCAGCTCCTCCATCACCCGGGCCAGATCCTCCGGTTTTTCGATATTATATACTTTGACATTTCTGTCAATTTTACGGACGAAGCTGCTGAGTGTCTTCCCCGGGCCGATCTCTATGAAAGTATCCACGCCATCTGCAATCATCCGCTCTATGCTCTGGGTGAAATGTACGGGACTGGACACCTGTTGTGTCAACAGTTCCGCAACCTGTGACGCATCTGTCACATAATCCGCTGTTACGTTGGACACGTAAGGGATCCAGGGGGTTGACAGCTTGACGCTTTTCAATTCTTCTGCCAATTGTTCTCCCGCATTTTTTAACAGGGCTGAGTGGAACGGTCCGCTGACCTTTAAGGGAATACAGCGTTTTGCACCTGCTTCTTTCAGCGCTTCCGATGCTGCCGCTACCGCATCTGCCTCTCCGGTGATCACGATCTGTCCCGGGCAGTTATAATTTGCCACCGAGACGACTTTGCCGGTTTCTTCTGCTGTCTGTTCGCAGATTTTTGCCACGATATCTCCGTCCAGTCCTAATACCGCTGCCATGGCACCTCCTTCCGGATAGGCCTCCTGCATATAGATACCTCGCATCCGGATGATCCGGAACAGATCCGGCAGCTCCATCACACCGGCGGCAGCCAGCGCCCCATATTCTCCCAGGCTCAAACCTGCTGCCATCTCCGCTTTCAGTCCTTTTGCCTCCAATACTTTCAGAATAGCCACTTCCATGGTCAGCATGGCGATCTGTGTGTATTCCGTAATATTGATATAAGAATTTTCCTCAAAGGTCAGCTGTTCCATGGAGTACGGATGTCCGCTTTCCGCCTGTGCTTCCCGCTTATCCTGCCAGTACAGATTCTGGAGCACCTTATCCGCCAGCTTCCATACTGCCTGTGCCTCCGGGTAAGTATCGTAAAATTCCTTACCCATTCCTATGTACTGGGACCCCTGTCCCGGGAATAAATATGCGATCCTGCTCATTTTGTCATCTCCTAATTACTATGTGATGCTATTGTTCTCCTCGATTACAGCACATTTTTGTAACGCGCCGTTTTCCCTATACACTACGCCGCCTGACGCTGTTCAAAATCTGTTGTCAGCGGTTTATTTATGCTGTCCTTGTGCCGCTATGCACTCCTGCGCCTGCTGCACCGTTTCTTCAATAATCTCACGGCAAGTCTGTTCTCTGCGGATCAATCCTGCAATCTGCCCGGCCATCAGGGTTCCGTTTACGGTATCTCCGTCCTGCACAGCCTTCCTGAGAGATCCCAACGTCAGCTTTTCCAGTTCCATGAAGTCTGCATTTTCCTTTTCCAGCTTCAGATACTCCCTGGTCATCTGATTACGTAAAGAACGCACCGGATGTCCGGTAGACATTCCTGTCACTACGGAATCGATATCCTTTGCCTTGATGATCTGATTCTTATAATTTTCATGGACAATGGACTCCTTTGATGCTACGAACCGGGTGCCCATCTGGATCCCTTCCGCTCCCAGCATGAAAGCCGCTGCCATTCCCCTGCCATCGGCAATGCCTCCGGCAGCGATCACCGGGATAGACACCGCATCCACCACCTGCGGCACCAGCGCCATGGTCGTGGTGGAACCGATATGTCCACCGCTTTCCATGCCTTCTGCCACCACAGCGTCCGCTCCGGCACGCTCCATCATCTTCGCCATAGCTACACTTGCCACCACCGGGATCACCTTCACTCCGGCATTCTTCCACAGTTCCATGAATTTTCCGGGATTCCCAGCTCCTGTGGTTACCGCTTGTACTCCTTCTTCCACGACGATCTTCGCCACTTCCTCCGCATTAGGATTGAGCAGCATGATATTCACGCCGAAGGGTTTGTCAGTCAGCTCTTTACATTTGCGGATCTCCTCCCGGACGACCTCCGGCGGAGCGGAAGCAGCACCGATGATGCCTAAGCCTCCGGCATTGGATACCGCTGCCGCCAGCTTATGTTCCGCCACCCATGCCATGCCGCCCTGGAAAATGGGATATTCGATTTGTAGAAGTTCCGTGATCTTTGTTTTCATTGTCTTTCTGATCCTTCTCGTCGTTCTGCGTTATATTACATATTCTGATGTCGGGGGCAAAAGCCCCCGACTTTGATGCCTGCGAATTCTTGCATTCAGGCAGATATGCAGTTCTTACGCCTGCTCCTGAATATATCTGATAACATCACCGACTGTTGCCATATTTTCCAATTCCTCGGAAGGAATGGACACACCATATTCCTCTTCAAATGCCATTACCAGTTCAAACAGATCCAGGGAATCCACTTCCAGATCCTCCTTGAAACGGGTTGCCTCCGTGATTTCTACATCCTCCTGGTTTAACTGTTCTCTGATGATAGCTGCTACTTTCTCTAACATGTTTTTACTCTCCTTATGCATTTCATTATTGTGTTTCTGATACCTTGTTTTACTACTTTGTCGTCTCCGGCGTGTTCGCCTTTCCCTTTCAAATTGTTTTGACTATCAAAGCATTTAAATGCAATATACTACACAGATGTTGTTCTGTCAACATCTTTTTTATTATTACCTCTACTCCTTATTTTCATCGCTCTGGCGGTAAAATCAGGATTTTTCGTTTCTCCCCTTGCCAAACGGTTATTTTTCAGATAAAATAATCTACGTTGTAATCTTTTGGAGACGTATCGAAGTGGTCATAACGGGGCGCACTCGAAATGCGTTAGCCCTTCTCGGGCACGTGGGTTCAAATCCCACCGTCTCCGCGCATAAAAAGCCGGTAATCTGTCAAAACAGACTATCGGCTTTTAGTTTTAGAAAAATGTGTGTGTTGCTATGTAATTTTCTCAGAAAAATGTGTAAATAACGTGTTTATTTTTCAGAAAAATGTGTTATGCTATTATTATTCACCAGGAAAGGATGGTGCATCATATGAAGCGAAACGCAATGCAAGCCCTGATAAGTTGGAAAAGCGACCCCGAACGTAAGCCTTTGATCCTGCGAGGTGCAAGGCAGGTAGGCAAAACTTGGCTAATGAAGGAATTTGGACGAACCCATTATGCCAATTACGTTTATTTTAACTTTGATGAAGAAGATGAATTAAAATCTATTTTTCAAACGAATAAAAATCCTCATCGCATCATCGAACTGCTGTCCATGATAAGCGGCGAAAAAATCCAGCCCTGCGAGACTCTGATCCTTTTTGATGAAATTCAAGAATGTCCCGAGGCCTTAAACACTCTGAAATACTTTAAAGAAAAAGCGAACGAATACCATGTTGTTTCCGCCGGAAGTCTGTTGGGAACCCTTTTAGCCCAGCCAAAATCATATCCGGTAGGCATGGTGAATCTACTTGATATATTCCCTCTGACTTTTGACGAATTTCTCGAAGCTACGGATCCTTCCCTATATGCCTATTATGACAGCATTCAAAAAGAGCAAACGATCGAAGAGATTTTTCACTCTCGTCTGTCCGAAGCATGCAATTATTATTTTATTATCGGAGGAATGCCGGAGTGCGTATCCTCCTGGATCAAATACAAGGATCCGGCAAGAATCTCCCAGATACAGAGGGAATTAATAGAAATTTATGAAAACGACTTTTCCAAACATAACGGCAAGATCAACAGCGGTCGTATTCTTCTGGTATTTCGGAGCATTGTTGCTCAGCTTGCAAAGCCCAACGAAAAATTCATGTATGGTGCCGTCCGCGAAGGAGGGAGGGCAAGGGATTTTGAAGAAGCTATCGAATGGCTGGTCTCGGCAGGAATGCTCAATCGTGTATATAATGTCTCCAAAATGGAGCATCCACTTTCAGCATTCGACAAGTTGGATCAATTTAAGCTCTTTGTCTTTGATACCGGGCTGCTCAAGCACATGGCAGGCATCGACAACAGTGCCATTCTGTTAAAATCAAGTTACCAATTCAAAGGTGCATTAACGGAAAATTTTATTTTGCAGCAACTACAGGGACAATTTGAAATTGCTCCCCGGTACTACTCTGATAAAAACAGTGAGATTGACTTTGTGCTTCAAAACGGAACCGATATTATTCCAGTAGAAGCCAAGGGCGGAGAAGATAAATCAGCTCCCTCTTTTAAGAGATATATTACAGAAAATCATCCTTCTACAGCCTTGCGGTTCTCCAAACGCGGCTACCGGAAGGATGGCGATATTACCAATCTTCCGCTATATCTTGCCTGCAAGACCAAAGATTTATTATAGTTTATTCAAAAGACGTGGTCGTCAATCGACAGCCACGTCTTTTCATTTCTCTATCTATTTACCTGCAATACGAAAATACCCGAACTGCAATCTCCTCCATGATTACATAATTGTTCTTCTTTTACCACCATTCCTACATGCATCAGTTCATCTCCGCCATACAGAGTCTCCTTGTCAGCACCTGTCTCCAAATGATATTGTCTGTTTTCATCCAGACCATCCAGGTGCAAACGGATCCATGGGCCGTTGGGTACTCCCTGCCTGCGGAAAAATCCTACCAAAGCAGTATTTCGATCCTCTGATACCACCATCCAGGCACTATCATTGCCCTGAAAGGGATCCATCAGTCGATATAATGTTCCTTTCATAATCAGGCTTCTGTACTTCTGGTAAAGCTGACTGAAAAAATAGTCATTTTCTTTATTATACACAGCAAGGGAGCGAAGTTTTCCTTCTACCAGATACGAAGCTTCTTTGCTGCTTCCTTCAGGTCATCCCATGTCCAGGTATCATTCGGATAAGCGATTCCCGCTTCATCAAATAAGGTCTTGTTGTACCAAAGTGCGATAGTGTCATAATCCTTGGGAATCGCATACTGCTTACCATTGATATTATAAATGTCATCCAGACCCTGAGGATAATTTGCCAGATCTACTTTATCGCTGGCTGCAATATAATCTGTCAGATCCAGAAGCTGATCATTGGAACCGTAATAATAAATATTGTTGGAATGCATCCAGAAGGTATCTGGCATAGATCCGCCGGTTGCAGCTGCTTCCAGAGCTGTCCAGTAATCGCTCCATCCATTTACCTGAATGTCAATTTTGATATTCGGGTTCTCAGCCTCGAATTCATCTGCCATCGTTCTGATCAAGGTAGCCTGATTGGAATCCCAACATGCATAGGAGATAGTAACTGCATCTCCACTTGTTTCCTTGCTTTCTTCTGTCTTCGCCGCAGAAGACTTATGATGAATGCTATTTTATTAATTATGATTCGTACAGAGACTTATGCCTTTATGAAATCGGAAAGCAGGCATGCTCTCCCTCCTATTCCTTCGGTCCCATTATCCGGCACCATTACATTTTTCATTATCTCACCGCCGGTCAGGGCAGATTACGGCTTGGCGATCAGGAATATATCATCCACGCTCATGAAGGGTTTATTATTCCGCCGAACACCCTTGCTTATTATGCCGCCGATTCCGAAGATCCCTGGGATTATGTCTGGATTCATCTTGATGGTCCGAAGATTCCCGAATTGTTCCAGAATGCCGGAATCAATGGGGATAGCCCTGTTTTCATTCCAAATGCCTATCCCAATCCGTTGGGTGCAATCATGCAGGATCTTCTGGTGCATCACGCTCGGGAATTATATTGCATCGGGAAAATATGTGAATTTTTTTGATTGTGTAACGCAGTATTCCACGTGTAAACAGGAGACACAAGCAGATTTAAAATTGACCTATATCCGGAAAATCATTGATTTTATCTATGTCAAATATTCAGAGCCAATTCATATGGATGACATCGCACATATCTGTGGACTGGATCGCAGCTATATGACAAAAATGTTCAAACATGCCACCGGACATACACCGCAGGAATATCTGAATTCTCATCGAATGAAGCAGGCTAAGAAGCTGTTAAAAGACAGTGATCTGTCAGTACAGGATATTGCCTATTCCGTCGGTTATGGCGACACATTCACTTTTTCCAAGGCTTTTAAACGTTCCACCAGATATTCTCCCAGTGACTACCGGCAAACGCTGCCTGACTGATTCTCTATGCCTCCCGCAGGATCTGCATGATCGTATCATAATGCTCCGGATCATGCGGGAAGGTGCAGCCTGAGCAGTCCTTAATCCGTCTGCCGTTTTTCTCGAAATACCGTGGATTCCCGGGGCAGTGCTCCAGACGGTACATGGGGCAGTAGCAGAACAGGCAGTTGAAATCTGCAAGCCCCTTGTGGCAGGGGAAATATTTACAATCTTTATTTTCAAAAAAGCGATAGGAATTTTCCATTTCTAACACCTACATCCTTCCATAACCTGCAAGTTTGCGCCATTAGCTCACACTTCTTCTGCCATGCACATTCCATGGGCAATATTCTTCTCTTGCAGCTGTTCCTCCAGCTGGTTCAGGGCATCATCCTCATCTTCTGCGAACACCATCGCCTGATAGACCTCCTCCGGTCCCTCCGGTGCCAGCGCCGTCACTTCATACATCTGCATGGCAGTTACCTCTTTCTGTTATAATTTTTACATCAAAATATCACATCGTTCTTCTATCAGTCTCTCAAATCGTTCTTTCATCTCTTCCGGCAGCAACGATTCTCTGTTCATTTTCTGATAGGTTTCTTTCATGGATACCAGTTTTCCTATCATCTTTTCCGCAGAATTACGTGATATGCCGCATTTTTCCGCAAAAATATAGAAATCCTTTTTTCTAAGATTCATTTTCTTCCCATTGAGGGTTAAAGCAAGTTCTTCTTCGTCCTCAGGCATGATCAGGTTTACCGGAATCAGATCATATGCTGGTGAAAGCACATACCTTCCGCTTCCTTCCTGCGTCTCCAGCAGGGAGAAATTTTTCAAATGCATATCGGAATTTCCAATTAGGAACGAAAAAACAATTCTCAGAAACAATTCCGTTCTGTCCAACCCTACCCTTGCCGAATAGCGCTCTACGATCTTTTCACATCTTTCATAGGAGCCTCTGTACTTATCCTCGGTCAGCCGCAGGTCCAACTGACAGAAATCTTCCATCGCCAGCATCCGAACATTCTCTTTTTCAAAAACTCTGTCAATACGTTTCGTGATATAAGCAAAGCCGTCCCGTAAATGTAACAGCGCATGTGGTACTGTAAAAATCCCGGACGCATCTGCCATGCACATTACCAGGTGTTCCGCCTCCGGCAACGCTCTGAATTCCGGAACCTGTGGTTTCAAAATATATCCCGTCGGATAATTTACCAAAGTCAGCCTCGTTTTTTTCTTATCCCAAAACAGCTGCAATGACATTTTCCTCTGCACTCCCGGAACTGTATATCCCCGGTTTACCGTTTCGTTTGCCAGTTCTTTCAATTTCTCTTCATCCAGATCCAGCTCCGGTATCCTATCACTTCCAAAAAAATGTCTGACACAGCTTTTATGCCATCCCCGCTCCTCATCTTCCACAGACTGCAGTTTCTTTCCACAGCACAGACAATTCATCCCTTCTTCTCCCTTATACTGACATTGCCGATCGCATCCTGACATGCCACCGCCAATAGTCCAAAACGATCCTTCACATCAATCTTCCAGTTTCTGCTCACCACACCCAGAAGCCATCCCTCCGGGATCAGACCGTCAAAAAAAGAAAACAGTGTTTTCGACTGATACGGTTCCTGCCGGATCGGCATTGTAAGAGACACTGCACTGGCATCTTCTCTCTTCCTGTATTCTTCATCATAAGAAAAAAGATATCCTTCATCCGTTTCGGAAAGCTCTCCCGCATATACATTCCGGATATATATCTGAACAGTTCTGAATATTTCCATAATGCCCCTATCCTCTTTCCTTTCTGCCCGGCACAGCTTCCATGTCGAACATGGCCAATGCAATATTTACCTTATCCATCCGCACGGTTTCTTTCCCCTGTTCCAGATCTCTGACAAAACGAAGTCCCAGTCCCGAGCGCATTGCAAATTCTTCCTGTGTCAGTCCGGCTGCTTTTCTATTTTCTTTTACAAATTCTGCAATCTTATTCATTATAATGCCCACCCTATTTTCACCGATTATATACCCATTCGGGTATATTTTCAAGATCGTTTTTAATTTCATACCCGATAAGGTATATTTTTTGTCTATCTTTTTATGATTATACCCCATCAGGTATAATTTATATTTTTGCAAGCGAAAAGCGCCACTCCGGGGAAGAGTGCCGCTTTTCAGGAGAGATTTATGTATTGAATGTTGCAAGCTTAAGATTAACCCTTGACGCTTCCCATTGCCACGCCCTGGACAATGAACTTGGAAAGAATCAGGTATACCACGATAACAGGGAAAATGGAGAATGCGATGGTCACATACACCTGGCCCATATCGAACTTCAGGAAGTCTGCGGAACGCAACTGAGCGATCAGGATAGGTAATGTCTTCATCTTGTCATCATGCAGAACCAGTGCCGGTGTGAAGTAGTTATTCCAGTTCGCTACGAAAGTGAAGATCGCCTGTACTGCGATTGCCGGCTTCATCAGCGGCAATACGATGGAATTAAATGTACGGAACTCACCGGAACCATCGATTCTGGCTGCCTCTACCAGAGACAGGGGCAATGCACTTTCCATGTACTGCTTCATATAGAAGAAAGTAGCAGGTGCTGCGATTGCCGGGATGATCAGGGGGATAAAGTTATCCTCCAGCTTCATATCAGCTACCAACTGGATAAATCCGAGTGCGGTAACCTGGGTAGGAATGGTCATGATTGCCAGGATAAAGGTAAACATGAACTTCTTTAACTTAAAATCATATACATGGATCGCATATGCGGTCATGGTAGAGAAGTAGGTACACAGCACAGCACTGCAGGTTGCTACTACAAGGCTGTTGATCATACCTCTGACTACCGGCAGGGTTCCTGCCATGACACCCTTCCAGTTCTGGATCAGATGTGTGCTGGGCAGCAGGGTAAATCCCTGTGTCAGCTCGCCTTTGGATCTGGTTGCATTTACAAACAGTATATAGAACCAAAACAGGCAGAGAAAACTCATAATAACCAGTACGATATATGCAAGTGCTCTTCTGGCATGAATGCCCAGACCTTTTTTTGTCTCGTTTGTTTCTACGCTCAACATTTCTGCCACCTCCTACTTATCCTGTTTGCCGTTCGAGAACTTAAATACGATCAAGCTCAGGATACCTGTGATAATGAACAACATTACAGACAACGCACCACTCATTCCGTAGTTCTTACTGTACAAATGGTTGTTCAGGTACATGATCAGGGTCATGCTGGATCTCATAGGATCACCCTTACCGTTGGTCAGAATCTGAGGTACATCGAACATCTGCAGACCACCGATCAGGGATGTGATCATTACGTAGATCAGAATCGGCTTCAACAAAGGTAATGTAATCTTGAAGAATACCTGGGTAGAGGTTGCTCCGTCTACCTCGGCTGCCTCGAAGAGGGAAGTATCGATACCCATCATACCTGCCATCAGGAGGATCGTTGTATTACCAAACCACATCAGGAAGTTCATCAATGCTACCAGACCTCTGGTACTCCATACGTTTGTAAGGAACTGATATGGCTCTTTTAAGATTCCGATCTGCATCAGCATTTCATTGATAGGACCACCATCAGAGAACAGCGTGAAGAACAACATTGCAAATGCGGAAGCCATGATCAGGTTCGGCAGATAGATAACTGTCTTGAAGAATCTCTGTCCCTTTAATCTAAGGCTGGGATCCGAGAACCATGCACCCAGAAGCAGAGATATGATGATCTGCGGTACAAATCCCAGTACCCACATGATCAATGTATTCTTGGTGTACATCCACAGGTCCGGATTGGACAACAGCTTTGCATAGTTACCAAATCCGATGAAATTCGGTCCGATCTGTGTCAGTCCGGAACGATAATTTTCAAAAAAGCTGTAATAAAATGTCCTGAATAACGGGATCAACTGGAATAATACATACACTACTACAAAGGGGATCAGGAAAATATAACCCCACTTATTATAGCGTACCACCTTTCCGCGTTTTACCTTTGCCATAATGATTCCTCCCTTTTGCCGTCATGCTCTCTTAGCGACTTTACGTTTTTCGTGCCTTTCTTTGTTTCCGATCAGGCTCGCAGCAGCTCTCTTCTTTTTGTTCTTAATTATCTTCTTCTGAAAAAAGCTTCTGCCAACCGGGAATTTTGAGGGAAAAACCGTGCCTACCTGACCAGCCAGGCAGGCACGGTTCTCAATTCCTTATTGTTTCGCTATTCGCTTATCATTTCGGATTAGTGAGTAAGCTCAGGATACTTCTCTTCTACAGCCTTGTAGAACAGATCCAGTGCATCATCCAGAGAAGCCTTGCCATCGAAGTAGTTCTTCATAGCATGCTGGAACTCTTCGTTACATCCCTGATCGTATGCAGACAGGTTGCTCAGATCGATCTTCTCAGCGCCTGCGCAGAACATAGCCAGAGGGTTCTGTCCGCCCAATACCTTGCTCTGATAAGAGGTATCTGCTGCCATAGCTTCCATAGCGGGTTTGTTGTTTACGAAATCATCATCAGCTACAACGATCTCTTTCATGATGTCTTCATCAGTGGTCATCTTCAGGATGATATCCTTAACCAGAGAAGCGTTGTCGGTTCCGGTAGCACCGCAGATCCAAGTACCGCCCCAGAAAAAGCCCTGAGGTCCTTCAGTAGCGCCCCAGCCACCCTGATTTGCGATAGATCCATCGGTATCAGCTGCCATGGAGAAGTTGATCAGCCAAGCGGGTCCAAAGTAGCAGAATACTTTGCCATCGGGATAGAAGCCTTTGCTCCAGTCATCAGACCACAGGTCGAAGGTACCGGTCTCCTTAGCGTCAACCATCTTCTTGGAGTCATCAACCCACTTCATCAGGTTGTCATCGATTACGATCTTGCCATCCTGTACCCATTTGCTGGATACGTTGTTGGAGTATACACGATAAGTATCGTTTACGGAAGATACCATGTTGTAACCGGCTGCTTTCATCTTCTCAGCGGTTGCGGTGAAGGTATTCCAATCAGATACAGACTTCTGAACCTCTGCAGGATCATCGGTTCCCAGAACAGCCTTAGCAGCCTCACGGTTGTAAATCAGAACGCCGGGGCAACCCTGCCATGAAACACCCTTCAGATTGCCGTTGGAGTCGGTAACAACATCCTTGGTGTACTGATACTGGTTAGCCAGATCTGCATCGGTGATGCCCAGATCCTTAACAGGCATTGTGTAGTCGGTATCAACATATTTCAATGCGTAGTCAGCCTCAATCAGGAACAGGTCGATCTTGTCATCAGCTGCTGCATCAGCCTGCTTTAACAGGGTAGCATCCAGATTGTTCTGGTAAGCGTTGTCATCAGAAGGAGTGATGTTCCACTTTACAGTGATGTCACCGATCTTACCGGTGGTTCCGTCTACTTCTTCATATCCGGGATAATGATCTGTCAGACGGCTCTTGAACTCCTCGTTCCAGCAGTAGATGTTGAAGACTTTGCCTTCCTCTGTTGCTGCCTCTGTAGAAGCTGCCTCTGTAGAAGCTGCTTCGGTGGAAGCTGCCGCTTCGGTGGATGCTGCGGGTGCTGCCTCGCTAGAAGCTGCTGCAGGAGCATCGTTGCTGCTGCCACAGCCTACCAGCATGCTGGCAAGCATAGCGGTTGTAAGTAAAGCACTAAGTACTTTTTTCTTCATGTTTGTTTCCTCCCATTTTTTGTTGAATGTTTGTTGTAAGTGTTTGTTGCATTTATATTCATATGGCTGCTTTCGCATTTTCCATATAAATGCCTGATTAATTGTCCGTCGGAACTTTGGCTACCGACCTGCCTTCCACTACTTTCCCGGGAACAATGACCTGTTCTATGATGGTGGTCTTTGGTCTCTCGATGAGACTGATTAGTTCTCTGGCTGCCAGACATCCGATCTGTTCAGTATCCTGTTGGACCGTGGTAAGTCTGGGATCGAGTTGTCTTGTGGCCTGTATGCCATCATAACCTGCTACCGAAATATCTTCGGGGATCTGTAGTCCTCTCTGTCTGATAGCGTTGATGCCTCCGAAGGAAGCGAAATCATCCGGGAAGATGATACATGTCGGTGGATCCGGCAGATCCAAAAGTTCATTGGTCACGCGGTAGGTCGTCGTCGTATCTCTGTAGGCTGCCTCTCTGATGTACTCATCAGGAATATTCAGTCCCAGGCGTTCCGCCGTCCGGTAGAAGCTGGATAATCGGCCCGAGGTAACCGCTGACATCGCTCCGTGGATATAAGCGATCTTCCGATGACCTTTGCTGTATATGTACTCTAACAGCTCCTTCATGCCTGTCACATTATCCGACATGATTGCGATACGATTGTTAAACAGGTAGTCGATGGTGACCACCGGGATGGAACTCTGTACCAGTTCGATGACTTCGGGATCTCCGAAATCAATACAGGCGAGCACCACTCCGTCGAAGCCTCTGTACCTGCTGTGTTCCAGATAAGACATCCGATCCGTCCGGTTCTTGCAGCTGTTAATAAATGTTATGTCGTAACCGCTCTTCTCTGCTGTCCTCTTGAAACTGTCCAGTACACTGGAAAAGTAATCGTGGGTAAGACCGCTTCTTGCTTCGTCTGCGAAGAGAACTCCGATCCCGTAGGTCCGGTTCGTCTTCAAAGCTCTTGCGGAAAGGTTGGGGGAATATCCCATTTCCTTTGCTACCCGTCTGATGTTTGCTTTTGTCTCTTCTCCGATGTCCTTGTGGTCGTTCAGTGCTTTGCTGACAGTTGCAACGGAGACTCCACAAATCTTGGAAATGTCTTTCAGTGATGCCATGTCTTTCTCCTGTCCAATGTCTTTGTCATTCCGTCCGACCTGTTTTGTAACTTAATCGTTTTCGTAGTTTTAATATATACCACATTTGAGCATTTTGCAATACTTTTTTGCAGATTTTTTCCAAAAAGTATCCACTTTGTCTATAATTAACAATTTGAGGCAAGGCATTTTGTACATTTGGTTCGTATAGCAACTGTATTTCTTCTATATAATGGCAATGTGTGCGATAACGTTTGATACTATTTCGTTTCGTAAACCCGATTTTTAAAAGATCATTTTGTTTTGTATCTTCTGCCTATCTTTTTCCTCTGTTTTTGTATACATTGCGCATTTTACGGGCTTTTTCAAGATTCGTATTGCTTTTTTGCGTCCGCTTCTGTATAATACTAATCAGAATTTCGGATTACTTAATCGTTTGCTGAACATTAAGAAATCCGTAACGTAAAAAGCAAACATTCAACATACAACAATGTGAAAGAAGGAGATTTTCTTATGAAGTATGGTCATTTTGATGATGTGCATCAGGAATATGTCATCACCACTCCCAAAACTCCGCTTCCCTGGATCAACTACCTGGGCTGCAACGAGTTTTTCAGTCTGATATCCAACACCTGCGGCGGATATACCTTCTATAAGGATGCAAAGCTGCTGCGTCTGACCCGTTATCGTTACAATAACGTACCGGCGGATAACAACGGCAAATATCTGTATATTAAGGATGGAGATACCGTATGGAACCCCGGCTGGCAGCCTACGAAGACCGAGCTGGACTCCTACGAGTGCCGTCACGGTATCGGTTACAGCCGTTTCACCTCTTCCAAGAACAGTGTGAAGGCCTCTGTGCTCTCCTTTGTTCCCCTGAATGATAACTGTGAGATCTCCCAGCTGACCCTGACCAACGGAAGCTCCGAGGACAAAAAGCTGTCCATATTCTCTTATGTAGAATGGTGCCTGTGGAACGCTGATGATGATATGAAGAACTTCCAGCGTAACTTAAGCACCGGTGAAGTCGAGGTACAGGATTCCACGATCTACCATAAGACCGAGTACCGCGAGCGCCGTAATCATTATGCGATCTACTCCGTCAATACGAAGATCGACGGTTTTGATACCAGCAGAGATGCTTTCCTGGGTGCTTACAGAGGAGCTGATTCTCCCGAAGCTGTTGAGAACGGCAAGTGTACCAATTCCATGGCAAGCGGCTGGTCACCTATCGCTTCTCATCAGATCAATATCGATCTGGCAGCCGGTGAGACCAAGACCTTTATCTTCGTTCTGGGCTATATTGAGAACCCCGAGGACGAAAAATGGGAATCCTACGGCGTGATCAACAAGACCCGTGCCAAGGAAATGCTGGCAAAATATCAGACCGACGCACAGGTGGAAGAGGCTTTCGCAGCATTACAGGCTTACTGGAAGCAGCTGCTGGCCCGCTACACGGTAGACTCCGGCGACGAAAAGGTAAACCGTATGGTCAATACCTGGAATCAGTATCAGTGTATGGTAACCTTCAACATGTCCCGTTCCGCTTCCTACTACGAATCGGGAATCGGCCGTGGTATGGGCTTCCGTGACTCCTGTCAGGATCTGCTCGGTTTCGTACATCTGATCCCGGATCGTGCAAGAGAGCGTATCATTGATATCGCTTCCACCCAGTTCCAGGACGGCAGCGCTTACCATCAGTACCAGCCTCTGACCAAGAAGGGCAACTCCGATATCGGCAGCGGCTTCAACGATGATCCCCTGTGGCTCATTGCAGGTACCAGCGCTTATGTCAGAGAGACCGGCGACACCTCCATCCTGACCCAGATGGTTCCTTTTGACAACGATATGAGCGTGGCTGCTCCTCTGATGGATCACTTAAAACGCTCCTTAGACTATATCATCAACCACAAAGGTCCTCACAACCTGCCTCTGATCGGTCGTGCCGACTGGAATGACTGTCTGAACCTGAACTGCTTCTCCGCTCATCCCGGAGAATCCTTCCAGACTTTCGGTCCCAGCGAAGGCCCCGTGGCAGAATCCGTATTCATTGCCGGTATGTTCGTAAAATACGGCGAAGAATATGCACAGTTGTGTGAACTGATGGGTGACGATGCTGAGGCTGCCCGCGCACGTAAGGAAGTACAGGCAATGTACGATGCGATCCTGAAGGATGGCTGGGACGGCGACTGGTTCGTTCGTGCCTACGATGCTTACAGCCACAAGGTAGGTTCCAAGGAATGCCGCGAAGGTCAGATCTACATCGAGCCTCAGGGCTTCTGTGTACTGGCCGGTGTCGGTGTGAAGGAAGGCCTTGCCGAAAAGGCATTGAATTCCGTAAAAGAGAGACTGGATACCAAGTATGGTGTCATGATCTTACAACCCGCATACACGGAGTATCACCTCGAACTTGGTGAAGTATCCTCTTATCCCCCCGGATATAAGGAGAATGCCGGTATCTTCTGCCACAACAATCCCTGGGTATCCATCGCAGAGACCGTTCTGGGCAGAGGTGACAGAGCTTTCGAGATCTACCGCAAGACCTGTCCCGCATACATTGAGGACATCAGCGAGATCCATCGTACCGAGCCTTATGTATACTCCCAGATGGTAGCCGGTAAGGATGCAAAATTCCACGGCGAGGCGAAGAACAGCTGGCTGACCGGTACCGCCGCATGGACCTTCGTTAACATTTCCCAGTACATACTGGGTGTATATCCCACGCATCAGGGATTGTCCGTAGATCCTTGTATTCCGAAGGGCTTCGGTGATTTTTCCATCACCCGTAAGTTCCGCGAGGGCACCTATCACATTCAGGTCAAGAACCCGCAGAATGTAGAAAAAGGTGTCGTATCCATGACGGTAGACGGCAAGGCAGTAGACGGCCACATCATTCCTTACGAGAAGGGCAAGGAAGAGTACAATGTAGTCATCACCATGGGTTAAGGAACATAATTCAAAACGCTTTCTATCCTCCTTAAAACCCCGGCAGTTACGGATAATAACTGCCGGGGTTTTGTTTGGTTTCCTAAAATCAATCGGATTATTGGGGTGAACTACATTCCAGCAGCTTCCGGTAGGCAGCATCCATCCCCAATGCCCCCAGAGGGGCCGTAATAAGAATCGCCAACACCGCCACGGACAGGACGATCTTGCCACAGGACAGCCCCATGGCCAGAGGCACGGAGCCGATGGCGGCCTGCACCGTGGCCTTCGGCAGGTAGGCGATCATGCAAAACAGACGCTCCTTCTTATGCAGATTCGTTCCCAACAGGCATAGTGTCACGCCGATGGAGCGAAATACCAGTGCCAGCAGGATCATCCCCACCGCTGCCAGTCCGGCTTCCATGGTATAACGGATATCCACCGCAGCCCCCACCAGCACGAACAGTACCACCTCCGCAGCCAGCCACAGTTTCCCGAACTTTGCGGACAGCCTGCCGGTGACTTCTTTCGGGGCGCTGATCTTCAGTGCACAGGCCATGCTCACCACCGCCAGCAGTCCGGAGAAGGCCGCAGTTCCCTTTAACAGGGTTTCCAGGGACATTAATAAAAAGGATAAACCCATGATAATAATAACTTTCATGCTGTTGCGCACATAACTTCCCCTCTGATACAGCAGTTCAAACAACTGCCCCAGCAACCATCCCACCAAAGCACCGAACAGCACCCCTGTCAGGATCGACACCGGAATATTCATGAAATCCAACGCATTGACATGCCCACCCTGCGCCATCCCGGCAAAAGTGGAAAACAACACTATGACATAGATGTCATCGCAGGAGGCTCCCGCCAGGATCATCTGCGGAATGCTTTTCTCCGTACCGTAACCGGTCTCCATGAGATGTACCATCCGCGGCACCACCACTGCAGGTGACACAGCCGCCAGAACTGCCCCCATGACCGCCGCTTCCACTCTGTTGATGTTAAGGATCATGGGTGCAAAGATCACGAAAGCCAGCAATTCACAGGTGGCGGGGACACAGGATAACATGACTGCGGAACGCCCTACTTTTTTCAAATCCTTCAGATCCAGAGACAACCCTGCCTTGAGAAGAATAATGATCAGGGCAATCTGCCGCAGTTCGGACGAGATATTCAGGATGGATGCATCCAGCAGATCCAACACATACGGACCTAAGAGAATTCCCGTGAACAACATTCCAATGATGCGGGGTAAATGAATTTTCTGGCAGATAGCCGCCATAAATAACCCCAGTAAAAAGATCAGTCCCAGTGATGTAAGCATAAAAAATTCCTCCGTTTTTCCGCAGCAGGGCATCCCGGATTCCAACAAAAAAGGCTGGTGCCCCCTGCATATTCTGCAGAAGTCATCAGCCAAATTGAATTCATAGTTTCAAATTCCGGCGGTTCGAAGCTTACGCTTCCGGGAAAACCTCATTCCCAATATATTTATTATATCCACCTTACTTTTCCATGTAAAGTGTTTTATCATATGTTTTCTTAAAAGATATCTGCCGTCAGTGCATCACCGAAATCCCCTGCAGGAATATCGAAATCGATAATTCCCACTGCATAAGACTGCAGTACGTACTGACCGGATTCAAAGACGAATCCTTCCTCTGTAATACTGAAGGTCGGTGTTGCCGCACCATTGCCGGTACCCGCAATATCCGCTCCATAGATTTCCTGATAAATAGCATCCAGATCTTCTGTGCCGTCCAATACTACCAGTTTGATGCTCTTCTCATAATCATTAAAGAAACAGTCATCTGTTGCCTGCATCTCAGCGGCTTTCTTCGTTACCAGTTCCAGTGCTTTCTCCCGGAAACCGCTTCCCAGACTGTCAAAGGTGATTCTATCCCCTGTCCGGGTATAATAATTCCAATATTCCTGCGTATACCAGCCGTGCGCACCCTGATCGTAACCCTCAATTCCCCATACCACGCTGATCACCTTGTCGTCCGCACGGATCACATGAAAAGTAAGATCCTCATAGCTCTGCACATATACAGGGGCTCCCTCGTAAATAGTGCCAAGGTCCCCGGCCTTGATTCCTTCCACGAAACGGTCCGCATATTCATCCAGATCCTTCTGGATCTTCGCCTGTGCCGCCTCATTGTCCGGAATCGTAATCGTGACTGTCTGGTACGAATAAGTATAGCTCCTCGTCTTGTCCTCAGGATCACTGCTGCCCTCGTGATCCTCTGTGGTAAGCTGCACTCCTTCGCTTCCCTGTATCTCCTGCGTACTTTCCGTAGTTTCCGCCCGCGTGGGCAGTTCCGCAGTCTCTGCTGTCTCACTCGCCGTCTCTTCTGTGGCCTGACTGTTCTGTACATCCCCGATGCTGTCTGCAACAGTCTCCTCCGTCTCAGGAACAGCCACTGTCTCCCGGTTCCCGCAGGCTGTAACACCCAACAGGATCCCGACCAATCCCACTGTCAGTAATAATTTTTTCATCATCCGTACCTCCTGGGAACAGTATACCTGCCCTCTGCATCATATCTGCATCATTTTCATAATTTTTTGTATTTTAAAACAATCTGTCGGGGAATACTATGGAAAAACCGATAATTTACTTTTGACCCAAGGAGATCCGTTATGAAAATATTATTCTATGATACCAAAAGTTACGATAAAGAATCCTTTGAAGCCACCCTCCAAAACTACCCCGACATCCGCATCGAATACATCCGTCCGGATCTGGACCCCCGGACCGCTGCTCTGGCAGACGGTTTCGATGCCGTCTGTGCCTTCGTCAGTTCCAATGTGGGCGAGGCAACGTTAAAAATTCTCCACGAAAAGGGAGTCCGTCTGGTTCTGTTACGTTGTGCCGGATACAACAATGTGGATCTGGAAAAAGCCGCTTCGTATGACATATGTGTCACGCGTGTCCCCGGCTATTCTCCGGAAGCCGTTGCGGAACACGCCATGGCACTGGCACTGGCCTGCAACCGCCGTCTGTACAAGGCATATAATAAAGTCCGGGAAAATGATTTCAGCCTCGCCGGACTAATGGGCTTCAATTTCCAAGGCAAGATCGCCGGGATCATCGGCACCGGCCGCATCGGTGCCGCCATGTGCCGGATCTGCAACGGTTTCGGCATGAAAGTCATCGCCTACGACGTCTACGAGAATCCGGACCTGAAAGACATTGTTACCTATATGACTTTGGACGAACTGCTGGCGAAAAGCGACCTGCTCTCTCTCCACTGTCCACTGATGGATTCCACCTACCACATGATCCAGCTCGATACCATCAAGAAAATGAAAGACGGTGTCATCCTGGTCAATACCTCCCGGGGCGCTCTGGTCAAGACCCAGGATCTCATCGAGGGCATCCGTCTGCACAAATTCGCCGGAGTCGGTCTGGATGTCTACGAAGAAGAGACAAAAAACGTCTTTGAAGACCGCTCCGATGAGATTCTGGAGCACTCCACCACCGCAAGACTTTTATCCTTCCCCAATGTCATGATCACATCCCATCAGGGATTTTTCACAAAAGAAGCGCTGGAGGCTATCGCCGAGACTACCCTGCAGAATGCAGTGGACTTTAGCCGCGGTAAAAGCAGTCCCAATACCGTTAACGAATAATCTCTTCCTCTCTATAGGCTACCAGCAGACACCTCTTTTCCCCTTTTGCCCCTGTACAGGTGGAAAGGGTCAAAAGATGTGTCTGTTGCTCTTCTGTCAGTTCCGTCTCCCGCAAAAACCACGCCGGACTTTTCTCTACTGCCGTCAAAAAAGCCCGTGTTCCCTTTTTGCTCCGGATTCCGTACATATCCGGCAGGTAACTGTCCGCGAATTCCACCAACGCATACATCCGATAGGTATAAGTTGCCTCCCGGGTATAAATGTATATCATCGCATCTTCCTTCAGCTCTGTATCTGCCGCATCCGATAGATTTCCGAACATGGAACCGTTTTTCATATTATGTCCATACAGAATCGTATTGACATCCGAAAAATCTTTTCTCGTACAGGCATTGCTGTAAATACTCCCGCATAAATCTTTGCTGCCGTTCTCATCATGGTTCAGGTAAAAATCATCCTTGCTCCCCTGCAGTATGGGATAATCGATGGACAGCTCCGGAATGGATATCCACGCATAGATATCTCCATTCTTTTGCTGCAATGCCTCCCAGTCAATCTCGGGATAAAGCAGTTCGTCTTTCTCCTGCTCGATACGTTCTGCCTCTTCTTCCTGTTGCCGCCGCAGCGCTTCTACGCGCTGCCTTTGCAGCTCTGCCTCCAGCCGCTGTTCCTCCTGGCGCAGTTCCAGTTCCTCCTGCTCCCAGGCTTCTTTTTTCTCCCGGATTTCCAAAATATACCCAATGATGAAAGTAACAGATAAAATCACCACCAATGTGGCAATACCTGTGATGATACCACGTTTTCTATTCTTTCTCAAATCTCTGTTCCCCGCTTGCATTCTATTACTTTTCTCATCATACCATGTAAAAACAGGGCGGTCAAACGAACCGCCCTGTCTCTTATTCTTTGGAAATCAACGTATTATTCTTCTTCCTTTTTTCTACGATAATTCCAATAGCCTACTGCTGCCGCTGCACAGCCAACCAGTGTTGCCAGTGCCACGATCCACCAATGGAATACCACAGGATTAGCTCCTGCCGCAGCTACCGTAATCAAAGGTTCTACCGCTGCCTGTTGTCCATCAACGGTCTCATCCGCAGAAGGAACTGCTGCTACAATGGTTCCTGCCTCCACAGGTACAAAGTCGCTGGCATCAAAGGTCTTGGGAGACTTTCTGCCGTCTGCGCCCTGCTGTCCTGCTGCATTTCCATTATTGTTTGCCCCAGGATCATTGGAAGGTGAATCATCGTCATCATCATCGCTGCTCTTCTCTACCCAGCCGACAGCAAAAGGAGATGCACTCTTGATATGGATCTTCAAGCCCTGATCTGTCTTTGCCGGTCTGAAGTATTCTATGCTTCCGGGAACCATGCCATTGCATGCCATAGTTACTAAGTGCGTAATTACAAAATCATAATCACTTGCATTGGTTCCTGCAGGATAAGGAATCACAAGATCCAGTCCTGCCGCAGGGAAGTTCTCTTCCGTAGCCTTCTCCCAGGTAACTCCACCGTCGAAGCTTACCAGAATCGTCACATCCATAATGGAAAGACTATTGGTATTCACACCGGGAAGAATCTGATCCGCATTCGTATTGTTGATAATCGTCTTGGCAAGGTAATCTACCAGCTTCTCTACGGTATCACAGCCTGTTGCTTTCTTTATTTCATCCGTAAGTACCGTCTCAGGAATCGTTCCGGATACCTGTGCCGCCACAACCTTTTCTGCAGCTGCCTTATCCTCCTTAATGGGAACGATCGTTTTCGAAGCTGTACCGCTCATTCTTGCTCCTGTATCCGCAGGTGCATTGTCAGTCAGTTCCAGGAATCCGCCCATGTTGATACTGCCGTCTGCATTTCTGGTAATGCCACCTGCAATAGCCGCAGCCATATCCAGGCTCTTGAACCAGTCTGCTGTTACTACCTTTGCAGAACCGGTTGCTACCGTGTTGGCAGACTTTTTGCCGTTGAAGAAGTAGTTGGTGCTTCCATATACCTTCGTTTCATCCTGTGTTCCCAACAGTTTGAAGTTATCCTTATCCTTGGTTCCGTTAGCATCCTTGTAGGACAGAATGCCCTGTGCCAGGAAATCGGTATTCTTCGCATCGTTGGTATACAATGCTACATTGTAAGACTCATTGTTATAAGAAGTACTGTTATAGATCTGGATATCGGGACAGCTGTTGGAATCAATACCCTTTGCCTTATTGCCAAATGCAATACTGTTCTCCAGTGTATGATATCCGGTAATGCTGGAACCACCCATCTTGAAGCCGTTACCGTTACCGGCATCAACTTCTGCGCCATCAGCACCTATTACATAACCATTCTTAAATGCAACACAATTCTTGATCACTACCTTACCGATAGGGCCGCTTTCGATCTTAGCGAATAAATCCCAACCATCATCGGCATTATATGCAGCGATACATCCATCGAATACATTACTGTCTGCAATGGTCAGCTTTGCAGCGAAACCATCTGCGTCTTCGTACCCGGCATCTGCATTCAGATAAGAGGTACAGTTCAGGATCAGGTTATGAGACGGCCAATCCTCCCAGTTGTCCGTACCCAGATAACGGCTGATCTGTAAACCGGTATTACCATTCTTGTAGGTTCTCAGATTATCCAATGTATTGTAACTACCGGATACCTGAATACCCTTCTGTCCGTTTGCGCTGTTGGTTACATCGAATCCCTTGAAGTACCAATAGTCACCTGCCAGGATCATACCTGCACATTTGCCCTGGAAATCCAGAACCGGTCTGCTCGTTGCTTCCGGATCCGCGATCATGTAGATCTTGGCATCTTCTGTACCGTCAATTCCACGATTTGTAACCACAGTACTGCTCAGTGCATAAGTTCCCTCCATCAGGATCAATGTCTGTCCGGGAGCAGCTTCCTTCACTGCCGAATAAATATCCTTCGGATTTTCCTTCGTTCCGGTGCCGGAGGCACTGCCGTTGGGACTGATATAAATGTTCTTCAGGGAACTTACATTATAAGCTACGGTAAAGTTAAACTTCACAGCATCATAACTGCTTAATCTCTCATACTTGGACGGCTGATAATCCGCATCCGGTACAAATTCTACTGCGAAAGTATTGCTGCCCTTATTCAGAGTCGTATTCACACGGAATTTGGTCTTCGCATACACATGAACACCATCTGCAACGGCCTGACCGGCACTGTTTTTGATGGTCAGGGTTCCGTCGGCATTACCATAGTAAACCAGTTCATAGTCTGCGGCATTTGCTGTCTTAGCGGACTCTATGGAGCAGTTCGGAGTCACATAAGTGATCGGTCTTGCCTCCGCAGGAGCATCCGTCGCAGGATTGCTGGTGGTCAGCTGAATATTGCTGATTACGATCTTGGCTTCTCTTGCTGCAAAGAAACCAACATAAATATTATTCTCATCCAGCTTGGTCAGTTCATCGCCATCATCACCATGATAATACTGCTTAGTCATTGTCTGACCGTTGGCATCTGTATAGCTTACCGCATAACCGGTATTGTTTCTGCAAATCTCCAGATGGAATGTGGTCTGTGTATTGAAATCACCCAGATCAATCCCCTCATTGGAGTAATTCCCAACCACATTGTATGTTCCTGCATCCTTGCCGGCCATCGGCACGCTGGTCTCCAGGGTAGTCATTGTGGACTTCAACTGATTTGCAGAAGTACCATCTGCAACATTCTCAGGAGTCACACCGATCTTCTCCTGTGATCCGACACCAAGTTTCATGGTATATTTCGCTCCGGAGTCAGATACTGCTCCCTTGCTTGCATCCCAATAGTACTCTACCTTGGTAACACTTGCCATGTAGGAGTTATTCCAGAACACACTGGAATCACCGTCTGTTCCTACATTATCTGCTGCCATCAGACCGAAGCCTTCCTGGCCATTGGTGAATTTCCAGGTATCTACTGTTACATCAGCGGATAATACGAAATTCTCCTTCTCAGGATCAATGATCGTATAGTAGAAAGCCAATCCATCGGTAGATGCCGGTACCAGCTTACCCTTGGTTCCCTGGCTCCTCAGAGTGATGGAACCGTCCTCATTTACGGTGTATCCGTTGTTCTTCGTATCTACACCGGAACCAAATGCTGCATAATGCCAGGACTTCTCAGAGTCTGCCGTTATTGTCTGCTTGATCTCTGCTTTTTCAGAAACATCCGCATCTGCACCTCTTACAGCTACAACTGCAAAAGTATACGTCTGTCCTACCGTCAGTCCTGTAAAGCGGTAAAACGGTTTGGTAATTCCTTCTTTTGTTAATACACCATCCAGATATACTTTATAGCTATCTGCTTCTGTTACTTCTTTCCAGCTGAGTTTTACCGTTCCGTCTCCCTGGTTCTCTGCACCGATGATCACAGGTGCTTTCATAGGAAGAACAAAGGCAACCTCGCTTGTCACATTACTATTCTTGCCCAGACAATCTGTACGTCTCAGAACCGCCTGGAAACTATAGTTACCGCTTGCGGCAGGAGTAAATGTTACTGTTCCTTCACTTCCTTCCGCTGTCGCAGTTACGGTGTCTACAATGCTGCCACCGGACATCATCTTAATCTCAATAGCGTCTGCATATCTTCCGCCAACCTGCGCGGTATAAGGCACTGTGATTGTTCCTGCCTTATTGTCCACTGCCGGAGTACCTAATACCGGAGCTGCGATCTCTTCCCATGCTATAGGCTCTCTGTAGTCTACAGTAATCGCATACATGGGAACCTTGGTGCCTCCGCCGTAGAAGTAATAGGTATGTCCTTTTTCTACCTTGTAACTCTTATCTGCGAATTCAGAAGCACTGCCGCTGTTCTTATATTCATCTACGATCGTATCTTCGGTAGCGTCCACCAGATATACGGTCTTACCGGAATTGATCTTCATCGCAATCTTCAATTTACCGTCTTTTTCTGCATTCAAGATCAATGCGGAACCTGTCTGAGGCACATTACCTGCACAGTTTGCACCGTCCGCCTTAGGGTTGTTGCCTCCCGCTACATATCCTGCATACGTTACTCCGCCGATTACATCACCGGTACCGCTTACTGCTTTATAAGGCATATCCTCCAGAACGGAAATACCGCCTTCATAAGTGGTTCCCTTTTTCAGTCCTGCACTCAGATCTATCTTGTACAGTCCCTCTATTACTGCAGGCTTACGGAATGCTTCCAGCGTGATCGCTGTTCCATCGTTCAGTACAGGGGTGTCCAGCTTCGTTGCCCATGCAACTCTGGCTGCACTGTAGTCCGTTGCCTTCTCAGTTGTACCATACTCATACATTCCCGCTGACTGACCGCTCAGAGTATCATTCCAGCCTTCTGCTGCGATCAGAGATTTTCCGGGAGCCTTAATATTTGCATTGGACACCCAATACTCATCCGCTGCATCAATGGTTGTATTGTAAAATACTACTTCACTGGTATTTGCTGCCCAGGGTCTTCCAAAATAACCGGGTTTGGAAGTGTATGTAGATGCTGTATCCACTCCGGGAACGGTAGAGGTTACATGGCACTCATACATCAGATATCCTCTGCCTGTGGTCTGCTGTGCCGCTGTAATGTAGCCAACATCATTCTTGTCATCACTGGTGTTGAATACCAGATCACACTGATTGAAGATGGCTGTCATTCCACCGAAGATATAATCCGTTCCACCATATACGGAACACTGATTGAACTCCGCATAGACATTTTTGCCGCCGTACAGAGTATCCTGACGACCTACAAATTTACAGTTATCAAATACAATATCACTGTTATTGTTGTAAATAGCTAATGCTGCAGCTCTTTCCACATAAGCCTTATCCTGTACTGTCACATCACCTACAGCCATTCCCGCTCTCGGTGTGGTTCCTTCCTTTGCGGAAGACTGCTTTACAATAACATCCTCTGCTGCTTTTGCAGATACATACTGGTTAAAGGAGTTCTCAAAGATAATGCCCTTCGCCTGGAATCCATTGGCATTTACAGATACCGTAGCATTCCAATAGCTGCCGGAGGTTGTTCCGCTTCCGGGGTTCACAAAGGAAGGATATCCATTCTCTTTGTTTGCTGCCAAAAGATCAGCATCATATTTGCAATCCGCACCCATACTGTAATAGGTATAACCATGACCATAGTAAGAGGTAATTCTTACCGCGTTCTCATCAATATTTACGCCCTGATCTTTCAGTGCAATACTGGGAGTTGCGCTTGCATTCTCCAGAGTAACATCCGCTACATCAATAACCAGCATTTCCTCATAGTTACCGGGGGCAATGGAAATAGTTACTCTCTGTCCGTCCTCACGGTTCATTCTGCGGACAGCATCCAGTGCATCATTGATCGTCTGATAATCACCATTGCTGCCTACTGTGATCTGTGCCTTGTATGCAATTGCTTCTTCTGCTTTATCAGACTGCATCACAATTGTCTTGTCCACCGCAGCACCATTTACCTTCACATCAGCGGTAGGCTTCTGGGTGTAACCTGCCAAAACCGCTTCTACACGATACTGACCATCTCTTAATGCGATATTCTCAGTTCCGGTATAGCTGTATACATAATTCTTATCTGCTTCTCCGGTCTGGGGATCCACTCTTGTGAATGTCAGTTTTACATTCTTTGCTTCTTCTGCAGAAGGACCTTCCAAAGTGATATTCACTGCATATACATCCTTTTTCGTAAAGTGAATATCCCGGGTACCTGCCTGAGCCACCGTCACTTCAGTAGTATCCAGTGTATAATCATCCACACCGGACGCTGCTACCTGATAAGTAACATCTTTTTCGAATTTCGCCGTGTAACTGATCTCACTTGCGTTGATCGTTATTTCCGGTACATAAATTGCGTCAGAGGTAAACTTAAGCTCCAGCTTCGCTGCTGCTTCTGCTGTCAGGTCAGCCAGAGAACCGCTTACTTCGATCAATTCAACGCCAATAATATCTACAGGGAAGGAAGTATTTCCTGCCTCATTTGCCAGTTCGAGGAAGTCGGTAGCACCTACAATATATCCATTTGCGCCTTCCAGACTTACGTTATACCCATACTGCTCTGACAACATTACGGAATAAGATCCGTTATTAATGGATGTTTTTGTTACCTGTCCGGTAAGATCATTGGTAAATACCAGAGATGCTCCGGACAGATCTGCTCCCTGAGGCGCCGTGATTGCACCGCTGACCGTAACCATTGTCGGTCTCTCGCGCAGAATTCTGGCTACTACCAGTTTTTCGGTTGTGGAATATAATGTATACATTCCGTCTTCCGCTGCATAGAATGTCATCAGCTGTGCCTGACTGGATGCTCCACTGTATGTCTGGGTGGTCTTTTCTCCACTGGGAGACCTCCATACGACATCCGATGCAGTACCGTTACTGGATACTGCAAAGGTAACAATGTCACCTGCCTTCACTGCAAGCTGTACATTTACTGCATCTGTTTTTGAACTGTTGGAATACAGATAACCACTATAAACAACGCTTGCATCTTCAATATCCTTTAAGGATTTTTCATCATAGCGTGTAAGCTTTGTATTTGTTGTTCTATGACGGTTATTGGTTTTTCCGCCGGCATTAAAGATAAATTCTTCATTGCCTGCATCATCATAAGCAACAAGATTTCCCGGAATTGTCTTTCCTTTTGTTCCCGCAGCCACATCGGGATACCATGCGTTAATAATATCTTCGGTCAGCTTATTGTTGAATGTCAGCAGTGCTGTATTTTCAATCTGTTCTGCGCCGAAATCCCATACATCATAGGTATGATGTGTGGTATCTTCCGCACTTACCTCTACCTGCAGGGTGTCTAATACTTCCGGCACCTTGAACTTAGTACTTCCGTTAATGGCAACTACCGCTGCAGCATCTGTAGCCAGGGTATAATTTGCTCCTATGCTCAGCTTTACTGTCTTTCCATCTTCCAGAGTCAATACAGTGTTATCACTGTCATTCGTCAGTGTAATCTTTGCTCCATCCGGCAGAACCTTAGCCGGGTCATTGATCTTGACGGTAGGATTTACCACTGTGGATGCCAGTTCAATCACCACATCCAGATCCTTCGTAGTGGTTGTTACTGTTGCCTTGCCGTTTACAGTGGCTGCGATCTCCGGATTGCTACATACAACATCATAGGTTGCACTTGCTTTCAAAGTCACTTCCTTGCTATTTGCACCTGTGACATCCTGAATGTCATCCTGCGCCGCCTTATTAACCAATGTAATCTTGTCATCTGCACCCAACAGACCGTTGTCATTAACCGTTACGGTTGCCTTGACCTCTGTCACTACAGGACCGCTTCCGTCCTCTTTCACTCTCTGCTCCGTGAGAGTAATCTTTCCGATCTTAGATTCACCTGTAGTATCTGTATCGGAAGTGGTTGCTGTACTCATCTGAAATGTACTTTCTGTAAAGTAACTGCTGTCATACTGATTGGTGAAAGCCTTACTTTCAAACGCTCCGTCTTCCTCCGCCTTTTGAGAATTATTTGCATCATGATAGACCTTCTGCGTTTTCTCACCGCCCAATATCATATATCGATTGTTATTATTGGAGGTCAGTGAGAGGGCTATCGTTATATCTGTTGTTTTTTCATCCAATGGAAGGGCAATTACAGAACCTGTCTGAATAGATAATCCTTCCGTTCCTTTTTTCAACTGTACTTTTCCAGCTACTGCTGTTACTCCCTGTACAGTCTCTCCAGTCACTATACTAGCGCTAGTAGTCAAACCAGCCGTGGTAAAATCCCAACTGGTCTCACGATATTCATATCCCGCATCTCCGCTGGACACTGTCCATTCCCCCTGGGTATATGTTACCCTGGAGGCATTGGCGTTTTCCGCAGCTTTTACGCTGGCGATTCCTCCCAGCATGTCTACCGGCAGTACGCCCAAGAGCATGGCTACTGTCAACATAAATGCCAGAAATCTTTTTCTCTTACATCGACTCATACAATCCTCCCACTTCTTTTACCGTAACCTTCCGGTTACTGCGATTTTTTGCGCTGCTTTTTGTTTCTGCGCTCCACTGTAAGCAATTATATATGTAAGCCCTTACAACGCTATGTACTATATATATTAGCACTGTCACTTTACATAAGTAAACTCATTTTGTACATTTTGAATATTTTTGGAAGTTATTCATATATTTTTTGAGCAATTTTTAGTTATTATTTTTGCGCAACCCCTACTTTTTCTCAAAAATGCTCACATTTTTATAAAATATCCGCCGTTTGAAAGTAAGTGTTTACATTCTGCTTTTGTATTCTACACAGAAAGACACCATATCTCTTGCAAAAAGTTATATAAACTTATATACAGTTATATAACAAATAAAAAGTTATATAAACTTATATAAGGGAAAATTAAATAAGATCAATAAAACAGACTACCTTTTTCGATAAATAGAACTTGCAATCGAAGAACTCCTATGTTATTGTAAATGCAAAGCATAGAAATTCTTTTTTTGACAATTCTTATCATCTATTCGTGTCGGAAGATCGTGCTTTTATTCCATTATGAAAACATTCTAAAAGCAGGAGATTCTGACCTGACGTATTCCCGATGTTATTTGCATTGCATTGATAGCCTGAATCGTAAAATAGTACACATTGGGTGTATGCTCTGTTAGTGTCCCCTGCTATGAGGAGAAAAGGAGCGAAAAAATATGGGGATTATATTATGCCGTTGCGGTGCATGGAATATGACGTACAGGAGTATCTGAAACAGGTCCGGATATTAAAGTGCAAATACGAACGGACAAAAGAGCTGCATGAAGATGAACGGCTCAGCGGCGTAAAAAAACAGGATCGGCTGATTCCTGTATATACCTTATGCCTGTACCACGGAGAAAAACCGTGGGACGGTCCGGTAAAATTATCAGATCTAATGGATTTTGGTACGGATACAGACGGTATGAGTTCACAGTTTGCAGATTATCCGATGCGTCTGTACTGCATCAATTCGGAGGACAATTTTGATCAGTTTCATACAGATATTAAAGAAGTCTTTCAGGCATTCCGTTATCGGGAGGATAAGGAATAGTTGAAGGCATTAATGTTAGAGGATCCGGCATACCGGAGTCTGCCCGGAGATACGGTAGAAGTCATTACGGAACTTTTAAATTTGCAAGAATTGGCAGAAGAAAGTAGCAATCATATGGAAAAGGATGAAAACGGAAGGGAGCGTTATAATATGTGCAAGGCCTGGATAGAAATTAAGGAAGAAGAACGGGAGATTGGCGAAAAAATAGGACGGGAGATTGGCGAAAAAAGCGGTGACAATAACAGAACCAGAATTGTAGTTGCAAACATGATAAGAAGAGGGTATTCTACCGAAGATATCTGTGCAATTGCTGAATGCAGTGAACAATTGGTTGATGAAATAAGAGCAAATCTTACAGTATAAAAGCACATTTTCTGCGAGGCGTCTATCGGATCTGTTTACTCCACGCCCCGCAGCGTAACTTTCCCTACATGTCTCCCGGCCAGTTTCGCCATTTGTTCCAGTTCTTCCCGGGAAAATGCTCCGAACGGGGCAGCGCTTTCCTTCCCGGCATCCTCTCCCGTCTGTACCATCCGGTACAGGCAGTTTTCATTTTCTTCGTAGTTCTGAAGATAGTACGCAGGACATCCGGCGATCCATCTGCTGATCTCCTCGAATTCTTCCACCGTATGGATCCCCTTCACCACAGTAGTACGAAATTCGTAGGGGATCCCGCTGCTTTTGAGAATGCCGATGCTCTCCTCGATCCGGGAGAGATCCATGTGTGTCAGCCCCGTGGCTGTGGTGTAATTTTCTCTGGCAGCCTTGATATCCATAGCCACATAATCCACCAGTCCATTCTGTAACAGATCCCACAGCACACCGGGCATATATCCGTTGGTGTCCAGCTTGATGGGATAGCCCAGCTCCTTGACCTTTTGTAGGAATTCCTTCAGATCCTTCTGCAGGGTTGGCTCTCCGCCGGTGACACAGACACCCTGTAGGATCCCCTGTCTTTTTTTCAGGTAAGTGAGCACTTCCTCCTCTGGAATAAGCGGCTGGCATCCGGGATCCAACACCAGTTCCCCGTTATGGCAAAACGGACAGCGAAAATTGCAGCCCCCCGTAAAAACAGTGGCTGCAATATGTTCCGGATAATCTAATAAAGTTGTCTTATGAAAACCATGTATCTGCATCGCTACACCCTCGGCATAGTAGAATCCCGCACTACCAGTTCTCCGTCGAATACACAGTGCTGGTGTTTCGCCTTTTTCCCGATAATGCCGAACAGAATTCTGGCCGTCTCTCTCGCCATACTGTCCACCGGCTGTTTCAGCGTGGTCAGGGACGGGATGACATATTTGCCGATCTCCACACCGTCGAAGCCTGCCAGAGAAATGTCCTGGGGTACCTTGTAGCCCGCGTCGGACAGCGCTTTTCCGGCACCGATGGCCAGAATATCGGAAATGGCGAAGATCGCCGTGCAGGGGATCTGCTTCTCCAGAAATTCCTTCGTTACCATGTAGGCATTCTCCAGGGAATAGTCCTCCAAGTCGCTTCTCATGGGCAGGATCAGTTCGTCCCGGACTTCGATACCGTTGTCTTTCAGTGCTTTTTTATAGCCCTCCAGACGCAGCTTACCAATGGAAGCATCCGTGTTGCGGGCACAGAGGATCGCAATGTCCTTATGTCCGTTCTTACACAGATAGTCCACCATCTTGTAGCTTTCCTTGGTGTCGTCCACCGCTACGGAGGAGTAAGTGTTGCGGCTGAAGCCTTTGGGCAGCATTCCTGTGGTACTCAGAATGAACGGCACGTGGAGCTGTGCCAGTTTTTCCTCACTGTGTACCAGATAACCGCCGAGGAAGATGATGCCGCGAAGCCTTTTTTCCTTGACCAGTTTCAAAGCCACTTCCACTTCGTCCTGATCATAGTCTACATGCTGCAATACCATGGCATAGGACTTTTCCTTGATCTCTTCCTCCAGCACCTTGATCATCTGACTGAAGAAAGAGTTGTTGATACCTTTCACCAGTACCGCGATCGCTTTGGCATCCTGGCGCTTCAGGTTCCGGGCGCTGTTGTTGGGTACATAGTTATTCTCCTTGATCACCCGCATGATCATTTCCTTGGTCTCGGGATTGATGTCCGGGTGGTTATTTATGGCACGGGATACCGTGCTGACGCCGACCCCGCAGATTCGGGCGATGTCTCTGATCGTGATTTCCTCCATGGAGTGCAAACCTTTCCAAGCCTACAGACTTATCTGCCGTATAGCTTCGTCATACTGCGGATCCGCCCTGCAAGCTCCTTTGTAAAATCTCCGTTTCCCATTCTCCACTTCCAGTTGATCCCCAGCGTGGAAGGAATGTTGATGCGGGCTTCCGATCCCAGTCCGAGATAATCCTGCATGGGAATGATCGCCAGATTCGCTACGCTGGACATTGCTGCACGTACGAACTCCCAGGGGATCTGTTCTCTGGGGATCTGTTCTCCGTCCGCATTTTTCAGACGCAGGTAATCGTCACAGAGCTTTTTGTCCGCTCCCTTCAGCGTATCGTACCATCCCATCACCGTATCGTTATCATGGGTTCCCGTATATACCACGCAATTATGTGTATAATTATGTGGCAAATAATCACTTTCTTCACGGGAGTCAAATGCAAACTGCAGAATTTTCATACCTGGATAACCGGATTTCTTCACTAATTCTATCACAGATGGTGTCAAAAATCCAAGGTCTTCTGCAATAACTTCTTTTTCACCCAGTTTTTCCTTCATGGTACGGAAAATATCGTATCCCGGCCCCTGCTCCCAGTGGCCGTGTTCCGCGGTGGGTTCCCCGTAGGGAATTGCATAGTAAGCATCGAATCCGCGGAAATGATCGATACGCACCACGTCATAACGCTCGAAGCAGGCCGCCAGACGCTTCATCCACCAGGCATAGCCGGTCTCTCTGTGGTGCTCCCAGTTGTACAGCGGATTGCCCCACAACTGTCCGGTAGCGGAAAAAGCATCGGGAGGGCATCCCGCTACCGCCACAGGCTCGCAGTTCTCGTCGAACTGGAACAATTCCGGATTCGCCCAGGCATCCGAGCTGTCAAAAGCCACATAGATGGGAATATCCCCGATAATCTTGATGCCGTTGTCGTTGGCATAGGTCTTCAATTTGTCCCACTGTATCTGGAACAGATATTGCTGAAACTGGTAGAATGTGATCTCCTTCGCATACTTTCTGCGGTACTTATCCATGGCCGCAGGAGTTCTCAGCTTGATGTCCTCTTCCCAGGCTGCCCAGCAGATACCACGGAAGCCGTCCTTGATTGCCATATACAATGCATAATCATCCAGCCAGTATGCATTTTTCTCTATGAATCCCCGGAATTCGGCATCTTCTTCAATATGGCTGTTTTCAAAGGCTTCTTTCAACAGGCGGAAACGGCTTTTGTAGATCTTACCGTAATCCACCGAGTGAATGTCGGTACCGAAGTCGTAGGCATGACACTGTTCTGCAGTGACATAGCCTCTCCGAATCAGATCCTCCGGATCGATAAAGTACGGATTCCCCGCGAAAGTGGAGAAGGACTGGTACGGAGAATCTCCGTAGCTGGTGGGGCCTAGCGGCAGAATCTGCCAGTAAGCCTGACCGGCTTCTTTTAATCTGTCAATAAATTTATATGCTTCTTTGGAAAAGCAGCCGATTCCGTATCGGGATGGCAGACTGCTCACCGGCAGCAATATTCCGCTTTTTCTCATATCTACAAATCTCCCCGTTGTAACTATTTAACCCTTAACCGCACCGGCTACCACGCCTTCGATAATGTACTTCTGACAGGTCAGATAGAAGACGATGATAGGGATAACGGACAATACCAGCAGTGCCATCATGGCACCCATATCTTTTGCACCGTAAGAACCTACCAGATATTGTACTACCACCGGAATGGTCTTGTAGGTGGTGCTCAGACCGATTACCAGATAAGGCAACAGATAGTCATTCCAGATCCACATAGCATTCAGGATGGCTACGGTAATGGCCGTGGGCTTCAGGATCGGCATAACGACACCGAAGAAAGTCTGCAAAGGGTTACAGCCGTCGATCATGGCTGCCTCTTCGATGTCCAACGGAATAGATTTGATGAATCCGCAGAACATGAATACAGACAGACCGGCACCGAATCCCAGATATAACAGCACCATTCCGGGGGGGTTGTTCAGGTGGGTCATGTTAGCCAGTTTGGACATGGTGAACATAACCATCTGGAACGGTACGATCATGGAAAATACAAACATGTAATACAACACGGTGGTAATCCCGGTTTTTACTCTGGTCAGGTAGTAAGCGGTCATGGAAGTAAACAGGATGATCGCCGCTACGGAAAATACGGTAATAAATGCAGACCATCCGAAAGCGGTAAAGAATCCGGTCTTCTGAATACCGTTCACATAGTTGGTCAGTCCTGCAAAGGTCTCCGCGGTGGGAAATGCGAAGGGGTCGTTACTGATGTACAGTTTTCCCTTAAAGGAGTTCATCAGTACGAAGAGGATCGGTGTCAGGAATGCAACTACTAATACACACAGGATGCAAAATATGATCACATTGGAAGTTTTTTTCTTAGTCATTATTGCTCTACCTCCTTACGTCTGGTAAGTACCAGCTGTCCCAGGGCAATGACTGCCACAACGATGAAGAACAGTACTGCTTTTGCCTGACCGACACCTTCGAAACCGCTTCTGCCGTAGAAAGTATTGTAGATGTCCAGTGCCAGCATTGCGGTCTTCTTACTGGGAGCACCGGCGGTCAGCGCCAGGTTCTGGTCGAACAGCTTGAAGCTGTTGGATACAGTAAGGAACAAACATATGGTAATAGATGGCATAACCATCGGAATTTTCACTTTAAATAAGGTCTGCAACGAGGTGGCTCCGTCGATCTGTGCTGCTTCGATCAGATCCGTGGGTACGTTCTGGAGGCCTGCCACATAAATGATCATCATGTAACCGATCATCTGCCAGTTCATCAGGATGACCAGTCCCCAGAAACCATAAGTGGGGTTGGCTACCAACGTAGTCTCGTATTTTAACAATACCGCATTGATCATCTGCTGCCAGATATAGCCCAGGATGATACCGCCGATCAGGTTCGGCATGAAGAATACGGTACGGAACAGGTTGGTTCCCTTGATCTTTCTGGTCAGTGCCAGTGCCAGAATAAATGCAAACACGTTAATGGTAATGATGGATACTACAGAGAATTTTAAAGTAAATCCGAACGCATTGACAAAATCTTTGTCCGCAAAAATTTTTATATAATTTTCCAGGCCTACAAATTGTGCATTTGTGATCGTCTTGAATTTGCAAAAGGACAGATATACGCCCATAACAAACGGTATGATAAATGCAAAGGAAAATGCGATCAACGTAGGCAGTACAAAAATGGGAAAATATCGTTTTAATGTCTTTTGCATAAGCCTTCTCCTATTAATTCCTTTTTACGTGATATTTTGGGTTTTACAAACACGGGGGCCGTGGTACCACCACCGCCCCCTGTGTTTGAGATCTCTATTGAGATTTTTATAAGATGGATTAAGTTATCGTCTTGCTTTAAGGATAGTACTTAGTTGGCTGCGATGGCTGCCTTTTCAGCTGCCCATCTGTCAACTACGGTTGTCTTTACAGTATCCCAGTCGATGGAACCGGAAGCATACTCCAGAAGAGCTGCGCCGAAATCATCCTTGAACTGCTGGCTGGGGAAGGAAGTGAAGTTCCAGGATACAGATGTCTTGGAAGAATCTGCCATGTAACGAAGAACTTCCTGTGCCAGAGGATCGGTGGGCTTTTCAGCATCGGTAAAGGTGTCGAAAGGAGCAATGAATCCCAGGTCATTGGTTACAGCTGCCTTACCGGTATCAGAGGAGAACAGCCACTCAACGAATGCGATGGTCGCTGCCTGATCTTCAGCGGAAGCTTCCTTGTTGATGCAGAAGAAGTTCTCAGTACCGGTGCACAGTCCCTGATTCTCCTCACCGTCTACGCCGGTGTAGATAGGAAGGAACTTCACATCTTCAGCCTTAACAGTGTTGCCGTCTACGCCGGAGATCTGGCTCCATGCCCAGTTACCGTTCTGTACCATTGCTACCTGACCCAGAGCGAACTCAGCCATGGAATCGTCTACAGACTTGCTTCCCAGCAGACCGGGTGCTGTGCAGGAGTTGTTGATGTACAGATCGAAAATGTTCTTGTAGTTATCAGAGTAGGTGAACTCCAGGTTGTCGGTATCGGTGATACCCTTGTCCTTGTACTCATAGTATACAGGGATGTTAGCCAGATGGGTCTGCCATCTCCAGTCTTCACCGGGAGTCAGGGAAGTGGAAGCGAATACGCCTTCGATACCCAGCTCGTCTTTTCTTGCCTGCATATCTTCTACAACCTCTTTTAACTTAGCGAAGTTGTTGATCTCATCCATGCTTGCTGCCTTGGCACCGTCCAGTGCGAAGTACTTCTGCATAATAGCGTCGTTGTAAATGATGCCGTAACCCTCTACTACGTAAGGGATTCCGTATACACCACCATCGTCACCGGTGATTGCCAGACTCTTATCCATCAGCCAGCTGTACAGGTCGGTATCTTTCAGGTCTGCACAGTAGTCTTTCCAGTTCTTGTAACCGATCGGTCCGTTGATCTGGAACAGGGTGGGTGCCTCGGTGTTGGCGATCTCAGACATCAGTGTCTGCTCGTAGGTTCCGCTTGCTGCGGTTACCACCTTTACAGGAACACCGGTTGCCTCGGTATATTCCTTAGCCAGGGTCTGCCATACTCCGTCAACTTCAGGCTTGAAGTTCAGGTAGTATACAGAGCCTGCTGCCTCTGCAGTCTTGTCTGCTGCTTCGGTACTTGCTGCTGCTTCGGTACTTGCTGCTGCATCCGTCTTGTTGTCGGTAGCAGGGGTGGTTGCTGTTGCGTTGTCAGAACTTCCGCAACCGGTCAGCATGGAAGCTGCCATTACTGCACAAAGTAAAACACTTGCCAGTTTCTTCTTCATAATCTTACCTCTCCTTTTTTGTTGGAACGGGATCCCTTCATGATTCTAACAGTTCCGTTCACGCCACTCGCATATGTTCTTGGCTGAATTGTTACCTGTTACACTCCCGTCGGTTTATTGGAAACGGTTTCGGTATTGGTACCGGTAACGTTTCCGTTGCTGTAATTAGAAGATAGCACATTCACGAAATTGTTGCAAGTGGTTTTCTGTAAATTCTTGGAAGTTTGTATATTGTTCTTAAAATACTCCACACGTTTTTGTGTATTTTTACCATAATCTATTTAGCTGTTTGCGGAAAAGTATAAGAGAAGGGCACAGCTGCCCGGTTCTCCCGTCGCTGTGCCCTTTCTTCAAAAAGACTTGTATTTCTATTCGCTTTTTATTATTTCAATTTCCAGATGTCTCTGTTGTACTCTGCGATGGTTCTGTCGGAGGAGAAGAATCCGGCTTTGGCGATGTTCACCAGCATCATCTTCTTCCACTTCTGCTGATCCTCGTAGTCGGCGAATGCCTGATCCTTTACTTTGATGTAGTCTTCCAGATCCAGCAGGGTCATGAACCAGTCTTTGTTCAGCAGCTCGTTGTACAGGCGCTCCAGGTTCTCCTTTTTGCCCACTTTGAGCACTTCCTTGCTGACGATGAAATCTACAGCCTCTTTGATCACAGGACTCTTCTTGTAGTAATCCTTGGAAACATAGTCTGCCTTCTCGTAATGCTTGATGACAGTGTCGCTGTCCTGACCGAAAATGTAGATATTGTCATCGCCTACCAGCTCATGGATCTCCACATTTGCACCATCACTGGTACCCAGCGTTACAGCACCGTTCAGCATGAACTTCATGTTACCGGTTCCGGATGCCTCCTTGGAAGCCAGAGAGATCTGCTCGGAAATATCGCAGGCAGGGATCAGTTTCTCGGCATAGCTTACGTTGTAGTTCTCCACCATTACCAGCTTCATGTAAGGGCTCACTTCGGGATCGTTGTTGATAATGTCGGACATTACCAGCAGGAGATGGATGATATCCTGTGCGATCACATACGCAGGTGCAGCCTTGGCACCGAAGATGAAGGTCAGCGGTGTAGAAGGCTTCTTGCCGCCCTTGATCTCCAGATATTTGTGAATGATATACAGAGCGTTCATCTGCTGACGCTTATACTCATGCAGACGCTTTACCTGAATATCAAAGATGGAATTGGGATTCAGCTCCACGCCTTCCTTCTCCTTGATATAGGATACCAGCTCGGTCTTCTTGGTCTTCTTGATGTCATAGATGGCATCCAGTACGGCCTGATCATCCTTGTGCTCTAACAGCTTCTGTAATTCCTCGGCATCCTTCTTGTAGCCGTCGCCGATGGTCTGGGTCAGGAATGCAGCCAGCTCATGGTTACAGGACAGCAGCCATCTGCGGAAGGTGATACCGTTAGTCTTGTTGTTGAACTTCTCGGGATAGATCTTGTAAAAATGGTTCAGCTCGCTCTGCTCCAGAATCTCGGTATGAATTGCTGCCACGCCGTTGACACTGTAGCCGTAGTGAATGTCGATGTGTGCCATATGCACTCTCTTGTCCTTGTCGATGATCTGTACCTTTTCATCCTTGTATTTCTTTGCCACGCGGTCGCTCAGCTCCTTGATAATGGGAACCAGCTGGGGCACTACTTCTTCGATATAAGCCAGAGGCCATTTCTCCAGAGCCTCTGCCAGAATGGTGTGGTTCGTGTAAGCACAGGTACGGCTTACCACATCAATGGCTTCGTCCATGGTGAAGCCTTCCTCTGTGGTGAGGATACGGATCAGCTCCGGGATAACCATGGTCGGATGGGTATCATTGATCTGGATTGCCACATGCTCGGGCAGAGTATGCAGATCATAGCCTTTTTCCTTTACTTCCTTCAGGATCAGCTGCGCACCGTTGCATACCATGAAGTACTCCTGATAGATACGCAGCAGGTTACCTGCCTCGTCGGAGTCATCGGGATACAGGAACAGGGTCAGGTTCTTCTCAATGGCTTCCTTGTCGAAAGTGATGCCCTTCTTTACCAGACTCTCGTCTACGGTCTCGATATCAAATAAATGCAGCTTGTTCAGGCCGTTCTCATAACCTACGACATCAATGTCATAAAGTACGGAAGTCACCTTGCGGTCGCCGAAAGCCACTTCGAATTTTGTGCCGGTATTGTTCAGCCAGGAATCCTTCTGGATCCAGTCATTCTTCTCGGCGTTCTGCAAATGATCCTTGAATACCTGCTTGAACAGACCAAAGTGGTAGTTCAGGCCGATACCGTCTCCGGGAAGTCCGAGAGTAGCGATGGAATCCAGGAAGCAGGCTGCCAGTCTTCCCAAACCGCCGTTGCCGAGAGAAGGTTCCGGCTCTGCCTCTTCGATGTCTGCCAGATTCTTGCCGTTTCTCTTCAGGATGTCGCTCAGTTCCTCATAGATACCTAAGTTGATCAGGTTGTTGGATAACAGCTTACCGATCAGGAACTCCATGGAAATGTAATATACCTTCTTGTCTCCGGTGATCACGGGAGTCTCTGCCATCTTCTCCTTGGTCAGCTGCAATACTCCGGTGTACAACTGTGCATCGGTGCAGGCACCGATATTCTTGCCGTATAATTTGCCGGTGATCTCGTTTAAACTCTGCTCTAAATTCATTTCAAACTCCATTCTGCACGATAGCTTTATTTTTGCCAAAATGAATGTACCGTGCCACACTCATTTTTTTATATCCTTTTTCTTTGTCTGGGTACTATACTTACTTTTTGGTATCCCATACCCTTGTCTCAACTGGACTCTGGGTATTTTCCGCCTTTTCCGACTATCTGTACCCTTCCTGTCGCTGCGCCGTGGGTATTTCCGCCCTTTTCGGCTCTCCATACCCTCGTAATGCCGATATTTTGTGTATGTTGTTCTCTTACAATACATAGAATAGCATAGGAAAACGTTTTCCGCAAGTCTTTCTTTTATTTTCCTGCTTTTTTGTGCAAAATAGCTTAACAGATAATGTCCTTATAGTACATTTTCACGATACTGTGGGGCATGACTACCTGATGGCCTTCCCCGCCATTCATCAGCTGATGCACCTCTTCCACGGCTCTGCTGGAAATACTGTAAAAGTCCTGTTTTATGGTATTCATCTGTTTGCCGACATATCCCATCAGGGTGATGCCGTCGAAACCGCACACCGGACGGAAAATGTCCATATCGATCAGCGCATTCATGGCGCCGATGGCCATCAGATCCGAGGCACAGACTACCACATCCTTGTTTTTCGCATATTTCAGTGCCACATTTCTCGCCGTCAGCTCACTGAAATCTCCCTGCCGTACCATCATGGTCAGATCCAGATCCTTCACCAGACGCTTCATGCCTTTTAATCTCTGGTCCGTGACATAACCGTCTCTCCTGCCCGCAATATACAGAACCCGCTTGCAGTTGTCATCCAGCACGGTCTTCTTCGCCACATCATACTGGGCCTGTTCCTGATCGATGCTGATGGATGTGGTCCTTGCATTGACAATGGGAGCATCCACCACCACACAGGCGAACTGTTTCTCCCGGATCAGCTTCTGCAACACCTTGTCCTCCTTGGACATACCGTAGATCACCACGCCGGATATACTCTGTGAGAGAAAAGATCTCGTGATCTCTTCCGCCGTCATCCCCGCGATCATGGACGGAAAGATCGTCACTACCTCCACGTTAAGTTCCTTGGCTTTGTCCAGTGCTCCCACCAGATACTGCATGAAGATCTGGTCAATGGCCTGGGTCTGTCTGTTGGGATCCAGCACCAGCGCGATTCTTCCAAACTGCTTGGAAGATAGCGCAGCGGCAATGGAATTCGGAATATAATTCAGCTCCTTGATGGCTTCCTGTACCTTTTTTCTCGTCTCTTCACTGACATTGGGATAGCCGTTCAAGACCTTGGATACTGTGGAAATAGCCACTCCGGCATGTTTTGCAACTTCTTTGATCGATACCATAAGTCCCCCGTTCCGGCCGCAGATCCCTGCGCCCGTTTCTCTCCGTTACCGCAGCGTTCTGCGGCCTCGTTCCATTTGACGTTTGTCCATATATTCTCTATACTATAAGTTAACGGCGTTTTCGTCAATGTACAGCATTTACGAAATATAATGCGTTTTTTTAGAAAAGGTTTTCCAAAGCAGGATGTGCCGGGATATTGAAAGATACAGAAAGGTAGCAGATGCCATGGCAGTGATCAAAAGTGTGGAAGAAAAGTATATGAAGGAAGCCCTGAAACAGGCGAAAAAAGCCTATGCTCTGGGGGAAGTTCCCATCGGCTGTGTCATCGTGCACGAGGGTAAGATCATCGGCCGGGGATATAACCGGAGAAATACAGATAAAAATACACTGGCTCACGCAGAGATTACCGCGATCAATAAGGCCAGCAAGGTGATCGGCGACTGGCGTCTGGAAGAATGTACCCTCTATGTCACACTGGAGCCCTGTCAAATGTGCGCCGGCGCCATTGTGCAGGCCCGAATCCCCGAGGTCGTGATGGGATGCATGAATCCCAAGGCGGGATGTGCCGGATCGATCCTGAATATACTGGAAATGCCCCAGTTTAACCATCAGGTGAAGGTTACCCGGGGCATTCTGGAAACGGAATGCAGCCAGATGCTGAAGACCTTTTTCGAGGAACTCCGCATCCGGAACAAGCAGGAGAAGGCCGCAAGAAAAGCCTTAGGCGATCTCTCGTAAGCTTTCTTCCTGTGTCTGATCCTGTTCTGTTGTCTTCTTTCTGTATTTGGGAATCTGGAAAAGTACCTTTCCCATCTCATAAAGTCCCATAGGTACATACAGAATCAAAAAAACATAGTACGGAAATACATATCTGCACTGTGCCTCCCATATCACGCTGAACAGAAAACCTCCCACCATGCCGATCAACGGCAGCCACAAGGTTGTCGGAAGGTCTTTTTTCCGCCACCACGCTCCGCACAAAGTAACTGCAAGCGCAAGTCCCGCCAGATATACCATGCTCTGGTAATAATTTGCCAGCTTCCATACAACTTCATGCAGATTTCCAAAGTACAGACTGTTGATCCCGGAGGGCAGCGTTTCTGCATCCATATCAAAAGTCTTTGTCGCTTTAAGGCTGGAAAATAACGGTTCAATCCATTGATCCTCCAGTTTTTTCTTAAAAAAGTCTCTGGCCATGGATGGATCCCCCTGAAACTCTTTCAGCCGGTCTCGAATATATCCCTTTCCTTCCTGTGCAGCAGCCTCCTGCTGAAAATCATAGTTTTCAAACGTGGTCTGCTGATAGCGGTTGTACACACCGGCCATACCGTCCGTCTCCTGCAATCCCATAGCGATCCAGAGAATACTTGGGATTCCAATACCGCTGGGATATCCGGAACGGTATTCATACATTGTATCTACCGCCTTTACCGTCAATGCTGCCGTCAGTAAAATCGCAAGTCCTGCCAGAAGATATTTTCCCTTCTTTTTCTTAAAACAAGCCAATACTGCATAAATGCCCACTGCAATAAGTACGATCCATGTATTTTTCCTGGCAAGCAAAGCGATACCCGCTGCTCCTGCCGCCAGAACAATATACCTCTTATTCCCATAATGTTCATACGCAGACACTGCCCAGAACAATACCAGTCCCATGCTGATGCTGAGCACATCACCATAGATATATGGCAGATACAGCAAAAAAGGAATACAACCCAGCATCATCATACAATATACGATTCTAAATATGGCTCTGTCCGTATTCAGTTTCAGGAAACCGTATCCCGCCAGAATTGCAAGCACCCACCATACTACATGCAGGATCTTTGCAGATGTATAGTTAAAATCTCCAAAAAGGCCGAACAATATCTCATATAATATTCCCAGACCTTTTTGTTGCTGGTACATTCCCACATATCCCCCCGGACTCAGCATAATGAAATTGCCCTCCCGGCAATATGCTGCAAATGCCGTGGCATTGATCTGATCTCCTTCGGGATAATATGGATTTTTAAGAACATATACGCTTCCCAGAATAAAAGCCGCCACACCGGTTATCAGCAATGTACAGATACAGATTTTTTCCTGCATCACCCGATTTTGGGCAGCCAGCAGTTTATCCGCTACATATACAGCGGCAGATGCCAGCAGAAAAATAATAATATGCTTCCAGGTGCTGTCCTTTATCAGTAGATTTTTCATATTATAATCTACCGTTCCGTAATAAGAATATCTACAGGACCAGTAACTCAGAATCAAAAGAACAGGAATGAGGCAGATAAGAAATATCCCCAGCATTACACGATATATTTTTTCCATTGATATTCCCTCATCTTTATCTTACAGTTCCACATAATTCCTGTCACCGACATACACAGCCAGCTTTTCATTCTCATATTCCAGCGAAGGTACTTGTCCCTCCGGAAATTGCTGTTCGAAGGCTTCCCGCATTTCTGTCCGCACGACATAAGCGGTACGCATTTCCGTGGGCAGAGCCGGAGGATACCATTTGGTACTGGTGAGCCACCAATACCCCGACAGACTGGCCATGGTATAGGAATGTCCCATAGTCACCTCTCCGTCCGTGATCAGGCTGATCCGCTCCGCATCCCAGAATTCCGCATATCCGTAGTCGATTCCCGCCTCTGTCAGATAATCCGCCACTTCCTGATATTCCTTCAGGTTGTCCTGTGTCGTGACCGCATCATAGTAGGTGTATTTCAGATTCAATATTGCAAACAAAGCTACCGCCACCAGGATCAGTCCCGCGAACACCGGCTGTCCTTCCGACATGTGGTCCACCATCACCGCTACCAGAACAGCGGCTGCAAACCATGCCATGAAAAAATAATAATGTGCCGCCTCCGCACTGGTGATTCCAATGATAAACGCTGTCACTCCAACAGAAGCAAGCAGGATGGTCAGTGCATCCTTTTGTCTGCCCGTACTCTCTGTTTTCCGCCGGAACACATACCAGAGCCCATATCCCAACAGGACCAGGAAGGCCCAGACAAGGAGCTGCATCAGAGAAGCAAAGCTTCCTACCTTTGCATTTCCCGCCAGTCCGAAATTCTCCAGAATAGCTGCCGGAACCGCAAGGAACAGTTTTTCCACCATCTCCCGGGGCTGTAACAGATAGACCGCGTAGTCCCCTCTGCCACCGTACAGACAGGATACCAGAAAAGCAATCACAAGACTTCCCACATAGGTGGTGGCAAGATAACGCCCTCCCGGCAGCTTTTTCTTAAAATGTCCCGATTCCGCAAATAAAGCGATTGCCTCCACTACAAGCAGTGGCAGTATAATGACCTGCAGACATCTCTGTCCGCCACAGTTTAGCAAAACCGCCGCAACAAACAATACCAGCCACGCCAGAAAGGTCTTCCGGTTCATCTGCCGCTCTTCTCTCAATTTTATATAAAAAAGGATGTTTAAAAAAAGAAAGATACCATGAAACACATAATACTCTGCAAACAAGAATAAAAGCAGTGTCACAAAGGGAACCATTTGTCCCTCATTGCGAAAACCGTTAACCGGTAACGCACATAATACCAGCAAAGCTGTGATCGAGGCCATCTTACTCAAAGATAATTTTCTCAGAAAAAAATAGAACGTCGCCAACAAAATTGCGCCTAACAGAATACAGGTAATCCCCACCGCCGTCTGCATGCTGCCGGTGATCCCGTAAATTGGGGCCGCTACTGTAGACATTCCGATAATCCGGCGTTCCGTGCTGGAGATCCAGTCATTGGGGGTAATATCCTTCTCCTCCCAGATCTCCCGGGCCAGTAAAGCCTCAGCGGCAATATCCGAATCCACATGCTGTGCATATTTGCACAGATTCAGGTAGCAAAACACTCCCAGATATATCAGTAAAAGTGCACCTATTATCCATCCCAGCAGGGATATGCTTCTTTGCTTGCTCTTCATGGGTTCTCTCCGTAGGCAACTATCTTTCGACAAAATTCCGTTATTTCTGATTATAGCACGGTTCCCTGTTTCCTTCAAGGCATAGAGGCAGGACAAAAAAGTCGGATCTTCCTTTGCGACAAAGTTTTTGTACCTTATCACAAAGGAAGATCCTTAAATGGTCTATTTCCAGACTGAGAACTCCTCATCCGTACATTTCACGTAATGTTTTCCGGATACCAGATGATAAGTTCCTTTATTGTAATCAATTCCGGAGGTCTTGTAATCATAAGTCAGCGCTGTACGCTGTTTCTCCACGATCGGATTAGGTGCGGGAATGGCTGACAACAGACTCTTCGTATATGGATGGATCGGATTTTCGAAGATCTCTTCCGTGGTGCCTGTCTCAAGAAGATGTCCCAGATGCAGCACACCGATTCTGTCGGAAATATATTTTACCATGGACAGATCATGGGCAATGAACAGATATGCAGTACCGGTCTCCTGCTGGATGTCTTTCATCAGATTGACCACCTGGGCCTGAATGGATACATCCAGGGCTGAAATACATTCATCCGCGATGATCAGCTTCGGATTCATGATCAGTGCTCTGGCAATGCCGACACGCTGCCTCTGTCCTCCCGAGAACTGGTGGGGATATCTGGTGGCATGCTCCGGTGCCAGTCCTACCTTCTGCAGAATTGCTTTGATCTTCTCCTCACGCTCTGCGTTCGTCTTGTAACTATGATGAATATCCAGTCCCTCGCCGATGATATCTCCGATCTTTTTACGGGGATTCAGGGATGCCATAGGATCCTGGAAGATCATCTGCATCTGTGTCCGCAGCATGTGGTTGTCTTCTCTGCCAAGTCTGCCGCTGATATCCCTGTCATTGAACAGGATCTTACCGGCCGTTGGATTGTACAGGCGGATAATACTTCTGCCAATGGTGGATTTGCCGGAACCGGACTCTCCGACCAGTCCGTAGGTCTCTCCGGGATAGATCTCGAAGGACACATCCTCCACAGCGTGTACCGTGTAGCTGCCGCTGACACGGAAATACTGTTTTAAACCTTCTACTTTCAGAAGCGGAGCTGCATTATTTTCCTTCATACTGTGCTGCCTCCTTCTTCATTCTCTCCAGGCGTTCCTTCAATTCCTTGGGCATCTCCACTTTGGGTGCTCTGGGATCTAACAGCCAGGTAGCCGCATAATGGGTATCGGTGATTTTGAACATAGGCGGTTCTGCCTTATCATCCACCTCCAGCGCATAACGGTTACGGGGAGCAAATGCGTCTCCCTCTTTCTCATGCAGCAGGTTGGGCGGTGAACCGGGGATCGTATACAGTCGTTCATCTGAAGTATCCAGATCCGGCATAGCGGACAGAAGTCCCCATGTGTAGGGGTGTCTCGGATCATAGAACACCTCATTGATGGTACCCTTTTCCACGATCTTGCCGGCATACATTACATTTACATAGTCTGCTACCTTTGCCACCACACCAAGGTCATGGGTGATATAGATAACGGAGATTCCTCTCTCCTTCTGTACCCTGCGGATCAGCTCAATGATCTTCGCCTGAATCGTTACATCCAGTGCCGTTGTAGGTTCATCGCAGATCAGCAGATCCGGGTTGCAGGCCAATGCTATGGCAATGACTACACGCTGCCGCATACCGCCGGATAATTGGTGCGGATAATTCTTCATACGCTTCTCCGCATCTTCGATACCTACTTCCTTCAAAAGCTCTACTGCTTTCGCCCAGGCTTCCTTCTTGGGGGTTTTAAAATGCCAGATCATGCCTTCCATGATCTGCTTACCAATGGTCATCGTCGGATCCAGGCTGGTCATAGGATCCTGGAACACCATGGCGATCCGTTTGCCGTTGATATGCCTGCGGATCCATTTTTTATCTTTTTCCAAAATATTAATGGTCTCGGGAGAGCCATCTGCATGATGATAGGAAAACTCGATGGTTCCGCCGGTCACTGTGGCATTGGATGCCAGAATGCCCATAGCCGCCTTCATGGTTACGGATTTACCGGAACCGGATTCTCCTACGATTGCCACCGTCTGGCCCTTCATTAGGTCGATATTGACACCGCGAATCGCATGTACCGGGCCTGCTGTGGTGCGGAAAGTAATATCAAGATCCCGTACTTTCAGAATTTGTTCTTTCGTTGTATTTTCCACTCTTACATCTCCTTCATCTTAGGATCCAGGGCCTCACGCAGTCCGTCCGCCACCAGATTAAAGCTTAACATCAGAAGCGCCATTACCACAATGGGGGGAATGATCTGGTAAGGATGCGTAGTAAAGCTGTTAAAGCCTTCTGAGATCAGAGATCCCAGGGAACACTGGGGTACCGGAATTCCCAGTCCCACGAAACTTAAGAATGCCTCTGTGAAAATGGCCGTGGGAATGGAGAACATTACCTGTGTAATGATCGGTCCGATGATATTGGGAAGAACCTCTTTAAAAATAATGAAGAAGTTACCGGCGCCCAATGTTCTGGATGCCAGCACAAATTCCTGTTCCTTTAATTTCAACATCTCAGCACGGGCAATTCTGCTCATGCCAACCCATTCTGTTAACATCAGCGCAAAGATAATGGTCAGCATTCCGGGCTGCAATACCAGTAACAGCAGCGTCACGATCACCAGTCTCGGAATACCGTTGGCAATCTCCAGAAAACGCTGCATGACCATATCGACTTTGCCTCCGAAATATCCGGAGATCAATCCATAACTCATACCGATCACCATATCGATGATGGCCGCCGCCACTGCAATGATCAGAGATACTCTCGCTCCTGACCAGGTACGTGTCCAGATGTCACGTCCGAAGTTATCACTGCCGAACCAATACTCCACATCTGTCAGTCCCTTATCTGTGTAATTGTTCACAGTCTTAGTGCCTGTGGTGGTACTCATTTTTTCACTGCCATCGAAAATGCCAAACTTCTCTAATGCAATAATTCTGGGTGCCAGATTCTTCTGGCTCAGTTCCTGTCCGGAGTAGGTATATTCATTCATGTTGGGACCGACCACTGCCAGTACGCTGATAAGAACGATCAGCACCAGTCCGATGACGGCACTGGCTTTGCGGAAGAAACGGATAAACACATCCTTCCAGAAACTCTGTGCCGCGAAGTTTTCATCAATGGTGATAGCATCACTGTTTTTTAATCTGAAATCCGCATCTACGGGAATATAAGGTGCGGCTGCTTCTGCAGTTATTGCTTTACTTGTCATATCTACACCTTACCCTTCCTTTTTGGCCAGTCGGATTCTGGGATCAATAATACCATAAAGAATATCAACGACCAGCATGATTACGATATACATTGCCGAGTAAATAAAGCTCAGGGAAATGACCACATTATAGTCATTGGACTGAATGGCAGTTACCAGCAGACTTCCGACGCCGGGAATGGCGAAGATCTTCTCTACCACCAGGGAGCCGGTCATCAGATCTACGATCAGCGGCGCCAGCACGGTGATAATGGGAATCAATGCATTTCGCAGCGCATGACGGAAGATCAGTGCCCCGCCGGAGATTCCTTTACTCTCTGCCAACAGCATATAGTCACTGCCCAACACTTCCAGCATCTCACTTCGGGTAAATCGTGCAATGGATGCCATGGTAAACATGGATAATGAGATACTCGGCAATACACTGGACCCGAAAATATCCTGCTGTGAGAACAGCATGGGAAACCATCTAAGTTTGAAGCCGAACTGATAACTCAATGCCAGTGCAAACACATAGGACGGTACGGATACACCGATAACGGATATGATCGTGGCCAGGGAATCTATGATGGTGTCATGCTTCAGCGCTGCCACCAGTCCCAACAGAAGTCCTACCACCGCCCCGATGAGTACGGCACAGCCTCCGACCTGGATAGATATGGGAAGTCTTGTCTGAATCAGCTGGGATATGGGCGTGTTTTTGGAAATATTATAACTGACACCCAGATCTCCTCTCAGCATATTTCCCACATACTTGAAAAATTGTACGACAATCGGCTGGTCCAATCCATACTTTGTATAAAGCGCTGCCCTCTGATCTGCGTTCAACTTTTCATCATTGAACGGAGATCCCGGCATCAGCTGCATCAGAATAAACAAAACCAGCAAAATCGCCAAAAGTGTAAAGATAGATGTAATGATACGTTTCCCTATATATTTTTTCACTTCTGCCTCCTTGCTTTCTCTCTCAAGAATCCTATTTTTGCAGTTCCTTATGCATTGCTATCCTCTGTAAATATTCAGAACCACATAAATACAGTCAGTGGCATGCTGACTGCATTTATGTGATCACGAAATCAGCATCTTCCTTTATAACTGTTTTTAGCCCGCCCTGCGAATAAGAAAACTGTCACAGACATACCGGTACGCTGCAACAGATTTTCTTATTCTTGAGGAGAGCTCATTAACTGCTTCTTTTCTTCAAAGATTACTCAGCTTTGACAGCATTCTTGTAAACACGGTTCAGTGCTACAGGATGGAACTCAACACCGGTTACCTTGGAAGACATCATCTCTGCATTACACTGTGTATACAGAGGGAAGATCACTGCATCATCCATTACCAGCTTCTCTGCATCATACAGTCTTGCCCAACGGCCTTCTGCATCGGTGCACAGATCACCGGTGGTGCACTCTGCGATAATTGCATCATATTCAGCATTGCTCCAGAGTCCGTAGTTGTTGCTGTTGTCGGTGATCCACATACCTAAGTAAGTCATAGGATCTGCATAGTCGGGTCCCCAACGGGTCAGACCTAACTGATAGTTGCCGTCCTGCATATCCTGTACACGCTGTTTCTTAGGCTCAACAGTCAGGTTAACGGTCAGTCCGGGTAAAGTGGTCTCCCACTGTTCCTTCAGAACCTGTGCAACCTTCTGAGGTGCATCATCTGCATCCACTACCATATCCAGAGACAGTTCGGTGATACCTAACTCCTGCAGGCCTTTTGCCCAGTACTCGGCAGCCTTGGCAGCATCATATGCGCAGACATCAGAGAACTTGGTCTGATCTGCGGAGAAGTCAGAACCATCGGGACCTGCTGCGAACTGCATGGGAACTGCGGTATAGGTAGCTGCGGAACCATCCTTCAGGACATCAGCGGTGATCGCCTCACGGTCAATTGCAGCGGTCATAGCCAGACGGATATTGAGATTGCCCAGTTCGGGAACGCCTGCAATGTTGGGGCTTACATACCAGAGATATCCGGCACCGATTGCCTGGAATTCAGGATCGTCCTTTACCTGATCTACCTGCTCACCATTTACCAGTGTAGTATCCAGTGCACCGGTCTGATAGCTCATCAGAGCCTGCTGGGAATCCTGGATGACCTGATAGTTCAGACCTGCCAGCTGTACTCTGGCTGCATCATAATAATCTGCATTCTTGGTCAGATGGAAAGCGGTTGCTGCGGGCTCATAAGAATCCAGAACGAATGCACCGTTGGAAAGAACGGTCTCTGCGCTGGTACCATAGGTATCTCCACAGCTGTTGAAGAACTCTTCATTTACAGGATAGAAGGTAGGGAAATACATCAGAGACAGGAAGTAGCTGACAGGAACATTCAGCTCTACCTGAAGGGTGTGCTCGTCTACAGCAGTAACACCCAGCTCGCTCTTGTCCTTATCACCCGAGATGATCTCAGCTGCATTCTTTATCTGGCCGATATCACTCAGCATGTAGGAATATTCGGAAGCAACAGCCGGATCAACCGCTCTCTGCCATGCGAATACAAAGTCTGCTGCGGTAACGGGAGTTCCGTTGCTCCATACAGCATCTTCACGTAAGTGGAAGGTATAGGTCAGACCGTCATCAGACAGATCATAGCTCTCTGCGATTGCGGGAACTGCCTGTCCGTCTGCATCCATCTGCATCAGACCGTCTGTGTAGTCAGCAATTACCTCGAAGGAAGTGCCGTCGGTTGCCTGCTGAGGGTCAAGAGACTCTACCGGTGTCTCCAGCATAATGTTCATATCGGATGAACTTGCTGCAACATCTGTGGCTGCACCTGCTTCGGTTCCTGCAGTTGTAGCGGCTCCTGTGGTTGCCGGAGTTGTAGTTGCAGCATCACTGCCACAGCCTGCAAGGCCGACCACCATCGCTGAAGCTAAGGCAACTGCCATAACAGCTTTGGTTTTTTTCATAATTTTGTCCTCCTTAAATTAGATAATAAAAAACGCAAAGAGTTTATTGATTTGCCCCTTTGCATCGTTAGCATTTTAGCACACTATCGCGGTCAATTCAACCTTTTTATGGAATATTTTGTAATTTTTTTCATAAAAATGTCACACCGGAATCGTTGCTTGACAAAATCGTCTATAAACGATACACTTAAAAAGCCGTATATGTCGGGCAGCCATGGTTTCAGTGATGAAACTCGGTCTTACGCAATGGGAATCTACGAACCGTGTCAGGTTGGGAACAAAGCAGCACTAAGTAGAACCTTCCATGTGCCGTGAGGAAACTGGGTGGAGCTGTTATCCTGGTCCGGCATGTGCGGTTTTGATATTTACAGTTTTCTGGAATTCATGGATAAGTCAGTTAAGAGGTTATAGATTGTGTCAGGTGATATGTCATCCTATTTTCCGGTTTCCAACAGCATAACATCCGTTCCCGGCGATCCGGTTCCCCATGATGCCACATGGTTCCGGGAAATCATGTCCGACTGCGTACTGTGTCCCAGAGCCTGTCATGCCGACCGGCTGCATGGCCATGCGGGGTATTGCGGACAGACTGCCAGCCTCATGGCCGCCAGAGCTTCCCTGCATTATTGGGAAGAACCCTGCATCTCAGGTACTTCCGGCTCCGGCACCGTCTTTTTCTCGGGATGCAATCTGCGTTGTGTCTTCTGTCAGAATCACAATATTGCTCTGGGAAAAGCCGGTCGGGTCATTTCTCCCGAACATCTCGTGGAGATTTTTCTGCAATTACAGGAACAGGGAGCTAACAATATCAATCTCGTCACCCCGACACATTTTCTTCCCCAGATCGTTATCGCATTAAAACAGGCAAAAAAGCAGGGACTGTCCGTCCCCATTGTATACAATACCGGCAGCTATGAATCCCCGGAAGCTTTACGGCATCTGGAGGGTCTGGTGGATATTTATCTGCCGGATCTGAAATATTTTTCTTCGGAACTTTCCGCTGCGTATTCCCATGCTCCGGACTATTTTGAAGTCGCCTGTGCCGCCATTGCGGAAATGTACCGTCAGGTCGGCGATCCGGTTCTGGATCCCGGCACCGGGCTGTTGCAGCGGGGTATGATCGTGCGTCACCTCCTTCTTCCGGGACAGACGAAGGATTCCAAGAAGATCCTGCGTTATCTTCATGAGACTTACGAAGATCATATCTATATCAGTATTATGAATCAGTATACGCCTCTGCCACAGGTGGCGGACATTGAAACGCTAAATCGCACCGTAACGCCGGAAGAATATGACCGGGTGCTGCGGTTTGCGGAGCGGATCGGCATAGAACAGGGATTTCGTCAGGAGGGCACGGCCGCCAGCGAAAGCTTCATTCCGGAATTCGATGAGCGGGGACTGTGATTCCTTCACAGTTCCACAGAGATCAGATAATATCCGAAATCTCCTTCCCACGCCGGTTCTCTGGTTCCTTCGAAGCTTTCAAAGCCGAACATTCTTGCTACCTGTTTTTCTCTCTCATAAAAGTTACCCGGAACTCCTATATAATATTTTACTTCTCCGGAAATCTCCTGCCGCATTAACAGTAAATGTCTGTAATTATAATAGCCGTGCAGCAAAAAGCTGTTATGCGTCATCTGGTAGCAGCGTTCCCGCAGTACCACGAAATCCTCCGGACCCACGGAGAGAAATTCTCTGCTATCCCGAAAGGGATGAATGTGGGGGTAGATGCTGCTTAGCTGCTCCCATTTGGTGTCCTTCATGTGGAGGTTGTTTTCGGTGGCGGTTTTTTTTGAAGGTTGCGTCTCCCGCCCATCGGCAAGATCGCCGGTCTCTCCGCTATCTCTGCCATTTCGGGATTCCCTGAAATCATGTTCTCCTTTTTCTATGGGTGTTTTTCCGTTTGCCACTATTGTTTCTGCCGTTTTCACGGTCTGTTCCAGTTCCTGCTCTCTTTGATTCTGTTCCTGCGCTCCCCGGGGCTTCTCCTGTGCCCATTCTTGTTGCATTTCCGAGTTTTGGATTACATCTTCCTGTTGGTCTTGTACCGACTGATTTGCCTGCACTGTCTGATTCCTGTCTTGCCCCCGTCCTTCGATTTCTCTCTCCGGCTCCGGTGCAGATACTTTTTTCGTTCCAGCCGCTCCCGCGAAACGCCCTATGATCTCAAGATTTCGTTCCAGTGGGATCCGTATTCCCAGTATCGGCTCCCGGTCCTCTTGTCCCGGAATCCTTTTTTCACAGGCAGCACTTCCCCGCTGTGCCGTCATTTCGCACAATGGTTGCTCTCCGCTTTCCCGTTGCAGATACAATGATACCGCCTTGCCGGACACGATCCTCTGTTCCTTCAGCTGCACCGTCAGAATCTCTTCCTTCTCCAGACTCTCCAGCCTGGCATATCCCGCGCTTCCGATCCGCTGCCCGTTTTCCTGTAATTCCAAATAGCTGATCTGTTTCCGATATGACATAAAAATCCCCCTGCATAAAGTTTCTATCTAACTTTATGCAGGGGGTTGTCCTTAATATTCCTGACTGTCCAGATATTTCATGTAGTTTACGACCATCAGAGCGATCTTGAAGGTCAGTGCGTCATCAAAGCTGCGCAGATCCAGTCCGGTGCTCTTCTGGATCTTCTCAATACGGTATACCAGTGTGTTACGATGCACAAACAATTGTCTGGAAGTCTCTGATACGTTCAGATTATTCTCGAAGAACTTGTTCAAGGTATTCAAGGTCTCTTCATCCAGCTCCATAGGTACATTGTCCCCAAAGATCTCTTCAATGAAGATCTTGCACAGGTTCACCGGCAGCTGATAGATCAACCGTCCGATTCCCAGGGTGCTGTAGGCAATGACCTTTTTCTCTGCATAGAAGATTTTCCCCACATCCAATGCCATCTTGGCTTCCTTGTAGGATTTGGAGACATCCTTCAGCTCCTGTACCACCGTGCCGTATGCCACCTTCACATCCAACAATGCCTCTGCATTCATCATGGCTACAATGGTCTCTGCCAGCCCATGCAGGGTCTCCGGTGTCGTGGTATTATCTACGGATTTGATCAGAATCAGATTGGATTCGTCTACTGCCGTCACATAATCTCCCGCCTGTGGAGAGAACATGCCCTTCAATACCTCGGACACGATACCATCTTTCTCATCTTTGGTTTCAATCAGATATACTGCTCTGGGGCAGCTTACTTCCACATGAAGCTTCTTGGCTCTGTTGTAGATATCTACCAGCAGCAGATTGTCCAGTAACAAGTTCTGGAAGAAATTGTTCCGGTCAAACCGTTCTTTATAGGCAATGATGAGGTTCTGAATCTGGCTGACGGCAATCTTGCCTACCATGTATACATCATCTGTCATTCCCCGTGCCACCAGCACATATAAAAGTTCGCCCTCATCACGGATCTTCAACAGGTGGTGAACTCCTATCACCTGGCTGTCCGCCGGAGACGCTGCAAATCCTGTGATCAACTCGGTGGTAATATCATCTTTTTCCATGGTAGATGCTACCACGGATCCGTTCAGATCATAGACTCCCAGGTCTACCTTCGTGATCGCTTTTAATTCGTCAATGCTTGTCTGTATAATCTGGCCTGTAATCATGTTGTCCACGCCTTTCTGTAATATTCTATATCGAATTCTTCGCTCTTCGAGCTCTCGAATTCGCAACGTCTATTCGCATTCCGGACTATATACACTTAGTATATCTGATTTACCCAACCCGCGCAAGCAAAATGCAGAAAAAAAGCCCTGTCTGCAATTACAGACAGAGCCTTGAAATCTCTTATAAAGACTAGTTGGTAATAACCTGCTCGGTCTCTTTGTCGAATACGTGGATCTTCTCAACATCCAGAGCGAACTTAACGGTATCGCCAGGTCTTGCAGTGGTACGAGAATCTACTCTTGCGGTCATAGGGAACTCGTCAAGATCGAAGTACAGATATACTTCTGCACCAAGTAACTCGTAAACCTTGATGGTAGAGGTAAATACGCTCTGAGGAGAGGTCTCGATGAACATCTCGGAATCATATACATCCTCAGGACGGATACCGAAGGTAACAACCTTTCCATCGTAACCGCCATCGATCAGCTTCTTGGACTTAGCGGGAGGAAGGGGAATGCTGTGACCTGCGATAACCAGGTTAGCGATGTCGCCTTCTACCTTAACAGTAGCATCCAGGAAGTTCATCTGCGGAGATCCCATGAATCCTGCTACGAACAGGTTGCAAGGCTTCTCATACAGGTTCTGAGGAGTGTCTACCTGCTGGATAACGCCATCCTTCATAACAACGATTCTGGTACCAAGGGTCATAGCCTCGGTCTGGTCATGTGTAACGTAGATGATGGTGGTGCCCAGTCTCTGATGCAGCTTAGCGATCTCGATACGCATCTGTACACGCAGTTTAGCATCCAGGTTGGACAGAGGCTCATCCATCAGGAATACCTTAGGGTTACGAACGATTGCACGTCCCATGGCAACACGCTGTCTCTGACCACCGGACAGAGCCTTGGGCTTACGATCAAGCAGCGGAGTCAGATCCAGGATCTTAGCTGCTTCCTTAACCATCTTGTCGATCTGATCCTTGGGAACTTTTCTCAGCTTCAGACCAAATGCCATGTTGTCGTATACGGACATATGAGGATACAGAGCGTAGTTCTGGAATACCATTGCGATATCTCTGTCCTTAGGCTCTACATCGTTAACTACTCTGTCACCGATCTTCAGTTCACCGGAAGAGATATCTTCCAGACCTGCGATCATACGAAGGGTGGTAGACTTACCACATCCGGAAGGACCTACGAAAATGATGAACTCCTGATCTGCGATCTCAAGGTTGAAGTCCTTAACAGCTTCGAAACCGTTAGGATATACTTTGCAGACATTCTTTAAAGATAAACTTGCCATTTGAAAATACTCCTTTCATATTTACAATGTTATTTTCTCTCATCGTGAAACATTATGTCTCGTTTGAATCTGAATTCAGTATAACGAAAATCACGAAAATGTGCCATACCACTATTTCACAAAGATTTTGAATCATATTGTATGAATTGCTTATAAAGTTCTGTTTTTTTTTAAATGCTTGTCAGATTGAACAAATCCGCCTGCATTTCTTGGACATATTCCACAAGGAGGGCCTTACTTTACCTCTTTTTCCGGTCTTTTATAGAAGGTCAACTGGTTTTTGCCATGTCTTTTTGACACATACAGGGCATTATCCGCAGCTTTGTACAGGTCCTCAAAGGTCTTGCCGTCCCCGGGGAAAACTGCTGCTCCCACGCTGGCCGTTACGGAATACTTCACATATTCTCCCACTTCAAACTGATGGAAAAACTGCTCGATCTTCTTGCCCTCCCGCTCAATCATACTGATCTCGCGGATGTCCTTCAGAAACACCATGAACTCATCACCGCCGGTACGTCCCACGATATCCGTGGCACGGAACATGGACTGCAGGCGGACTGCCAGGCTGCGGAGCACTTCGTCTCCGAAAGCATGTCCCATGGTATCATTGATCTTCTTAAAATTATCTACATCCAGTACGAACAGTACTCCCTGCCTGTCCGGATATTTCTCCATATATTCCCGGATCTTACGTTCGGTGGCCATTTTATTGTTCAGCTCCGTCAGCAGATCGGTATCCGCCTTATCCTCCAGTACCTTACTATGTTCTGAGGCTTTGATACGCACCAGAATATTTATCACCGTGATAATAGCAACAGCTACTGCAATGGATATGCTGATCCTGACGATCAGATCCACGATCGGGCCACGGAAGGACTGCCGGATGCCATCCAGATAGGATTCATCAATACCTACCACCAGATTCCATTCGGTTCCTTTAATAGGAAAATGACAGATGATCTTGCCCACACCGTTTTCTTTTACATGCAGGATACCGCTGGCACCTTTCTGCTGCTGCCTGTCGAACAACGTCCAGCTTCCCAGACTCTCGGCAACTCCCTTTAGCGAATTCCAGAAATCATTTTGCAGAATCGTGGTATTATCCGCAGCTCCGTAACATGCCATAATGGTTCCGTTACGATTGATCAATGAGAAAAATGCCTTGTCTCCGTACACGGAATTATTGAAGAAATCCGCCATGCCGGCAGGGTCCATATAACTTAACAGATATCCGGTAACATTGCCTGAATCTGTGATGGGACACACATAGATAAAAGCCTTCTGCCCGCTGATTCCATCGGACTGGGTATAGATGTAATGAGCAGATGTCCCACTGACATTGTCATAGTAATTCAATTCCGTCATATCCATTTCCCGATAGTCACTCAGCATACCGGTTCCGTTCATGGCACAGTAGACCGACATATAGGCACTGCTGGCTCCCACGATGGTGTCCAGCTTCTCATATACAAATACATCACTTCTGTCGGGGCGGCTTGCTATAATAGAAGCCATGGCATCGGTAATATCTCCCAGGGCTCCCAGCTTATCATTCACGCCTGCGGAGTAGTAAAGGCCGATCTGCTGTGCCTGATCGTCCACTACCGTCCGTATGACTGAATCCATTTTTTTATTAAAATCGCAAATGCTCAGGACAAGTGCAACTGTCAGCAATGCACAGGGAAGGATCCACTGGAAAGCAATTTCCCATAATTTTCTCTTCTGCATACTCCGAACACCTCTCGTCTGCTGCCCCACAGGACAGCCTGTTACTTCTGGTCTGTTTTCAGATTCTCATCCAGTTCGTCGTGAAACACTCTCTCATCCTCTTCCGGAGAGACTTCCGGTGCAGGCTCCTGCTCCGACAACAACTGATCTTCCAGTTTTTTGAAAAATTTGTTGTACAGCATGGCGGAAGCATAGGCCGGCAGGGAAAAGCCAAACAGGAAAATGATCGGTATCAGTCGTAAAGATACCAGATAAATGATCAACGGGAAAAATGCCATCACGAACATTACAACCGTCTTGGGCAGCTGTAAAATGCTCATAATAAAGGCATTTCGAATGGTTCCCATGATCGTATTGTCGAACTTGGCAAGTACCGGGAATACATACAGAGCCGCACAGATCACCAGCACCGCTGCTGCCATGATCAGTACTACCAGCACCTGGCTGAACTGTATTCCGGACTTTGTAATAATATAATAGTCGCCGCCGAGAATGGCAGCCACCAGCAAAAGCAGCAGCCAGATCACTGTTGCCTGGCGAAAATTCGTCTTAAAAGATTTAAAAAAGCCCCGGGTAATATAGCTCTCCTCATTGCGCACGATCTTCAGTGCCACATAATGCATGGAGGTGAATGCCGCTCCGGCGGTAACGATGGGGATACAGCAGATCAGGGTCAGAATATTGAGCCACATCAGATCCGCCATTTTATTCAATACATTCATTAAAGGGCTGTCCAGGTCAAAAATTTTCATTTACATCTTATCCTTTTCTGTTTTTATAAGAACTTTTCCATCGGTGTCACCCGGATCCCCGAAAAAGCTTCCTCTTCATGCACGACATGAAATCCCAGCTTCCGATAGAAATCCACGGCATACGGGGCTGCTTTCAGCGACATATACCGCTCCCCTTCCTCTTTTTTGAGATATTCGCACATTCTTCCCATCAGATTGCGTCCGATTCCTCTGTGATGATACGCTTCATCCACGAAAAGAAGTGACAAATGATTGTAGTTCCGCACGGAAGCGGCTCCGATGACCTTCGCACCGTCCAGTGCCACCATCATCTGGTATCTTCCCTGCCGAAACGACTTATAGAGGTGTTCATCCGTAATGAAATCATAAAAATTGCGGATTCCCTCCTCTGTATAATCCACCGCCTCAAATTTTAAAAATGTCTTCCAGATCATATTCATGGCAGGAATCCAGTCTTTGTCTTCTGCCCATCTGATCTCGTAAGTGTCCGTTGCTGCATCCGACATGACACACCGCCTCTCTGACCCGAAAGTTCTCCGGTCTTAAGCGAACTTAGGAATCTCCTTTTTGATCCACTGATAGATGTCTTCCATCGCCAGTTCACTGTCTTCCTCATTCAGAAGTTCATGTCTGTCATTCTCATACAATTTGACAGTGATGTTCTTCACGCCGGCTCTCTTCAGAGAGTCACCGGCCTTTCTTACACCTGCGCCGTAATCTCCCACAGGGTCCTCCGCTCCGGATACCATGAGGATCGGCAGATCCTGAGGCACCTTCTCCAGATTCTTCTGTTTCTGCAGTCGGCTGATCAATTCAAACAATGTCTGAAAGCCGTTCACGGTAAAGGTAAATCCGCACAGTTCATCCGCCACATAACGATCCACGTTTTCCGGATTCCTGCTGAGCCAGTCACTTGCGGTTCTCGGAGAATCGATTCGCCTGTTGTACCATCCGAAAGCCGCCCTATCCATAAAACGGCTGACATGCTTCGATCCGCAGAACAGCTTCTGTATACCTGCCATCGCCTTAGAACACAGAATCAATCCCTTGGACTGCATTCCCGTTCCCACAATGATCGCACCGTCAATTCCTTTGCCGTAGCGGCACAGATAGTTTCTCGTAATGAAAGATCCCATGCTGTGTCCCAAAATCACATAGGGCACCTCCGGGTATACTTCTTCGGTAATCTTCTTCAATCTGTGTACATCCCGCACTACTACCGTTGCCGGATCCTGCTCGCAGAAGTAACCAAACGTACCACCTTCCGCTACTGACTTTCCGTGTCCCAGGTGGTCTTCACCGGTGACCAGGATGCCTCTCTGTGTGAGGAACTCCGCCAGATTCTCATAGCGTTCCACATATTCCGCCATGCCGTGCACTACCTGCACAATACCTTTTACATTACCGTCATCGGGTGTATATCGTACTGCATGGATACGGTTCTCACCGTCCCGGGAATCAAAGTAGAATTCTTCCTTAATCATACGGCCTCCTTGGCTTGGGAAAATCATAGGACGCACAGAACAAATGGCTGTTTTGCAGCCATTTGTTCCCACGTCCCATTCATTATATATCATTTCTTCTAAAATTTTAAGCCCCTTATTGTTTTTTCTTGGTAAAAAATTACCAGTTCAGCCGCGCCATGAAACTGCTTTAACAAATCTCTGCTCCGGCGGGCATATTCTTCTCCGGGGTGACCAATGCGAGGTTGCCTTCGGCGTCTTCTGCGCACAGAAGCATGCCCTCGGACAATACTCCCGCCAGCTTCGCAGGCTTCAGGTTCACCAGTACCATGACCTTCTTGCCCACCATTTCCTCGGGGCTGTAATGTGCCTTGATACCGGAGACGATCTGGCGCACCTGACTGCCGATCTTCACCTGGCTGCACAGAAGCTTCTTGGACTTGGGCACTGCCTCACAGGAGATGATCTCACCTACCTGGAACTGCATTTTTGCAAAGTCATCATATTCGATCTCTGCCTTGGGCTCGATGTCGATGGCTTCCTGCTCTGCCTTTTCCGCCTCAGCGTTAGCTTCTTCTGCCTCATGCTCTGCCGCTGCCTTGATCATAGCTTCTTCCAGTTCTGCCTCTTTTTTGGCTACATCCTTCATATCCAGACGGGCAAAGAGGATCTCGGGCTGATCGGTCACCTTGCTGCCGCTCTCATACAGGCCGAACTGCTCCAGCTGATCAAAGTCACGCAGGGAGGTGTTCAGCTGTTTTGCGATCTTTTCTGCGGTCTCGGGCATATAGGGCTCTAACAGGGAAGCACCGATGATGATACCCTCCACCAGATTGTACAGGACGGTTGCCAGACGGTCTGCCTTGGCTTCGTCCTTGGCCAGTACCCAGGGCTCGGTCTCGTCGATGTATTTGTTGCAGCGCTTGAAGATGCCGAAGATCTCGGTCAGGGCATCTGCCACACGCAGCTCTTCCATCTTTGCCACTACCTTGGCATAAGTGCCGGTCACGGTCTGTTTCAGATCCGCATCCACTGCCGCATCGTTCTCGGTCAACTGTACGTTCTTATTCTCTACCACGCCGCCAAAGTACTTGTTGCTCATGGAGATGGTGCGGTTCACCAGATTGCCCAGGGTATTGGCCAGATCGGAATTGGTACGCTCTGCCACCAGCTCCCAGGTCAGGTTACCGTCGTTTTCAAAAGGCATCTCGTGCAGTACATAGTAACGTACCGCATCCACACCGAAATAATCTACCAGATCATCCGCATAGACCACGTTTCCTTTGGATTTGCTCATCTTGCCGCCGCCCATGAGAAGCCAGGGATGTCCGAAGACCTGCTTCGGCAGGGGCTCGCCCAGTGCCATCAGGAAAATGGGCCAGTAGATCGTATGGAAACGGATGATGTCCTTACCGATCAGATGCAGATCTGCGGGCCACAGCTTCTTATACTGCTCCGTGCTGTTGCCATCTGCGTCGTAGCCGATACCGGTGATATAGTTGGTCAGTGCGTCCAGCCATACATAGATAACATGCTTGGGATCAAAAGTCACCGGAATTCCCCAGGTAAAGGAGGTACGGGATACGCACAGATCCTGTAAACCGGGAAGCAGGAAGTTGTTCATCATCTCGTTTTTACGGGAAACGGGCTGGATGAACTCCGGATGCTCATTAATATGCTTGATCAGTCTGTCCGCATACTTGCTCATACGGAAGAAATAAGCTTCCTCCTTGGCAGGCTTTACAGCACCGCCGCAGTCCGGGCACTTGCCGTCCACCAGCTGGGACTCAGTCCAGAAGGACTCACAGGGAGTACAGTACATTCCCTCGTAAGCTCCCTTGTAGATGTCTCCCTGATCGTAGAGACGCTTGAAGATCTTCTGTACCTGCTTTTCATGCTCCTCATCGGTAGTCCTTATGAACTTATCATAAGAAATATTCAGCAGATCACACAGTCCGCGAATGATACCGGCAATCTTGTCCACATGCTCCTTGGGAGTGATACCGGCGGCCTCTGCCTTCAGCTGGATCTTCTGACCGTGTTCGTCGGTACCGGTCTGGAAGAAAACATCGTAACCTTCCTTTCTCTTAAAACGTGCGATGCTGTCAGCCAGTACGATTTCGTAATTATTGCCGATATGAGGCTTGGCAGATGTATAGGCGATCGCTGTGGTAAGATAATATTTTCCTTTGCTTTCCATAAATCCGATTCTCCTTTTCTTAGTTTATTTTAATTCCAACGGATTGCTCCGTGCTCCGCACTCTCACAATCCTTGTTGCAATAAAAAAGTCTTCCCAAAAAACATAAGTTTTTTGAGAAGACGAGCGTTGTCTCGTGTTACCACTTCTCTTCGTCTGTACCTCACGGCACAGACCTCTTCGGGTCCGTAACCCTATCCGCTGTAACAGGCGGATCCTGTCGCAGCCTTGCTTCCACCGTTCCCTGTTCCGTCCCGGTATCCGTTCGGTGCGCCGCTCAGAAGCCATCTTCTCTATCTGTCCGTTTCATTCCTCTCAGCCTGCCGGAATGTTCTCTGTAAAACTTCTACGATAAATACTCTCTTCCTCATTGCATTTGCGTATTCTTACAGTAGCACAGGAAATGTGCCCTGTCAATGCAGTTTTGTTCTACTCTTCTCCCAGGATCAGGATCGAGTAAGCCGGAAGCGTGATTTCTGTACCGGTGCGCTCCGCGGTCTCTTCTCCGGTATAAAGTTCTCCCAGCAGTACCAGATCTTCCGCTGCCGTCTTTCCTACGGTAAGTCCGGTCAGATCTACAGTTACAGCCTCAGCAGAGGTATTTCCCAACAATAATAAAGTGCTGTCCTCATAAGTTCTTGTCAGTGCAAAGCATTGTTCACCGGAATACTGTTCCAGATACGTTGTGGTGCCTCTGGCAATGGCAGGATTCTGATTCCGGACACGGATCACCTGTTTTACATAATTATAAATGGAATCCGCATCCTCCTGCTGTTCTTCCAGACTGTCGAACTTCATCTGGAAATCTTCCATATCCGCCGGACCCTTACACATGCCTTCTGCGTTGCTGTCCTTGCTCCAGTACATGGGGGCACGTTTATTCTCATCCTTGCCAGAGCCCTTCATGCCCAGTTCTTCCCCATAATAGAGGAATGCATTGCCGTTCATTAACAGATTCAGGGCGTTACCCATTTTCGTCTGGGCGGCGCTGTTTTCCCCGGCATAGTAACCTGCGCTGCGTCCCATATCGTGGTTGGTATAAAAAGGAGCATTAATGTAATCCTCATTATACTGTGCATATATGGTCTGTTCCGCTTCCAGATTTTTCGCGTAGGACGCTGCCGAAGCCTTGCCGTTCACCACATTGGCAATGATACCGGACTTATCGGCAAAAGCGAAATCAAACATGCTGTCCACGCCACTCTCGTAATATTTTGCATAGGTATTCTGCTCTGTCCAGCATTCGCACACCAGATAATTCTCCGGATCCTTGCCATGGACATAATCGGCGAACCAGCTTAAGATCTCCACGTTATCCTTCGTGGAGCCGGTGACGTATTCTTTCACCGCATCCAGCCGGAAACCGTCCACACCCATATCCAGCCAGAAATCCGCGATCTGTTCAAATTCCCGCCGCACGGCCTCGCTTTGCAGGTTCAGATCCGGCATTCCGTCCCAGAATCTGGCTTCGTAATACCAGTCCGTTCCGTTCAGCTGCACAGAACCGCTCTGATATTCTCTGGAAAAATGATAATAATCCACATAAGGGCATTCTGACGTGTCCGGTTCAACGCCCTCTGGCAGACTCTTCAGATACTCCGCAGCCTGTAAGAACCAGGGATGGCTGCTGGAGGAATGATTCATTGCCAGATCCAGGATTACGCGGATCCCCCGGTCATGACAAGCCGTCAGCAGCTCCTGAAATGTTTCCAGAGTCCCATACTGTGGATCGATGTTCTCATAATCCGTGGTGTCGTATTTGTGATAGGTGGTGGAAGGCATCACAGGCATGAGCCAGATGCCGTTGACCCCCAGATCCGTGTCCGTGGTATCGTCTCCGTCATTCAGATAATCCAGCTTTTCCAGTACTCCCTGCAGATCTCCGATGCCGTCACCGTCACTGTCATAGAAGGAATATACAAAAAGCTCATAGTAGGTACGGTAATTATCGTCCCGAATCTGTAGTGCCCGGCCATCCTGTGCCAGAGATACGGTGCTGCCCGTGCTGTCGGTGTTACTATCAGTGTTACTGTCCGTGCCCTGCTCCTGTACGGTGGCAGTATCATTCTGTATACCCTGTATACCGGCTTCTCCGCCGTTGTTTCCTCCACAGGCGGTCAGGGATGCTGTCATTCCCACTGCCAGTATTGTTGCCCACATTTTTTTGTTCCATCCGCTCATAGTTGTCTTTTACTCCTCAAATTCGCTTTTTTCAAACCGGAACCATTTAAAATCAAAATTGCATCCCGGCAGGAAGACAAAGGTTACCTTCTGGTCTCCCGTCACTTTTTCCAGAGGGAAACGCAGTTCCAGATATTCCTCGCTGTGGGGGAAGGGAAGTACCTGCGTCGCTCCGTCGGTGAAACGCAGCTGGATCGTATTCTGCTGCAAAGGGGTTCTGCCGCAAATGACAATACTGTCAGTTCCCATTTCCCCAAAGTTCATATCACTAAATTCCAGAGAGACATTATTACCGATCTGTTCAATGGCATCCGCTGTTCTCACAAAGCTGTCCCCGTAGGTAACTCCGTCCGTGAGGGCATACAGTCGTGCATAAGCCTTTTCCTGTCTGGTAAAATGAAACTCCTTCAGGAAAAATTTATCTAATGACAAAATTGTCATATTTGTTACGCCCTTTAATCTCCGGGGCAATACAAAAGTCTCCGGCTGGAATACTTCCCAGATGCCGGGCTTCTGGTAGGTCATCTCACCCACCAGCGTTCCCTGTGTCCCGGAGCCGCTTTCTTCGGGCTCTCCCTCCCAGATTTGAATCCTGTGAGGGTCATTATCATTTGCAAAGATGGACAGGGTGATCTCATCACTTCCGAATTCACCGAAGTCCAGAGCTTCATAGACCAGTCCGGTCGGCTGTGCCTTGTCCGTTCCTGCACTATTCTCCACACCGCGGCTCACGTCTCCGCCAAAGCTGTCAGCATAAGAGATCCCGGCCACCGGCTCATAGGGCGACAGGAATGTCTGTCCCATTCCTTCCACTGTGAAGTCCAGCTGGGAAATCATTTTAATGGTGGAAGTTCCGTTACAGCTCATGCATCTTACCTGAAAACTGCCATCGCTGACGCCCGTAATTCGGATGCTCTCGCCGTCTTCCAGTTCTTCCAGCTTTGCCACGGGGCTGGGAATGCCGCAGGAATCCGTAATGCTCCAGAGGAGCTTACGGTCGGTGGCTTCCATGGGGTAAATACGGATATGCAACAATACGGAAGGCTTCTCCGGTGTCAGCGTCATGTTGGGGGCGCTCATTTCCAGTTTCCGCACCGGAACAAAACCGGGGGCTACAAAGGCGGGCGGATATTCTCTGTTCTCTTCCGTCGCACAGATGCCGGGGCGGACCGGTGCTTCTATTGCCTGTAATGTCACGGCTGCCGGTGCCGCCGGATGGCTGCCTTTGCTTTCCGGCCATGCGTCCTCCACGGTGATCCGGATCTCTCCGGGGGCGGTCTTCGCTGCGATCATCGCCAGTAATTTCCCCTGAAACAGCTTGCGTACGGTTCCTTTGTAGGCATCGTAATCCGTGCTGTCACCGTTGTCCAGTCCCACCAGTCTTCCGGCACCTTCCACGGTCACTCTCACATAGTCAGAAGCATTTTCCACCGGGTATCCGTCCCGGTCCTCCGCCGAGATCGCCACGAAGATCATATCCTCGCCGTCGGCGCGCAGGGTGGATTTATTTGCTTTTACCACATAATGATCTGTGTTGCCGAAGGAATGTCTCTCCTGTCTGACGATCTCTCTGCCGGTCTCGTCATAAGCCACGGCACAGATGCTGCCGGGTACATACGGCACCTTCCAGGAGGGCTGTAATACCGTTCCTTTCTGATGGTCGATCTGCTGTTTCCCCTGTGACACGCCGTTGACAAACAGCTCCACCTCCGGAGCGTTGCTGGTGATCCGTACATCCACCTGTTGTCCCGGGTTGAAATCCCAGTAGGGATATACATGCACCATGGGGTCTTTTTTCTCGTCCGTCCACTCTGCTCGGAAGAGATAATAGGAATCCTTGGGGAATCCCGCCGTGTCCATCTGACCAAAATAGCTGTTTTTCGTCTGGTAGGGGGTCGGCTCTCCGATGTAGTCAATGGCTGTCCAGATGAACTGACCGCAGGAATAGGGGGTATCTCTGTCCATGATGATACAGTATTCCGTATTTTTCGCCGCCCAGCTGGTGGTGCTGTTGCCCAGAGCAGAGCACTGTTCATCCGCTTCGATCAGGCTCGCCCGCTCCAACGGGAAATGATACACGCCGCGGCTCTGCACCACAGAAGAAGTCTCGCTCCCGTAGATAATCCAGTCCGGATATTTTTTATGGTGCTCGTCATAATATTTTTCCGCGTAATTATAGCCTGCCAGCTTTACAATATCCGCACATTTCTGGGCGTTTTCCCAGGGCATGTAATTGGAGCCGATGGTGACCGGTGCCACATTGCGGTAATCCCACTCCCGGACTGCCGCAAGGAGGCTTCGTGTGATCTCCTGTCCGTGGGCATCCGCATGGGTATCCGGAATCTCATTGCCGATACTCCACATAATAACAGAAGGGTGGTTGCGGTCTCTGCGGATCCAGCTACGCACATCCTTCTCCATCCAGTCCTTGAAAAATCTGGCATAATCGTAAGGGTTCTTCGCCATTTCCCACATGTCAAAGGCTTCGGAAAGGATCAAAAAGCCCATCTCATCCGCCAGCTCCATCAATTCCACCGCCGGCATATTGTGGGAAGTCCGCAGGGCATTGACACCCATGGAACGCATGAGTTCGAATTTCCGGCGCATGGCCTCCTTGTGAAAAGCCGCTCCCAGTGCTCCAAGATCATGGTGATCACAGGCACCGTTCAGGCGCACCTTTCTGCCGTTCAATAAAAAGCCCTGATCCGGAGCGAACTGTATGGTGCGGAAGCCGATGCGGAGGTGTTCTTCCTGTGTGGTTTCCGGTTTCTGTACGGTTTCCGGCTTCTGCGCGGTGCCGTCCGCTCCGTTCTCTCCGTCATTCCCCGGCAGTCTGCACAGGCGGACCATGAGGTCATACAGATAAGGATCCGTGATGTCCCATTTTCTGGGATTATCCACAGGAATGGTCACTGTGGCCTTCTTCTGTCCACGGGTGAGGGGCTGTTTTTCCCGGAATATCTTCATTCCTTCTGTTGCCACCGGGCTCTTGCTGTCTCCAGCAGGGCGCAGGCAGTATTCCAGTTCATAATCTTCGTTTTCCGTTCCCCATTCCAGTTCCGTGTCAATGGTCAGGTCATAGCCTTTTTCTGTCGCTACAGAAGAAGTGTAGATGCCGTCCAGAGGAATGTGTGTCTCCGGCAGGCGGATCATCCACACATTCCGATAGATTCCGGCACCGCTGTACCATCTGCTGTTGGGTGCCTGAAATACAACTCTGAGAACGACTTCGTTCTCTCCCTCCCGCAGATGTTCCGTAATGTCCCAGTCAAAGGTGGAATAGCCGTATTTCCATTCCCCCAGCTTTGTACCGTTTACATAGATTGCGGAATCCATGTAAACACCCTCGAAGCGCAAAATGACACGACCGTCACATGTTGTGTGAGCATTACCTGCCACAGGATTTGACTGCTCCCGCAGGTTCTCCTGCGCCGCTTCGCCTGCGCATTTTACTCCGGATGTGGAATACTCGAATCTTTTCCGGTACCATCCGATACTGTCTTCATAGAGGTTCTTCGTATCATAGATCAGCCAGTCATGGGGCAGGTCCACCGGCTGCATCTCCCGCTCCCAGAGTGCTCTGTTTTCCCATTCCACGCCTAATTCTGTTTTGGCAAAATACCAGTTATCATTCCATAACGTTCTGCTGTTCATCAAAATTTCTGCCCTTTCTGTCCGGTTCCGGTCCGACGAATTACTTTTCCTGTGCGTGTCCGGTCTTATCGTCTGCCGGCACTGTCCGGGCATCCGCCCGGTCTTCCAGACGCTTTACCAGGTAGACTGCCAGCAGCGCGTCCAGCGTTCCCAGCACGATCCCGCCCAGAATATCCGTGGGATAATGGACGAAGAAATAGAGTCTGGAGAAGGCAATGACCGCCGCCATAAGGAGGCTCAAAATTCCCGCCTTGCGATAATAGCTGAAGATCGTCACCGCCGCGGTAAATCCGTTGGAGGTGTGTCCCGACGGGAAGGAATACTCCGAAGGGAATGGAATTTTCAATGTCACGCTGGTATCCACTGCGCAGGGCCGGGGTCTCGCGATCACATTTTTAAGGAACAAATTGCCCAAAAGATAGGTCAAAGCCATGGCGATCATCATGGTCAAACCGCATTTTCGGGTCTTGGGAACACATGCCAACACAATAGCTATTGCTATCCAGACAGCTCCGCCTTCTCCTATGGTGGTAAATAACCGCAGGATCTCTGTCAGCCATTCTTGATGGATCCCTTGGATTGCGTGTAATATCTGTAATTCCATCCTTCGTTCCTCCTTGTCTGTCTTCCGACTTAGTTACCGGTCTCTCCGCAGGCAGACGGTTCCCTGAATTATTGTAATCTATTCAGAAATGCCTTTGCATTTGCCGCGATATCGTCTTTAAATACGGCAGAACCGGCTACAATGACGTTAGCTCCCTTTTCCAGAGCAAGCTGTACATTGTCCAGATTGATGCCACCGTCTACTTCCAGATCAGTAGACAGGCCCTTGTCTTCGATCAATTTCCGGATCACCTGTACCTTATCCAGACATTCCGGAATCAGCTTCTGTCCGCCGAAACCGGGCTCCACGGTCATAACCAGCACCATATCCACCAGTTCCAGATAAGGCTCCACCGCCTCTGCCGGAGTGGCGGGTTTGATGGTGAGGCCAACCTTTTTGCCTGTGGCACGAATTTTATTAATGCATCCCTTCACATCTTCTGTGGCTTCCAGATGAAAATTCACCAGATCCGCCCCGCAGGCCGCAAACTCTTCCACATAACGCTCCGGCTTCTCGATCATCAGATGCACATCCAGAAACATATCCGTGTGGGGTCTGACTGCTTTCAGCACCGGCATGCCATAGGAGATCGACGGCACGAACAGTCCGTCCATCACGTCCACGTGCAGCCAGGGCACTCCCGCTCCTTCCACAGCTTTGATATCCTCTCCCAGCTTCCAGAAATCCGCTGAAAGAATTGAAGGTGATAATAGATTCATTTTACTCCTCATTTCTACCCCGCAGGGCCTTGTCTGTTGCTCATTTTCCCGGGAACAGGAAATCGTATTCCGTTCCCGTTCTATTCTAGCAAACTTATTTCACAGAAACAAGACTAACTAAAAGGAACCCTTTCCTTTCGGAAAAAGTTCCTCTCTTCGGAAGCTTTTATAAATTTTTGACATCCTCTTTCAGTTGGTTCCAGGCATCCTCATGCTCCGTATAGTAGATCGGACATTTCTTGCCACCGCAGTCATAATGGCGCAGGATGTCGTCCGCCTCCAGATCGTAAGCATCCGTCAGCCATTTCAGTAGCTTTATCAGAGAATCGTAGGTCTCCTGCGTAAACTGTCCGTTGTCCGCTTTGTAGCAGCATTCGATAGAGATGGAATCCTCGTTGCGGGTCTGCACGGCATATGCGATCTCATCCAGAGGAACACACTGGAGAATCTCCCCGTTATAACCGATGATGAAATGGGCGCTGGCACTGCGTTCGTGGTTGTCCTTCAACTGCTCAAAATAGCTTCGGTTCTGGGCTGCGCTGGTGCCGGGATTTGCCGTGTAGTGTACGAAAATATTTTTCACTTCCGTCAGGGGATCTCCCGGTCTGGAATACTCATTCACCGTCAGGAAATCTTCCGTCCAGGCGGGATGTGCCGCATAAACGTCTGCCGGAAGCCCCTGCATCCGGCTTCCCGTCGTCTCCCCGATCTGTTTTTCGACCTGCTGTACCGCTTCCGCGGCAATTTCCGCCGGAGTACTGGCCTCCGCGGTGCTGGCGGGTACTTTCACAAGATTTTTCAGCACCACGATTCCTACGAGGATGCTGGCACACAGCAGGGATATCCGGATATATCTGCGGATTCTGGCCTGTCTGCGGCGGCGCTGTCTCTCGGCTCTGGCCCGGCGTTTGCGGGCACGGTAATCCACCAGATACGGATTCCTCCGCACCTGTATCAATTCCAGATCCGGTTGTCTGTCTGAACGATTCTCTTGTGTCATATTGCTGGCCCCCTCAGAGTTGATTGCTTTCTTGAGTCCCAATATAACGCCGAGTTGTCACATTTTTCGTCACATTTTTCTTAAGATTTTATAAAATTCTTACACAAGAATCTTCTTCAAATACTCCTCTATGACCCGCGCCGCATTGCGGTGGGCCTTTACGCCGGGGTGCAGGCGGCTGCCCACAGTGTCCGGTGTAGTATCGGGGAGCTGTAAAAAGTGGATCCGGGCGTCCGCAGTCTCCTTTGCATAGTTCTCCACAGCTTCACGGATCAAGGGCAGAAGATTGTCTCCCAGCATACCGTATCCCCAGAGAATCTGTGCCCCAGGATTGCAGGTACGTACAACTTTCAGAAAATCCCGGATAGCTGTGGTCAGAATCTCTTTGACTTCTTTTATGTCCCGGGTTCCTGCCCATTCCTGCCCCAGTTCCGCTGCGGACTGAATTGCCGTGGCATCGTTGGTTCCCAGATTGATGAATACGGCATCCGGCTGCCATGCCTTGAAATCATAGTCTTCCAGAGCCCCCAGAGAAGCATTCCCCTCCCCGGTAAGCAGTCCGCAGACCTGTGTATAAAAAGGTGGAATCTTATTCTGCACATTGCCATCCCAGCCGGTGACGATTCCCCAGCCGCTCTGAGATACCACACGATATTCCGCGGAAAGTGCATCCGACACCATACGGGGATAAGTACTTATCGCAGAGAAAAAAGCGCTGATCCAGTCTTCCTCATAGGTGGCACCGACGGTGCCTTCCCCGCTGGTAATGCTGTCTCCCACAAATTCCAGACGATACTTCGGCTCCTGCAGCGGCAAAAATTCGCCGTCTCCATATTGCAGTCCCAGAATCTGTACCATATGCGCCGGATCCTCATTCATAGCCTGTACTTCCTTCAGGATCCGTATGTGTTTCGGTTTTCCTGCCGTCATTCCCCGGAACAGGCATACTTCATTTTTCCCTTTATTTAATGGAAAACGACTGATCTGCGCGCCGTTCAGTTCCACCGCAAGCCACGGCTCAAAGGCGTCGTAATCGGCATTTACCTCCACCCAAAGTTCACTTCCGGTATAGATCATTTCTATTCCGCTGCCCGTCCAGAAAAGGTTCAATGTATCTTTTCCCGTTGTACGGCCCAATACCCTTATCTGTGACAATGCTGCCACACTGACTGTCTTTTTTTGCTGCTCCATCTCTTCTCCCATACCTTCCGCTGTATTGTCTTGTCTGCCATTCTGAGTTTCTTCGTCCTGCTCTTTTGTCACCGGCTCTCTGCCCGGCTGCCATATTCTTCTGCAATCACATTTTCCGCGGGACGCCCACAGACTGCATAGGGACTCAGCCATTCCAAACTTCCGGGCCAGTCCCAGATGCCGAATCCTTTCACCCAGTTACGCTTTTTACAGGCTGCAAACATTGCCCGGTACCAATCCGCCTGCTCCTCATCATCCGTCTCACCTTGTAGTTCCCAGTTATTGGGCACCTGTGCGGAACCATGAATATTCATGCAGCCGGCTTCCGAAAACAGAAACGGTTTCCGATATTTTTCTACGACCTTCTCGATCCGATCCAGCTGATTTTCCCAGTCACCAATGGGGTAATAGCCGCTGGATGCTATGATATCCACGGCATCCCACCATGTAATATGATCTTCTCCATATTTGTCGCAATTATAACCGACAGGTCCGTCATATACAGTGCGTACTTCTGCGATCAGTTTTCTCCACTCTGCTTCCCGGTGTTCCGTCATGGTCATTTCACAGCCCGCAAGGAACAATTCGCATCCCGTCCGTTGGGCGATCTGTGCATAATGCTTCTGAAAGGCTGTATGGCTTTCGAACCAGTTGCCCCATTTGGGTTCACAGGGAACATCATGATCAAAAAAGCTGATCCGGGCTCTCCAGACACCGTTGTCACAATTGACGGTGGGTTTCAGAGCCACTTTCAATCCAAGACTCTGTGCGTATCGAATCATATCATACAGTTCCTCATCCGTACAGCTTTTCTCCCCATCAAAACGGATTTCTTCGCTATAAGGTGTTGCCTGCATTCCGGAGGGTGTCAGTATCACCCAGTTGGCATGGGTCCTGCGCACCATTTCTTCCATACTTTTTCTGGATTCCCCCGAACCCAATACCCCTCGATGCGGAAAAACCGCAAAATTTACCGCATAAAATCTATCCGTATAAAATTTCTCCATCAAAATACCTTCCCTTCCCATAATCGTTTTTATTCTAAATCGTTTCATCTAATCTGTGTTTCTTGTATTGTATCATTCTTAGTCATATTTAGCCAGTATTTTTAACTTGTATTTAGTTAAATTTATTCATTTGTTTTCCAACTTTTCCTATGTTAACATGAAAGCAGAACTTTACGATCGGAAGGAGGGAATGGTGTCATGCATTTTGTACAGGCCAAGGGAATCTTATCTCAAAATAACGGTATGAATATTTACCGTGGATGCTCACATGGCTGCATTTATTGCGACAGCCGCAGCAAATGTTACGGTTTTACCCACGCCTTCGAAGATATTGAAGTAAAGGAAAACGCACCGGAACTTCTGGAAAAAGCATTACGCTCCAAACGACAGAAATGTATGATCGGCACCGGTGCCATGTGCGATCCGTACCTTCACGCAGAGGAGCAACTGGGTCTTACCCGAAAATGTCTGGAACTGATCGACCGGTATGAATACGGAGTTACTGTCCTCACCAAATCCAACCGCATTCTTCGGGATCTGGATCTCCTGCAATCCATAAATCAAAAAGCGAAAGCCGTGGTACAGATGACGCTTACCACATACGATGAAACTCTGTGTCGGAAAATAGAGCCAAATGTCTCTACGACAAAGGAGCGTTTTGAAGTATTGATGCGCTGTAAAGAATTGGGGATTCCCACTCTGGTATGGATGACCCCGATACTGCCGTTTATCAATGATACCAGCGAAAATATCGAAGGACTGCTTGATTACTGCCTCCGCGCAGAGGTCAAAGGAATCCTGCTGTTTGATATTGGTGTTACTCTCCGGGAAGGTGACCGGGAATATTTTTATCAGGCGCTGGACCGTGATTTTCCCGGGATTCGTCAAAAGTATATTCGCACCTATGGCAACGCCTACGATATTCCCAGCCCTCACGCCAGAGAACTTCTGGCACTGGTTCAAAGCACTTGCGCTGCCAATGGTATGCTCTGCTCCCCAAAGGAGTGCTTCGCTTACCTGCATGAGTTCCCTGAAAGATATGTACAGGAATCGCTGTTCCAGCCGGGAAGTTAATTAATATATTTGAAAATGCCCACGGCGAAGGTTCCTGTTCGACGTGAGCATTTTGTTTTTTCGTCATACCTGATATGTCATGGGCACAAGCTCTTATTATTCCAGCGTTGTACCCTCGCCGACGAGAGTTGTGGGCACAGGGAGCATATTCTCACTCACTGTGCCCTTTTCTTAAAATGCATATATTTATTTTTCTAACTTTCCCCTTACAGCAGGTCACTCAGCTGTGCAAACTGCTCCAGTGTCAGCGCTTCCCCTCTTACAGTGGGAGACAGGCCCATCTGTTCCAGGGCTGCTGCTGCGGATTCTTTGGTAATGCCGGGAAGGCCGGCATTTCCCAGGCCGTTCACCAGGGTCTTGCGGCGCTGGTTGAAGGAGGCCCGGATCAGGGCGAACATCTTCTTCTCGTCCTTCACCTGCACCGGCGGCTCCTCATAACGGGTCAGACGGATCACAGCGCTGCCTACATTAGGTCTCGGAATAAAGCAGTTGGGTGGCACATTTGCCACGATCTCAGGCTTCGCATAATACTGCACCGCCAGAGACAAGGCGCCATAGTCCTTCGTTCCCGGACCTACCTGCATACGATCTGCCACTTCCTTCTGTACCATAATCGTAATACTCTTCAACGGTACACGACTCTCGAACAACCCCATAATGATCGGTGTGGTTATGTAATAGGGCAGGTTTGCCACCACCTTGATGGGACGTCCTCCGTTTTTCTCCTCCACCAGCCGGTTAATGTCCACCTTCAGAATATCGTCATTGATGACTGTGACATTGTCGTAGTCCTGCAAGGTTTCTTCCAGAATCGGGATCAGCGCCTTGTCAATCTCCACGGCCACCACACTTCCCGCGCGCTCCGCCAGATACTGGGTCATAGTGCCGATGCCCGGGCCAATCTCCAATACACAGTCCTCTTTCGTGATCTCCGCAGAGGAAATGATCCGGTCCAGAACTGTCGTATCTATAAGAAAATTCTGTCCGAATTTTTTCTGGAAATTAAAATGATACTTCTGAAGTACCGCAATGGTATTCTGGGGAATGCCCAAATAAGCCATGGTAAGCCTCCTTAATTCATATAAAATATCAGCCGTTCTACCAGCGCCCTTCGCAAAGCCGCATTTTCCTGCTTTCCGTCACTTCGTGACTGCCTTTGCACATAAAACGGTGCTCATCTCAGAAACCTGTTCATTCCCAAAACCATATGATTTTAGGAACCGGTATGTTTAGGGCTGAACTGTCCTGTTAATAGTATTTAAAATCTTCCAAAAAGTGAATGCAGTCGTACAGCACCAGCACATCCATTCCCTGTTCCGGTTCGTACTGCTCCATCAGCTGGAACAGCTTCCCGTTAAAATAGCGCAGGTCCACCACATAGATGGTCTCATAATGGGTGGTAAGCAGAGGAATCATGCTGTTGGCATAAGAGTCCTTAATGACAAACAACGTCTTACCGGGGTTGTACCCGGTATGGATCTCCATGAAGGCGTGATTGTCATTCAGGAAAAAGCCGTACTGATTCTTGGTATCCAGATAATCCGGTGCATACAGAGAATCCACCGTATCCGTGAAATCATAAGTCACAGATACCACTTTTTTCTCCGTCTCCGGAAAATATTGTATCGTGTCCTTCGCCCAGTCCACATTGATCCGGGACTGCAATGTTCCCTGAAAATCCTCCGACACCGTCTTCATGGTTTTGGTATCATAGGGATAGGGGAATCGTCCCACACTGTCCGCCCACGCCATAAAACCGTAATAGGCTCCCAGACTGGTCCAATGATGATCCGTGCGATAATAGATGGGTTCTTGTGCATGTTCCTGCAATGCATGATACACATCGACATAATGCTCCTCGCCGATGGACTTCTGGACTTTTGTAAGCAGTCGTTCCTCGTCATAGTAAGGGGCAAACGCCGGCAGCTTGTCGGTGAGAATGTTATCTGCGGTAGGCACTAGCATGACTTTGGCATCCCACCGGTTCACCAGTTTTGTCAAAGAAGCCACACGGGAATTCTCCATCTGCTCCGTGTACGCCTCCGGATCATTTACCCCGATGAGATAACGATCCGAGCCCAGATAGACACCGTTGATCTGTTTTTTCCGGAACAGGATATCCGCCCGTGTCTTAAGTCCTACCCATTTATCCCGCCCCACGAACTGGTCGGACATGTATTCTTCATAGTCTTCCTCATAATCTCCCGAAAAAAGGCTTTCCCAGGAAAAATCGGGGTGCGAAGCAAGCACCCTGTTCTCTGCTTCCGAATATACCTTGTCGCTGTTCCACAGATCCGCAACTCCCAGAACCAGAAGTACCGCGCAGATCAGTCCGATGGTCAACAGCGAATTTCTTTTATCATCCATACGCGGTTCCTCCTTCCCGATCAAAAACGAAAATACAAAAAGGGATTATACGACGCATCCACGATATAAGCCACCGACAAAAGTAACAGCACAGCGGGAATCACCTTTTCTCCCAGACGATACAACGCCATGGCAGGACCTGTCTTGCTGCTCTTGAGACCATGCACCAGACGGCTGCCAAGCGGAAGGCATGCCACCAGTGCGATCACCAGAAGCACCAGATATTCACTGCCCAGGAACATTGCCTGAGAATTCACAAGCCCTACACCATTCATTCCAAACATCGCCTGCAAATAAGCCCATATTTCCCCGGGCTTCTCCAGTGCGAAAAATACCCAGCTTATCAGTACCACCGCCAGCGTGTAAACCCTGCCGAAGGCTTTGGGCACATCTTCCAGAATTTTTCCCAGAAACAGCTTTTCCAGGATCAAAAAGAAAGCAAACCACAGCCCCCAGAGCAGGAAGTTCCAGCCTGCACCATGCCAGATACCGGTCAGCATCCATACCACCAGAATATTGAGCAGCTGTCTCGGCAGTCCCTTGCGGTTGCCGCCCAGCGGAATGTACACGTATTCCTTAAACCATGTGCTCAGGGAAATATGCCATCTGTGCCAGAAATCTTTTACCGAAGTGGCAATGTACGGATAATTGAAGTTCTCCGGGAAATGGAATCCCAGGATCGCGCCCAGACCGATAGCCATATCCGAATATCCGGAAAAATCAAAATAGATCTGAAAAGCAAAGGCTGCGATTCCCAGCCATGCCATCAGAACACTCATCTGGTCATTTCCCAGCTCCGTCACCTGTTTCCACAATAATCCCAGATTATTGGCCAGCAATACTTTTTTGGCAAGCCCTGTCACAAAGCGTTTCGCACCGTAGCTGATGGCATCCAGATCGGTCCGTCTGTCTTGTAAGTAACGCTCCACCTGATGATATTTTAAAATCGGTCCCGCGATCAACTGCGGGAACATAGTCACATAGACGCCGAACTGCAATATATTTCGCTGTGCTTTGGCATCTCCCCGGTACACATCAATGACATAGGACATGGTCTGGAAGGTGTAAAAGGAGATTCCGATGGGCAGAGGAAGCCCCAACAGCGGAATCGACGTTCCGAAGACTGCATTCACCGTCTGCAGCAGGAAATCGGCATATTTGAAAAATCCCAGGATAAAAAGGTTGATGACAACGGAACACAACAAAAAGATCCGGGAACGGTCCTTTCCTCTGTATTCTTCGATCAGTTTTCCCCACACGAAATCGGATATGGTGGAAAAAAGCATCAGAAAAATATAGACGGGCTCTCCCCAGGCATAAAAGACCAGGCTCCCCAGGAAGAGAACCAGATTCTTCATCTTCCGGGGAACCAGGAAATAGCAGATCATAAAAATCGGTAAAAACCGAAAAAGAAATAATACACTGCTGAATACCATTCACTCTACTCCGCGTTTACTCCAGAGCCTGTCTGATAGCCTCCAGGGCAAGTTCATTCTGCTCCTGACAGTAGGTGATTACCGCTTCGTCTCCCTGATCTTCCACGGAAGAAGTATCGGCACCCAACTGTACAAAGCATATATAATCGCCTATGCGCTCAATCCGGGATGCCTGAATCTTTCCCAGATTCATGGGATACTGCATGGTATCGTTCACCAGATTGTCACGGTAGGTGTTCAATGCATTTTCTACCTCCTCTACCTTACCATCTTTTGCGTGAATAATCAATAAAGTATCTACATTGACACTGATCATGGGAGCCTCACCCAGGTAAGCATCATAGAGATCTGCGCTAACGCCAAAGGTGTCACCCAGCATCTCCTCCGGGATCTCGGAATCCGGCCAGTAATTTTCCCCCAAAGCATTCGTAACTGCCTTTTTAGCATCCTGTAATGCTTGTGCCGTATCTTTGGGATCCTGCGCCGTCGTGTTCTCTGACGCTCCGGTCTCCTGTCCGGCTGCGGTGCTCTCCGTCGTAGTCTCTCCGGTTCCTGCTGCGGCACCGCCGTTATCCTTACCTCCACAGGCGGTCATGGAAAGTGCCATGGCACTCATAAGTAACATACATGCTAATTTCTTCTTCATAAAATCATCTCCTCATCTTTCCGGTTTCTATACGCATTCCTATACTCAGTTGCAGTATCCCCTGTTTCCGGATACCTATTCTATTAGACGAAAAACGGAAGGAAAAAGTTTCTATAATTTTGTCGTCCACTGTGACAGATCCCACACCTGTGTGGCCAGTCCGTCGTAGAATTCCGGCTCATGGCAGACCATGAGAATGCTTCCCTTGTATTCCTTCAGGGCGCGCTTCAGTTCGTCCTTGGCATCCACATCCAGATGGTTCGTCGGCTCGTCCAGCAGCAGAACGTTCGTGGCCCGGTTCATGAGCTTGCAGAGTCTTACCTTTGCCTGTTCACCACCGCTTAACACTTTTACACGGCTCTCGATATGTTTCGTGGTCAGACCGCATCTGGCCAGTGCGGAACGGACCTCATACTGGGTAAATGCGGGAAATTCCTGCCAGATTTCTTCAATACAGCTGTTGTCACCGGAACCGGACATTTCCTGTTCGAAATAACCGATCTCCAGATAATCTCCCTGCTCCACTTCACCGGACAGAGGCGGGATCAGCCCAAGAATACTCTTTAACAGGGTGGTCTTACCGATACCGTTGGCACCGATCAGCGCTACTTTTTCGCCGCGTTCCATGGACAGATTCAGGGGCTTGGACAGCGGTTCGTCATAACCGATGATCAGATCCCTTGTCTCGAAAATGATACGACCTGTGGTGCGCCCCTCCTTAAAGGAGAACTCGGGCTTTGGCTTCTCCGCAGCCAGCTCGATGACATCCATCTTGTCCAGCTTCTTCTGACGGGACATGGCCATGTTGCGGGTGGAAACGCGGGCTTTGTTTCTCGCCACGAAATCCTTCAGATCGGCGATCTCCTTCTGCTGGCGGTTATAAGCGGCCTCCAGCTGGGATTTCTTCATGGCATAGACTTCCTGAAACTTATCGTAGTCTCCCACATAACGGGTCAGCTCCTGATTGTCCATATGATAGATCAGGTTAATGACACTGTTCAGGAAGGGAATGTCATGACTGATCAGAATAAAGGCATTCTCATACTCGTTCAGGTAGCGTTTCAGCCACTCGATGTGCTCCGCATCCAGATAGTTGGTGGGCTCATCCAACAGCAGAATGTCGGGCTTTTCCAACAAAAGCTTGCCCAGCAGCACCTTGGTACGCTGTCCACCTGACAGTTCTGTCACATCCCGGTCCAGACCGATATCCATCAGTCCCAGAGCTCTTGCCACTTCTTCCACTTTTGCATCAATCATATAGAAATCATGCATGGTGAGCAGATCCTGGATCGTTCCCAGATCTTCCATGTACTGTTCCAGTTCCTCCGGGGCAGCCTCTCCCATTTTGTCACAGATCTCGTTCATCTGGGCTTCCATTTCATATAAAAAATCAAAGGCGGACGCCAACACCTGACGGATCGTCATACCAGGTGTCAGGACCGTATGCTGGTCCAAATAGCCGACGCGGACATTCTTCGCCCACTCCACTTTGCCCTCATCCGGCATCAGTTTGCCGGTAATAATATTCATAAAGGTAGATTTTCCCTCGCCGTTGGCACCGATCAGGCCGATATGTTCCCCTTTCAGCAGACGAAACGATACATCGTTAAAAATAGCCCGGTCTCCAAAGCCATGGGTCAGGTGTTCTACGTTTAATATGCTCATAATTCCTCTCATTCTGCTGCTCTTGCAGCGCTTTTTACGTCAATAGTCCTTTGCAAGTATAGCGTACCGCCCGTGGTTTTGTAAAGAAAGAAAGCAAAAAGCCCGAAAATACGCAAAAATGAGTTGAGAAAGCACGTTCATTTGTGCTATGATGTACGCGTTTGCGTATTTCCTTATTTATTTCCCATACTTTCACAGAAAGAAGGCATCTTATGCTTTTACTGCAACAAATGATAATCTTTTTCCTGATCATGCTGATCGGGTATATCTGCCGGAAAGTCGGTGTATTTCAGGAGACTACCGGCAAAATGATCTCCGGTATCGTCATCAATATCGGAAATCCTGCACTGATCATCGCCTCCGGAATGAACCCGGAGACTTTGGAGAATAAGGGTGCCCTCCTGCTCACTCTGGGTGTGGCACTGATCTTTTTTGCTATTATGTTTGTCATTGCGGAATTGCTCCCGAGACTGCTTCGGGCGGACAGAGAAGACTATGGCGCTTATCAGGTCATGACGATCTTCTCCAATATCGGATTTATGGGGTATCCTCTGCTGGATGCCATGTACGGCAGTGAAGCGGTGATCCACGCTGCGATCTTCAACCTGCTGTACAGCGTGCTGATCTATACCTATGGCATCCGCAAAATGAAGGCCGGCGGCCAGAGGGAGAAAATGAACTGGAAGCAGCTCCTGAATGTGGGCGTGATCTCCTGTCTCATTGCGGTAGTTCTGTATATCACCGGTCTCCCGGTTCCCATGATCTTCGAAAACACGGCAACCCGTATCGGAGCCATCACCGGCCCGTTAAGCATGCTGGTGATCGGCGACTCTCTGGCCCAGATCCGGTTAAAAGATCTGTTTACGGATGTACGGCTGCTCATTTTTTCCGTCGTAAAACTGCTGTTTCTGCCGGCATTACTTCTGTGGGGATTAAAGTTTTTTATCACGGATCCCATGTTCCGCGGTGTATGTCTGGTAATGACGGCGACACCGGTGGGAAGTATGACAGTCATGCTGGCGCAGCAATACGACGGAGATTACCGGCTGACTTCCCGGGGCGTGGCCCTGACCACCATTCTGTCCGTGGTCACGATGCCGTTTCTGTTCTGGATATTACAAATATAGGTTATCCAATAGTCTCTTTCAGCTTTTCGGCTACCTTCTCATACATCGGCATGGGGACATGATATTTCTGCCCCATGCGAACAACTTCATAGACCAGTCCATCGATCTCGGAGGCCTTCCCCTGGCGATCAGGGTAACATCTTTTCCCGCTTTCGTCATATAGAATCCCAGAATCCCGCCGGTCCCTCCGGCTCCGATGATCGCATATCTCACAGTAAAACCCTTCCCTTCTGTCAGCTGCATTTACTTTCCCCATGATACCATGATGCAAAAGAAGCCGCCAGTCTCTGTTTTCACATAACCGGCGGCTTCCCCTTGATATCTTATATTCTCTTACAGAAATTCTTTGACAGACTTGTAAACGCCCTTGGCATCCAGACCGTACTTCTCTACCAGCGCAGCAGCGGAACCGGACTCACCGAAGACATCCTGCATGCCGACCTTCTTCACAGGTACGGGATGATTTGCGCACAGGCAGTCGCAGACAGCACTTCCCAGTCCACCGATCACGGAATGCTCTTCCACGGTCACTACCTTACCGGTCTTCTTCGCACTGTTAATGATGATCTCCTCATCCAGAGGCTTGATGGTACAGATATTTACAACCTCTGCATTGATGCCTTCCTCTTCCAGCATCTTCGCTGCACCCAGAGCGGAATCTACACAGATACCGGTGGCTACGATGGTGACATCCTTACCTTCACGGACTACGGTTCCCTTACCGATCTCGAAATGGTAACCGGGATGATCGTTGATCACGGGTACTGCGGCACGTCCGAAACGGATGTATACAGGTCCTTCATATTCCAGAGCGGCACGGACAGCGGCCCTTGCTTCCACATCATCGGAAGGGCACATTACTACCATGCCGGGGATGGTGCGCATCAGGGCGATATCCTCGTTACACTGATGGGTAGCGCCGTCCTCACCTACGGTGATACCTGCATGGGTCGCACCAATCTTGACATTCAGATGAGGGTAACCGATGGAGTTACGCACCTGCTCAAAAGCACGTCCTGCTGCGAACATTGCAAAAGAGCTTACGAAAGGAATCTTGCCTACCAGAGACAGTCCTGCTGCCACGCCCATCATATTGGCTTCTGCAATACCGCAGTCGATATGACGGTCGGGATATGCCTTACGGAAAATTCCGGTCTTGGTAGCGGCTGCCAGATCGGCATCCAATACGACCAGATTGGGGAATTCTTCTGCCAGCTCCTTCAGGGAGTTACCATAGCTTTCTCTGGTTGCGATCTTTTTCACGGTATTCTCTGCCATTACTGCTCACCTGCTTTCTCTAATTCTTTTTCGATCTTATCAAGGTCTGCCATTGCCACTGCATACTCCTCATCGTTGGGAGCCTTGCCGTGCCAGTCCACGCTGTTCTCCATGAAGGAGACGCCCTTGCCCTTCAGGCTGTGGAATACGATACAGGTGGGCATACCCTTGGTCTCTCTTGCTTCCTTGAATGCTGCACGGATCGCATCAAAATCATGGGCATCGGCATTGATCACATGGAAATTGAATGCCTCGAACTTCTTATCAATAGGATAAGGAGAACATACCTGATCGATGGGTCCGTCGATCTGTAAGTTATTATTATCTACCATAACGCAGAGGTTGTCCAGCTTGCGGAAGCCTGCGAACATGGCTGCCTCCCATACCTGACCTTCCTCGATCTCACCGTCGCCCAGCAGTGTGTACACACGGAAATCACGATTCTCCATCTTTGCACCCAGTGCCATACCTACAGCTGCGGAAATACCCTGTCCCAGAGATCCGGAAGACATGTCCACGCCAGGGATATGGATGCAGGGATGACCCTGTAAATAGGAACCCAAGTGACGCAGGGTGGGCAGATCCTCTACCGGGAAATATCCTCTGTTAGCCAGTGCGGAATAGAGTCCGGGAGCTGTATGACCCTTGGACAGCACAAATCTGTCACGCTCCTCCATATTGGGATTCTTCGGATCAATGTTCAGTTCCTCGAAATATAAAAATGTAAAAATATCTGCGGCTGACAGGGATCCACCGGGATGTCCTGCTTTCGCACCGTGAACTGCGGTCACAATGCCCTTGCGGACATCATTGGCACGCTTTTGCAGTTCTAAATTCTTCATTGTCTCCTCCATTCCGCCATATTGGCTTGTCTGTTGCGATTTACGTTGTTATACTAGCATACTTCCGGTCCTACGTCCAGTAAAAGTATATTATTTTCCCCGGAAAAAATTTTACGCGTGCACGAGCACAATCGCGCATTCTATTTCAAATTCGTCTGTCCGTAGTAAGCATTCTTTCCATGCTTGCGGTTATAATGCTTATCCTGCAATTCCTGAGGTGCCGGCTGGATCCTGGGATTGATGGTCTCAGCGCGGTACGCCATTTTTGCCACCTCTTCCAGTACTACGGCATTGTGGACAGCCTCTTTGGCATCCTTGCCCCAGGCAAAAGGCCCGTGATTCTTGCACAGAACGGCGGGTACTGCCTTGGGATCCTTGCCCAGACGCTTGAACTCGTTGACGATCAGATGTCCGGTATTTTCCTCGTAGGCATCCTCGATCTCCTCTTTTGTCAGGCAGCGCACGCAGGGAACCGGGCCGTAGATATAGTCCGCATGGGTGGTTCCGTAGCAGGGAATGTCCCTTCCCGCCTGCGCCCAGCTGGTGGCATAGGAAGAATGGGTATGTACGATGCCGCCGATCTCCGGAAATGCCTTGTACAGCTCCAGATGGGTGGCGGTGTCGGAAGAAGGATTCAGGTCTCCCTCTACCTTATTGCCGTTCAGATCCATGACTACCATCATTTCCGGTGTCAGCTTATCGTAATCCACGCCGCTGGGTTTGATCACGAACAGACCGCTCTCTCTGTCAATGGCGCTGACATTTCCCCATGTAAAAGTCACCAGACCGTACCGGGGCAAATCCATATTTGCTTCATATACTTTCTGTTTTAATTCTTCTAACATATCCTAAACCTCATTCCTTTTCTAAAATCTGCCAGCTTTCCGGCACTTCTGTGCCGTGCACTTATATGCCGTTGCTTCCGTGCACTGTACAGGCATAAATCTGCGTCTGAAAAATTATTTTGCCGCAACGGCCGCCTTTTCCGCGGGAAGCAGTTTCTTGTACTCTTCCAGGAAAGCATCGAAGCCCTTCACGTCCTCGGGATCCGGATCCAGAGTGGTCCCGGTCTGTCCTGCGAAGATTTTGTCATTCAAATAGGAAGAAAGGGTCTCGCCATCTTTTTTCTCCTTCATGAAAGCTGCCAGAATGGCAATACCCCAGGCGCCGCCTTCACTGGCCGTATCCATAACGGTGATCGGTGCGTTCATGCCTGCTGCCATGATGCGCTGTCCCACTACGGGAGTCTTGAAGAAGCCGCCATGGCCCATCAGGGAATCCACTGCCACATGCTCCTCTTTCAACAGAATATCCATACCGATCTTTAACGTGGCCACTGCGCTGTACAGATGGGAGCGCATGAAGTTTGCCAGTGTGAAGTCCGCATCCGGTGTTCTCACTACCATGGGGCGGCCTGCGTCCAGCCCGGTGATAGGTTCTCCGGAGAAATAGTTGTATGCCATTACGCCGCCGCAGTCAGCAGCACCTTCCAGTGCCTTGCGGTACAATACGCCGTACAGTTCGTTCTTATCCACTTTTACGCCAAAGCTCTCCGCACATTCACCCAGAAGATTTACCCAGGCATTCAGGTCGGAGGTGCAGTTGTTGCAGTGTACCATGGCTACGGGCATACCGTCGGGGGTGGTAACCATATCGATCTCTTCGTGTACCTTTTCCATGGCCTTTTCCAGTACTACCATGGCAAAAATAGAGGTTCCGGCGGAGACGTTACCGGTGCGGATCGCCACGCTGTTGGTGGCTACCATTCCGGTTCCCGCGTCGCCCTCGGGAGGACACATGGATGCACCGGGCTGTAAGGTTCCGGTGGGATCCAGTAATTTTGCACCTTCCACGGTTAGGACACCGGCAGGCTCTCCGGCTACCAGTACCTTCGGCAGAATGTCACGAATCTTCCAGCCAAAGTTGTGCAGGCTGTCGAACTGGTCCAGCATCTTCTGATCGAAGTCCATAATGGTGGAATCAATGGGGAACATACCTGCTGCCTCACCGATGCCCAGCACCTTTTCTCCGGACAGCTTCCAGTGAATGTAGCCTGCCAGCGTGGTGAAGAAAGCAATATCCTTTACATGATCTTCTCCGCTTAAAATGGCCTGATACAGATGGGCAATGCTCCATCTCTGGGGAATGTTGAAATTGAATACCGGGATCAGCTTCTTGCAGGCTTCCTCGGTCATAGTGTTTCTCCAGGTACGGAAAGGTACCAGCAGTTCTCCCTCGGCATTGAAAGGCATGTAGCCATGCATCATTCCGCTGAATCCCAGGGCACCCAGCGTGGTCAGCTTCTCGCCGTACTTTGCCTCCACATCGTCTGTCAGGCTCTTGTAGCAGCCCTGTAAACCTTTCCAGATATCCTCCAGACTGTAGGTCCAGATGTCGTTCTCCAGACGGTTCTCCCAGTCGTAGGTTCCCATGGCGATGGGTTCGTGGCTCTCATCTACCAGTACCGCTTTGATTCTGGTGGAACCAAACTCGATACCGAGAGCTGTTTTTCCTGTCCTGATCGCTTTTTTTACTGCTTCGCTCATTGTGTTCTCTCCTTATCCCTTTGATTTTTATCGTTTTTATTATTTCTCTTAATGGTCCTCATGTTCTGTCACGGATTCCCGCTCCACCACACGGGTATCGAATTCATAGGTCAGATCCTTTTTCCTGCCCGCGATCATCTGTAACAAAGTCTCCGCTGCCCTTTTCCCAAGATTCTCCTTGGGGTGCGGCAGGGAGGTGATAGGCACCTCGCTGTGTCTCGCCAGATCCGAATCGTCGATGCTGATTACCGATACATCTTCCGGCACCCGGATATGGCGCTCCGTCAGCATCCGGATCAGCTGAAAGGCGATCTGGTCGTTGTATGCCAAAAGGGCGGTGCATTCCTCCACCCGGTTCAGGATCCGGTCCCGGCAATAGCCCAGCTGCTTGGATTCGTCCGTGTCGATCCACACCATCCGGGAGTCTGTCACGATCAGCCCAGCCTCTTCCATGGCCCGAAGATACCCCAGATAGCGCTGTCTGCCCTGTCCGTCGTCCAGCTTCAGAATCGCCCCGATCTTCTGGTGTCCCCTGTCGATCAGATACCGTACTGCTTTGTAAGCCGCCTCCACATCATTTAAAGACACATGAGGGACTTCCAGTTCCGGATAATAAGTGTTGAAAAACAGAAGCGGTATCTTCCTCGCCATCAAGTGGCGGTACAGGTCAAGGTTCGGATTCGGCAGTCCGCTCTTCGTGCCCTCCACAATGACTCCGGCCACATCGTCCCGTTTCAGCAGATCCTTCAGAATGCTTTTCTCCCGGTCCAGCGTGTTGTTCGTAAAATAGATCTGCACGGAAAAGCCGCTTTCAAATAAAGTATTCTGCATCCCCTGTAAGATCCTGGGGAAAATATAGCTGTCCACATAGGTGGTTACTACGGCGATGCTATTGCGCTGTTCCAGATTCTTCCGGCGGTCAAAGCTCACATAGGTGCCGCTGCCCCGGATCCTCTGCACCAGACCATCCTCCTCCAGCGTGCCTATGGCTTTCCGCACCGTCTGTCTGCTGATATGGAACTGCTCCGAAAGCTGGTTCTCCGAAGGGACCTTCTCCCCCGGGCCCAGTTGTCCGTCCGTGATCTGTTCCTGTATGTAATTAATGAGGTTTTGATATTTTGTCTCCATAATTACTTTCAGTATAATAAGGCTACCGCACAAAGTCAATACATCTTTTATGTATTTTAGATACATTTGTATATAGTTGTACGGTATACAACTTGACTTACAGGGGCGCTCTGCGCCCCTGTAAGTCGCGGTAAGTCTATCCCGTGAAATTTTCACATATACTTTTACCAACACTCTCTGTCATCAGGTAACCATCGTGCGTAAACGTTCTCCTCTCTCCTTTCCCCAACTACTTGTATGTATTGGTCTTCTCTGTGCCTTCACCGGCGCTCTGACCCTTGTGTCCTCTCACACCTCCCCGGACAGGCGCTTTGAACAATTTACTTCCCGACTCTTCCGGGAGGAAATGACGGCCAGCACTCTGAATATGCACTACACCATTGCCGACCCGAAGGCTTTCGGCATCTCCGAATATGAACCGGTGCTCCCTCTCTACCGCTCCGGTCAGCAGGAAGACAGCAAAGAACGCTGTGCCAACCTCTTAAAACAGCTGGATCGCATAGATCCCGACCGGCTTTCCCCGGAAAATGCCCATACCTACCGGTTATTGCGGCGCTCTCTGGAAAACGATCTGGCTCTGGCGCAGTTTCCCTATTACAATGACCCCCTTTCTCCCTCCTCCGGAATGCAGTCCCAGCTTCCCGTTCTGCTGGCGGAATACACCTTCCGCACGAAGCGGGATGTGACCGATTATCTGGCACTTTTAGATCAGGTGGACGACTATTTTGCCTCCCTGCTTCTCTACGAGCAGGAAAAAGCTGCTGCGGGCTTCCTCATGCCTGCCTGTTCCCTGGAGAAAGTCCGGAAACAATGTGACACTATCGTCACCTCCCAGGAATTGACACAGGGAACACATTTTTTACAGACCACCTTTGAGGACCGCCTGTTAGAGCTCCAGAAGCAGGGACTTTTTGCCCCGGAGGAGACCGTCTCCCTGATTGAGAAAAATGACCACCTGCTTGCCACAGTGGTACAGCCCGCCTATGCCGCCCTGTCCGAAGGGCTGCTTTCTCTGGAAGCTTCCACCGACTCCGTAGCCTCGGAAGGAGCATCCGATGCCCGCGGCGCACTTCCGAAAGGCCTCGCCCTGCTGCCGGACGGTAAAACCTACTACCGTCACCTGCGTTTTTCCGAGACCGGTTCCTCCCGTTCCGAAAAAGAACTGGTACAGATGCTGCTCACGCAATTTCAGGCGGAACAGTCCGCCATCCGCAGTCTGGCCGCCCAATCCCCTTCCCTGATCTCTCTGCTCTCCGAAGGAAGCTCCGACGAATTTCCCCTGACGGAGCCGGAAGAAATGCTTGCAGATCTACAGCTACGCATGAAAAATGACTTTCCTGTCAGCAATCCCCTTCCCACCGTCACCGTAAAAGATGTGGTCCCCAGTCTGGAGCCCTACAGTGCTCCGGCATTTTATCTGACCACACCTTTGGGAGATTCCGACAACAATGTCATATACATAAACCGCCGGAATTCTCCTCAGGGTCTGGAACTCTACACCACACTGGCCCATGAAGGCTTTCCCGGCCATCTCTACCAGACCGTATACAGCAACCGCGCCTTTTCCGACAGAAACATGGATCCCGCCAGAAAGCTGATCTGGTACGGTGGTTATCTGGAAGGCTGGGCTCTGTATGTAGAGTTTCTTTCTTATGACTATGCGGCCGATCTGTTGGAGCAGGCGGGAAGTACAGATGCCGCACAGGTTGCCCGACTGGAAAAGCACACCCGCAGTCTCCAGTTGTGTATGTATACCCTGTTGGATCTTCTGATCCACGGAGAAGGCGCCGGATACGATCAGGTGGCGGAAGTCCTTGGCAAATTCGGTATTACTTCCCCGCAGACCTGTGAGGCGGTTTACACCTATATTGCGGAGGAGCCCTGTAATTATCCGAAATATTATGTAGGTTATCTGGAAATCTTAAAGCTGCGGGATACCGCCATGGACCACTGGGGAACTTCCTATTCCGATCTGAAATTCCACACTTTTTATCTGGAACAGGGAACCTCTGATTTTTCCTCACTGGAAACCCTGCTGTTAATGACAAATTGACGGTTTTACATAGGTCTCCAGACTGATGCCACAGGTGTAACTTGACAAAGCCCCTCTCCTTTTCTATACTTGCAAAAGGAGAGGGGCTTTTAGCTTCCGATAACAGAAAGGCAAGAGATTTCCATGGAACAACTCTTATTCAGTCTTAACGCAACGATCCCCGTTTTTCTGGTCATGGTGATCGGTTATATTTTACAGCAATTACATCTGACCAATGATTCTTTCATTAAAACACTGAACTCTTTTAACTATAAAGTAACTTTGCCGGTTCTGCTGTTTAAGGATATTTCCTCAGCGGATTTCTACAGTGTCTGGGATACCGGTTACGTCCTGTTCTGCTTTTTCGTGACCCTGTTCTGCATCGTCATCACCTGGGGCGTGGCAGGTCTTTTTTATAAGAACAAGTCCCGTCTGGGCGAGCTTGTCCAGGCCAGCTACCGCAGCAGCGCTGCCGTCCTGGGCGTTGCGTTTATCCAGAATATCTACGGCGACTCCGGCATGGCTCCCCTGATGATCGTGGGCACCGTCCCTCTGTACAATATTGCCGCTGTGCTGGTTCTGTCCTTTACCGGTCCGGAAGCAAAGGGCCTCGATAAAAAATCCCTGTTAGCTTCCCTGAAAGGTATTATCACGAACCCGATCATCCTCAGTATTGCTCTGGGAATGCTGTCCAGTGCCTGTCGGATCAGCTATCCCGCGATCATCTCCAAGACCATTAACAATCTTGCCGTACTGGCAACGCCTCTGGCTTTAATCGGTCTGGGTGCCGGTTTTGAAGGGCGAAAAGCGCTGAAGCTTCTGGCTCCCACCGGGGTGGCAACCTTTTTAAAGCTGGTGGTATGGCCCGCTTTGTTCCTGCCCCTGGCCGTGCATTTCGGTTTTACCGGAGAAAAGCTGGTGGCTATCCTCATTATGCTGGGTTCCCCCACCACCGTAAGCTGCTATATCATGGCAAAAAACATGAACCATGAGGGAACACTGACTTCCAGTGTAGTCGTAGCCACAACATTTTTAAGTTCCATCACCCTGACAGTATTCTTATTTATTTTACGAAGCATGCAATTGATTTAATTACATTTTTCCCGCAAGGAAAATGCTTGCCACCGTTCCCGCTAACGTTGCCAACAATGCCCCCGGCAGCGTGTAGCGGGTTTTTGTTACTTTTGCCGCCAGAAAATACACGCTCATGGTGTAAAAAATAGTCTCAGTACAGCTCATGAGAATCGAGGTCAACATCCCGGCATAGGAATCCGGTCCACAGGTCTTGAAAATATCCAGCACCAGCCCGGTAGCTGCGGAGGAGGAGAACATTTTCACAATAAGCAGCGGGATCAGCTGCGCCGGAAGCCCCACCGCCTGTGTCGCCGGTCCGATCAGTCTTCCCAACAGTTCGAAAAATCCGGATGTTCTGAGGATCCCCACCGCCATCATCAGCCCCACCAGTGTCGGCAGGATCTCCACGACGATGCGCAGTCCTTCTTTTGCCCCCTTCAAAAAAGTCTCATATACCTTGACCCCTGAGACCATTCCGTAACCCACGATCCAGAAGATCACCATGGGAATCATAATATCTGACATGTGTGTCAACGCGTTCATCATGTTCCTCACCGGTCCTTCCATTTACAATAAATAATGGCAATGACCGTACTGAACAGTGTGGCAACCAGCGCCGGGGCAATGATCACCGCCGGATTGGCGCTGCCGTACTGACTGCGGTAGGCGATCATGTTCACTGGTATCAACTGCAAGGAAGAGATGTTCAGGATCAGAAACGTGCACATTTCGTTGCTGGCCGCCGTGGTGCCCTGTCCGTGCCGCTGCTTTTCCAGTTCCGCCAGTTGTTCCATGGCTTTCAATCCGGCCGGGGTGCAGGCCCAGCCCAGCCCCAGAACATTGGCGATCAGGTTTGTGGCTATGTATTGTCCTGCCGGGTGATCCTCAGGGAGCTTCGGAAACATAAATCGTAGAAAGGGCCGAATCCCTTTCGTCATTTTTGCGATCATACCGGACTCCTGTGCAATCTCCATCAATCCCATCCACAACGCCATGACACCTGCCATAGTGATGCAGAGGCTGACGGCCTCTCTTGCACTGTCCAGCGCTCCTCCCGTCAGTGCACTCATCTGCCCGGTACAGACACCGTAGATCACGCCCAGCAGGATCATTCCTGCCCAGATATAATTAAGCATGGCATTTACCGCCTGATATTCCTTGGTTCCACTATATGCAGGCAGCAGTATGTCCTATGAAAATATACACCGGGCTCCTGACTGCATTCCCCCGAGCACATAATAGTTCCGGAACAATGTAAAAAATAAGCCTTCCGGAAAATCCTCCGAAAGGCTTACCTGATTTATTTCAAATCAGCATTTTACAAATACTGCTTCTTACAGAGTACCCTGTGTGAACAGGCTTCTCACATGTGCCACTTCTTCTGCGGTGGCTTTCTCCGCCGGCACATAGTAAGACTTCTCTCTGGCGATCTGATACAACTCCTCCTGAGACTGCTCACAGGCGGTACGGAACTGCTTCAGTGTCTGTTTTAACTCCTTGTTCTCCGACTGTGCGATCATTCCCGCATAACGGGTCAGCTCACCGTTGATTCCGGCCAGAGTATCTGCTACCATTGTCTTTTCCTGCATTCTGCTGCCTCCTTACTGCAAAAACTTCATAAGCTGCTGTTTGTTCTCCATGGCGCTGCGGGCACCTTTTTCAAAAAACTGTTTTACCTTTGGGTCCTCCGCCTCCTTGGCATACTCCTGCATTTTGCAGTGGGTTGTGTCAAAGCCGCCGATCAGGTGGCGCAGATTCTGCAGATCTAATTCTGAAATATCACTCATGCTTCTAACCTCCTTTTTGTTCTTTGCGAAGTTAGTATGCACCGGAACCGTAATATCTATACTTCTTTTTTACTGTCTTTTCCCGGGCAGTCTTTGATCGGGCAGTTCTGACAGTTGCTCTGTGATACTCTTTTTCCTGCAATCACACATGCAATCATTTTTTCTTCCATATCCGATTCCTCTCCTTAAGGGAAAATTCCCTTGATCTCTTCCGCATATACCAGTTTCCGAAGTGCCAGTACATAGGCAGCCATGCGGTAAGTACAATCACATTCTTTTTTGATATCCACAATTTCACCAAAAGATTTTGTCATAAGCTTTTCAAGCATTTCATTGACCTGCTCTCGCTCCCAGGTCAGTTCCTGTATATTCTGTACCCATTCAAAATAAGATACAATGACACCGCCGCAGTTGGCAAAAATATCCGGGATTACCGGAATGCCTCTTTGCTCCAGCACCACATCTCCGGCCGCACTGGTAGGCCCGTTGGCAGCCTCCACTACATAAGAGCATTTCACTTTTTCCGCAATTTCTTCTGTGATCTGATTCTCCAATGCCGCGGGAATCAGCACATCACAATCACATAAGAGAAGTTCCGTATTAGTAATATGCTCTACGCCGTCTGCCTGATAATCCTTTAAAAGATTTCCCTTTTTTTCCAGATATGTTGAAATTGCATCGATGTCCAGTCCGTCCTTATTGTATAATCCTCCCGATACATCACTGACGGCAACCACCTTAATATTTCTATGATAAAAGATTCTTGCAGCATTACTTCCCACATTTCCCATTCCCTGAATGGCAACCGTAACCTTCTGCAGATCCTTACCTTCTTTTTCCATCAATAATTTAGTGCTGATATAGACCCCTCTTCCGGTCGCAGAATTACGGCCTCTGGATCCGCCCAGTTCCACCGGTTTTCCCGTTACCACACCGGGACAGGGCCTTCCTGCCAGTTGGCTGTAGGTATCTAACACCCACGCCATGGTCTGTGCATTCGTATTCACATCCGGTGCCGGAATATCCGTATCCGCACCGATGATTGGTGCAATGGCAAAGGTATATCTCCTGGTCAGCCGCCGCAGCTCTCCCTGTGAAAGTGTCGACGGATCCACCCGGATTCCTCCCTTTGCTCCGCCATAAGGGATGTTTGCCACTGCACATTTCAGAGACATCCAGGTAGCCAGAGCCTTTACTTCATTCAGCGTACAGTTTTGATGATACCGGATTCCGCCTTTAAAGGGACCACGGATATTGGAATGCTGGATCCTGTATCCTTCGAATACCTTTACGCTTCCGTCATCCATCTCAACCGGAAGATAGACCTTTGTTTCCCGCTGTGGATTTTTCAGGATCTCAAACATTCTGGTATCGATTTTTCCGACTTCCATAGCTTTTGTCATTACGCTGACTACATTTTCATAGGGATCATACTGTTCTGCCATTTTTCTACCAAATCCTTTCCTTCGATGAAGTTCTTCTGTACTGTCGTAAATTTTTGGTAGTGTTGCAACACACAAATGAAACATATTCTTTTTACTTTTTTTCGTCAATATTATTTTCCAAATGCTTTGTGATTTTATTTTCTTTTGCAGAAAACTTGATTTTTAAATGTTTTTGTTCTATTCTGCTTAATAATATTAAGTATAGTGTATTTTTACGCAGAAATATCGTATTTTATTATGTTTTACAAAATGTGCGTCATACCGCATATTTAATTTACTTTTCAGGAGGTCGGCCTATGAAAACATATGAAATAGATGATATTGACCGGAAGATTTTAAGACATTTACAGGCCAATGCCCGTACGCCGCTGAAGGAGATCGCAGCGGAAGTATTTCTCTCCTCCCCCGCTGTATCCGCAAGAATCAGTAATCTGGAAAATCTGGGCTATATCCGTGGCTATCATGCAGAAGTGGATCCTGTAGCCCTCGGCTATCATATCCGTGCTTTTATCAATCTGGAAGTGGCGCCCGTAGATAAAAAGGAATTCTATCCCTATATTCAGAACTGTCTCAATGTCATTGAATGTAATTGCGTGACAGGAGATTACTCCATGCTGTTGGAGGGCATGTTCCACAGTACCAATGAACTGGATCAGTTCATAAACGAACTTCAGCGCTTTGGGCGAACCAAAACGCTGATCGTTTTCTCTACTTCTGTGGAACACAGAGGTGTGGAAATTAAATAAAATTAGCAAATATGGATACGGAGATCACGGTCAGAATGCCACAGACCACAATGGACAGGCTGCTCATGGCGCCTTCGATCTCGCCCAGTTCCATGGCTTTCGCGGTTCCCAGGGCATGGGCGCTGGTGCCGATGGCAAGACCTTTGGCAATGGGATCCTCGATCTTGCACAGGCGGCAGATCGTCTCTGCCAGGATATTGCCAAGGATACCTGTGACAATGATCACGACTACGGTAATGGTCACGATGCCACCCATTTTTTCAGATATGCCCATACCGATAGCCGTGGTAATGGACTTGGGCAGAAGCGTTACATACTGCTCATGATTCAGACCGAACATCAGGCTTAAAGCAAAAACGCTCACCATGGCAGTCAGCACGCCGGCGATGATCCCGCCGAAAATAGCCCTGGGATAAGTCTTTAACAGCTCCAGCTGGCGATACAGAGGCACTGCCAGACTGACTGTTGCCGGAGTCAGGAAAATACTGATATACTGCGCACCATTTGCGTATGTCTCATAATCTATATGGAACAATAACAGTACCGCCACGATCAGTATGACGGAAATCAAAAGCGGATTTGCAATGGCTTTTCCGGTCTTCTGTTTGATCCACAGACCGATCTCGTAGGTGACCAGTGTAATGGCAATGCCGAAAAAAATGGACTGGCTTAATATTTCGTTCATTTATCTGCCCTCCTTGTCATCCGCTGCCCCGATTCCAGCCGCCGGAACGGCTGCGGCACTTCTGGTTTTCTGCCCCCGGATAATATGCTGGGATACCCGGCCTGTCACAATCATGATCAGTACCGTGGATACTATCGTGATCACGCAGATGGGAAGCAGCATCTCTTTTAAAGCATCCACACTTGCCATGATTCCCACGGTAGCTGGCACAAACATAATGGACATGGCATCCACCAGAAAATCCGCTGCCGTCTCCACCTTCTCTAACGGAATCAGCTTCGTAATCAGCCCCACCAGCATGATCACCAGACCATAAACGCTGGCTGCGATGGGAAGCGGGATCAGAATCTCCAGAAGTTCTGCCAGAAAGGAGATTCCCAGGATAATCGAAAATTGTTTCACATATTTCATGATATTGTCACCCTACCTGTTAGCTTTAGTATTTCATTATCTTTTGTTTTATAGCAACACAATATGATACTGGGGCATCATTATATTGCACACAACAAAAGAAGCTGCGCACTGTTTTTCAGCACGCAACTCCGTATTATACTACGCTGTTTTTGCTTTCACAATCAGCATTCTCTACCATTTCTGTAGACTTTTTCCGACTGCTTTCGTGAATTTTACCCTTACATCTGATGTCTTACCACCGCATATTCGTCATCCAGTCGGAAATAGGGACATTCCTGCTGAGTTCCGGACAGAAAGCGGTACATTTCGTCCTCATCCAGATTCACCATGCAGCAATAGCATTCATAATCTTCATCATATTCATAATTGACACATGCGTCACAATTAGTCATTTTGCCTCATTTCTACACATATTCTTTTTGCTATGTGTCTGCCACTTAAGAGTTGCCATGCAGGTACTGATAGATCTCCCGTTTTCCGACACCTCTGTCTTTTGCCACCTGTTTCATGGCAGATTTGTTGTCCATTCCCTGCTCTTCGTAATAAGCCATATGTTCCTCGATGGTCATGGATTCCCAGGATGCAATTTCTTCCTGTCGTTTCTCTTCCGGGCTTTTTCCTTCCACCACCAGGACATATTCCCCTCTGGGCTCCTCTGTCTTGTAGTATTCCAATGCCTTTTCCAGAGTCGTTGGGAAGACGGTCTCAAATTTTTTGGTCAGTTCCCTACACAGAGTGATCCGCCGTTCTCCCAGTGTCGCATACAGTTCCTCCAGCGTCCGAATCAGATGATGGGGTGCTTCGTAGAGAATCATGGTACGGCTCTCGGTCTTCAATTCTTCAAGAATCGCTTTCTTTTCCTTTTTATCCGCAGGCAGAAATCCTTCAAAGCAAAACCTCCGGGTACTGAGTCCGGACAAGGTCAGCGCCGTAATGCAGGCCGCCGGGCCGGGCAGTGAGGTTACTGGAACATTCTCCTCCTGACACATCCTCACCAGTACTTCGCCGGGATCGGAAATTGCAGGGGTTCCGGCATCGGTGATCAACGCGATGTTCTGTCCATTTAATAGTTGTCCTACCAGTTGGTGTGCCTTTTCTACCTTATTGTACTCATGGTAGCTGGTCATGGACGTGTGGATGTCAAAATGGTTCAGCAGCTTGATACTGTTGCGGGTGTCCTCCGCCGCGATCACGTCTACCGTTTGCAGAGTCTCCACCACCCGCGGTGTCATATCCCCCAGATTTCCGATGGGAGTCGCACACAAATATAAAGTTCCGGGCATGGTTTCCGCCTCCTCTCACTCCTCAATAACCATAGATGTCATAGATCTCCGGCATATATACTCCGGGTGACTGATACACGATCAGTGGCTTCTCCACAGTCATGCGGGATTTTCCACCTCTCACCGCCTCGATAAGCACCATATTGGGTTCCTTGTCGATGTAGGGATACACCAGCTGCATCCGCTTCGGTTCCAGCTTATATTTTACCAGCATGGTCATGATCTCCGCCAGCCGGAAAGGACGATGTACCATGTAAAAATGTCCGCCGGGCTTTAACAGCTTTGCCGTTCTGCCGACCACATCCTCTAAGGTGCAGAGCACTTCGTGTCTGGCGATTGCTTTCGGTTCCTCCGGGTTCGTCAGTCCATGCTGTCCGATCATGTACGGAGGATTGCAGGTAATACAGTCAAAAGAAGCAGCCGGAAAAATCTGGTCTGCTTCCTTGATGTCTCCTGTCACGATGTCAATGCGATCCTGTAGATCGTTCAGCGCCACGCTGCGCCTCGCCATATCTGCGCTCTCCTCCTGGATCTCCAATCCGGTGAGATGGGCGCAGTGGTATTTTGCTTCCATCAGAAGCGGGATGATCCCTGTACCTGTCCCCAGATCCAACAGCATATCCTTCTCTCCGGCATGGGCAAATCCTGTCAGCAGCACCGCATCCATACCAAAACAAAATTTTTCCGAATTCTGTATGATCTGATAACCGTTCCGCTGAAGGTCATCGATTCGTTCTTTTTCCTTCAGTTCAACCTTCATTCGTATTCTCCGGTTTTCTTCCGCCAGCGTCTCTCCGGTTACCGTGTCTGGGTCTTCTGCGGGAAGAATTGTCCCGCTGTGTCTGTCCCTGGGTGCCTGCCTGCTCTGCGTTCTGGGCATTGTCCCTCACCTGATCCGGCCGATTCTGCGGACGGTTCTCACGACGTCTGTCGCCACGGTTACTGTCCCTGCGGTTCTCATTTCTGTTGCCGTTGTCACCACCGCGATTATCACGATTTTCATTATTCCGGTTCTCATTGCGGTCTTCTCTGCCACGATTATTGTCTCTGCGGTTGTCGTTGCGGTTCTCGCCGCCACGATTGTTCTCGCCACGGTTATTATTCCTGCGTCCGTCGCGTCTGCGGTTCTCTCCACGGTTTTCACCGTTCCGGTTCTCGCCACCACGGTTGTCATTGCGATTCTCGCCGTCGGCTCTCTGCTCTCTGCGGTCCGGACGATCCGAACGCTGCTCTGCACGTTTTTCCGCGCGCTCTTCCGCCTCTTCCTTCTCTTCAACCTGTTCCAGCTTCTCGAGTTCCTTTAGTTCTTCCTTGGACAGTTCCTGGCCGCCCTTTTTACCACGGCGTCTCCTGAACTGTAATGTATCTGCCTCGTACTCCTTCAGTTCCTTCTCGTCACCGACTTCTACCAGTACCTTGACCAGCTGACGCAGTACGTTGACGCTCTGTACCTCTCCGTGCAATCCATCCGCCGTCTGGACATAATCACCCACGCCGGGAAGCTTGCGGTTCAGTTCTTCGTAAGTATCTTCCTCATTTTTCAGGCAGCACATCAGTCTGCCACAGACACCTGAGATCTTGGTGGGATTCAGAGACAGATTCTGTTCCTTCGCCATCTTGATGGATACCGGTACGAAATCCGACAGATAGCTGTGACAGCACAAAGGCCGTCCGCAGATACCGATACCGCCGCGGATCTTGGTCTCATCACGGACACCGATCTGACGCAGTTCGATACGGGTCTTGAACACACTTGCCAGATCCTTTACCAGTTCACGGAAGTCGATACGTCCATCCGCCGTAAAATAAAACAGCACCTTATTATTATCAAAAGTATACTCCGCATCGATCAGCTTCATTTCCAGACCGTGCTTTAATATCTTCTCCTTACATATTCTGAAGGCTTCCTTCTCCTTTTCCTTGTTGGCAGCCTCCTGCTCGATATCTCTCTCCCCGGCAATCCGCATCACGGGCTTCAGGGGCTGGATCACCTTATCATCCTCCACCTCATGCACTCCCGCAACAACAGTACCGAACTCAATACCTCTGGCAGTCTCCACGATCACGTGGTCGCCTCTCTTTATCTCAAGCTGCAGCGGATCGAAGAAATATACCTTGCCCGCTGTACGAAATCTTACACCGATTACTTTTGTCATATCTATCTACCTCACTGATGCCGGTGGCATCTTCACTTTATAATAAAGTTAAAATAGCAGCTGCCTGCGCGGAATGCGCCTGCAACTGCTATTTTATCATATCTTTTGTGAAATGACTACTCTAATCTTAAGAGTGAAACTTCTTGCTTTTTACGAAATTGTTGTGTAAAATTCACACAATACCTGTGACACCAGCATCTCCTTCGTTAAGGAATCTGTAGTTAATATCATATTTACCAATTTCCCAGAATCTGCGGAAACATGGGAATCACTGACATTTTTTTGAAATTTACTGATCAGTCTCTCGTCTGTATAAGGTACAGGGCAATCAAAATCTCCATCCGCGTGAAGAGCCTCCCGGTCTATTACCGTCTGATCCTTTTTATAAATAATCATTCTGCCACCACGAATATCGGGAAGCAGTGCATTATAAGCATCTGTCTCCGTCAGATTGATCCTTTGTGCCAGTTCCCGGACTTCTTCACTTTTTTGATATTCATCCACATGATCCGGAGACAGTTCTCCCGTCAGCAACAATATGGCAATGGATACCGGCGTGGAGAATTTGATTGCCATAGCATTAGATGCATTTCGGTCAGCCACCTGGGAAGCTTTCTTATAGGTAAATAAGTCAATGTGGTCAATTTCCTGTGCCCGAAGTCCCGCACGCATTTCCTCCTCCACCAGATCCGCAAACATATGAATAAACCGACAGCCTGTATGGATCTTAAAGTAATTTTTGCAGATACGGTACTCCGTACCCAGTTTCTCATCCAGTTTTTCTGTCTTAAGATTTGCCTGATACACCTTTCCATATACTTGCTCAATAATTTCTTCGGTACTGCAGAATCCATTTTGCGCCATTTCATACGCTTTGATTGCAATCATGCTTCCAATTCCTGCATAGGCATTGTGAAGATTACTGCCATCATATACAGACTGCCATACGGATACATTCGGAAGTGAATTTGCCAGTAATATCGTTTGATATACTGTTTCTTCATCCGCACCGTCCAACAATGCATAGGCAACTGCAGCCGCCGCTGTCATCACTGTGCCATGCCCCAGAATATAGTTCGGCATGACAATGGAGCTTCCCCATCTGGCTGCAATTTCATAGGCGGCGACAAATGTTGACAGAAATTTTCCCCAAGTAATTTCCTTTTTTCTGCTCACTGCCAACATGAGAGGCAGAATGTGACAGGCAGGATGTCCTATGGCAAATCTGTTTCCTTCATATAGTTCCGTGTCTATCATGTAATTCGTCCAGACAAAGCTTTCATTTTCCACACATTGCTCTGCTTCAATATGTTTCTTGCTTCCCAGATAAATACATCCGATGGAATCCAGTATGATTCTTTCTGCCTGATGAATGATTTCCCTGCTCAAATCTTCAATTTTCAAATTACAGGCATAACCGGCCTGATTCATAATCTGTTTTTCCAAATGAATCACTTCCTTTTTATTTCCAGTAAGGTTCATCCCACAACTTCAGTTTTTGTCCGATACCTTTCTTTAATGCATTCTGATAGATCTGATATCCCCAACCGATATCAAACACTACCTGTCCACTGGTCACAAACATATATTTATCTTCCTTATTTTTTCTACCCAGTGAATGATCCACTACAACATCTCCGAGGCTGACTGCTTCCGACAATGGCGGCAATTTCCCGGTCTCCATCAGTGAATACATCAATCCCCAGCCATTGCAAGCCTTTTTCACACTTCCCAGAGAGATTCCTTCTTCGTAATAAGCTTCATGCATTTTGGAATTGTCGAATACCATTTTATTTTTACACCAGAAATCCTCATCTGCCGTAATGGGTGAGGTCAAAAGTACCGTAGCCCCTTTCTTTATCCATTTATCTTCCAAATAAAGTGGCTTCTTAGGAGATGCCGCAATGCTGACAATATCACCTAATGCCAGCGCATCTTCCATGTTCTCCACAGCAATTCCTTCCAGATTACATTCTTCTTTTGCCCACTCTACAAACTTCTGCGCACTCTCGATATGTGCTGCTTCTGCCACAACTTTCTTCAAATTCGGTAATTGGGATACCATTGCCTTCAGGGTCGCTTTCTGCACAGGGCCGACACCAATAGCTGTAAATACTTCTGCCTCCTGGTTTGCCAAGTATCTTACTGCCACACCGGGAATACATCCAGTTCTCATGGAGCTGATCAGATTTCCTGACATATAGGCTAGTGGTGCACAGCTTTCGGGATCATTGATAGTAACTGTCAAAATGGATCTTGGAAGATTCCTAGCTTTTATGTTTTCTACGTTTGATCCATACCATTTTTCACCGCATACGGCAAATCGGCCCCCCAGATAGGTGGGCATTGCAATAAATCTTCTCTCCGGTCCTGCTGCCGGCATGTTGGGAAACCGAGGATGTTCTGGGAATACAATCACCAGTCCATGTGAGTTATGATTCGGTCCGCCCATAATATAATCTCCATCATGCAGAAGTCGGAATACTTCCTCACACACATCCGTGCAGGAAGCAGCATCCAATACTCCTGCCTCAATCATCTCTGGTTCTGATAAATACAAAAATTCTGTTGCCATAATTTTAACCTCCTGTTCATCCTATCTTTTTACTCTTTCTGATGGCGATATGATTCATAATGTTTTCTTCTGTAATTTCATCACCTATCAGTTCTCCTGTAATTTCACCTTCTGTAATAGTAAGGATTCGATCGGAAACTCCTATAATCTCGGGCATCTCAGAAGAAATCACGATAACCGCCACCCCCTGCGAAGCTATTTCAGCAATCAGTTTGTGTATTTCTGATTTTGATGCCACATCAACGCCCTTGGTCGGCTCATCCAGAATAAGGATCTCCGGATGATTCAAAAGCCATTTTGCCAGGATGATTTTCTGTTGGTTACCTCCGCTCAAATTACCGCATTTCTGCCAGCTTCCGGGAGAATTAATGGACATTTTTTCCTTGTAGGTATTGTAATTTTCTTCTTCCTTCTTATCATCGATAAATAAACCTTTTCTGAGCTTTGCCAAAATTGCAAGGTTTATATTGTCTTTACAATCGGCATCCAGGATCAGTCCCTGTGTCTTTCTGTTTTCCGGAACCAGTGCAATTCCATACTTTAATGCCCATGTAGAGTTATACAGCATCGCATTCTCTCCATTTATTTTCACAGTACCGGAATCCTGTTTCCGAATTGCAAATATTGTTTCTATAATCTCAGATCGACCTGCCCCCACCAGTCCGTAGAGTCCTAGAATTTCGCCTTTGTGCAGTTTGAAGGAAACGTTATTGAACATACCTTTTTTTGTCAAATGGCATACTTCCATTGCCACGGCAGGATTTCCTTTATAGGTACTCTTATAATAAAAGTTGTTCAAAGTTCGACCAATCATCAGCTTCACAATATCATCCACATTGCTTTCTTTTGTGTTGAGTTTTCCTACCACACATCCGTCCCGAAGTACCATGATTCGATCGCTAATCTCAAATATTTCATCCATCCTGTGCGAAATATAGATAACTGCCACACCGGACTCTTTCAAAGCATTGATATTCTTAAACAAGACCTGCTTTTCCTTATCTGTAAGGGATGATGTGGGTTCATCGAGAATAATCAGCTTAGGATCATAAACCAGTGCCTTTGCGATTTCCACTAATTGCTGCTGTGCAAGTGACAGCTTAGAGACCGGCGTCATAGGATCCATAGGGAAATCCAACAGATCCAGACATTTTTTTGCCCGCTCTCTCATTGCCTTATAGTCAATCATGTGTAAGCGGTTGGTCGGATACTGTCCCACGAAAATGTTTTCGGCAATGCTTAAATCCGTCATCAGGGAAACTTCTTGGAACACCAGACAGATTCCGGCATTTTTAGCTTCCAACGCGGACTTAAAATGTACTTCTTTCCCCTGGTATACCATCTTCCCGCCGGGATCGCAGTCATGGATGCCCGCAATATATTTTACCAGGGTAGATTTACCTGCTCCATTTTCTCCGCAGAGGGCTACCACCTCTCCCGAATGAATGCAGAAGCCCACATCTGTCAGTGCCTTTACACCTACAAATGTCTTTGAAACGTTATTTAAGCTAAGAAGTACTTCTCCATTTCTCTGACTCATAATCATCATCCTTTTCTAAACAATCACCCATCAATATCCGGGGGTTTCAAAATTATTGACATTCTCGGCGGTTACAACTTCTGTACTTGTATACCCGTAAAACTTATATTCGTTTCCCATGGCAATATCTATGCCCATTTTCACTGCCTCATGACCTTCTTCCGACGCATCCTGAATACCGGAACTATAAAGCTTACCTGCTTTAATTGCTTCATATCCCTCATCTGTCATATTACAGCTGAATACCTTTACATCATCCAGTCGTCCGACAGCCTCCAGTGCAGCGATTGCTCCACATGCTCCAGAGTCATTTGCACATACAATAGCATCTACTTCCGGATACTTAATCAGCAGATTTTCAACTACAGTGATTGCTTCTTCCTTTGCCCATCCATATTCCTGTGAATCAATAATCTCAATATCCGGATAGTTTTTGAAGACATCCCTGGTTGCCTCGCAACGTAAATCCGAGTCTGTCATACCATACAATCCGGCCAGTTCAATGACTTTTCCGGAACCGCCAAGCACATCTGCACAAGTCTGGGCCATCTGTTCCCCAAGGTGATATGCATTACCGCCGCTGAATCCATCAATGAGAGATTCTATCTCCTCGGTAGCGGGAGGTGTGGAGAACAAGAATACCGGAATACCGGCGGCATTGCATGCTTCCACGGAAGAAATAATCATTTCACCGTTTACCGGATAAATTCCAATGACATCCATGCCCTGCTGGATCAGATCGATGACATCATTGGCCTGTGTAGCTTCATCGGAATGAGCATCTGTAATATGAAGCGTAACTCCCTGCGTTTGCGCTTCATCCAGTGCACCGTTATACTGTGCAACCGTAAATTCATCGGTATCGGTATAAGCAAATGACAATCCGATCTTAATATCAGTTAGTTCCTTACCTGTATCCCTTGCCGGTACAACATAATCCTCTAAATCAGCTCCGTTTGCGGCTGCTACCGTATCGGACATTGTTGCAACAGAACTACTGCTCTGTGTCTCTGCAGATGCTTCACCTGCAGTTATCGTACTTTCTCCTGCTGGTGTCTCAGAAGTGGTTACTACCGCACAACCGGTGGTAGCAAGCATGGAAATCGCTGTAAGTAACACTAATACTTTTTTCTTCATAATATTCTCCTCCTTTAATGAAAACTTATTAATAAGCATCCTTTGAAAAAATCTTATCTGATACAATAATGAACATCAGTATCAGCCCCATAGCCAATGTCTTCCAGTAAGACAATAGATTCAGCATATTGATACCGTTCTGTATCATCGTGATGGCCAATACCCCTAATACCATATGAAGGACTTTTCCTTTTCCACCCTTCATTTTTACACCACCCAGGACAGCACAGGTGAGTACATCCATAGATACATTGGGCCATCCGAGTCCCGGTGATGCCGAATTTAATCTGGCTGCCTGTAATAAGCCGGCCAACGCTGCCAGGAAGCCACACAGCATATAGTTTTTCATAATAATGCTTTCTACTTTTATTCCGGAATTTCGGGCAGTTGCCTCATTTCCACCAATTGCATATGTATCCCGACCATGCTTTGTGTACTTTAACAGAAAAGCAATTATGATACATAAAACGAGCCATATCCATGTAAGGATGGATATTTTGTAAATTGCCACAGAACCAAATATTTTGAATCCGATGGATTGACCAATGTGCGAATCCGCTCCTGTAATCAAAAAGATAACTCCATGTAGTCCCACTTCCGCCACCAATGTTGCCACCAGTGAATTCAGCTTTAGCTTGGTCACACAAATACTATTGACGAGTCCGCATAATACTCCGCTGGCAAGTGATATAATAATTCCCAACCAGATATTGATTCCAGACATCATGATCACCAAATTGGCCGACAGGCTCATAATCATTCCCACAGACAGATCAAAGTAGCCGTTAATCATCAGTACTCCAACCCCCAGTGCCATGATTCCATACAAATTTGCCTGGAGAAATAAATTCAAGAAATTTCCTACCGTCAAAAAACTGTCAGAATTAAAACTTAGGAAAATAATCATAATTGCAAGTATGATTACAATGGTGTATGCCTGAACAAATTCATTTACCTTTTTTCCAAATGTTTTCATACACTTTTCTCCCTTCTTTTCCTTATTAATGCAATTGGATTAGCCGTCATCCATACGACCGCGATGATTGCCACCCATTGCACAATCCATTGAAAGTAATAAGGAAGTCCTATCATGATAAATCCATTACTCAGGCATCCCAAAATGGTAGCGGCAAGAACTGTTTTTCCTACCTTGCCTTCTCCTCCGGTAATCTTTGTACCTGCCAAAATAACAATGGTAAGCACCGTTGTCTCGTAGCCGCTTCCGGCTTCTACCTGTACGGACAATACTCTGGAGGCATATAACACACCGCCAAGTCCTGCCATTGCGCCACACATCATATAGGATTTTGTGATAGTCCATCGATCATTAATACCGGAGAATCTACTGGCCAAAGCATTACCTCCCACTGCTTTGATCTGTCTTCCGAATACTGTTTTCTCCAATAGAATCCAACTAAACAGAATGATCAATATATATACATATATGGAAATCGGTAGTCCCAAGAGTCGACCCTGGTCAAAAAATGCCAATACCTTCGAATCCGAATTTACTCTGGTAATTTTCCCTCCGCTGTAGAGCAAAATCATAACGGTAAGGAAACTTTCCATACTAAGTGTTACGATCATGGAATTCAGTTTCATATAACCAACCAGGAATCCATTGATCAATCCAATGAAAATTCCAAAGATAACGGCCAATGCCACAGCTGTATAAATACCATGCGTATCATAAAATTTAATACATATAATTCCCGACATGGTCATCAACATTCCGATTGATAGGTCGAAGTTGCCTCCCACGATTACGAACAGAAGGCCGCAAGCCATAACTCCTGTGATGATGATCTGTCTCAGAATTGTTAAGAAGTTAGTCATTGATAAAAAGAGAGGATTCATTACTGAAAACAGAATCACTACTCCAATCAGAATGACCAACAGAACATCTGGTTTCCATTTTTTCTTTGTCTCCATACGCTTTCACTCCTCAAAACAAAAAGACAGAAAGATCATAATAGACCTCTCTGTCTTTTCAAGATGTTGTTCTGTTGCAAGCATCTTCTCACATTCGTCAATAGTTGTCAAATTTACAGATTATCATTTTTGATTCACTATCTGTATAAATTCATCTACCTTATTCATTTTTTATATCATTGTGTTCCGGAATCTGCTCCTGAATCATTTTCAGAAAACTGCGAACTGCCGGTGAATTTGTACTATATTTCCTTGTTATAATTACGGATCTACTACTCAATGCCGGGTTCGTAATCTTTTTTACGATCAGACCAGAGTCCCCGATAAAACTACTGGCAGATTCCGGACACAGTAGCAAACCTACATTATTTTTCACAAGTGCAATACCACTACTCAAAGAATTGTAGGAACAGACCACCTCAGGTTTTGATCCAATCATCTCAAACCATCGCCGAATTTGTTCCTCGTGAATCGCTCTGGTGGGAAGGATCAGCGGTGACTTGGACAGTTCTGCCAAATCAATGTTTTTTCCCGGAGTTGCAATCGGATATTCCCTCGGTAATACCGCAATCCATGGTTCTTCCGGTAGTCTAATACACTCAAAGGGTTCACTGTTAAACGGCTCCCTGACAATTCCAATATCATAAATTCCCTTTACCACCTGGTCCATAATGGTATCTGTATTTCCATTTATCACATGGTATGTCACTTTGGGTTTCTTTTTATGATAATCAGCAATCCATTTCGGCAAAATATTGATTCCTACCGTTTCTATTGTTCCAACTGTAATGTCCCCTTCATCCTCTCTGAACTCCGTTTGCAAATGTTGTTTTGTCTTATCCAGCAATGAGAGGATTTCATAAGCCTGCTTTCGTAAATAGATCCCTGCCGCAGTAAGTCTGAGTCGGCCATGCCCCCTCTCAAACAACTCCGTCCCGACTTCCTCCTCCAGCAGCTTCAGCTGACGACTTAACGGAGGCTGCGACATATGTAATCTTTCGGCCGCTTTTGACATATTTTCCTCTTCTGCTATTACCAGAAAAAAACGTATACTCTTAGAATCCATGTTGCCCTCCCGTACAATTTTATCATATATTTTTTGTATAGATTTGTTAACTATATATCATTTTTGTTCTTTTGTAAAATAGTGTTATATGTAAACAGCATCGAAAGGTAAATTTACTTTACAGCCTGCCATTTTGGAAAAATGCTTCAAAAATTTATAATAATGATCACCGGCTTTCTTGTAAAAAGTTCTATCATCATCGGATACTTCTTTGAGGTTGGATGACTAAATCGGTAAAGCTGCGGTATTCCTTAAAGCTCTCAATTCCCGAAACCACCAATCTTCCTCCACAAATCACTTAGCATTTGTTCTACTGCTTCTTCGACCCGTTCGTCCCCATCCTCGCTAAGAGCCAATGCTAACGAAAGTATATCAACGAATTTTCCGTCAGCTAATTTCCGCGGATCATATCTCCACATTTCTACTGCTACCTGCCTTTTCGAATCATACAGGGTATTCGTTGCAATCCCATTCCATCCGGAAATCTTGTCTGTTGCATAACATTTTACATTTGGTGCATTTAACATAGAATATTCTTCCAATGCCGAATATCCGCTTTCCAAAATGTCTGTCCCGATCATCTCTTTCGGAATATAAACCGTTCGTTTTACAGGATTTAACAATTTATTCTTTGACTTTCGAAATAACATCTCCGGAGCATCCTCAGAAAACAGAATTTTCTGCACACCTGCCTTTTGGGTTCTCACAAGTCCCATCTCTTCAAGCTGTTTCGATGCCCTGGATATGGATGTCGGCGTTAAGTTTAAATCCCGTGCTGCCTGACTCGTTGGCAATTCTTGTGCTCCCTTATAGATAAAATATAAAAAAAGCATCTGTGCCGATGGAAGTATCTCTTCTCGTTGGCTCCTTTCAGCATTGCAGCGCTCCTGTAGATACAAGGCCATAAATGGCAAATAAATCTGCTTTCCTTCTACAACAAAAGGGATCCGTTCCCTTATCAGATATTCTTTCTGACGAAATGTGAGCTCCTTCAGTATGAGGACTACCGGCAATTTTTCATTTTCCTGTATCCGTTCAATGTGCTTTTTCAACATTTCTATCTGTTCCAGTTCTATTTTAGGATAAAGAAAAATTACATTGTGACCATCCAGTGATACCAATTGCAACCAATATCTTGTACTTATAAAATTCGGATAATGTGACAAATCAGCATTCTCAAAGATAACTTCTATTCCCAATACTTTACCTATATAATCCATGCATTCAGCCTCTTCATAACTTATTATATGGATAATATCTCTTTTAAAGTTATGATGCAATATTTATGTTAAATTTTTATTCTATATCATCCATTGATTAAGGTGGAAAAAGTAATCAAAATTAGATAAAAATATGCCCCCATTTGACACATCAATGAGAGGTGTGGGGGCTTCTAGTACTGTTATTATATTCAATTTTGTTGAAAATACAACCGGAAAATTGTAAAGGATAGTTGGCTAAAACTTCAGATTGGTAACCCTCTCCAATTCCGTTCTCCCTACAACAAAGTATTCAGATCCACGAAGGTCCCACCCCTGATTTCCACACATTTATCATTGTTTAACTGTAACCATACGCTACAGACGTTGGGGTTATATACCTTTTCGTAATCCGCGGAAAACCGCAAGTGCTTTGCTGCATCCATGTAGTCAATGATCTCAATATTAGTGGCATACCAGATATCATCTCTGCCACCCATATATTTGCAGAAGTTCTCAATCACATCCCAGTTGTCATTGTCATCAAACTCGTAGCTGTGTCCCCAGACATACATGAGCTTCAGATACTGTTTCTGCCGGAAATTGGCAAAAAATTCCGCATACTCCATCAGCTTCGGATCGTCATGATGACAGGTGGCGTGCCACTCCATTGGATCACTGGGCAAAGTGAAATCCGGCACAGTCTGCGCAATTCTGGCATAGGCCATACCCAATTGACGATACAGTTGCTTGATTTCTTCATTATAAGATCCGTAGGGATAAGCATGTCCTCTGATGATACGTCCTGTCCATTTTTCCAGACCTTTCCGATCCCCCAGCAGTTCCTCTGCCACCTCCACCATAGGACATCTTTCAATGTCCGGGTGGGTCATGGTATGGGTTGCAATCTCATGACCGTCATACAATCCTTTCATTTCCTCTAATGTTATATGGGAATATTCTCCTACCTGACCATAGTTCAGATTAAAAGTTCCACGGATTCCGTATTGGTTGAAAATGTCAATCAATCTCCTGTCCTGTATCTTTCCGTCATCATAACTCATTGTCAGTGCTTTGGCTTTTCCTTCCGGGAAACAGATATATACATTCATCTTTCTTCCTCCTCTTCCTTATTCTCCTCATGAATCTCATGATAGAACCGCTATTCCTCTCATCCATGCAGCCATTTTACTTTTGGCGGTCCAAAGCTTACCTGCAGAAGCATAGTCTGTCACATGGATTGTTGATCCGTTTTCCAGTGGAATCTCCATTTCTACTATATGGGGATACGGTGCCTTCTCGTGGTCTGCCCTTTTTGCAGATACATATCCTTCCGAATCCATCACTATTGCGACAAACTCATCTGGTGAATATCCAAGGCGGCTTTCCTGTGCCAGAACCAATGGGCCGCGCTGCAGCGCCACATGTTCCCTGGCTGTGGGATCCTCTGCATCATACGTTGGCACAATATAATTTGCTCCCCATATAACCTTATTCATTAACACCTGATGCCCATAACTGATCGGCCGCAATACTTTTGTGCGCATATCCATATGCAGTTTAATGTTTGTACCGGGCTCCCATTTTTGGTTCAACTCGCAGTAGCTTCCGGCATGGCATTCCTTCTTTTCACCATTAATTGTCACTTGTGTCTGATGGCTCCACGCCGGAATCCGGATATAAATTGAAAATTTTTCTGTTTTGGGAATATCCACAGATATATCCACTGTTCCTGTTGCCGGATAATCTGTATGGATGGTCAGCACAGCCGTCTGTTTCAACGGTGTCTCAATCCGTATTCTCCCCGGGAAATACATATTCACAAAAAAACCATTTGGCGCATCCTGCAATGCCATAGCAGGAACCATTCCTATGCCAACAGATCCAATGCAGGCACAACATCCATAGTAGTGATTATCACTCATCCGCTTTAATCCGCCAATACCGTTTCCACGCGTTCCTGCTGTCAATGGACTGTAACTGTCAAACGGTAACGGTTCCATATCCCATGTGGGATATTCCTTTTGTAAAGATGGCTCCAACACCTGTTCAATGTTTAATGCTCCCAGATATGCATTATAAAAAGAAGTCTCAAAAGCATCCACATATTGACTATCGTTTGTTTCTCGAAAAAGCTGATAACATAACTTCATCAATAAAACTGTCACACAGGTTTCCTGCATTTTCTTCCCGTTGTTCGTATTTGCCTGACGAACCGATGAATGGTCAAAAAGCTCATGTGTACATCCCGCACTTCCGATAATGGTGAAATCACTTTCCAATACTTTTTTTGCAAACAGCAATACTGCCTTGCGGTATTTGGCATTTCCCGTGACTCTCGCATATTCCAACACACCGCAAAAAAACGAAATCATTTCATATGCTTTTGTGACAGGGTACTGATACGGATACAGATTGTCCTCCAGTGCTGTTTGGATAAGGTCTTCTACGTCCGTGCCTCCGGTTCCAACAATATATTCGGCAAATTCCAGATAGCGCGGCTGCTTTGTCAGCCTGTACAACCGGACGACTGCTTCCAGCAGCGAGGCTGAATTCAGCCCCCTCCAATGTCTGGTGGCTTTGGTAATAGGATATTTACCCTGCTCTACCGGACCGATCTTTTCTATAATAGCATCCATCTGGCGGCACATACTGTCCAGAACCTGTTCTTTCAATGCCTCATCCGTACAGATATTATGATAGTACTGCATTCCCATCAATACATATTTTCTTCCCCAAAGATCCCAACCGTCAAATTCATGACTGACAGCATAGCTGCTAATACGCCCTTTGGTATCCTGCGTCTGCAGAATATCCTTTACTGTATCGGTCAGCACAGCATATAACTCCGCATTCCTGTTATAATCATAAACGAGACATGCCCCTGCCATCATCTTACCCCAGTACTCACAACGCCAGCCCGCGTCTGCGTCCGCATCTTCACGAAACTGCTGTACAAATCTTTTCCATAAGTCACGCCGGAGCAGCTGCTTTTTTTCTATCCATTTTACAGTATTATCGAACATGCCATCAAATTTACAGCAGCTCCGTCTGTTGAGCGCATCTGTTTCTTTCATTTCACAAATTCCTTTCTTCGTCCATAATATAAAAGCCGCAAACCCTTTGAACACTTTCTGCACAAAAGCTTTACGGCTTTTCAAAAATTACGTATCGGATCGGTTACCGATTTTTTGGTGAACGATCCCGACAATTATAAACAGGATTGTCGTCACCAGACTAAGTGCACTTCCATAGCCCAACTTTACTATGCGGCCTGTTCCTGTAGTATCAACAAAGCCCGGCACATACTGCGTGGTAAGATAAGACATAACCGTATTTGTAGCACCATTGGGTGCACCACCGGTAAATGCCAGAATATACTCATTGGTACTTAATGTTCCAAGAACAGCCAGGAGCAGTACTACTCCAAATACCGGACGGATCATAGGCAGTGTAACATCCTTAAATTTCACCCATGACGATGCGCCATCCAACGATGCACACTCATAAAGTTCTGTCGGCACATTAGCCAACGCAGACATTAAATACATTACATTAACGCCAAAGGTATTCCAGATACTTACAAGTACCAGCATCACAATTGCTGTCAGTTTGGAGGAAAACCAGTCTGCGTTTTGCCGAAACAGCGTATTGATTACCCCATAGTAGCCAAACATGTTGGTAAAAATAACACCAATAACTGCCACACTGATAACATTCGGCATATAAAATACTATCCGGAAAAAGCCGGAGCCCTTCAGCCCTTTCATTAAGATGATTGCCAGTCCCAATGCAAGGCACATTTCAAGAGGCACTTTCAGCAAAGTGAATTCCAGTGTTGTCAGCCATGTTGACCAATATATCCTGTCCTGAAATACATCGACAAAATTTTTAAGTCCAATGAATACCGCTGAGGATGCCGCCCCGGTATAGTTGTAAAATGACCATTTGAAAGTCCACAGAATCGGATACACGCTGAAAACTGCGAACCCCACAATTGGAATTATCAGCATGAAATAACACCATCGTTCCTCTTCTTTCCTAGCTCGGTTTACAGTTTTCTTTGTCCGACGCTGTGTCATATAGTCTCACTCCTTATTTATCCATATCATCCAGGCTGACTTTATTGCGGGTATAGCCGGGAACCACTGCCTCCGCATAATCAGCTTCCTTTTTATCTGCGTTTGCTTCATAATAACGGTCTACACCATTATTATAGCGTTTATTAATTTCCTCAAAAGCTGCGTCCAGTCCATCCAGGCTCTTATCCCCTTTAATAAATGGGATCAACGTATCCTTGGCAGACTCTTCGCCGCCCAGATCCACTTTCAGTCGGTAGTCCTCTGTCTGGCTGATTGCGACCATTTTGGAAAATTCGGCAAACGCCGGGGAAACACCGTCATTCAGTTGAACATCCTTTACAATATCCCAGTTCCAGGGAATATCATATCCGGCTTTATACCTTTCAACAGCCACTTCATCAGACACTATAAATTTGTAAACTTCTGCTATCTTTTCAAGGGGCACTTCCGTTTTTGCATTAATAAACGGACTTTCATTGTAAACCATATACTGTGGATAACGTTCATTCTCATCCAGGGCAGGTAACGGAGCTACACCCCAGTCACACTTAGCCGGAAACTGATCCGTGAGGACACCCACGTCAAAAGAGTAAGCAAATTTCATACCTACCATTCCTTCAGCAAACAGTGCACGTGCCGAATCGTTATCCACACTGTCGGCGCCGGGATAAACGCTTCCATCGCTGTAAATTCCTGCCATGACCTCAACAACCGGTTTCATACCGGAAAAATCATATACGCCTTTATCATAATTGTAGTAGAGAAATTCCGTGGTCTGCTGCGATGCATTGGATCCCACATCAGAATCAAACCATGCGCCCCATTTTAAAGGAAAAATAATGCCATATTTCCGGGCTGATTCATCCGTCAGCTTTTTGGCATCCTCACGTAATTCCTCATAAGTAACCGGAGGTTTTGCCTCCCCATTTTCATCCACGATCCCTGCTGCTTTAAACATGTCCTTGTTGTACACCAGACCACGGGTCGTCGCACCGACGGGAACCCGATAAGTTTTTCCACCACTGGTAAAGCTGTAAGGAATTGCATCACCGTATGTTGCAAGAATTTCATCGCCTCCCGGCAGATCCTCTATAGCCAGAATCGTTCCTTCCTGCGCCATGACATTTGTGTCTCCCTTTGTAAAGAGATCCGGGCCAGCGCCGCTTTTCAATGCCAATTCCACAGCTTGTGTGGCTCCATCACCGCCAATAACCTTGTACTCAATATTGATTCCTTTTTCCCTGCCGGTTGTCTCGTTAAAGTCCTTGATCAGCTTCTCCATTAAATCCTTATTGTGAGAGTCTCCACTCCACCAGGTTACCGTGGAAACTTCCACAGGCTCGGGCGTGGTTGTTTCCGAAACGGTTTCGGAAATGGTTTCCGTGCCAGCCGCCATGCCGGTCGTCTCCGCGGTGTTCTCAGCCGTTGTGCCGCATCCTGTCAGTAATCCGGCAGACAATGCAAGTCCAAGCACCAGAGATGTCGCTTTTGTCATCTTTTTCATAATCCTTATGACCTCCTTTTTTATTGTGATTTCATTGTAAACATTTGGTCTGTAAGCAACAAGATGACATTTTGTGTCACCTTTTCTATCATGCAAGACAGATACCCTCCGGATTTTCCGAATCGAAGACTAATGCTCTTCCGTAACCGGAAAATTCATCTGCTGTGAGAAGTCCACATACACTGGTGTCCGCATGACTAACAATTACAACTGTTTTTTTATCACTAAGTGTAAGGCACACTGCACCGGCATGTTCCGGTGGAAGTACTGTTCCCATGCGTGTATCGGACACCGGCATAAGTTCCGCCTGCAAATGTGCCGGCTGTCTGCCCATATGCAATACCGTGACGAAACTTCCAAAATCGTGAAATGTATGTTCCGCCTTCAGACAGGTACCCGAAGATAATTCATTATAGTGTCGGGAATAGGGATACACCTCTGTTGTCAGTGTCGGATTTCCCAAAGACAGCAATGTTGCTGCCGCATGCTTTCCCCGCCAGTGGACATAATTTTCCCTCCGGGAAATGTTTCCGTCAAAATGAAAACGACGAGTACATCTGTGATCTCCCTCTGCACTGATGGTATCCCATATCAGCAATACATTTTGCTGCTTTAAGTAGATCAGTTTTCGCTGTACTATAGCATATCCATCCCGGCAGCCCCCCTCAGCATAGTCCGCAATTTCGGTAAAAGTACTGTAGACTGGCAACGGCACCGCAACTTTATCATACAGCCAGCTATCCTTACAATGCGTAAAATCGATATCGTCAATACATATCGTATTGTGGGCAGAAGGGCTTTTCAAACTGTTGCGCAGTGGAATATAACGGTATGTATAGCGTCCGGAATCCAAAAGAATGTCTTCATCTCCCATCGCAGCATCTATATGCAGCAGGTCAGCATGACCATGGCCACCTCCGAGATTCCCTCCATGCATATGAATAATTCCTTCATCTGCACCACGTAAAATAATATTTCCACTGTTTTGCAATACTGCGGATTTCTGCGGTGTTTCCGACATTGGTATCTTCCGGTACTCTATTTCTTTTTCCGGTCCGAGCGTCCAGAGACATATTTCCGGGAACAGGGCACCTGCACATCTGTGCAGCATTTCATCCTGAAACAACAGTGTTCCTGTAACCAACAGATCTCTGGCATTCAGATCATCCGAATCTGACTGCATAAAAATATGTCCATTCGGCTTCACCCATTTTGCCAATGCTATACACATTCTGTGTAAATTCTCCTTCATCCGCTGTGGAATATCACGTCCCGTCCGGTATGCCGCAAGCATCACATCCAGTCCACTTTCCAGCACCTCACAGTGATACATGGGGCTTTGCTCCCACTGGGTGCCATCCCGCAGAATCGCATGGTGCAGATTTCGATCCATGCGGTGCACGGCCAGATCACACCATTCTTCCCGTTTCAGGCAGATTCCCAATAGGTACAGCCCATGATCCTGCAAAATTCCCCAGTTGGACAGTTCATGAAATGTCCCATATGTTTCTTCTAATAGCTGTCCGTGCTGGCATAAGCTGTCCCTGATCAGCGGTAACAGATCCTGACTGAACCCCTTGCATTCTGAAAACAGATGCAATGCTTTCAACCAGTTCACACTGCGGATCGCAGTATCCAGGCTCCGCCATGTAGTGTTTTTATTGGATTCCTGCAAAGGGACACGCGTAATCCAATCCCGGATCAGTTCCTCAAACTTATCAGCATAACAATGCTTGCCTGTTTGTAACCATGCCTTTGCCAAATTTACAAATGAAGTGTGGCGGTTCATACTGAACAGCCATTCCCAGTCTCCATTTCGGATATAATTCCAATCAACAGCCCCCGGCCCGGCACCAAAGCAGACCGGTTCTCTGCATGCCTCCATTTCCCAGGGATCTGTCATAGTATACTCTCCCCGACACACTGCATCCGCAGTGGCAATACATCGTTGCACCTCTCCGGGATTGCGGCGCAGAGACTCTGCAGCAGCCGTTTTGGGGTTACTACACCAAAAATCACAATACATATCCATATTTTTCACCAATACATTCTCCAATCTGTTGTCAGGCGGGTCAACAGTTCCATATAGAAATAGTCTCCCCACAGATTACATTCGTCCACTCCATCATCCTTTGGAATAGGATTAAAGGGCGATGCCTTGGCATACACACCATGCATCAACAGTCCATTTGAAATTCCCGCATCCGGAACAGCATACTCTGCTACGAGACGCCGTGCTGTTTTGACGACCATATGATATGTCTGTTCTGCCTGCTGCTGTGGTAAATATTCAGCCATTTCCAACATCCCACAGCAGGCAATGACCGCGGCAGAAGAATCTCTCGGTTCTCCACTATCCTCTTGAAAGCACAGATCCCAGCAAGGTATCCCGTCTGCGGGCAAATGTGCAAGATAATAATCCGTCACTCGTTGATACAGATCAATGCACCCAGGCTCATGGGTATAATGATACGCAAGTGCCATTCCATAAATCCCCCATGCCTGGCCTCTCGCCCACGCAGAATCATCCCGGTATCCCTGACGGGTACACCCATACAAAGGGGCACCCGTCTGCGGATCAAAAAAAAATGTATGAAATGTGGAATTATCCGATCTCACCAAGTGCTTCATGCTGGTATGAACATGTGCATCCGCAATGTTTCTGTAATGTTCCCTGCCTGTGACTCCGGCTGCCCAATACAACAGAGGTACATTAAGCAGGCAGTCAATGATCATACGGTAATTTTCCGGCGCATTCAACACTCCCCAGGCCTGAATGAATCTTCCTTTTTCCTGAAACCGGCTGCATAATTTCTCCGCTGCAAGCAAGGCGGCCTTTTCTGCAGCGGGATTACCTGTAAGTATGTATGCTGCTACACAGGACGGAGTATATAAAAACCCCATGTCATGGTTGTCGGTATCTATGTTATGTTCTATACGGTACAAAAAGCTGTCTACCTGTCTTTGGGCAGTCTGCCGGAATCCGTAATCCCCTGTATGCTCATAGGCGAGCCAATACATTCCTGTGCAGAACCCGGGTGTCCAGGACTTGTTTTCTACCGGATGATAAAATCCATCTTTCGTAGTAGAAGAAGGAAACTTGTCATCAAATTTTTCCAAATTATGTTTCAAGATGGTACATGCTCTGTCCAATGCCTTTATCCACAACTGTTGGTCGTTTTCCATATTATTTATGCTCCACTCTCTTTCTTCAAAATCATCACTCCGGAAATGGGAATTTCTATTTCTCTCCAGTCACCGGATAGTATCGTTTTCTGAATTCTGCTGCCCATACAATCCATTATTTCTGCATGGTATGTTCCGCCCAAATGTACCAACACTCTGTCTGATGCCGTCCCGTTGACAATATACGCTGTCCCTTTGCCGGACAGTTTTACCGTATTTTGGTCATAACAAAGTATCATTTCCTCTGTGTCTGTATAGGAAACAATCTGCGCATAATTTGTCTCCGGTCCGGTTGGGTGCAGTTCTGCTTCTGTCAGCAATTTTTTATGTACACACCAGAAATCAAGAAAAAATTTCAGCATTTCGTAATGCTCTGCGTTCAGTTTGCTTAGCCTTACGGAAATCTGCGGTACGGCACACAGTACCTGAATCAGTTGTCTGGCTGCCAGCTCCGGAGGCTGTGTCCTATCCCACATAAGCATATCCGAATGAACCGCCGTATTCCCTGCCATTAAGCGCAGATGCACCGCTCCCAGCCGGTTTTGGAACGCATCTGCAGGGCAGTCTGCGACACGAAATATGTTTGCGTATTGACGCATGGCGGGACCAATATAATTTTGCCGGAATTCAATCAGGATATTATGGTTTATAGCGAATACTGCCCGATATATTTCTTCCAGCATTACCTGTACGGCTTTTTCCAATGATGGGATATCCATCTTTTCTGTTATAAAATCCTGCTCTGTGCGTTCAAAGGAATCGATAAAGTCCAGCTTCAATCCGTCCAGTTTCCAATCCCGTACGGCCTTTGCCAGCGTAGCAGCCCAATACTCTCTTACCTCCCTGTATCTGGGATCCAACGTGAAGCACTGCCGAACAGCAGGTCCCAAATACATTCCCGCAAATCTTTCTACTCCCGAAGACAAGGTCCCTACATATGCCAGGTTATACCACAATATTACCCGCATACCTTCCATATGCAGATTGTCCACAAGCGTTTCTATCTGCCCTACCTTAGAGATGGCCGGATTCCAATCCCCACAATAGGCATAACCACGGTGAATGTCGTCCGTCTGCCATCCATCATCCAGTAAAACCGTCCGCATACCCAGTTGTCTGGCCAGTTGACACTCCTGCAAGATTTCTTGTGGCGTGAGATTTTGATGAAATGCATACCATGTGGAATACATTGGCTCTTTTGCCTCATTCGGAACGATAGCCGGGATGGCATTGCTTTCCCACCATTTTGTAACTTCTTGCAATGCCTGCTCAAAAGGCAAGTCCCTTGTATCTATTCGAATTACCGTGCGGTATTCTTCCTGTTTAGGTGGGAGCTGCAGCGTAATTTTGCAGATAATTTCTGCTGTTTCCTCCCGCACTCCGGTTTTGATCTGTACCCGGTGCAGAGGCTCTGCCACCGCGATGGTCACTGTGTTCTGCCCTCCCTGAGCCACCAATTGGTGCACCGGTGCCCCTTTTATAATGCTGGCTGTCGTTTGAACACTGTTCCACTCCGGATGGAGCGGACATCCTCCCTGGGCTATCGGCTGCCACACAGAGAAGCTTTCACCTAATGGCAAGGCTGCCGTCAGCCGAATTATTTGTCCACTGCTGGCACATCGCACTTCAGTCTCCTCAATCCCCGGTAACAGTTGTTTTGTGAGACAGGATACTTTTTCTCCGGAATCCGGTATAAAATTAATCATAGTCCTCGGTCCTCCATGAATCCTGCCAATATAACCTGGGCACATTATCTTCAAAGCGTAATGGCAGCCAGACATAATCTGCCACAGAGGTGTTTTGCTTCGTAAGACTTTCCGGCGAAAAATTCTTGTATTGTTCCTTCAGTTCCGGTTCGCATTCCGAATCAAACATAGCCTTATAGATATCACATATATCCGGACAATTTTCCGGCAGATCCGTCAGCCATCGGTCAGCCATTGCAATATACAGATCCTTTTTATCCGGATGTTTGAACACACAGCTGATCTGACTGTCAAATGAGGTCTTTTTCGTATCCCCCATATGTGGAGTTCCCAGTACTTTCCAGTGTCCATGTATATCTTCAAAACAAGCTGTCTCGGTAGGGTTAGGGAAATACCCTGTTGTTCCTGAGGTGAAAATATATCCTTGTCCTTTTCTGAAAAACACAGCTGGAGCCTCTCTCACATAAGGAGGACAGCGACGATAATAATGAGACGAATATTGTACGGTTGTATCCAGATAATCCGGTGTCAGATCTATGACCACCATATCCGTGTGTACCCGGTCGAATACAATGCATGCCCTTCCATCCGGAAATTGAACCAGATCGAAATCCCCTGAGTTCATTCCCCCCGGATGTAATTTTTTATTGACCAGTTCAAAGGGACCCTGTATACGATCTGCCTGAGCCACGACCATATACTGAACATTATTGGGGCCCATAATTTTCATCCACAAAACATATTTTTCTGTTACAGCATTGTACAAAATGTGAGGTCTGTCCATCTTGCTGCGCGGATACAACGGGCTTTGCGCATCCTGTGGCTGGGGCAGGCAGATGATTCCTTCATCCTGCCAGTTATATAAATCTACGGAAGAATAAAGCCGCACTCCCCAGTGCCAAATGCCATCGTAGTCAAAAGTCTTTTCTTTGTTTTCTCCATACCAGTAGAATTTCCCTCCAACGCACAGCATACTGCCACCATGAGCCTGAATACGTTTACCGTTCGTATCGTACCAGGGTTTGCCCGGATAAATTGCATTATATTGTTCCATCGTATCACCCCTTTACCGCACCGGCCGTAAGACCGGACACAAAATATTTATTCAGCGAAATGTACAAAATTAAAACCGGAATCAGCGAAATAACCGCTCCGGAAAACATGATATGCCAGGACGTGGCCGCTCCGGAGCTATTCTTTAATGCCATAAGTGCCACAATCAGTGTGCGCTGTTCCGGGCGGGAGGATGTAAACACCGTAGGCATAACATAATCATTCCATGCATCTTTGAATGCCAATATTGCAACCGTGGCAATAATGGGCTTCATTAACGGCAGAATCACGCGGTAATAGATTTGCCCAAAAGATGCACCGTCAATTTTAGCTGCCTCATCCAGCTCTCCGGGAATCGTATCAATGTAGCGCATCATCAGATAAATATTTGTAATAGGTACTGAGAACAGTGCTACTACAATTAACGTATACAGGCAGATTGGGAGATGTAACGCATGAATCACATCAAACATCGCATATACACTCATTCCACCCAATTTAACAAAAAGGAGTGAGGAAAAACAAAGAAACCAAAATTTTTTCCCCCGGAAATGTCCTCTGGCAAATACATAAGCAGCCATGCTGGATACAGCAATTGCAATAATCACTTTTGCCGCCGTATACACAATACTGTTCATCAACAATGTTGGTAAATTAAAATCCTCTGACTGCATAATTTCACGATAGTTGTTTAATGTCGGGCTTGCCGGAATGATCACCTCCGGCTGTACCATAATCTCAATATTGGTCCGCAGGGATTGCATTACTGCATAAAACAAGGGAAATATCGTAATTACCGTTACAGCCAACAGTACGATGTACATAATACAATTTGCAATTCGATTTTGCCTTTTCATCTTTATTCTCCTAACTTTCTTTAATATAAATATAGGGTAAAAAAAGCTGCCTGTTTGTGTTTATTGTAAACACAAGCAGACAGCTCTATAAGATGACATTTTTTGTCCCCCATCGGGAATTACATTGTACGACGATTTTTATCGATAAACTCAAAAATATCCAGTTCCCTTATTTCATTAACCAATTCCTGTATGGTACGATTACCTGTTTTTTTCAAGATACGATGAGCCATCTTCTTTACCGATTCAAGCTGCACATAATTCTTTTTTGCAATTGTCCGATAACTTTCCCCCTGATACAGTTCCCGTAAAAAATCCAATTCTCCATCCGAAAACTGTAGTATTTTATTGCATACAAATATAAATGAACTCTGGTTTTTACGTGATTGACTTACAATTTTGTCAGAAATTTCCTTCTCCAACGCCACACGTCCCTCTACTGCGGACTCAATTTTTTCTGTCAATCGCTCAATGTCCATAGTTTTCAAGCAATAATCATCCGCCCCTTCCGCAATGGCATCATAGATATAGGCGGAATCATCATAGCTTGTGAGCATCATAATTTTTATACTTGGAAAAGTATTTTTTATTTTGCTGATAATGCGCAGCCCGGCTTCCTCTGATTCCATTCGAATATCCAGAAGAAGCACCTGCGGATTGCACTGTGCCAGCATCTGCAGACAATCTTCACTGTTATATGCCATTCCTACAACGTTGACCCTGTTGTAGAGTTCAAATTGCATACGGAAACCCTCGCACAGGAATTTGTCATCATCACAAATTGCTACACGGATCTTATCATTCATACATTCGTTCCTTCTTTTTCTTAAAATATTCTCGCAATTTTTTTTTGATAAAGCGGAAATACCATTTGAACTTTTGTATAATGGTTCTCCTCACTTTGTATACGACAAACACCATGATGTAGTTTCACCACATCTGCTACATAGCTCAGACCAATGCCTCCACCGGATGACCTGGTGGAAAAAAACGGTTCAAATACTTTCTTGCGGTTTTCTTTTTTAATGCCCACACCATTATCGTATATTTCTACCAAGACCAGCTCATCCTCCGGCATCACCGTTATGGTAATTTTTCCACCGGGTGCTTTCTTTTCCTGAATTGCCAATACCGCGTTTTGCAAGATATTTAAAAAGCATTCTGTCAGATGGGCAGTGTCTCCCTGAATATAAACAGTCGGTGGTGTGCTAAAATCCATCTGTGTGCTGCTTTCCTGAAGTACAAGCTGATGTTGTGCCTCCCGCAGACATGCAACCAGATCAACTGCGTCAAAGCTGGCGTGTACACCCTTAAAAAAGCGGAGCGTGTCATTAATTTTTTTTAAATATTCCAGTGTGATTTTTTCACCCTGGCTGGCACATTCACATGCCTTTGCCTCCTCACCCCGGTCTAAGTATGCCTGTACCAGCTTCAATCTTTGTGAAATTCCGATAAAGGCATTCTTGTATGAATGTAAAAACATATTGATATTATTGTTCAGTTGCTTTTCCTGTCGACGTTTTGCAAACCAGCTGCGCCCACTTAAAATATCATACGGTTTCAAAAGCAACATTAACAATAAAATTACACCGACCAGCACCCACATTATGGCCGGGAACAAGACGTTGTAACTTTCGTAATAATAATTCATCGGAATCTTGACAAAATTCACATTGCCAAACATGATTTCCGCATAAATACCCCGAATTAAAATCATGTAAATCACAATATTGACAATGCAAACACAAGCCGTTGAAACAACTGCATCCCGTTTTTTAATATATATTTGAGTTTTTTTATATGCCAATATCATAAACAGTACTGGCAATATCATGTAAACTGTCACAATACACTCATTTACGATACCGATCTGACCACTTAGATTTTGGTAAATAGCCTGCTCTCTTCCTGTGCTGGTGTAACGCTTTATATGAATTATCTGTCCCACAATCGGATCGTTGGTAACAAAAAAGAAAACCGGCGCTAATAGCAGCAATATGCCTTGGTATATTTTCATTCTTCTTAAATAGCCAATAAATATAACCGTCGCAAATAAATAGCATGAAAAGGCGGCATTAAACAAGCGTACGATTGAAACAAACGGAATATGCATACGCAGGAGCCATGTGTATAACTGATAATCCAAATCATTTACAGCTGAATACAATGACACCCGAGACAGATACAAAGTACCCACTATCAAATTCAATGCAATAATTAGAAAATATGTGGCAACAAGCTTGACAAGCTTATTGGTATAAAAAAAACCAAGCAGCATCAATGCCACTGCGCACAGAACACATGCCGATAAAAACATAACAACCCCTTTCTATGTATACCTTCTATTATATTCCTTTTTCTCCCCTCATCAAGCGGACATTTTTTGTCCATATCCATCTTGTCCATATCCATCATAGATTTCTTATTTTTAGCCAGCAGCATTATTCATTGTAAAAAACGTGATTTATCATCAAAAGTTCGTTGTAGCTTTTGTATCAATGTGATATACTATGCTTACACTATGAAACCGGAGGTTCCTGCATGTACCGAATTGCTATGGAAAAACTATTAAATTGGAAACAAAGCAAACACCGCAAACCTTTAATTATAGAAGGCGCGCGTCAAGTAGGAAAGACATGGCTGATGAAAGAATTCGGCAGGCAGGCGTATGAAAATACCGTATATGTCAACTTTGATTCCAACTCCAGAATGGCGGAATTATTTGCATCTGATCTGGATACCGATCGTTTAATTATGGGTTTAGAGCTGTACGCAGGTCACAAAATTGACGCTGATAACTCTCTCTTGATTTTTGACGAAGTCCAGGAGGTTCCGAGAGCATTGGCATCTCTTAAGTATTTCTGCGAAAATGCCCCCCAGTATCATATTGTGTGCGCCGGTTCATTGCTTGGAATTGCCCTGCATCAGGGAACCTCTTTTCCTGTCGGCAAGGTGGACTTTTTGAAGCTTTATCCCCTTTCATTCAAAGAGTTCTTAATGGCTATTGGTAAAGAGCGCTTTGCTGAATTACTTGATAAACAAGATTTTCAAATGATTACCAGCTTTAAGCCAACATATGTTGATACTTTAAAACACTATTACTATGTCGGCGGTATGCCCGAAGCAGTACAGATTTTCGCAGAAAACAAAGACTTCAATGAAGTACGTACTGTTCAAAAACGAATTTTGGCAGCATACGAACAGGATTTTTCCAAGCATGCCCCCAATGAAATTGTTCCAAGGCTTCGTATGCTTTGGAACAGTATTCCTTCTCAATTGGCAAAAGAAAATAAAAAATTTATTTATGGACTCATCCGCGAAGGTGCTCGTGCGAAAGATTATGAAACCGCACTGATGTGGCTTTGTGATTGTGGTCTTGTGCATAAGGTCAGCCGGATAAATACGGCGAATATTCCCTTGAAGGCATATGAAGACCTAAAGGCTTTTAAACTGTTTGTGGTAGATGTCGGACTTCTCAGTTGTATGGTGGGACTTCGTCAACAAACTTTACTGGATGGCAATGATCTTTTTGTTGAATTCAAAGGTGCACTTACAGAACAATATGTTTGTCAGCAATTAAAAACCGTCGAGGACTTAAACATTTATTATTACACTAACGACAGAGGTTCCTGTGAGGTTGATTTCGTTGTTGATACGGGCGAACAGATCATTCCCGTGGAAGTAAAAGCAGAAGTTAATCTCCGGGCCAAAAGCTTAAAAACTTACCACGAAAAATTTTCTCCCACAGTTTCTATCCGTACTTCTATGTCAGACTATAAAGAAGAAGACTGGCTTATTAATCTGCCTTTATATGCAATAGAACAGATCAATAAATTATAAAAAGCATATCAAGAAAGCGACTAACCTTTTTATGGTTGCCGCTTTCTCTTTGTCTTATCATCAGGATCTGAGTTCTACACCCAGCTTGTTGTTCAGGTTCTTCAAGATCTTCTTCACATAGCCGTCCACTGCCTCTGTGGTGAATTCTTCTTCCTTCGGAGCAAAGGTTACGGTGAAGGCCATGGATTTCTTCTCAGGGCCTACCTGTAAGCCTTCGTAGACATCGAAGAGTTCTACGGACTCTACGAAGCTGCTGGCTTCTGCGATTGCCTTCTCTACCTCGCCGCAGGTAACGGATTTGCTCATTACCAGTGCCAGATCTCTGGTCTCCTTCGCGAACCTGGAGATCGGTGTGAAGGTGGGAACCTTACCGTATACTGGACGCAGGGCTTTCAGATCGATCTCTGCGATGTATGCGGGTTCACGCATATCCTCTTCCTTCTGGATCTCGTAGGTCAGCTGACCCAGGTAGCCGATCTCTTCGCCGTTGTACAGGATCTTCGCGGTACGATAAGGATGCAGGAAGGTCTTCTTGTCCTCTACATATTCAAAGTCAATGAACAGTGTCTCTGCTACCGTATCTACCAGACCTTTCAGAGTGAAGAAGCTCTCTTCCCTACCCCAAATACCGATGCAGATGGTCTCTCTCTCATCGGGATACTCCGTCAGAGGCAGATCCTTGGGGATGAACTTATTGCCGACCTCGTATACTCTGCCTTCCAGACAGCCGTTCTTCTGGTTACGGGCGATCGCATGGATCATCTGGGGAGCCAGCGTGGTACGCATCAGAGACAGATCCTCGTTGATCGGGTTGATCAGGCGGATCGCATGTCTCTCCGGTGCATCCTCAGGCAGACCTAACAGATTCAGATCGGAAGGAGAAAAGAAGGAGTAATGTACGCCCTCAAATGCCCCCTGTGCACACAGTGCTCTCTTGATCTTAAGCTCGGTCTTCTGCTTCGTATTCATACCGCCGCTGGTTACGGCTGCTGCCTTCAGGAAGGTCGGTGTTACATGGTCGTAACCGTACATACGGATGACTTCCTCTGCGATATCGGGATAGGATTCCATATCCTCACGGTATGCAGGCACCTGAATAGTCAGCTCATCACCATTGATTACGGGCTGGAAGTTCAGGGACTTTAAGATTCTCTCGATGTCAGCGGTAGGTACTTCAATACCCAATACGCCATTCACTTTCTTGATGCTTGCCTTCATCTCGGTAGGCTCGATGGAGTTGCCGGTGCTGATCTCTACGTGAGTAGAGGATACTTTACCACAGCCCAGCTCCTCGATCAGGTGCAGTGCTCGCTTGCTGGCCATAACGGTAGCATACTCATCCACACCCTTGGCATATCTCTGGGAGGAATCGGAAGACTGTCCCAGTGCTCTGGAGCTCTTACGGATATTGTCTCTTGCAAATTTTGCGGACTCGAAAATAACAGCCTCTGTGGTATCGCGGATCTCGGAATTTAAACCGCCCATGATACCTGCCAGTGCTACGGGCTTTACGCCATCGCAGATAACGAGGTTGTTTTCGTTTAATTCAAACTCTTTTTCATCCAGAGTCACGATCTTCTCTTTGTCATGAGCGCGTCTTACATGGATGGCATTGCCTTCAATGTAAGAAGAGTCAAATGCGTGCATGGGCTGACCCAGCTCTTTTAAAATATAGTTCGTGATATCTACCACATTAGAGATAGATCCAATGCCTACCAGTGCCAGACGTCTCTTCATCCATGCGGGGGATTCACCGATCTTTACATCGGATACATAATGTGCGATATATCTGGGGCACAGATCCGGAGCATCCACAGTTACGGTAAATCCGTCCTTGGTAATGCCGCTCTCGGTGTAATCCAGTGCCGGGGTCTTCACAGGTTTGTTCAGGATAGCCGCTACTTCTCTGGCAATACCGAAGATGCTCTCGCAGTCCGGTCTGTTAGCGGTAATGGCAATGTCAAAGATCCAGTCATCCAGCTGTAACAGAGGTTTTACGTCTGCACCGATCTCGGCATCCTCGGGCAATACCAGCAGTCCGTTGTAACCTGCACCGGGGTACAGATCCTCGGTCAGACCCAGCTCGGTACCGGAACACAGCATACCGCAGGACTCGTAGCCACGCAGCTTACCTTTTTTGATCTTCATGGTACCTTCGATGGTCACATGATCTTTTGCGGTAGCGTATACCTGTGCACCTTCCAGTGCTACGGGGTATTTGCCACCTGCATGTACGTTGTCTGCACCACAGCAGATCTGTAAGGGCTCTGCACCGCCTACATTTACCTTACATACATGTAAGTGGGTCTCGGGGATCGGCTCACACTCTTCTACCAGTCCGACTACCACACCGCTGATATCCTTACCTACTTCATAGGATTCCTCTACCTCGAATCCGCAGGAAAATAACTTTTCCTCCAGTTCCTTGGCTTCTACATCAATATCTACATATTCTTTTAACCAACTAAGTGGTACTAACATATCTTTTACCTCCTTCGACGCCGTCTTTTACGACGTCCTCTCGTACTATTCGCATCGCTACTGTTCTAAAATCGCATTCCCGTGATCTTAGTCATCATTGATCTGATCCAGTACTCTCATATCAGATTGATATAACAGCTTGATATTGTTAATACCGTACTTTAACATTGCCAGACGCTCAATACCGATACCGAATGCCAGTCCGCTGTACTCCTCTGAGTCGATGCCACAATTCTCCAACACCTTCTTATTTACGATACCTGCACCCAGTACTTCGATCCAACCGGTACCCTTGCACAGACGGCAGCCGCAGCCACCGCAGGCGAAACAGCTGACATCGACCTCTACGGAAGGCTCGGTGAACGGGAAGTAAGAGGGACGCAGTCTTGTGGTGGTACCTTCACCGAAGATCTTCTGTACCAGTACTTCCAGCATACCCTTCAGATCGCACAGAGTGATGGTCTTATCCACTACAAGGCCCTCCATCTGGGTGAACATAGGAGAATGGGTCGCATCATCATCGGAACGGAATACTTTTCCGGGGCTTAAGATCTTGATGGGAGGCTTCTGGCTCTCCATAACGTGAACCTGACCTGCGGAGGTCTGGGTTCTTAACAGGAATTCCGGAGACAGGTAGAAAGTATCCTGCATGTCTCTTGCGGGGTGATCCTGCGGGGTATTCAGTGCAGTAAAGTTGTAATAATCGGTCTCGATCTCGGTACCTTCGTATACGCTGAAGCCCATGGATGCGAAAATATCGATCAACTGGTTACGCACCTGGGTTACGGGATGCAGGTTACCGGTCTTGCGGCTCTTTGCCGGCATAGAGATATCGATCTTCTCGCTCTCGTAGCGCAGCTCCATCTCTTTTTCTTTTAACTTCGTGTTCAGCTCGTCGAAATGCTCACTGGCCCAGTTCTTCAGTTCATTGACTTTCTTACCGAAGTCAGCCTTCTCTTCCTTGGGCACGGAACCCATCTGCTTCATCAGTCCGCCGATAATACCGTTCTTGTCCAGAATGGTCTTTTTGTACTCGTAGACACCCTTGGTGTTCTCGATCTTTTCCAACTGTTCTCGGATGTCGGCTTTGATCTGTTCGACTTTTTCATTCAATTCGTTTAAATCTGCCATCTTGCTCCTCATTTCTGTGTGCCTGCTTGTTGCACACGTATTTTTACTTGTGCCTGGGGTATGTCTTGCATCGTCATATCATAACTATTCAGAGCCTCATTCGCAAAATCGCATCTGCGATGCTTACTTTTTGCTCATTGAGGCTACTTCGCCAAAGAAATTTTCAAAATTATGCTCATTCATGCAAGCATGATTCGCAAATTTATGCAAATTTCCTCGGCTCTGAATAGTTACAAAAAACCGCGCATACAAATTCACCCCATTGGGACGAATTTATATCCGCGGTACCACCCAAATTCCTTATGTGAAAAATGAAAACTTCCGAAAGCCATTCTTACATTCACGATAAGACTCTTAACTCACGTAACGAGTGAGGAAACGTCATACCCTACCAAATCGTCGATTCTTCCGGTATGCGGCTCGCGTGGGAATTTCGATTCAGTTTGAACCTCAGGAAGCTTTTCAGCCGGTGAACTTCCCTCTCTGTCAGGAAAATAGAATCTTACTGTGCACGTTCATTGCCTTTACCTTGATATGATAATACCGAAATAGCGGAAATGTCAAGGTTTTTTAGTTTATTGCGTTATTACCAATTCCAACAATTCCGGAATATCATTTTTCAATGTCTCATAAACCACTTTCAAATCTACATTACCATAATCATGTACAATTCGATTTCTCATTCCGTACATCGCGTTCCATGGAATCATCCTTCTTTTCTGCTTATATTCCTCCGTCAGTTTTCTGGAATTTTCAGATATCTGTATCATACGAAACAGCATAGAATCCAATAAAATTTCATTTGCATTTAGTTCTTCTATGTCCACGTTTTCATATGTTTTACTATAAATTCCAGATCCTGTTGGATCTTTTGAATATAATAGCTGTCATTTTTAATGTTATCCATATATCTTTATCCCATCTTTTAAAATCTCTTTTGTCAGTTCCGGATTATCCATCAGCTGCTCCATATTGAGAACATCCACTTTTTTATGCAATGCCGCCCGTATCTCTTCCACTAATCCATAAAACTTCAACCCGCTTACTCCTGTTGAAATCAACAAATCCACATCACTCTCCGGTGTTGCCTTACCTTTCGCATAGGATCCAAACAGATAGCAAAATTCTATTTCATATCCTTCAAATACGCTTTGACATTTCTGCCTGATATAATCTATATCTACTATCCCGTGGTTTTCGTCTATCGGATTTATTTCTGATAATTTTTCAATGATATAATTATATTTCAGTGTTCCTGTTTTCTCTTCATCATTTTCGTATGATTTATAAGAACGCAAGGAAATCCCCATCAAATCCGCCACTTGTTGTTGTGTGAGTTTTTTTTCTATTCGCAGACTTTTTAATTTGCTCATTTTGCACCTCTTCATATAGAATAGTGCAAAAATTACACCATGTCAATATATCTGGTGCAATTCTTACACTATATCTTATTATTTGCTCATTTTATATAGTATGCTTGTCCAGATGTATGCCGATTCCCGCTCATTCCGCAGCAGGAGGATATAGACTGCCCCAACTGCGGGGATTCCGTCCGTAAAACCTACACACAACCATCTCGCATATTCCGGCCTCCATCCCAATATATCATATCCACTCCGCCGTATTCCTTTGGAATCAGTGGCCTGCCCGGGCACAAGCCAACCCGTACAATCATAATAGGTTCCGCTCCCTGTTCTGCCTACTTCGTATACCTCAAAGCTTCCCTTGTCCTCTTCCCTTTCGCGAATATATCCATTACAGATCGGATACCTGAAATTTTCACAAGCTTCATTGTAAGGAAAGCGATGTATGTATTCATAATGCTCTCCGGCAATACATCCTTAATTATTTGTTAGAAAATTATTCCCTGTAATACATTTGTTTATGACTCATCAGCATTTCAAGAATTGTAAGTTTAATCTTATCATTTTGCTTTTTAACATTATATTTTATTCACCGGCTCTGATGATCTCTGCCGCCATTTGCCCAAGTTCCTCCGCTCCGTACTTATCCCAGTTCGGATAGACAACACGGTAGTTAATGCAATAGACGAGGCCGTCCATCTCCAACATGGCTCGACTGATGCATTTCGTATACTGGCTTTCTGCGCCGTAGACAATTTCATATTTTCCGGCTGCAATGCTGGTTTGGTCATACGAGGTCAACTGGTAGCCGTCCGGAACATATTTTCTCGCATAGCCTTCATAATACACCCGGATACCGTCCACCGTTTCCAGCTCTGTCACCGAATTTTGTTCATCTGCCATGGCATCCTTCATCAGCTCTTCAAAACTTTTGTGGGCAATCTTCTCCCCCACTTCTGCTGTTTCCACTCCGATGGTGATGATATCGGTTCCTTTCTGATAAAAAAGTTCCAGCAGGTGATCTCCGAAAAGTTTCTCTCCCTTGTCATCCAACGCCTCCGTATTCACCAGGGCAGCACTCTGAAAGTCAAATCCATTGGAAAAGGATTCCACTGCTTTAAAAGATTTTCCCAGATCCTGTGCAGCCTGTTGTAAATCCTCATAGTTCGCATATTCGGTTGTGGTTTCCGTCGCATGATAATGATTTACGATTCCCATGGCCGCGCATCCCGTAACTACCAGCACTGCCAGTCCACATAACGCCGTCAGGATTTTTCTTCGCGAGCCGTACCGGGCCCCTCTTTGTCTGCCGGAAAGCATCTGCTCCTGCGCATAAAGTCTTTGCCGTAATTTTTCCTGCACCTCTGCCCCGGGTCTGATACTTACAAAACTGTCTTTTAATAAAATTTCCACTCTCTCATCTGTCATAGCCTGCCGCCTCCAATTCTTCTTTCATCTTTTCTCTGCCCTTATGTAACCTGCTCTTTACCGTTCCCTGGGGGATTCGAAGACATCCTGCAATCTCCTCTGTAGTCAGTTCTTCACCATAATACAGACATAAGGGAACTCTGTACTTCTCTGGCAATTTCTGCAGGGTTGCCTGCACATACTGAATTTCTTCTCTTTTCAGCAAGTTATCTTCCACTTCGGACCTTTCCCCTGTCCCGGAGACTGCTGTCTCCATGGACTCCTTGCTTTCCACCGGTACAATTTTGTCTCTGCGGCTTATTTTCCGTTTCCTGTTTTTCCATAACCGGATTGCAACGGACAATAAATAGCTCTTCGGATTTCCCTCTCTTTCTATCTTGTCCAACAGTTCCATCGCCTTCAAGAAGGTATCCTGATACAATTCCTCTGCCTCTGCTCTGCTGCCTGTCAAATAGACGCAAAAGCTGTAGATCTCAGTGCCATATGTTGCAATGAGCTGCTCTAATTCCTGTATTGTCATATAGTTTCCTTTCCGGTATTTTCGTCTGCAGTACGTGAATGCCTTTTACTATATATTGTCCTGAGATTTCAACCGGTTCATTTTTTTCCAAAAAAATAGAAAGTGAAGCGTAAATTTCACTTTCTACTTATTCATGTCTTTATTTTACCCGTTTTCCTTGATCTCCAGCATCAGAAGTTCCATGGTCAGATCAAAGTTTACATTGGCATCCAGACGTCTCTTAGCCTTATCCAGTGCTTCGATGACCTCCTCGATTCCCTCATAGCTACTGCGCTGGGCCACGCGCCGGATAGCACTGATCTCCTCACGGAAGACAAGATGGTTCACATCGCTGGTAGCCTTGAACAGAAGCACATCCCGATACCAGATAGCGATAAGATCCAGATAATCATTGATCTGGAGCTTGTATTCCGTGATCTTCTTGATCGCTGCGGTAATTTCATTCAGATCCATATCCTGAATATATTTTAACAATGACAGTGCTTCGTTCTTGATATTGTCGAAATCTTCACTGGAAGCCAGGGACTTGGCCTTGCCGATATTGCCCCGGGCAAATGCCACACAGACCTCTGCCTTATAGTCCGGTACCCGGAGTTGCTGCATAAGGTAATTCCGCACCAGATCATCCGCCACCGGCTTCATGTTCAATACCACGCAACGGCTGAGAATCGTCGGCAGCAAAGCGTTCACATTAGAGGTCAGCAGCATGATCACCGCATACTCGGGTGGCTCCTCCAGCGTCTTTAGAATCGCATTCTGCGCCTGAGGCGTCATCTTCTCCGCCTCATTCATAATATAGATCTTATACGGACTGCTGTAAGGCTTAATGGCAATATCATTGTTGATCTGCCCGCGAATATCATCTACGCTGATGGTATTGGGCTTTTCATGGCTGACATAGATAATATCCGGCTGATTGTCCGACAATGCCTGCTTACAGGAATGACATTCCTGACAAGGCTCCGTTCCACCCTTTTCACACTGCAATGTCATGGCAAATACTCTGGCAATAAATTCCTTGCCGGAGGACTTTTCGCCGTTGATGATATAAGCATGGGAAATCTTTTTCGCCGAAATGGCGTTCTGTAAATGCTCCTTGATCTGTTCCTGACCTATAATGTCATGAAATGTTGCCATCAATATCCCCCCTGTCCGTATCTTATCGTCTTTTGTGTTGTGATTTTATCGTACTGCCTTCTTTCAAATCACGCAAGCGTTTCCTGTATTTTGCCTTATGTAAAAATATCCAGCAGAAGTCCCCGGATCTCTCCGATCTTATTCAGGATCGCCAGATTATCTTTTTCATCCTTCATCAGTTCCTGCGCCAGCTGATCCAGATTCTCATCCACCAGCCGGATAATGCCGTACACACGGTGTCGTCCTCTTCGATCCAAAAAGTTCTCTCTGGAAAAAGAATGGGATCTGGTCACCACTTCATTGAGAAATTCTTTGACCAGTCCCCGGTAATGTCGCATGTCCTTCACATCCCGGCGCTTGGCCAGCTTTTCCCCCTCGGTCGTGATCTCTGCCATCAGATTCGTCAGCCTCTCCTGAAGCTCCGCTTCTTCCACATGGCTTGCCAGCATGAATTTGAAACTGCCATCCGTGGGCGCGGTGTTCTGTACCTGCTCTACGGGAGCTGGCTGCTGTATCTGGTTTACTCTCATTTCCATACGCCCACCTCTTTTCTCTTAATTTTCGGCAAAGTGCCCTGCGCTTTTATCCCTGTTATCACTATTTCGGCTGAATTCCTGCTTCTTTTAAGTACTTTGCAATATCTTTCAGACATTTCGTCAGATCTGTATTTTCAAATCGTTCCCGGATCCCCGCTGCCGCCAGCTTCTCCTCGGAAAAATCTGCGCTGTCCGCCAGAAATCTCCGGCACATCTCCTCATACTTCGGCTTTTCCTGCCGGAGTTCTCTGTCCAGTGCCCGCTGCAGGCGCACACCGTCATCCAGTTCGATATAGACCGGCAAAATGGCCTCTGCGCCGAAATAAGCAGTCATTTTCCCGTAGGCTTCCAAGGTCCCGATCATGAGATAGTTCCGGCCTGTCAGCTCGATCTGTCCGTCATCCGCCGTAAAATACCGCCAGATTCCGTAGACTGTGTCATAGGCTCTGTCCTCAATGATTTTCCCCTGATCTTTCAGAGCCCGAAAACCGGCTTCATCGGTGAAGAAATATTCCACCCCGTTCTTTTCCCCGTCCCGGATCGGTCTTGTCGTATAAGGCACGATAGTCCGAAGATCCATCGTGCCCTCTTTCATAAGTTCTTTAAAAATAGTATCTTTCCCCGAGGAACTTTTCCCCATGAGATATACGATCTTTCCCATATCTGCGTTCTCGTTTTCCCGCTGCTGTTTCCGGCACATCCTCATGCCCGTACAGTACGTTTTTATTCTACTTCCACGACATGGATCATGTCGGTCTTACCTACCACGCCCAGAGGAACTCCTGCAGTAATGACAACCGTGTCACCTGTTTTCACCAGGCCTGCCTGCTTTGCTTTAAAGACTGCTTCCTCAAACAAAGCGTCTGTGGTCCGCTCCTTCTGAATCATCACGGGATTGACGCCCCACAGCAGGTTCAACTGGCGGTATACCTTTTCATCCAGGGTACAGCCGATGATCTGGCATCCGGGCTTATAACGTGCGATCATATTCGCAGTAAATCCGGACATCGTAACGGTGATGATGGCTTCTGCCCTCAGGTCAGATGCCACGCTGCATGTCGCATAAGAAATTGCCGTGGTAATATCGGGAGTCTCCTGTCTGTCTTCTTTCGCTTTCTGCATTCTTCCGCGATAATCAATATCCTGCTCTGCTCTCTCTGCGATGCGGGACATAGTCTTTACTGCCTCCACGGGGTACAGACCGGCCGCACTCTCCCCGGACAGCATGATGGCCGTGGTGCCGTCATAAATTGCATTGGCAATATCCGTTGCTTCCGCTCTGGTAGGGCGGGGATTCTTGATCATGGATTCCAGCATCTGGGTTGCGGTAATAACGTGTTTTCCCTGTGCTACCGCCATCTTGATCATCTTCTTCTGCAAAATAGGCACTTCTTCCAGAGGAATTTCAACACCCATATCACCACGGGCTACCATGATACCATCCGCTGCGGTGATAATTTCTTCCAGATTCTGGATACCCTGCATATTTTCGATCTTGGCAATGATCTTAATCTTGCTGCCTCTGTCCTCTACGATCTTACGCACTTCCTGGATGTCTTCTCTGGTTCTGACAAAAGAAGCCGCGATAAAATCAAATCCGTGCTCCACACCGAAAATAATATCTGCCATATCTACCTCACTGATGTAAGGCATGGACAGAATCGCTCCCGGCACATTGACACCTTTATGGTTAGATACAAAGCCGCCGTTCACGACTCTGCAAACAATGTCATCTCCCTTGATCTCTTCTACGGTCATCTCGATCAGACCATCATCAATCAGGATCGTCGTGCCGACTTTGATATCATTTTTCAGATTCTTATAGGAAATGGTAGCTCTCTGGGCGGTTCCCATGATTTCTTCCGTCGTCAGAATAAACTGCTGTCCGGAGACCAGTTCTACCTTACCCCCTTCAAAATCACGCAGACGAATCTCAGGTCCCTTGGTGTCCAACAGGGTTGCAACCGGCAGTCCCAGTTCTTTCCGCACCTTCAACACTCTGTTGTATTTTGCCAACTGCTCCTTGTGACTTCCGTGGGAAAAATTAAAACGTGCCACGTTCATACCCGCAAGCATTAACTCCTTTAATTTCTCCTCACTCTCACTGGCCGGACCGATGGTGCAAATAATTTTGGTTTTTCTCATACAAGCTAAATCCTTTCTGCTCCTATTATTTATTCTTTTATTACGGTAATGCGATATTCTTCTTTTCCAGTGACTCCCTGCACATTCAGGCCTTCTGCGGAATACTCCGCGAGCCTTCGGCAATGGATCTCTTCCACCTGCTCTCCCGGTACCAGGATGGGGATTCCGGGGGGATACAGGTTCACAAAATCACCGGCGATCCTTCCTGCCGCCTGCCGTAGGGGAATTTCCTCTTTTTCGGCATCCCATGCATCTGCAAGAGATAACCGTACCCCGGGCCTCATTTGATAGAGAGATGCTTCCCCGGTTTCTCTGCCGTCCGGTTCCTGCTTCCTCTGCCATTTTCCTTCGGCAATATCACGGTCGATAGCAAGCAGTGCTTTTGTCATCCTTTTGTATGCTTCCTCGCTGTCTCCTATGGTAAACATAGCAAGGCAATGATCCTCTGCCGCCATCTCCAACTGTAAATGATACTTCTCTAATAGAATATCATAAATCTGCTGTCCTGACAAACCTGCCTTTGCGGATAGTATCACAAGTTTTCCGATATCTTGTCTGTCATCCAGAGGCAAAAAGTGGAGACACTTACATTCTGACAGTTCTGTCAGCATTCTCAGGTAGTTTACCTGCAGCTGTGCAAATAGATAATCTCCCTGCTCTTTTACCTGTTGCAGAGCATTGTCAATTCCTGCCATTAATACATAGGATGGGCTGCTGGACTGATAAATATGCAAAAATCTGCGCAGACGCTCCCTGTCGATCCGGTCACCGTTTACATGAAGCAATGCACTTTGTGTCAGAGCCGGTAAGGTCTTATGGACACTATGAATGACCAGATCCGCGCCGCACTGGCAACTGTTTCTGGCAATTCCTTCCGCTAAGCCCAGATGCGCACCGTGGGCCTCGTCGACAATGAGAGGGATTCCCCTGCTATGTACGATCTTAGCGATTTTTTCTATATCCGCGATCCTGCCTTCATAGGTCGGCGACACCAGAAATACCGCATCCGGAACAGATCCGTGTCCCAACGCCTCTGCAATCTGCTCCGGAGTTACCGCATCATAAATATCATACTCCTCCATCATTTCCGGATACAGATAAGAAACTGTTAAATTTCTGAGATATGCCGCATGATATGCGGATTTGTGGGCGCCTCTGGTCATAAGAATCCGTCCGCCCCTGGGAACCGCTGCGCTGATGGCCGCCAGGATCCCACAGGTACTTCCGTTGATCAGATAGAAGCTTTCCTCCGCGCCGTACAACCGCGCCGCCTCATCCTGTAATCTCCGGAAAATCTCCTCCGGTGCATGGAGATTATCGAATCCATCGATCTCTGTAATATCGATATCCATGACCTCCTGCGGTAATTCCCCGTGTAGCTGTCTCTTATGTCCCGGCATGTGATAGGGATAATAATCCGTCTTGCTATAGCTATTTAATCTCCGGTACAGTTCTCCCACTTTGTTGTTCTCCTGCTTTGGGCTTTCTTTTATTTTTCCTGTTCCTCTCTGGCCTCCCGAAGCTTCTCGATCAGGGCTCCATGCCCCTTGTGCACATGAAAAGTCTCCATGAGAGAGCACCATTTGTCTGCCATGGTGACGATCCAGGCCTCCCTGCACATGGGAACTGCGGAAATTGTTAATGGCCACATATGTTTCTTGATAATATCTTTCTCTCTGGGAGTCAGACGATATTCCTTCTGTGCATTGTTCAGCGCTCTTCCCGGATGATAAAAGCCATGCAGCTTATGGGGGCTGATGTGATCCGGCGAATGCCAGTCGTACAGAAAATAGTCATGCAATAATGCCCCGCGGATCAGATCTGTCTTTTCACAGGGAATATGCAGCTTTTCGCTGATGGCAAGGCTGTATTTGGCTACATTCATGCAGTGATCGTTGACCGTCATATTGCCATGCTGTACATGCGATCTCGTAGATCTGAAGTTCTTAGAGCGCAGTATATCCGGCGCTGCCGCCCGGATTTCCTGTCTTAATTGTCGTTCTCTTTCAAACCTTTCTTTCCACTTTTGCACTCTTTTTGCCGAACGCTGTTTCATAGAACCGCCTTCCTTCTCCATATCCCTTCATCAATAATAGTAACATACTATCGGGAATCCGGTAGACATATATTCATAAATTGCCGCCGCCATATCCAGTGGCAGGTTGACACATCCATGAGATCCCGATGTCAGATAGATTGTACCGCCGAAGCTGCTTCTCCAGGTGGCATCGTGCATTCCGACATTTCCGTTAAAAGGCATCCAGTAATTTACCGGAGTCTCGTAATCTGCTCCTCGCAACACAGCATTCTTTGTCTTATATGTAATTCCAAATACGCCGGGCGGTGTTACACAGCCGGGTTTGCTCATATTGCCGGATACAAAATCTGTCTCCAGTACAATATTTCCCTTCTGGAACAGATACAGATGCTGATTTGTCAGATCGATCTCCACATAAGAATTGCCGATATCATTACTTCCTTTTTGTGCTCCCTTACTGCTGTATACCGGCTCTTTGTCGATCGTTTCTCCTTTTTTCACGGAAGCTGTCAGTTCCTTGGTCTCCTCCTCACGGTCGGTCTTCCAACCGTATGCTCCGCTGGGTAACGTAAGTTCGATTCCCTGAACTGTGGTAAATTTTCTCTTCTTGCCATAGGTATCGTATTCCTTGGCCTGTTCTCCCACGAATTCCGCAATGGCCTCCTCATCCAACTGTGGATCCTTGTTATCCGGCTGGATCCATTCGTGAATGGTGTCTCCGTCCACGATCACCTTATTACCGTTCCAGTCATAAGTGATCTGCGCACTGACCCATTGATTCATGGTATCGCAAGCCTTTACCAGTGCTGCATCCTCCGCCGTTACTTTTGCGGTATCGTAACAGCCCTGTTCCTCCAGATCGACGGTATTCTCCCCAAGCATGATGGCCGTAGATACCACATCCTCTACCAGATTCATGTTCAACCCGGTGCCCCTGGTCTCCGGAATGATCTCATAACTTTTGGTCTCCTCGGAATACTCACTGATATACGCATCTTCCGGCTCAATCATATTTTTCTTCTGTAATGCCGGCATCTGTGCCAGACACTGCTGCAGCTTATCTTCATCATAGGATACCCCCTGGATCACATCATGATTTTCAGTACTCCAAAACATCTGGATCCACAGAACTTCATTCTGTCTGTTCAGAAGTTCCTGTGCCACACTCTGAGTATCCACCCAGTGCAGCCCGATCTCCGGTGCTGTAATGGTGCCAATCTCCTCCTGAACACCGTCCTCGTCTCTTCCCAGAACCTGAAGACTGTATGTCTGTGATTGCTGATCCATGATTGCTGCCACCTGCGCCGCTGTCAGATTGCTGCAATTACTGTTGTTGATAAAAGTATTATTCAAAAAATGAGACTGATAATAAATTGCCACACCGCCATAAGCCAACAGGATCACCGCAACCAATGCTGCCAAGATCGCTATCCATTTCCTGCTTTTTTTCTTAGGCTTTGGGGTCTCATCTGTACTTTGCCCGGTCACTTCCTTTGCTTCGGTTTCCTTCGCATTTGTCTCCTTTTCTGAGATTTCCTCTTTGATTTCTTTCTTATCGTTTTCCATATTATCTTCTGTTTCTCCCTCATCATATTTCTGCTGCGCTCATTATAGCATTTAATTTCATAAAAAAACAGTGTGAAAAGGCTGAAAAAAAGCCTTTTCACACTGTTTTAGAATACTACTTGCACTAATACCATATAGAGTACAGTCCCTACCGCTATACTGAGCAGCGTATTTTTCTTCCACACATGGAGCCCCGCTACTACAGCAATGGATAATAGTTCCGGTATTCCATGACTTCCTGTAAATAAATCAATGCTTTTCACGCAATAGATGACGAGAATAACCATGATCGCCGGTGGTAACACTTTTCCCAGATAAGTTACCGTCGCCGGCACCTCTCTTTTCCCTCCAAACGCCACGAAGGGAATTGCCCGTATAAATAAAGTAACAATGGCTGCAACTGCTATGATTTCGATGGAATGTAACATTTTTTTCTGACTCCTAATAATATGATCGCCGTAATCGTCAATGCGGGCAGCAAAAATGCATCAGCCCCCAACACCAGTAAGCAAAGAACTCCTACAATGCCTCCGACGATCGCCGGTTTGTGTTCTTTCGTATCCATCCACTGATTGACTACGATGACCGTAAATAATGCCGTCATGGAAAAATCAATTCCCGTGGTATCTATCGGCAATACGCTTCCGACCAGTGCCCCCACACAGCTTCCCAGGATCCAATAGCATTGATCCAGCAGAGAAATATAAAAGCTGACACGTTCCTCGCTCATTCCCTCCGGAACCCTCAGATCACATAATAGGGAAAAGGTCTCGTCCGTAAGGGAAAAAATCATGTAGGGATATGTCACACCCATTTTTTTGAATTTTTCTACAAAGGACAATCCATAAAACATATGTCTGCCATTGACAAACAGTGTCATTATCAGGGTGTACCACAGGCTTGCTCCCGCTGTCAGCAGTGTGACCAGCACAAACTGCATGCTTCCCGCATACACAAACAAACTGATTAAAAAAGCCCACCAAAAGCCATATCCCGCATCATTCAGCATCAGGCCAAAGGCAAATCCCAGGAAAAGGTATCCCAGCATTACCGGTATGGACTGTACTATCGCGTAGCGTAATTCATTTATTTTACTTTCCATACTGCATTTTAAATCTCTTTCGTTAATTTCTTTGTTCACGAGGAATTATTTTAGCATATCATGCTTGCACAGACAAAGGTCTGATATAGGTTCTGCTTTATTTATTTTAATTAAAAAAAATCAATATACAAATTGTATATTGATCTCTGACAATGAGACACGGGGGATTCGAACCCCCGACAACTTGATTAAAAGTCAAGTGCTCTACCAACTGAGCTAGTATCCCATAAATTATTTTTGCATATTACAAATGCCCAGAACCGGAATCGAACCAGTGACACGAGGATTTTCAGTCCTCTGCTCTACCAACTGAGCTATCTGGGCATTTTAGATCTGAATTTTCACTCAGATCTTAGTAGCGGGGACAGGATTTGAACCTATGACCTTCGGGTTATGAGCCCGACGAGCTTCCAGACTGCTCCACCCCGCGATATTATGTTGTATAGGATATGTTTTCTTCTTCAAAAATATTCCTAAAGAAGAAAATGGATGGAGGTGGATTCGAACCACCGAAGCAAATTGCAGCAGATTTACAGTCTGTCCCCTTTGGCCACTCGGGAATCCATCCATATGGAATTGTATTCCATAAAGCCGATGATCGGACTCGAACCGATAACCTGCTGATTACAAATCAGCTGCTCTGCCAATTGAGCCACATCGGCGTATACATAACAGCTGATTTGTAATCAGCAGCTCTGCCTACGCTTGACTCGTTTCACTCCTCAATCGTCATGAATTGAGCCACATCGGCGTATTACACAAAACCGTTTTCACAATAAATGGGGCCTATAGGGCTCGAACCTATGACCCTCTGCTTGTAAGGCAGATGCTCTCCCAGCTGAGCTAAGACCCCACAAGGATTAAATAATCCTCTAACGACCCAGATCGGACTCGAACCGACGACCTTCGCCGTGACAGGGCGACGCTCTAACCAACTGAGCCACTGGGCCATTCCTAAAGATACATAATTTGTACCTTCAAAACCGAACACTGAAACCTGAATCTTTATACCCTGACTTACATCCTCTTTCCTATCCAAAACCTTTGGTCAAGCCCTCGACCGATTAGTAAATGTCAGCTGAACACATTGCT
>CAKSAN010000009.1 GCA_934436435.1 uncultured Acetatifactor sp. | reverse complement strand
AATAATAGGGAAATTCCCTCTGCAACTTTGAGGACTGCCCTCTGCAATAATTGGTATTTTTATTATACAAGAAACAAATAATTTGAAGTAACCATGATTGAATAGGTTTAATTCATTGAGAGATAAGAGTTTTCTACAAAGAGATTATTAAAAAATAGTTTAATTATTAAAAGAAATTCGGTAAGATATCTCCACTATATTTAAGAGAGGAGATTTACCATATGAGTAAATTAAGAAATGAAGAGGTCGAACAGCTGACTTCTAAGGGCATCACAGAAACACTGGACAATTTGGTGTTACAGGAGATTGTAAAACAGGCACTTAAGTTGAAACTTAAGGAAGATGAACTGGTGACAGCTGACTTGGGTGTGTGTCCTTTTTCAGGTAAGCAGAGAGTCATGATTAATCATGATGAAGCAGAAGAAAGATGCATGTTCTGTGAGAAACCTGTGAGTACAACAGTTGTGATTTATCAGATCAGTCAGAATCAGCAGGTGTTTTGTTTAGAGTCTGAGGTAGAAGAGATTGCCAACAAGGCAGAACAGAACAGCCAGACAGAAAAAGAGTAAGACAGTAAGTAATTTCTCAACCTTTTATTATGAAGACCACTTTCAGTGAAGTAAGCTGAAGGTGGTTTTTGTAGTTTAGGAGGTACATAGAGAAGATGATTTTACATATTTATAAGGCAGAGCCAGAGTATAAAATGAATTATGACTATGAAGATTTAGATATTAGCAAATATGAATTTTATAGAACAATCATAACAAATTATGTAGATATAAATGATTTGATAGAGGCAATAGAAGAAAAGAAGATAGGTTTTGATTTTGAAGAATCAGACCTTATAGAACTTGCACCGGGCAGTGAAGAATTGAATAATATGCAGGGCAAGGACAACATTGGATATAAAGAAAACTGTAATTATTTAATAGTTTATGGACTAGGGGTAAAGCAAATAGCACTGGATGGAAAAGAACTTGCATTTAAGAGACTAATTAAGCTTTTCTAAAGAAAGTTTATAAGAGAAGGACATTCACATAAAAGACATTGCATAAGTGTCTTCTGTGAATGTTCTTTTTTTATACCTATTGAAGATATAGGAGTAGTCTCGGATCAGAGTTTGAAGAGATAGAATCAAAGATTGTTACAGAGAATGATAGGGTAGAAGCACCAGTATTTAATCATAATCATCCTAATAAAGTATTAATAGGCTGGTCAAAAACAAGAAATGACACAGATAACTTGTTTGATTTCAATACTGGAATAACATCTGACATAGAATTGTTTGTAGTTTACAAAGATTCAAGTACACCAGTAAAGCAAACTTTTACAGTAACATTCAATACTGATTGTGGTTCATTAGTAAGTAATCAGATAGTAGAGAAAGGAAACAAAGTAGTAAAACCTGCAAACCCAACAAAAGAAGGATATACATTTGATTGTTGGACAATTGGACTTTTAGAGTTTAATTTCAACACTGCAATAAATCAGAACATTACACTTACTGCTAGATGGACAAAAAACCAAGAACCTTCAAAACCAGTAGTAAAACATACAGTTAAGTTTATTGACTGGGATGGAACAGTAATAAAGACTGAAGTAGTAGAAGATGGCAAGGATGCAACAGCTCCAACAAATCCTGTAAGAGATGGATATACATTCACTGGATGGGATAAGAGTTTAAACAATGTAACATCAGATATGAAGATAAAGGCACAGTATTCAAAGAACGAGACAGAGAAACCAATACCAACAGAACCTGAGAAACCAGAGCCAACACCTGAACCAGAACAGCCAACACCTGAACCAGTTCAGCCAGAGCCAACACCTACAGAGCCAACTCAACCAAAAGATGAGGAAGAAATCATTCCTATAATAGAGGACGAGCCAGAGTCAGAGGAAGAGCCAACAGATTCAGAAGAAGATGAGCAGGTAGAGGATAATATAATTCCTGAAATAGTAGTTAATGAGGTCACACCAGAAGATGACCCGGCACCTATTTATGTAGGGGATAACGACTCAGACAAAGAGACAAATGCAACTGCACTTGGAAAATTTGTAGAGGCAGTGAAAGTGATAGCTGTATCAGTTGTAATAAGCTTAGCTGCATTAAGTGGTTTACTTGGTTTATTACTGTTAATTATTCTTTGGATGAAGAGAATCAAAGTATTAAATGACAGAATTCCTATGATATGTTTAACATCACAGATGAATTAATAAACATACAATATACAGAAAAAGAGCAGAGCAGTGAGAGTGGAAGAATAGTTTTTACATATCCAGAAGCAAACAGTATAGAAAAGGACTATTACAATGAAAAGAGTTTATATATCAATAGTTTAGATCAAATAGAACAGATAATAAGTGAGCATATAACAGATGAAACAATAACAATACGATTAAGTCCAGAGTGTAGCATGGGAGATGAACTGAAAGAACATATAAAAAACCTTGAAATCACAGACAATAAAGGCAACACACTTAATGTAAAGTGTTTTAATTACATCACAATTAATTACATAAGGCTAATAGAAATCAACTGGACAATCTAAAGTTAAAAGGGGGAGGGGGAAACAGGAGAGAAGCAGAGTGGAGTAAGAGAGAAGCAGAGTGGGAACAGGATAAGAGCATGAGAGAAAGAACGGTGAAGCAGTATGAGTTTATTAGACAACAGAGTATGTGAGGATGATATTAACAGAGTGAATGTAATAAGACATCATCCAAAGTATGAGCCAGGATTTGAGGAAGAGAGCAAAGAGTGTAAGAGCAGGTAGACAGACTATAATTAGAGAACAAACAGAGTAAAAGAGCAGGTAGACAGAATGTGGTTTATCTGCTCATTTTTTATTATGAAACGTAAGCCCCCGATTTGTTTTTCTCCCCCTCATATAGGCAGAAAGAGCATATAATTTCAATAAAAAATTTTCAAAAATTTCTATAAAAAATGTCTTGCAATCCCCTTAAATTCGCGTCATTAATAGATATGTAATAAAAATTCAAATATATTTGAAGAGAGAAAACCACATTGAAAATTAAATAGAGAGGTAGAAAATATGAGATATGCAGTGTCAGTAGGATTTTTAGGATATACCAGATGCAATAATGTTTGTGTGTATAACCCTGAAAGTAGAGGGTTTGACGACCTCACACCAGCAGAGGCTAGGAGATACATTGATAGAAAGCAGCTTAAAGGAGTACTCTGGAGAAATGGTGATGAAGGTCCTGAGTTTTATCCGGATGCAGATGGATTTAATCAGAAAGACATCATGATTAAGAGTGCAAATAAGTTTAGACCTATGTTGCATGATGTACTTGCTGGAAATCCTGTCAACAGCTTCTTAACAGTAGTCAGAGTGTTGGACACAGACTACAGAGGCAGACTGTACGAGGTTGTAAGTAATAAGTACAGTAGACTTAAAATCACAGAACAGAATTTGAGAGAACTCAACGAGATTACAGTGATTGCAGGCGTGTGGATCACAGACAACGAGATTAAAGTTTGTGATGGTGTGCAGTATGAAAACAGAAAAGCAGATGCAGCTTTCAGTAAAGGCACCTACAAAGATGGAATTGCAATAGAGTGTTTACCTTCAACAAAGGATATGTTGGAGGATAAGCCAGAGCCGGCAGAGGATAAACCAGAAGAGACAACCAAGGAGGCACCTGTAGAGCAGTCAGAGACAGATAAAAAAGAGTCAGAGAGTTTAGAGGATATCTTTGGAAGCATTCAGGAGCAGATGGAAGAACAGGTAACAGAAAAGAAAGAGCAGCCTGAAGAAAGCAAGGAGCAGAAAACAGAAAAGTCAACACCTAAGAGTGGAAAGAGAACACCTAAGAGAAAATAAGAAATAAGCAGTAAGATTAAGGCAGCTATAAAGTAGTTAAGAAATATAACTGGTCAGGAGATAACAGAAATGTAACCTTTATGAGATTAAATCCAATCACTGATTTAGATATAGTCATTCCAGTTAACAATATGTCATTCAATATAGACGGTGAGAAAAACTTTTCATCAGATAAAGTAAAAATTGTCAACAATTCTCCTTGTGATGTAGACATCTTTGTAAAGAATATAAATGGAGAAAACAATACAGTAAGCATTATACCAGAGAGTACTTATACAGATGAAGAGTGGAAAGCACTGACAGATTTTAATAGTATTGCATTTATGCTAAACAATACAGACTTGGCAGTAGTTTACAATAATTCAGAAAATGATGAAAGTAAGTTTATTAACTTAGGCAAACTTAAATCAGTAGAGAGTGAAGAGGAAGTGGATCCAAGCGGTTATACATTTACTACTTATAGTGCATCTACAGCAAAGGCGAATGGAAGAGCTTCTATTTCTTCAGGAAAAGCAGGATATGTAGGAAATGGAGCAGATAATTATATTTACTGGACAATAAATGTTGATAAGACAGGTAAATATTGTTTTGGAGTAAATGGAGCAGTAAGTGGTACAAGAACAACATATATAGATGCAAATGGAGTCAATGTAGGTTCAGTAACTCATCAAGGAAACTCTTGGTCTACAGGATTTGATGTTTATACAACAGTAGAATTACAGGCAGGAGAGAACATAATAAAACTGTATAACAACTCAGGATATGCACCAGACATATATAATATACAGCTATCAAATGAGTTTGTAACAGATAACACCTTTGATTTGCAGCTAGAAGCAAAATATCCAAAGAGTTATGAGATTGACACTGATTTAGAAATGAATTATAACCTAACACTTCTGTTTGTATCAAAGGAAAATTAACAGTTAAGACAGTCATAGCTTGTGGCTGTCTTATTTTTATGAAAAGGACAAAGTTTCAAAGATATATAGAGGCAAAAATAAATTGTAGGTCTAAAAGCAATACATATTGTTGATAAGTTATAAGAAAAAACAATTACCAGAGAGTGACAAAAAATTTTATGAAAGGAACAGAAAAGAAATGTCAGTAATAATAGGAACATATCAAGATAGACCAGTAAGAATAATAGAAAGCTGTATACCAAATATAGAACAACAGATAAGAGAAAATGAGTACAAAACTAAAGATAATATAACATATCCAACAAATTCCTTTGACATCTGTGCAAAGAAAAGAAAAAACAACATCCACTTAGGTGACTTTTCAGAAAGTCATTTATACAGGTCAAAGTACAGGCAGTCAGAATTAATTACAGATGAAAGCAATAAGTACAGTATGAGTAGCAATTATGACAGGTACTGGTTTAATCAGCGAGGATAAAGAGGGGGGAAAGAAACCCATCAGAGCAAGCAAACCCATCAGAGCAAGCAAACCCATCAGAGCAGTAAATTAATCACAATAATAGGGAGGAAACAGTAGTCAGTAGGAAGGAACCCAACAGAGCAAGAGGGAGGAACCCAGAACAAAGTATAAGTACACCAACACCTAGAGTGTATATCACTAACCCTTGACAAACAGACTAAAACAATAAACAATGAAGCATGGATAATTACCAATAAATACCAATTACCCATGCTTCATTACTTTTATGAGGTCTTGTAGCACCTCAACTTGTTCAGATGTCAAACCCTCAGTATCGAGTACAACAAAGGGTTTATCATTTGATTTTCCTAGTAGATAGTCGGTACTGCATTTATAAAGGTAGGAGAGGGCAAGCAGATTTTCTGTGCTGGGTGTTCTTTCTCCTGTTTCATAACCAGAAATAATGGAGGGAGATATCTCTAGCTTTTTAGCGACATCAGCTTGTGATAGATTTTGTGACATTCTTAATTCTTTTAATCGAACAGACAGATTTTTAATCATATTTTGTGTTATCCTCCTACACTCATTGTAGATATGTAAACAACACATTAGGAATGATAACATAACGCTAAAAGTGTTGAGGAAAAGCAAGAATAGTAATATAATGAGACAAATGAATTTAGTTTATTCAATGAGGAGAAAAGGAAAGTGAAAAAGATGAGAAAGAGAAGAATAATCACAGTATTAGGTTTATCAATCACCCTATCTTTATACATAGTAGCCTGTGGAAAACAAGAGAGTTTAAACCCAACAAACCAAACAAACCAAACAGACCAATCAGAAGAGGTTTACACTACAGACCAATCAGAGCCAGAAACCACAGAGACCCAAGCAGACCCAACAGACCAGCCAGACCAGTCAGAGTCAGAGTTTATAGAAGAAACCACTACAACAACTAGAACAGATTATCCTGACAGTAATCCAAGTCATCAAAAAGCCTGGAATGACTTCTGCAGCAATTGGAATGAGTCAGACTATGGAACAACTACAAAAGGTAAAACTGAAAATGACTTTCCATACTATGGTGATACAGGGTACGATCCTAATGGCACAATATTACAGGAACGTACCACAGACAAGGGTTATAAAGTCATGTATGATACAGAAACAGGTCGTGTGTATTACACAGGAATGATTCTACCAACAGGTGATGGTTGGGATGACAGTGAATCCGGTGGCATCATAATGAATTACGCACATAGTAAAGGATACAATAATATATACGACGTTACATACACAGAGTTTCAGGAAGTACTTGGTGTCTACAACGGAGACTAAAGAGGAGAGAACTAAAATGAGAAAGAAAGTACTAATAATATTGTTTATCATCAGTACATTATCAATAACTGCATGTGGTAAACAAGAGAGTTTAAAAAGCACAGACACAACAGAACAGCAGGAACAGACAGAAACCATAGAGGAAACAACAGAGACCGAAGTAGAAGCACAAACAGAGCAGTCAGAACCAACAGAAGAAACAGAGCAAGAGAGTTTAGCATCAGAAGCCACTAACTCCGAAGGACTCACAGTTGATGAGGCAGTAACAGCGGATGTTGAATATATAGATGAGCTTGTAAAAGACTATGATGGGGATTTGTTCACTAAGTATGATGCATATGTAAAAGACCAAGGCGCAGATGAATTATGCGGTGCATGGCTTATTTACTATTATGGCTCAGCTGCAGGAGATCAAAGATCATATGCGATAAATCAACGCACAGGTGAGAAAATTGTAGCCGGACCATATTCATATTTCTATGGAAGTAGTGAACTGGAGGATGACTCATCGCCATTTTGGGGTACAGACAAAACATATCCGGGCGATGAATTTCCAGAATTTGAGGAAAATATGACCTTAGCAATACAAGGTTTACCAGCACATACAAATGGTCAGTAAAAGTTAATAGTAAATTCGAAACAAATAGAAAAGGAACAACACAAAATGAAAAGGAAAATTATAATAACAATTTTATGTTTAACAATGAGTTTATCAATAACTGCTTGTGGCAAGCAAACACAACAGCAAACCCAAGCAGAACCAACAGAGCAAAAGGAAGAAACAGAACAGTCAGAAGAAGTTTATAATACAGAGCAATCAGAAACAGAGACCACAGAAACCACAGATGAAATTACAGACAACATAGTTTATCCAGATGTAAACCCAGAAGATGTAGACCCAAAGACAACCAACATGGATGCAGAAACCGCTACTGCATTGGCACAACAAGAGGGAAAAGAGATAGATGCACAGTATGGTAGTGAAGAGGCATGGACAGGCTATGCACAATCACAAGGTGCAGATGGCACACTAGGTTGGTGTTGGATCTACTACACAGGTCAAGGTGCAGGTGACCAAGAGTCCTATGCAGTTTACATGAAAGAAGATTCTCCACGATATGGTGAGGTCTTCCACCTAGGCGATTACCTTCCGGGTGGTGACTTTTTCGTTGGTGCCAACAACAAAGAACATGGCATCGCCGATAACAGAAAATTAATGCGTAAAGCTAACAATGGAGAAATAGAGGGTGGAACAATAACCCAGGATGAAGATGGTAAAATACACATAGTAATTGAATAGGTTCGGGTTAGTATTACCCAAGGAATGGGAAAGTCAGCAATGACTTTCTTACATATAAAAATCAGTTTAAACATGAGAGGAAACAAAAGAACCAATGAAAAAGAGAATAATTGCAATAACACTAATAATGAGTTTATCATCATTAACAGCATGCGGTAATCAAACAACTACCACAGAGCCACAGTCAGAGCAGACAGAAACAATTTCAACAGAGCCAGAGACAGAAACAGTACCAGAAACATCATCACTTGAACAGGAAACAACAGAGACAGAGTTTATAGAGGGAACAGACACCTCAACATCCGAATATTTAAGTGAAAGTGATGAAATAAGTCATTCCAAGTGGGCAGACATCAATGGTGCATGGGATGCAGTCCATCAATTTACATTGTATGCAAGGGAGCAAGGTGCAGATTACACAGACGGTTGGTGTTGGTGTTATGACCATGGTAAGGGAGCAGGCGACCAACCATCATATGCGGTCTATATGAAAGAGGGAGATCCCCTTTATGGAACAGTTTATCATGTAGGAGATTACCTTCCGGATGGAACACAATTTAGTGGTACCAACGATGAATGGGAAGCTTTCATCAAACAAGATTTTGAAAAGCTATTAACAGAGGATGGAAGTGTATCATTTAAAGACCCAGAAACAGGTAGAACAATAATAGGTACACAGGAAGAGATAGACGAATACAAAGCTTCAAAAGGATATAACAATAGCAATACAGGTAATAGCAATGGAGGTGCTAGTAATAACACCACTTCACAGCCAGCACAATCCAGTGAAGAACAAACAGTAACCGGACCAACAGGAGATGGTTCAGGTTCAAGCAGAGAAAACCGAGGCAACGCTGGAGCAAATTCTGGAACAGTTGGTGGAGGAAACCTACAATAGCATAATACATTTACAATGGAGGCTCACGAAAGTAAGTCAGGTGGTGTATTTACAAACTATGAAATGGGAGGATAGTTAAAGAGGCAATGAAAAAGAGAATAATTGCATTCACAATGATAATCAGTTTATTATCTTTAACAGCATGTAGTAACCAAGCAACCACATCAGAACCAGAACCACAGACAGAAACAATTTCAACAGAAGCAGAGACAGAACAAATTTCAACAGAGCCAGAGACAGAAACAACAGAGACAGAAACAACAGAGACAGAAACAACAGAGACAACAGAGACAGAAGCAACGAAAGCGGATGAACAGTTACAGTCAGAAGCAGGGCAGACAACATCAGAGGAAAGTAATTATACAGTAACTCCAATGACAGCTACAATGTATGCTCAACAGGCAGTAAACCTTAGACAGGGACCTGGTACAAATTATGACAAAACAGGTAGTTTATCAACGAACCAGTCAGTAGAAGTAACAGGCTATACAGATGTTGCATCAGGAAAATGGTATCAGCTATCAAATGGTTCTTTTGTATCATCAAAGTATTTAAGCACAGATAAAGTAGCAGTACAGGCACCAACCACTAACAACAGCACTAGCAGCAACAGCAGTAACAGTAGTGGAAGTAGTCAATCATCATCATCTAGCAGTGAAGGACAAACAGTAACCGGACCAACAGGAGATGGTTCAGGTTCAAGCAGAGAGAATCGTAGTGCTGGTAGTGATGGATCTGGTGGAATAGGTGGAGAATGGAACCTACAATAACATAAACACCAATGAAAATTAATGGGAACCCAAGTGGTTCCCATTGTTCATATATAGATAAAAATACAACATTCATCAATTTTAAATAGATAAAAATTTTAATTTCAAAAAAGCATTAATTTGTAATTTAGCGTTATAATAGTGAGGAGGTTTCATTATGGCAGAGAGATTAACCAGAGAGCAAATGGCAAAAAAATATCCGAACCAGTGGCTAGGCATTAATAACATAGAATATAATGATTCAAGCAAAAAAGAAATAAAATCAGTAAATGTTGTATATACAGATAAAACAGCATCAGAGTTAGGTTTAATGGCTTTGCATGGAGACAATATACAGCCTTACTTTACCACTCCAGATGATACATTCCAATTAGGATTTATAGGGGCACAATAAAATGAAGGTATTGTATCATGGAACAACGGAAGAGTTTGATACATAAAAGCATATCAATATGAGTTTAACTATTTTTCATACGAATGAATGATAAAGAAGAAAAATTTTTAATTTGTTTAGAGAGATAGGAGGAACCAGAGAGATGCAAGCCAACACCAGAGTAAATAACATAATAAAACCCAAAGCCAACATCATAAGACCAGTCAGACCCAACAGACCCAACCAATCAAAGCAATTACAATGTGATTTTTGTGGAAGACAATATACACCATCTCCAACATTAAGCCAAGACCAAGTAAATTCAATAGGCAGAACATTTAGAATTTGTACATGTTGCAAATCAAAATTTCAGAACCATAGATGTATAATGTGTAACACCTCAACAGAAGACCCAGTGACACATCAAATAATAGAATGGAAAGGTTTATGTGAAAGGTGTACACAGATAGTAATGTCAGGTGCAACAAAACTAAAGTTTGAGCAGGAACAAGGAGTGGATTATGACAGTACAATGGAAGTAATACCAGAGCGAGACAAAGAATTAAGCAATGAGGAATTACAGAAATGGTTTAGCTACGGTCAAAATTTCTTATCCAGCATCAAAAGAAACTAAAAACACCACAGAGTAAACAGAGCAAAACAGAAGAGAAAAAGAAAGAGCAGTTCATTTAGACAGTGTAGAGCAATGAAAAAAAAGAGAGCAGTTCATTTAGACAGAGTAGAGCAATGAGTTTAAATGAGCTGCTCTTTTTATTTATCTCCAAACCAGTAGGAATGAACAGACCCTTAGTTTTATATCCCTATGACATCCTTCAAGGTCAAAGAAAAAATCAGGTAGGATACCAAACCAAAGTAGCATACATAAAAATCAATAGACATTTTCATAGCATTATAGAAATTCATAGACCGAGCTAATAAAAAATTTTTAGAAAAAGTAGTTTATATTAGCATTTACAAAACAAGGATGCAATAGGGATTTCAGTATGATGCAATAACCTTACAACATCTATGAAAAATCAATAAGCAGTAGGTGTGTTCCCAACAATATTTAACAAACTAAAACTATTGTGGGTAAATTGTTGTGAAGAAAAAGGAAAGGAAAACATCAGAAAAAGAGAGCCAGAAGAATAATAAAGTCAGAGAGCCAATGAAGAACTAATAGAGCAATAGCAAAAAGAGGAAAGCACTAAACACATCATAAAAGCATTAAAACAGAGAAGTAGTTTATATCACTGTCAAACAGAGCAGATAATTAACAACAGAAGCATAGTACCCTCAATCAGAGCAAATAAATCAAATGAACACATATGAAAAAATTTTAAGTTTATTTCCATTTCACTTCAATACATAGAAACCCATCAAAGCAATAATAAATTCAAATAACACATCAATAAAAATTTCAATAGCATGAAGAAACAAATTGGGTTTATTCAAATCAGTCAGAAACACTAAATCCCCTAGAATACATAAGAAAAGAAAACAACATGAACTGTCAAGAAGAGTTTAATCATAGTAACCTAACATATAAAATAAAATCACAGAAAGCACTATATAAAATCAAAACACAATAACACAATCATACTTACTGCATTAAAGTTAAAATTAAAATAAGCACCAGAGTAAAATCAGAACACATTAATAAGGGTAGTAGCAGATGATTGACAGTAAGCTACCATGAAAATGGTATTTTTTAGGTATACATCACTGTCAAGAGGAGCAGATAAATGACAGTTCAAAGTGATTTCAGATGAACAGTGCTATCAGTATGAAAGCAATGAATATATCAACTAAGAAGCATGGCTGACCTTAATAAACTTTTTTTGAGTTTATAGGAGGATACCAAAGAATTTCAAGCTATCAGAACATTTCAAGCTTTTCAATGCTTCACTGTCAGAAATAGCAGATAATTGACAGTGAGAGTTCAAAGTTCAAAGCTGCACTGAGGAGTTTAAAAGAGAAAAATTGTCAAAAATAGGCGGATAAATGACAGTAGGTAGATCTAAGAACAGTACTGCATTATGAAAAAATTGAATGGACACCAGAGCGTCACTGTCAAAAAAGGCATATAATTGACAGTGAGTGATTGCATCCCAGAGAGGCTTTCACTGTCAAAAACTACATATAATTGACAGTAGCTATGTTACCAAAAATTAACCTCAAAGAAGCAAACTTAGGAACAAATCATATTTAACAAAGCCCATCAAGACCAAACAATGAATATATTGAGCAATGAGAGGAAAGGTCAAAAGCATTAACATTTCAAGACCAGAAGCACATCATAAATGAGTTTATCAATTCAGTTCAAAATCATTACATTTCAAAGACACTAATTAAAAATCCCATCAGAAACATCACTGTCAGAAGAAGCAGATAATTGACAGACCAACAGCACCTATCATCACTCAAAATTGCATGAAAAACAAAAACCAGAGAGAACAAAGAGAAGAAACTCAAAGAGAAAAGAGAGAATAGTCAAAGAGAGAATTTTCAAAGATAGAGTAAATATTTCAAATTAGATGTATGTTCCAGAACAACCCAGATAGGGTAAATTGGTGGTTTAGGTGGTTTAAGGTAAGTTTATAAGGAAAAAGGGTAAAACTAATTCCAGGGGTATCCCAGCAAGCCACAGAGTAAGGTAATAAAAAAGAGAAAGAGAAGAACAAAAAGAGAAGAGGAAATTTGACAAAACCAAACATCTGTTCTATATTTAATTACAACAAAAACATCACAGAGACAACAAATAGAAAGAAGTGAGATAAATGAAAGTAGGAGATATAGTATATATTATAACCAACAACAGAAACATAGAAGAAGCCACACTAAAGAGAATAAGTGGAAACCTCTGCCTGATAAGGTTTAAATCAGGTGGTGGAATACAGTTACCAAAAGGCAGATTGTTTGAAACACGAGAGCAAGCACAGGAGCGTATCAACACACATTCAATAGCACCAGTAGATAATAAAGGACAGATAACCAGAACAACAACAGATTGTTATTCAAGGAATGCACAGGTTTTATAGATAAGAGAGCAGTTCACAGACAAGAGTGAGCTGCTTTTTCTTTATTTCAGCAAAGTTAAGTTTATATATGTCAGTCAGTATAACATAGTTCAATACATGTTGTTCATAAAGAGAAAAATTTTAAATTATTAGAAAAGTACAAAAGTTTTGAAAGCCTATACATCAGGAAGTACTGTAGAGCATATTCAAAACTAAAATTTCAAAGCAGAGAGAAGTAGAAAAAATTGTTAGAATAGGAGGACACTGAAGATGGAGAAGAATGGTAGAGAGTTCAAAGTGAATATAGGTGTAGAGCATATAAACATGAACCTTGATAGTTTAAGTGGAGAGGAGGAGCATGAAGAACAGATAAAGCAAAGACGGATAGAAAAGAAACAGACAGAGAAAAAGGAAAGTAAACCATCTTTAGTAAAAGGACAGAGCATAAACTTATTTGATGACAATATTTTGGATCAGATAAATTTAATGCTGGAATATTTAAGCATGGAGGAAGAACATAAATGAGAAACGAAGAACAGCAGGAAGAAATGTTGGAACAGGAGACTTGTACAAGTACAGAGATAGACAACTCAGACGAAATGGATTTAGAGGACTACGAAGAAATAGAGCTGGATAACTTTGGTACAGTAACAACAGAGGCTTTAGAAGTTATATTTGAGGTAAAAGACAAATATAAAGAAGTCATGAAGAAAATAATAGGTATAACACCAGATTTACTAGGTGACTTGGAAGAAGAAATTGATACAGTGAAAGATTTTGTTTTCAGTAGTATTGATATCAATACAGGTAAAGTAAACTGGAAGACATTTAAAGAAATGGTCAATAAAGTTTATAACAAGTCAGAAAAGAAGGTAATCAAGAAAGTAGTTAAAAAGGTTCTGACAAAAGAGTTTATTGATACAGAGACAGAACCAAGAGACAAAGAAAATTCATCAGAAGTAGGAACAGAAGGTTTTGACATCATAAAGAAGCGGAGTGGAGCAGTGACAATCAATAGCATGTCAAGACAATTTGGATATTTTGCATTAATAAAAGTAGATGATATTTTTAATGCAGGTTCAAGAACATTCATAAAAATGATAGAGCAGAAGTTTACAATACTTCCATACTCAGAGAAGGTGTTTGGAGCATATGTAGGAACACTTGGAAAAATAAACGACAACATTCAAGTTCATATAATCAAAAGGGAAGAACAGAAGATAGGTAGAGAATATTATAACTTCTCCTTTGAAGAAGCTAGTGAGTGCAAAGTGGAATTGATGGAGCAGGATCAGATAATAAGAGTGTCAGATATATTAAAAGCTGCTTCATCAAAGAAAGACTTTGCAAGAGTTTATAGAGATTTGAAAGAGCAGGGGATTGAAGAGCTGAACATACCTATTATAGATATAAGTCATAACTTATCAGTTGAGTTCAGTGTAAACCTCACAGAAAGCAATGAGAGTTTAATGAAAGACACAGAGCAGCTTGACAAAATCTTCAACAAAGAGGGTGTAGTTTCAATAAGAGAAATCTACAAGGAAAGATTTATGAGGGCAGTTACTAATAATTCAATTATTAGTAATTATTTAAACCACATGAATTTATATGCTGAGAATGCATCAGGTGGTAGGAAGTCAGAGTATAGAAGGATATTGAAACAGATTGAAGAATCCTATGGAAAGAATAGCTTCATTTATAAGTATTTCAATAAAAGTTTCTTTTATATATCAGACCAATGTAACACAGAATTTTACATTGATATACTTATAGATAGTTTGGATGAAGTAAGCACAGATGAAATAGAAGGAAACACTTGGACATTTAAGTGTAAAGCATCAAATATATCAGAGTTTACTATTAAAGAAATACTAAATACAATCAGTGAGAATGAAGGCACAGTTAATTACTTAGAGACAAAAGAGATTTAATATATAGACAGATAAGTAAGAAAAGTGAGTGTGAAAGCATTCACTTTTTTTATTGCTTAAAATTTCAAAGATATATAGATGCATGAAGAAGTTCAAAGACTAAAAAATGGACAGTATGTGTATATAAGGTTGTAATTTATTAAATATTGAAGTGGAGATGAAAAAATGAATAAACAACAGTTACAAGCAATGGAACAACAGATATCACAGAGATGGGACATGGAAGCAGAGAGATGTAGCGGCTTATGTAAGAGTTCAAATAACACCCAGAGAGCCATATTAACATGTGCCAGAAGTAGTTCAATTATTTGAAGTGTAAGCAGGGAACAGAAAAGATATAAAGAGCAGAGCATTTGATGAAAGTCAGATGCTCTATTATTTTGGATAAAACATAGATTATAGTTCTTTTTTCTATCCTAAATGTGAAATAAATATATCTTTTATATTTAAAAGTTGAAAGAAAGGAGAAAATAGAAGACATGGAAGAGAGATTGATAAACACACCACAAATGGTAAAGCTGACAGGAGTAAAGGCAACTAAGTTGAGATACCTGCATGAGAGGGGAAAGGTAGTGCCAGCAAGAATAACAGAGAACGGGTATAGGTATTATAAGCAGAGTCAAATATTAGATGTACTTAGAGAGACAAAACAGTGTGCAGTGATAGTGTATGATGCAGATAGTAACTTAAACTGTTCAGAAAAGGAACTAAAAGAGAGAGTAGTAAAGGTCACAGAAGAAGTAAGAAACCACATCAAAGATATAAAAATAACACCAATCTATGATATGTGGACAGGGGAAATAGAAAATTCCAATATACTGAAGGTAATTAAGCAGGCAGCAAAAAGACAAGTTGTGAAAATTGTGATACCTGACAAAGAGAAATTTATCATAGGTGACTTCAATGAGTTTAAGAGATGGTTTTCATATTTGGATTGTGAGCTGCTTGACCTAGAGGATCTAAAACAGAGGGAGGAAAAAGATAATGCAGATTAAAGCAATCAAGGGAGACATTACAAGAGGAACAATACTGGCAGGAATAAACACTACAGAGAGTGGAGTAAAATCAGGCAAGGCCATTATGGATTATTACTTGCAGGAAAAGAATAAGTACCAAGTATTTGCATATTTGCAGATAGGAAATTCAGATGAGCTATATACAATATTTGATAACACCATAGAGTGTCAATATTCCAAGTTGGAAGATTGGTTTAAACAATGTCTAAAGAACTGCATCAGAGATGGAGGTTTAAGGAAATTGTTTAGAACCTATGAGAAAACACTGAGTAATGGAAACACATTACAGAGTTATGAAATAGCAAAGTCAATATTGATAGATATTACAGAGAATGGATATAACTCAGCAGTTAATTGGGAAGCACTGAACAGAGTGTTTAATGACTGCCTGAATAAAAAGGTTCAGAGAATTACATTGAACACAAGCATTATTGTAAGAAGTGGTGGCTTTGAAAGTGAAATAAAAACATCAATCATAGGCAGTACAGTAGGTGTGATTACATTTATTAAGAAATTAGGTTTAGAACAGGCACAGTATTATGATTGTGAGATTACATATGACAAATTGATAACCAACATAAAGTTGAAAATAAAGGAAAGTGGTAAGCAATTAGTAGTCAATATAAATATAAATCACAACAATAGATTAGCAGAGAGAGAACTAGAGAGTTTCATAGTCAGCAAAGCAAGTAGTGTTAATTTCATCAATAAAGAAAAGGATATACAGACACCAATGATGAATATGCAGCTAAGAGATGCATTAAATCTTGATAAAAATATGAGTTTATCAAGTGGGATGCAGACAAATCAGTTTAGTAATTATTACTGGCAGAACCTTGGAAGAAATAAACAGAGTAATCTATATTAAAGCAATCAACAGTAAAAAGGTTGAATGTGAGATAAAAATGGACAATAAAAAAGTGATTCCGACAGCTTAAACGAGATGAACATATGATAAGGGAAGTTAAATGTGAAATCAAATCCGGACAGTGAAAAAGTGGTTCCGACAGCTTAAATGAATTTAGACAAGGTTAAAGAGAAGTTAAATGTGAAATCAAATTAGAACAGAGAGAAAACGGATCAGACAGCTTAAACAACTAAGAGCAAACTTATAAAAACATAAGACAATATAAAGCATGTGGAAACAGAAGAAGAGTGAGAGTGCAATTACAACATATAGAAGAAAGAGAATAAGAGATAGAAGCACTGATAAAAGCAAAGACATAAAGATTTAAGTTTACACTAATAAGTGAAAAATTATTTTGAGTAAAAATTGCAGACAGAAAGAGAACTAGTGAGAAAGCATAGCACATAAAAGAAAATCACATAGACACCTGCAACAATGAGTTTAGAGGAACCACAGAAAGAAAAAAGTCAAAGAACATATACGTTCCCACGCTCAGAGCATTAAATCAGAGCATTTCAGGGTAAGCATTGTGTGACCACAAAGGATTTGCAAGTAGAAAGAGAAGAAAAGGGAAAGAGTTCAGCACTCAGAGAGCTAGTAAGTAGATTTATAAGACCAATCACAAAAAGCATGAGGAGAAAAAGGAAAATAGTCAAATGAAGACCACAAAGATTGGATTTCACAAAATTGACTAGTGAGAAAAAACAGAAAGCATAAATAGGGTTCAATGAATATAAAGATTTAGAAAGGTAGGCAATAAAATGAGTAATATAACTTTAGAAGATGAGAAACAGAAAAGGCTTGTAAGAAATGAGTTATATCACTCTGGAACAAGCTTTCCAGAGCAATTCTTATATAGGAGTTTACTTCAAATATTTCCAGAAGCAAAGAACAGATTTATAGACCCAACAATAAATATGGAGTATGACATCTATATAAAAGAGTTAAATCTATACATAGAATACAATGGAGCAGAATTTCATAACAGTCAAGAAAAACAGGAGAGAGATAGAATTAAGAGACTTCACAGTGAGAAAATCAACAGAACATTCATTCAAATAGTAGAGGATAATGAGATAGATGCACTGGATATTAAAAGGGAGATTCAGAATAAGTTTATTGAGTACAAAATAAAGGGAAGTAACACAATAAATAATATGACAAATAACCTGATTGCAATTATAGAAGAAATATTTTCAATATACATGATGCAGGGTTATGAGATTGATTACACAAGAAGCTTATATGAAGCACTTCTGATAAGTTCAAAATATCAATACAGAATAGTTTATGATAGTTTTGGAGATATATCAGGAAAAGAGAATTTAACACAGGTCTTTTGTGAATATGAAGAAAACAATAATTTAGAGACAGAGCCTAAGGAGAGGAAATTAGTAATAAAGAGAGTTGTTGATACACAGAAGAAAGATAAGATGATACAAAGTGAATTGGACAAGCTTTCAGCAATAATGTTTACAGGAAATAGTTTAAAGGATGCAGGACTGAAAGAAGTAATCAACATTCAGGAAAAGCAAAGAGAGGTAGAAAGTAAATTATCACAGTTGGAGATAAGAGAAAAGGCACTGGAGAAAAGAGAGCAAGAACTTATACAACAGGAGTATGACATTCAAGAGAAGAGAATGATTGTAAGTGAGAAAGAAGAAATAGTAGAAAAAAGACAACAAGAGTTAAACAAGTTGATTGAAGAGAACTGGCAAAGAGAATTTAATATAAGAGCAATCATAGGGGAAGAACAAAAGGACAGAGAGGGGCAGCTACAGAGAGAAAAGGAAAAGCTACAGTCAGAAAGAGATAATTACAAGAAGCATTTGGATAGTAAATATAGAAAGAGATTAAAACAACTTAATGCAGAGTATGATGACAGACACAGATTACTTGATAGCTATTGTGATAAAAGAATCAATGAAGAAGTTGAACAAAGGACAGCAGATATAGAAAGAGTAACCAGAGAACAAGTAGAACTACTGAAGGAACAGTTAAGTAAACAGAAAATAGAGTCAGCAAGGCAGCAGTTGCAAGCAAAGTTGGGTTTATAGGAGGGATTGAACATGACAGATATAGAAAAACTCATAAAAGAAAAAGAAGAAGAACTCCATCAGAAAAGAGAAAACATACTCATTCAGAGAGAACAATACTTAAATGACAGAGAGCAGTTGATCAGTTTAAAGGAAAAGAATTTAGAAAATAAGCTGCTGGAGGCTGAATTGACAAAGCCAGTAGATAAGAAAGATGACCCTGTAGAGATTGCAAAAAGCATGATAGCTGAAATGTCTAAAGAGTTAATAAATGAATTGAAAGAGAAAGAAAAAGCATACAGAGAACAAGTTGAGAGAGAATATGAGCAGAAGCTGAAGGAAATGGAGAGCCAAGTAACAGAAAGAGAAAAGACCAAATATGAGAGGGCATTAGATAAATTGCGTGAAGAAAATCAGCAATTACATAGACAACTAATGAGTGCAAAGATAGGAGTTTAAGCAGTAAGAGGTTTATAATTCATTTAAGAAATAGGTGGTGAGGCAATAACTTCACTGCCTATTTTTATTGGGTAAAGACTATAAATGATACATTTATCTGAAATATTTATATATTTAATTTTTAAGAAATGAATCTGAATTGTAGATTTAAGATGGGATATGAAAATATTAATTCAAATAAAAATGAAAAAATATTTTGAAAATTGCGTTTCAGAAAAAAAATAAGCAGGAAAGAGAGGAAATAAACATGGAAACATTATTATGTACTGCCAAAAGGTTCTATCATGATTTTTATAAGAATGAGGCGTGGGATATGAAAAGTGCAAGACAGTTGTTAGAAGGCAAGGATTATATTGATACACGCATCTATATTATAAAAATGATTTATGAGTTGATATTGGACAATGATAATATTAGTGAGCAGGTCAAGAAATGGGTAATAACAAATAAGAGTTTAAAGGAATTAGCTGAGTTAGGTAATTCAAGCATTGCCAGATTAAGAAATCAACAGAATTACACAGCTAAGACATTAGGAGAGGATTTAAGTATTGGAGAAGAAAATCTATTGCATTATATAATTTATAGGCAGGATATTTCAGATGAGACATGGGAAAAAATAGATGGCAAGATTAAAATGATGAGAGTAAAAATAGTACATAAAAGTGACAGAAGTACTCTTATTCAAAATAAAGATATACTTTTAAATATTCCTAAAAAACAGTTTGCAACAGAACTGGACAACAATGCAAAGTGGAATCACTTTATTATGAAAATCAAACCATATTTAGTGAGTGAAAGAAGAAAAGTGCAGGAAGAAATAAACACAGAGTTTGCAGATGCAGTTGCATACTTCAATTATATTATTACACCGGGAGTAAACTTAACTGACATAGATAAGCAAAGGTACAATGAATTAAAAGCATTACTTGGAGAAGATAATAGTACAATTCAAAGTGTGGAGAATGCATCTAAGGATAAAGATTTGAGCAAATTGAGAATAAAGGAGAAACAAAAAGAGTTAGAAGTAGAAAAGCAGATAAAACAGCAAGAAAAGTTAGACTACTATGAAATGTTTAAGCTTATGTCAGATGAGGAACTGATAAGCTACAGAGATAATGATTTGAAACCTAGAATTAAGAGTGGTAACTATGAAGATGCAGAATATAATGCATTTAATTATGAAATGAGTCAGAGAGCAGCTAATATGCAGACACAGCAAAAAACTACAAGATATCAATTTTAGGTTTATACACAAGTGGACACCATGTAAGGTGTCCATTTTTTTTGTGTTGACTTAATAAGACAAAAAAGTTACAATCAATATAATCTACTAGCACATAAGAAACTAATATTAATTACATCCTGTCATTTCAGACAAGCTTTCCATATTGGAGTAACAATGTATAGTAAGAAAGATTTTGACCAGATTGATCACAATTATTTTTATGTAAGAACACTGAATGCATATAACATATGCTTACAATCTAAGAACTCAAAACACTATTGGAATATTCAGTGTCAAGAGATTAAAAATAGAAGAAGTTTAATTGTGCTTCATAGACATGAAAAATCAGGAGATTTTCATGTGCAACCATATTATCACCCTAGAACAATAGAGCAAGCACAGGATTTGATAAAGGAACATGATGAATTTCACCTAAATGTAAGATTGAAAAATAAAAATGGAAGAAATAAAAAGCAAAGAGTTAACTAGTGAGAAAAATTCAAAACCTATTCCATATAGAAGGAACAGGATTTTTCAATAGACATTATTAAAAAACATAGCACTACATTGATGAATTTTAAGATGGGGCATAGAATTTCAAGATTATTTTTATGTGGATATATAAATCATTTTTATAACTAGTGAGAAGAAGGAGATTGCAATAAAAACAATTTGGACACTACTGATGAATATGGTACAATCAAATTATGTATTTCTACATGAATGAAAGGAAATAAAGACTTATGAGTGAAAACATAGCAGAAAATCAGAAGTTTATTGAATTGTTTAACCAGATTCAGCAGTCCTTTAGTAATAAAGTATCAGAAGATACACCTGGTTTCAGATTATATAATGATGTGAAAACATCAGAAATTTCATTAGAAGCACTGGCAGAAGCCAAGAGACTATTTGAAGAGTTATTAGGAAATGAATATCGAGTAGAAGTAGTAGAGGATCTGGATATCATCAATGTAACTAGTGATGAGAGATATACAATCAGAATAAAAAATATCAATAGCAATGTAGAGTACAGATATAGTCTGGCAAAGTTTAGAGAGCAGTTATTAGACTACAGTTTTGAGCCAGACACCTTTATCATTGATATTCTGAAACGAATTGAGGGAGCAAAGGGCAATACTGAATTGAAAGAAATCAAGGATAATATACTTGATTTCTTAAGCTATGCAATTCACTACAAAGAGTTATTTAGAAGTGAATACAGTACAATAGGTTGGGATAGATATTCATTTGATAATAAGACCAGAATATTTAAGTACAACTACATTATGTCAGATAATGAGAACATAAAAGGTTTAATCAAAGGGAAATACAGAGACTTATATGCAACAAGTGTAGACATGCTGAATGAGGGATTAGAAGAGAATTGGAGAAGATTCACCATTCATTTAATGAACAATCACCTCTATGATAGTTTAATATTTGCAGTTGGTATAAGTGGCATGATTAGACAAATTTTGACATTTACTAAAGAGACAAACTTAAATGTCAATGTATGTGGACAGCCGGGAAGTGGTAAAAGTACCATAGGTCACTATATTTTAAGCTTCTTTGGAAGTCCAACACTGTTAGAGGGCAGCAGTATTGATACAGAGAATGCATCAGAGAGAATAAGAGCAGAGAGACCAGTACTTCCTTATGTACTGGATGAACGTATGCTTAGATTTTTTGCAGATAGTGATACAAAGAAGAAAACAGAACTACTTCTTGAAGTATTTAGAGAGTATGAGGGAAAAGAGAAAGAAAGACTTGGAAAGCAGTATGAAGACAGTGCTGGACAGAGAATATATGGACCTATAATAAGTTCATCAGTAGAGAGTATGCTTGAAACATTGCTGCAAACAGGTGATGACTTAGGACAGTATAGAAGATTTATTGAGTTTAATATAGGCAAAGCAGAAGATGAAGTACTGTTTAATTCAGAAGAGGCAGTAAAAGCAGAAGAGATAGCAAATAGTAGTTATGGATATGGAGTAAGATATATTGCAGAGTACATGCTGTATAGATTTAAGACAGATGATAATTATTTTGCAAACCAATTCAGAGAGATAACAGAACTTATCAAAAATAGAATTGAAGCAGAGCAAGAACTGTACAAAATGAAGGGACTCACCTCTAGTAGTATGAGATTTGCACTGATAATATTGTCATATCGTGTAATCAGAGAATCAATAGTATACAGTTTATATGCAGAAATCATTGATAGGAAGAAGATACTCAATAGTTTATCAGAAGCTGATATAGAAAAGATACATAACATTTTAAAAGCTTGTAAAGACACTGATGAGACTATTGAATTAATAAAAGAGGCACTGAATAATCTGTCAAAGGCTGATATAGAAAAGCTGTACAATATTTTAAATGATTGTAAAGACATTGATGAGGCTATTCAACAAATAAAAGAAGTGTTTGGTAGCCCGTCAGAAGAAAATATGGCAAAGAAATTCCTCATTTTAGAAAAATGTGGTAACAATGAGGAGATTGTTGAGCAAATCAAGCAATTTAATATGTCATTTGAAGAGTTTTTAGTACTTGAAAATAAGCAGGTGGCAGGCTCAGGCTTGATAATCAATCAAGAAGAAAGAATAATAGATGTATTGATTGATAATCTCATTGAAAAAATGGCAAAGGTCAAAGCTAAGAGTATTACAAAAGATACACTTATGAAGTACTTCATTAGAAACTACAGAGAGCATCCAGAATATTTCTGTGCAGCACCAAAAGAGTTTGATGCAGAGAAACATGTGTTTGTTTATGAGGATAAAGCAGATAATATCACTATTCAGATGCCACGAGCATATAAATTAGATGAAGTACTGAAAAGTACTGATATATTGACACCAGAAGAAATACATAAAAACATATGTATTAATGATGAGAACAATATAGAACTTATAAATACATGGGAAGTAGTTTATAAGAATAGTGATAAAGACTCAAAAAAGGGTGAGCTAGGCAAGACAGTTAATTTTATCACTTCAAGAAGAGGAAAAAATAAACTCACTATAAATAATCCTAAAAAACCATGCCCATTTGATGTACTAGTGCTTAAAAAGGGAGGTTTTGAGGCAGACTCTGATAATAAAGAGGAGGAGCAGTCATGAGGTTAATGGACTACAAACTCTTTAGTAAGGATGAAAGATTACAATATCTCAACAGCCAGATAATGAAAACAGGCATACCTTATTTTGGTGGTAAATCAAGAATTGGTAAGTACATATATAATACAATATTCAACATGGCAGTTACCATGAATGACAATGGAGACAAGCCAAAGATTTTTATTGATGCATTCACTGGCGGTGGGAAAATAGGTCTTAGTATGCCGGATGGATGGTTTGATACCATTGTCATGAATGACTTGGACTATGGAGTTTATTGTTATTATGTGTGTTGCCAAGAGAATTATAGATTGTTATTAGATACAATCAATTATCTAGTTGATAATATGTCAGATACAATGTTGAAAAAGTGTATTGACATAAGAGAAAACAAGACACTAGATAAATATATGTGTGGAGCAATGACATATTTAGCATGTGCTTTAAGTTATAATAATACTATTGGTGCAGAATACAGACCTACAATGGGTGAATCTAATGAGAAGCAGGAGTTAGATAAAGTCAGAGCAAGAGCAAATAGAACAGTAACAGGTGTTGCAAAGCAGTTTAAAAGAAGAAACTATATCATTGAGAACCTTGATTATTATGAGTTAATCAAGAAATATACAGGTAAGAGTTGGATAGATACTGAAGGAAATGTGCATGAACCAATGAAAGAGAACAGTACAGTTTATACTAATACACTCTTTTATTTTGATCCACCTTATTATAGTGAAACACTGTCTTTGGGAAAAGATGCACCATATACACATACATTCAGTACATCTGATACAAAGAAGATGACAGATATTTTAGCCAATACACCAGAGATGAAATACTTCATCAAATCAGATTATGACCCAAAAGATACAATCAGAACGGCTGAATATGAGTTGAAAAACAATGATAAGTTAAGTGATAGCTTGAAAAATTTTTATACAAGTAGATTAACAGAGCCTTTGAAATCTGAAATAATGCATATATTTGATAGTTTAGAGGATGAGAGCAAAGGTTTTCAGAAAATTTGCGTTGGTGGATTTGATAAAGGTGCAATTAAACTGGATGGAAATACAAGCATTGGAAACGAATACATCTGGACAAAAGGACTGCCTACAGACTATAATAGCTTAGAGAAATTTGTTTGATTTAGTAGACCACATGTTGTAATATCATACATACATGCTACATTTTTTGTTGTTTAAAGTAGACCACATACACTTAACATTGATTAAATATAAGTAACTTCACCCTTGGGGTGTGGGAACATTTGGTATATAATAATAAGCGTGATAGAAATATTACCAGATTAGGTGTTTATGATTAAAATATTACCAGATTGAAATTTTTATAAGAAGAAATAGCTTATATGGAACTAGTGGAAAATTACGAAAACCTAGTAAAATCAATGGTTCCAATGGAATATATGGAACTAGTAATAAGTGGGGTGTGGGATACTACTACAATCAGCAGAAATAGAGACAAAAGTGCTGCAAATCCAGTGATAATGGCATTTCAGAGATTTTACAGGGACTCTGTCACAATGTGACAGGGTCTTTTTCTATTGCGCTTTCTAAAATATATGTTATACTTAAACTAAACGAACGGTCAGTTATGAAAAAGAAAGGCACCTATGAAAACGACAGAACAGCAACATAACGAAAAGAAACAGGAGATTATGGAAAAATGCTTTGAATGCTACGCCGAAAACGGGTTGAACGGCACGGGGATCAAGGCATTGGCAAATGCCTGCGGTTTTACACAGGCAAATCTGTACGGCTATTTTGACAATCTGGACGATTTAATTATTCAGTCCACTGCCTACTGCATGGCGAAGGTGGAGGATGACTTTATGAAGAAAGCCCCTACCGATCCTAAGGATGTCATGCGGTTCATTGAAGAAATCCCTTATTGGACGGCAAAGGAACACGGGAAGAAATACCGGCTGATGTATCAGGTTTATACGCACCCGAAATACATAGAGCATGGCAAGAAATTCTTTGAGGGAGTCAATGAGCGTTATACCGAATACGCCAGACAGCTGGAACCGAAGATCGGCATTCCCTATACCACCATTACGCCGTTAATTTTTATTTTCGTCCGGGCCTGCGTTCACTACGCTATGTTTGAGGATGAATATTATCTGAAGGCACAGATGGAGGTTCTGAAGCAGGGAGTAACCCTGTTTGCAGAGAAATACCGCACGGAAAAGATTGATAAATAAATTTTTCAATCAAGGGATTTGTGTCTGCGCACACTTGGCACAAACTCGCTATGCGCAAAGGACGCGCGCAGAAATGGAGGAAGTTATGAAAAAAATTTTACGCGGCATACTGATGCTCACTTTATGGATGGTGCTTTGCCTTGTGCCGATTCAGGCAAACGCCGAAGGGGAGAACCCCATAGAACTGACGCAGGATAATTATAAATCTTATTTGAAGGATTCAGGCAAGTATGATAAATTCTACCTTCCATCCGGCAGTTTTATCCTGATGGAGGACATCACCCTTGATGATACATTGCTCATTGGTTGTGAGGGGCAGTTTAACGAGGTGGATTTCTCTGATGTGAATGTGACTCTGGATTTGAACGGATATGTATTGCGGCAGGGGAACATACAGGAATTTCCTGTAATCCAGGTATATCAGGGCAGTACCCTGACCATTCAGGACAGCCGACCGGAGGTAACCCATAAATTTACGGCAGACAGTACGGGATTATGGAAGCTGGACGAGGCAGATGGGGATAAAACAGTAAACGGTGGCGTCATTACCGGGTCGGTCAAAACGGGACTGGTGCTTCAGGCAGTGGATATGAATAAGGATTCTTATGTAGCGCGATGCACGATGAACGGAGGCAATATCGTCGGCTGCACCCATAGTTCATATGGCGGTGGTGTGAGTGTGGGCGACAAAGCCGAATTTACGATGAATGGCGGCAGCATCCGCGGCTGTACTGTGACGGATCCGCAACATGGATTTGGCGGCGGTGTGTATGTGGTGAGCGGCACATTTACGATGAATGGCGGCATGATCAGCGACTGTGCCTCAGCTACTACAGACGGCGGAGACGCACTGTTTATGGCTAATGGGGTTAATGCCGGGAAGAGCAGCTTTTCCATGTCCGCCGATGCGACGATCAACGGCAGCTTTAAAGATGCTAATCCGGGTGCATCAGAAGGTTCATTGGGGGTATATACCGTTACCTTTAACACTGACGGCGGATCACCGGTGACGTCACAGGTGCGTCCGCAGGGTGCAACAGTCGTAAAGCCCGACGATCCGACAAAGCCCGGTTTGGACTTTGGCGGCTGGTACATCGGAGAGGACGCGTATGATTTCACGCAGCCGGTTACCGCAAATCTGACGCTTACGGCGAAATGGACACAGCATATCCACTGCGTCTGTGGCGAAAACGGTAATCACACGGACATCGGCGACCATACGGCTCATACCGACGAGGTATGGACAGCGTGGACGGCGACAGATTCTCTCCCGACATCGGCAGGCAATTACTATCTGGTAAACGATGTTGACATTGCGGAGGGTAATACCGGTAGTGCCGATTGGAATGTATACGGAAATATAAACCTTTGCCTGAACGGAAAAAAGGTCACCATGAACGGAGCTGCTATAACTGTGGGACTGGGAGAGCTTTCGCTGACGGACTGTGGGGACGGCGGAAAAATCCTTGGAGGCTTCAATGCATCAGGCGGTGGCAGCAGTGTTGTGAACCTGCGAGATCATACAACATTGAATCTGTATGGTGGAAGTATAAGTAACACAAACCCGGCGAACCGGGGAAATTCTGTGGTTTGCTTTGTGCATATGGCGGCAGATGCTGTATTCAATATGTACGGTGGTACGCTTGGGGATCCCGACGGTGCTGTCGGAGAGGACAAAGATGGTGTTTATATCAAATTTGCAGACGATGCCAAGAATGCAAATATTTTCAATGCTTACGGCGGCACGGTACGCGGTGTGATCAGTACAACGATTGATCAGGAAAACTACAATGAAGTCGGGAATATAAAATTTGCCGGCACCGTGTTTGAATCCAAGGTCTATCTGGGCAAGGGCAGCACCGATGCTCCCAAGCAGAGCGAACTGAGCGGGGAGGGTCAAATAGTATATTTCTATCCCATCTGCATTTATAGCGGGACGAAGAATGTAAGAATAGATGAACAGAACAAGGGCGATGTACTTGGTGACGGCGGAAGCGTAAGCTTTGAGTATGATGAAAATGGCGGTGGTGGCAGACTGACACTGAAAGACGCAGAGCTTTCAAATATTGTAACACCAATTACAACACCATTTGAACTTAAAATTGTTCTGAAGGGCAATAACAAGATAACGACAACGAGACAGGCTGTATTTACAAATAAACTGACCTTCAGCGGCAACGGCAGGCTTGCCATCGAGACCGAGGGTGAAAGCATCGTCTGTAATGAAATGCTTGTCAACAGCGGGGATATTTCTATATTTACCAAGAGCGGTCTCGCTCTGGCTCATGGAAACCTGAAACTCACGGTAAACGGCGGAACGCTTGAACTTGTCACTGCAAACACGAATCCAAAATATGGAGTATTGTATACTACTCTTGGTCCTGGGACTGTTAGCATCACACTCGGTGCTGACAGAAAAATGATAATAGGCAATAATTCTGATGGTACGGATGCTGTTTTAACCGAGGCGACAGACAAAGCTACAATAGGAGCCGCAAAATATATCTACATAGCCGGCCCCCATATCCACTGCCTCTGCGGCGGCATGACGTATGACGGACACGACAGCCATACGGATATCAGCTGGATGCCCTGGATGGCAGCCGATCAGCTTCCCGACAAGGCGGGCTGCTATTATCTCATCCATGATGTGACGCTGTCCACCGGCACGGCAGCCCTGCAGGACGGCGTGAACCTCTGCCTGAACGGAAAGAGCGTCAAGGGCGCGGGCAACGGCTACACAAAGCTTAGCATCAACGGCGCGCTGACTGTTACTGACTGCGGCAAGGCGGGCAGCTTCGGGGATTTGGCAATCAACGAAGGCGCTTTTACCATGACCGGCAGCGCCGGAAATGAGGGTGTACTACAGATCAATGGCGGAACGGACTTTACCATGACCGGCAATGCCCAGAATAACAGCCGGATTATACTGAATGAAACAAGTGACGCTGCAAAAATCGTCTTTGGCGGTTCCAGCGCAGGCAGCGGCACGGTGAGGGTCAGCCAGCCGCAGTATGGCGCGGGAATCCGCGTGGAGGGTAGTGCGAAGCTTGCCGGACTGGCAGGTGAGACGCAGGGGATATACATCCGCCTCACCATGAAGGAAAAAGCGGAAATTACAGTTGACAACCTCGGATTCCGGGCTCTTTCCATGAGCGGTGAGAGCATCATCCGCGGCAAGGTCACCGGCGCTGACGCTTCCAGTTCATTTACAATGGGAGACAATGCCAGAATCGACGGCGACATCGAGGTGGGCGACAGCAAGGTAGACGGCAAAGTCATCTGCACAGGAAATATTATCAGCGGTACCTTCAACGATGATGTCGTTTGCAGCGGCGAGATTCAGGAAGGTATCTTCCATGGCAATGTAGAAAACAACGGCACGATCACCGGCGGCATCTTTTACGGCACCGTGAGCGGCACCGGCACTATCGAGGACAGCGCAAGGGTTACTGTGAACTTTGACAGTGACGGGGGCGGCGTGGTTGCCCCGCAGAAGATTCTGCGGGGGCAGAAGGCGACAGCGCCCGCAGCACCTGCAAAGGTCGGTTTTGTCTTCGGCAACTGGACAGTGGGCGGCGCAGCATTTGATTTCACTGCCCCCATCACCAGTGATACCACCCTCAGGGCAGCGTGGACACTGTGTGACCATTCGGCAAGCACAGCACAACCTACCTGCACAGAACAGGCGACCTGTACGGTCTGCCAGGGGAAATACGGCCAGGTACTGGGGCACAGCTACGGCGAGCCCACTTATACATGGAACGGCACAAGCTGTACGGCGGAGAGAGTCTGCGGGCGTGATGCAAGCCATAAGGAGACCGAGACTGTCACAGCAACCGTCACCGTGACACAGCATGCGTCCTGTACACGCGACGAATTGTCTGCCTACACGGCAACATTTACAAACACAGCGTTTGCCGTTCAGAAGAGGGAAAACATAAAGACTGCGGGGGAACTCGGCCACAGCTACGGGGAACCGGCCTATACATGGAACGGCAGAAGCTGCACGGCGGAGAGAGTCTGCGGGCGTGATGCAAGTCACAGGGAAACCGAGACCGTCACAGCAGCGACTGTGGTGACGCAGAACCGGTCCTGTATATGCGATGAACTGTCCGCCTACACGGCAGCCTTTACAAACCCGGCATTTGCCGTTCAAAAGAAAGAAAATATAAAGACTGCGGATAGGCTCGGTCATAATTTCAGGGTACAGCAGCGCAACGAGACGCAGCATTGGAACAAATGCTCTCGCTGTAATGTGATCAGTGCGAAGGAAAACCACACCGGTGGAACGGCTACATGCAGTGCAAAAGCGGAGTGTGTAGTCTGCCACGCGAAGTACGGTGAGATGGATACCAACAATCACAGCGGACTGGAAAAGGTGGCAGGGGTTCCCGCAACGGCGGCGAACACGGGTACCAGGGAGTATTGGCGCTGCAATGCCTGTGGAAAACTCTTTGCCGATGCAGCGGGAAAGAATGAAATCACTTCCCTCGATATGACTTTAGAAAAGCTTGCGCCCACCATCATCGAAGGAGGGAACGGCAAGTGGAACAAGGGATGTGAGGGCGGGCTGACTTTCAGGTCAGATGCGGCATACGCTGATTTCATTGAGGTTCTTGTGGACGGCTCGGTAATTTCCACTGACAACTACACGGCACGCGAGGGCAGTACTATAGTCGAACTGAAGGCAGACTACCTTGCTTCACTCACAGAGGGTGAGCATACGGTCACCATTCGTTCGGCAAGCGGCGACGCCACCACCCAATTTACGGTGGAAGCGATGATTCTTGCTCCCAAGACGGGACCCGCGGATACAGCAGCATGGGAGATCGGTGCTGTTGTGGTCCTTGGCATCCTCATCGTAGCGGTAGTTGTGTTTGTGATCCATAAGAGAAAAACAACCGAAACAGATTAACAGATACCGGAGCCTCCGCATTTTTGCGGGGGCTTCTCCTGTAATATACATAGGAAAAGTTAACAGCTGCATATTGAGGTGTGGGATAAATTCGTATATAATGGCATTGTGATGGATGGAAAGGGACCCCTGTTTTCATAGGTGAGCTGATCCGTTTAAAATGTTTTTGAGGAATTATAATTGTGAAAATATGGAATAAAGAACGTTTTGCGACTATATGGAATAAGCTGGAGAGCATGATCGCACTCCGGAGTCTGAGGGCGAGGATCTTCCTGCTGACTCTGGTGATCGGAATGGTGCCCTGTATTGTCATGCGGCACGGTATCGTGAGCAATTATGAGGATCTGGCGGTGGAACAACGGATCACGGTGGTGCAGAATCAGCTGATGATTCTGGCCAATCATCTGGTCAGCAACAATTATTTAAGCAGCCACGGCGTCAGAGAGGATACCGGCAACTCCAGAGAAGTCATCAATGCGGAGTTGGAGATGCTGTCCAATCTGTATGAAGGCCGCGTTATGATCATCAACAAGAATTTCAAGGTGGAAAAGGACACTTACGGTATCAGCGAAGGTAAGACCATCATTTCCGAGGAAGTGATCAAGTGTTTTCAGGGGGAAAATATCTCTCACTATGATCCGGAGCACGGATACATAGAGATGACCACTCCCATCATGGATACCACGGCGAACACCACGGACGAAAACGGAAAGCGGAATCCGGAGGCGATCCGCGGCGTTATGCTGACCAGTATTTCCAATGACAGCATTGTGAATGCCAAGGAAGTGCTGAACCGTAAGGCGTACATTCTGGAAGTCATTATGATCGTGGCGATCCTGGCTTTGGCCATTGTCTTATCCAGAGCTTTGACGAGGCCGTTTAACAGAGTCACCCAGGCCATCAATGCGGTGAAGGAAGGATTCAGTGATGAGACGATTTCCGTGCCGGATTATGTGGAGACGGTGCATATCGTAGATGCATTCAATCAGTTGTTGAAGCGGATGAAGGCACTGGATGATTCCCGACAGGAATTCGTGGCAAATGTGTCCCACGAGCTGAAGACCCCCATGACATCCATCAAGGTACTGGCAGATTCCCTGCTGGCGCAGGAGAATGCACCGGCGGAACTGTACCGGGAATTTATGGAGGACATTGCTTCCGAGATCGACAGGGAGAACCAGATTATCACGGATCTGCTGGCACTGGTGAAAATGGACAAAAAGGTGCAGGATCTGAATATCGTATCGTTAAACATCAATGACCTGACGGAACTGATTCTGAAGAGGCTGCGTCCCATTGCCCGCAAAAAAGACGTGGAAGTGGTATTTGAGAGCGTGCGCCCCGTGGTGGCAGAGGTCGACGAGGTCAAGATGACACTGATCATGACGAATCTGGTGGAAAATGCCATCAAATACAATAAGGATCATGGCTGGGTGAAGGTGGTACTGGATGCGGATCATCAGTATTTCACTTTTGAAGTCAGCGATTCCGGAATCGGTATCCCGGAGGAGGCACTGGCACACATCTGCGAGCGATTCTATCGTGTGGACAAGTCTCACTCCAGAGAGATCGGCGGAACCGGCTTGGGACTGGCCATTACCAAAAGTGCCGTCCTAATGCACAAGGGATCTCTTACAGTGACCAGTACCGAGGGGCAGGGATCCTGTTTCCTTGTGAAGATTCCCTTGACATACATCGCTTCTTAAATGGATTTGTTTTATGAAAGATTGTGTAACTATGAAGAAAATAAAAAAATATATTTTGACAGGGATGCTGTTTGCGTTGTTGGCAATATTGACCGGATGCGGCAAGACAGAAACGCAGACAGGGGAAAAAATATCAATGTATTATGTCAATACGGCAGAGACAAAGGTCGAGGTGCATGAACAGTATCTGAATACCAAAATACCGGAGGAACAGCTGGACGAGACCATGAAGTATCTCTCTACAACCCCGGAAAAGCTGGAGTACAAAGCGCCGCTTGACATGGGATTTCAGGTCAGGGACTATGAAGTGGAGGACGGAAAGCTTCTGATCGATGTAGACAAGGCGTATTCGGAACTCTCTCCCACGACGGAGGTACTGGTGCGGGCAGCCATCGTAAGAACTCTTACGCAGCTGTCTGATGTGAAATATGTGGGGATTACCGTGGAAGGCAGTCAGTTATATGATAATGCGGGAGAACTGGTAGGATGGATGAATGCCGATCAGTTCATCAACAATGATGGTAACGAGATCAACACTTATGAACTGGTAAAGGTGAAGCTGTATTTTGCCAATGCAGACGGCGACAAGCTGATCGCGGCCTACAGGGAAAAGCATTATTCTACCAATACTCCTTTGGAACGATTCGTGGTGGAGGAGCTGATCGCCGGCCCCAGTGGGCAGATCGAGGGCCTGTATCCGGTGATCAATCCGGAGACGAAGATCATCAATGTTCTGACCAAGGACGGTATCTGCTATGTGAATCTGGATTCCAGCTTCCTGACGGTGGTGAATAATGTATCCACGGAGGTTGCGGTCTATTCCATCGTGAATTCGCTGGCGGAACTGGATAATATCAACAAGGTACAGATTCTGGTCAACGGAGAGGTACCTTCCACTTTCAGCAATTCCACTTTTGAGCGGAATCTGGATTATGTGACGACTTTGGAACCGTAAATTTATATGGGAGGGATCGTTTTGTACCTGGGTGTCAGGACGATCCGGTCTGTGGGGCAGGCGTGTGAGGCGCTTGCAGAAGGGAGCTTAATGAGACGACCGCTTTTTCTGGGGTGTCTGTGTCTCGTGATAGTGCTCGCCATAGGAAGAATACTGACAGGGGCAGACACCGGGGACAACGGTGGGCTGCCGCCTGACGGAAGTCCGGTGAGGATCACGGGACGGATAGACACAAGAACTTCTCAAACGATTATTCTGAAATCAATTTCTATTATTCAAAACGATCTGACATATTCCTATTCTGGAAAATTACAATGTGAGCTGACAAATGTACAGGAGCATCAGGATCTTAAGCTGGGGCAGCAGATTGCTCTGGAAGGCGTTTTTTCGCAATTTGAGACAGCAACCAATCCCGGAGAATTCAATGTGCGGGCATATTATGTGGGAAAAGGCATCGGCGGCAGAGTGCGGAAGGCACAGGTTCTGGCAACCGGGGAGGACTATAATTTTTTGCGGGAAAAACTGTATGATTTTCGTATGGTATTACATGACAGACTGGCGAGGGTATTCCCGGAAAAAGAAGCTTCCGTTATGCAGACCTTATTGCTGGGGGAGAAGGAAGAACTGGATGCGGAGGTAAAGGCGCTGTACCAGAGGAACGGGATTGCCCACATTTTAAGCATTTCTGGGCTGCATATTACGCTATTGGGAATGGGATTCTATCGGCTGTTAAAAAAACTGGGGGCACCGGTCAGGGCGGCAGCGGTGGGAGGCATCATTGCCTTGCTTATGTATGGTGTGATGGTGGGGATGAGTGTGTCGGCAAGTCGTGCCATCGGAATGTATCTGCTGCGGATGCTTGGGGTGTTTGTGGGCAGGACTTATGATATGTTGACCGCTGTGGGGCTGATGGCGGTACTGTTGATTCTGCAGGAACCGGAGCAATTGGGGGATGTGAGCTTTTTAATGTCCTTTGGTGCCGTGCTGGGAATCTGTATGCTGACACCGGTATTGACCGGAAGAGGCAGAGAAGATGGCAGAGATAGGGAACGGGATCCGGCAGAGAAGTCGGATCCGGATGCGAAGAAGGAAGTCCGGGAAGGCAGGCGGAAATATTTCGGGATGCCCGGGTGGCTTCGTACTGTGGTGGGAATTTTGGGAGATTCCGCCTATGAGAGGAACAAGTACCGGGAAGGCTGGCGCAAAGCACTATATCAAGGGATCCGTCAGGTACTGGCAGCAGGAAAGAGCGGTTTTGTCACCAGTGTGGGAGTCACCTTATTTATTTTGCCGGTACAGCTTTGGTTCTTTTACGAGATTCCCGTATATTCGGTGTTGTTGAATCTGCTGGTGTTGCCGCTTATGAGTATGGTGATGGCAGGCGGCATCATTTCGCTGATCCCGGGATGTGGAATCATAGGCACGGTGGATTGTCTGATTCTGTGGTGGTATGAGTGGATCTGTGAGCGGTTCCAGGAACTGCCGGGAGCGGTATGGACAGTGGGGAGACCGGCAGTGTGGCAGATCGTTATCTATTATGCCGGGCTGTTTGTGTTGGCTCTGGTCAGACACTATATGAAAGAATGGGAAAAGCGGAGAACTTGCGCGCCGAAACCTGGCAGAGGGGAAGGACAACATCGAGGGGGATGCAAGATGGCCAACCAATTTCATTTTACAAATGGGGAAAAGAGAATGAGTTCTGGGATATGCTCCGGGGTCTGTTCCGGAAGAGGGCGGTACTTTTTGGGGGAATTGTGGCAGGCATGGCAGGGCATAATTGCACATGGAAATGGATTTTATGGAAGAATTGCGACGATGGTATTCTTAGGTTTGCTCGTCTTTCTGCTGACAGGGAAATTTGACAACAGCAGCAGAATAGTTTTTCTGGACGTGGGACAGGGAGATGGCATTGTAGTGGAAACTGCACAGGGGGCATACCTTTTTGACTGCGGCAGTACCAGCCGAAAGAAAGTCGGTGAATATGTGTTGAAGCCTTATCTCAAGAGTCAGGGGATTCGTTCTCTCCGCGCGGTATTCGTATCGCATCCCGATGAAGATCACATGAATGGGGTATTGGAATTGCTGGGAAATAGCGAGAAGTGGGGAATTTCTGTGGAGCAGTTGTTCCTGCCGGCCATTCAGGAAGCGGATCGGGAGGAGGCTTTTGCGGGGCTGCTCACCGCTGCGGAGGGGGCCGGCACGACGGTAACTTACATAAAATGCGGGGATGAGATCAGAGACAGTCAGTTGCGGCTGCTGTGCCTGCACCCAGAGGAGAATACAACTCTGGCGGATGCCAATGCCTATTCGGAATGCTTTTATGTGGAAGTGTATGCGAAGGAGACAGGGCAGCATGCAGCAGTAGATACCATAACGGCAGATGCTATGGCATCCGCTGCCATGGAAGAAAGTGCAGTGGATGGAAGATTTGCTGCCGGAGTGGCCGATGGCAGTAAGGGAACTGTCGGTGCCGGTGAGAACAGGGGAATCAGTGGTGCCGGTGAGGGCAATGATTCCGTCGGGCGTACCGGGAAAATAAGCATCCTTCTGACCGGGGATGTGGAAGGAGAAGGGGAGCGGCAGCTGATACAGGAATTGCAGACGTTGCAGGAATCGCAAGAGTCGCGGGAACAGCGCAGACAGGGGGCATTCACAGTAGACATTCTGAAGGTGGCGCACCACGGTTCCGGTTATTCCACCAGCTCCGAGTTCCTTGCCGCCGCCAGCCCCACTGCCGCAATCATTTCCTGCGGCCGCAACAATTCCTACGGACATCCCCATGCCGGGACCCTGCAGCGCCTCGAAGACGCCAGTGTCCCCTGGTACTGCACCACAGACTACGGAGCCCTGACAGTAGCCGTGGATTCCCATGGAAAACGACTGCGAGGGTATCTGGAAGGAGAATAGGTTCAAGGTTGTGGGCAAGCCGGGGCGTAGAAGAAGGAGAAGTAAGAATAAGCCCCGGGGAAGTCTGGGAGCCGGGGCGTAGAAGAAAGAAAAGTAAAAATAAGCCCCGGGGAAGTCTGGGAGCCGGGGCATAGAAGAAAGAAAAGTAAGAATAAGCCCCGTGGAAGTCTGGGAGCCGGGGCGTAGAAGAAAGAAAAGTAAAAATAAGCCCCGTGGAAGTCTGGGAGCCGGGGCGTAGAAGAAGGAAAAGTAAGAATAAGCCCCGTGGAAGTCGTGGAGCCGGGGCGTAGGAGAGGAAAAAGTAGGAATAAGCCCCGGGGAAGCCTGGGAGCCGGGGCGCAGAAGGAGGAAAAGTGAAGATTACGCGTGAAAATATAGAAAATAGAATAAAAGAAATTAATAAGGAATTAGAGAAAATAACAAAACTGGAGAAAAAATTTCCCCAAGGGGAATTGCAATGCCTTAAAAATGAAAACCGTTATAAATGGAAAGTGAAAGGGGAAAAAGGACTACACTATCTCCCCAAAACGGAAAGAAATCAGGCGGAAACACTGGCATTGAAGAAATATTGTGAATGCAGAAAAAAGGAACTGGAGAGTGAGGTTGCAGGATGGAATGCCTATTTAAGAAAAACAGACAAAATCAAAGTAAGTTCCGAATATTTGTTGAACCATCCAGAGTATGGAAGATTATTGGCTAAAAATTTCAGACCATTGGATAAGGAACTCCAAAGATGGCAGGAGGAACCTTACGAAAAAAGCACAAAACATCCGGAAAATCTTCTGGTACAAGGAACACATGGGAAAATGCTGCGGTCTAAATCAGAGGCAATTATTGACAGAATGCTTTATCAAAATAAAATACCGTTTCACTATGAAGAAAAATTGGTTTTGGATGGAACAATTTTATATCCGGATTTTACGATTCGGCATCCTAAAACGGGACAGGTATATTATTGGGAGCACTTTGGGATGATGGGTAATCCGGAATATTGCAATCATGCCTGTGACAAAATAAAATTATATTGTCGACATGGCATCATTCCTTCTGTAAACTTGATTCTTACATACGAAACAAAACAGTGCCCTCTGAATGCAGATAAAGTAGAAATAATTTTGCAGGAATATTTTGGTTGTAGCAGAGGTGATGCCGTGGTAGGATAAAACATATCAGCAACAGCAAGATAAAGGAGATATGTGAAAAATGAAGCACTTGATCATTGTGAAGTTTAAAGAGAATGTATGGAACAGGGAAGATGCGGCGAGCAGAAAGATGCTTGCGGACATCCGGGAGATCTTCGATGGGGCAAAGCAGATCGAGGGTGTCCATACCGTGAATATTTATGAAAATGTGACGCCAAGGTCGAACCGTCACGATCTGATGATCGAGATGGAAATGGAGCCGGAAACGTTGCCTGTGTATGATGCTTCCGCGGCACATCAGGAATGGAAAGCAAAATACGGGGAGTATATCCAGACAAAGACCATCTTTGATTACGAATAAATTTGTAAGATTGCAGATCAGATCAATCAACAAATTGTAGAAGGGCAGGAGATAACCATGGAGGATTTTGATATAAAAGAAGCGACACCTGAGGATGCGGAGAAGCTCATTGCATTTCTGGCAAAGGTAGGCAGAGAGACAGATTACCTGTCTTTCGGAAAAGAAGGGATGCCTATTTCCATAGAAGCAGAAGAGAAGTTTATACAGAGCATGAAAGAGGAGGAACATTCCGTTCTCTATCTGGCGTGGAAGAAGGGAGAAATTGTGGGAGATGCCAGCCTGAACGGATTCCCAAGAAGGATGAACCATCGAGCTGAATTCGGAGTTTCTGTGGCAAAGTCGGAATGGAGCCAGGGCATCGGCAGTGCTCTGTTGCAAAAGATTATCGAATATGCAAAAGAACATACGATAGAACTGATCAATCTGGAAGTGCGGAGCGACAACCGGCGGGCTATCCAGATGTATGAAAAGTTCGGATTCCGGAAAATCGGAACCTCACCGGCGTATTTTAAAATTAACGGGGAATATTACGATTTCGATCTGATGGTATTAGATCTTAGATAAGAAAAAATAAAGAAACACAAAGGAGCCATATTACCATGGAAATATTTGACATCGTAGACGAAAAAGGCATTCCCACCGGGGAGACCATAGAACGCACAGAGGCACATGAAAAAGGCATCCGCCACAGAACCGCCCATATCTGGATCTTGAGAGAACAGGACGGAAAAGCCCAGCTGTTATTGCAGAAGCGCTCCGCGGAGAAAGACAGTTTTCCGGGGCGGTTCGATACTTCTTCCGCCGGACATATTCAGGCGGGGGACGAGCCTGAGGAATCGGCGATCCGGGAGCTTCACGAGGAACTGGGAATCCAGGCATCAGAAAAGGACCTGGAATTTGCCGGTTGTTTCACCATCCAATACGAGAAGGAATTCCATGGAAAAATGTTCCGGGACCATGAAGTGGCATTCGTCTATATGTACACCGGACCGGTAGATGCTAAGAAGCTTACCCTGCAAAAAGAGGAAGTGGAGAGCGTGGAGTGGTTCGATATGGAAGAACTGGATGCCGCATTGCAGCCGCCCAGAGACCAGAGATTCTGCGTCCCCATGGAAGGTTTTCAGATTGCAAAGCAATGGTATGAGAGCAGAAAATAGAAAATGAGCGGTTGTGCACAGAAAGCAGATCCGGAGGAAGGAACCACCGCAAAGATGATGGCCACAGGAAAATTCTGACAGGCGAAGAGAAGATAAGTATGTGCAGGAATACACAGCAGCAGATAGGCAGAGCATACGTCAGTACAATAAAAGAGCTGCCCTCATAAGGAGGACAACTCTTTTTGTTTTTCATAAAAAAACTCACTGGATAAAATTACTTTACAGTTACGGAAGTGATGTGAGGGTTCACACCTTCGTACCAGTACAGGAAGCCTTCCATATCAACAGTGTCACCGATCTTTAAGTTCTTTACGGCATTGTAGACATCGGTGGTGTTGTCACACAGGTAAGATTCCACGGTGAAGGTATAGGTCTGACCGTTCAGGGATACGTTGAAGTACAGGTCATCGCCGTCAGTGCCGGAACCGTCCCAGTTGTACAGGAAAGCAACATCCTTGCCGTCAGCATCCTGACCGGCAGCTTCTACGGTCATGCCCTTGAAAGCTACGAACCGGTTCTGGTAGTTGATCAGATCATCGGTACCTAACAGATCGGTCACATCGGTAACGGGAGCGATGTAGCTGCCGTCTTCGATCTCGAAGGTAGCACCTTCAGCGATCTCCACTTCGCCGGACCACTCGGTCTTATAACCGGTTACTTTGATCTTGGTACCGGGTACCAGCTTTGCATAATCCTCTTCGGAACATACGGAATTGTAGATGAAGTAAGCACCGTCCTGATCCTGGGTGTACAGGGTAGCCTTGTTGCCCCACCAGGACTGTTTTGCCTGAACATAAGCCTCGATCACAACTTCGGAATCGAGATCAGCAGCCACGTACTCTTCATAGGTCATAACACCTTCGGACTTCTCGTCAGCAACCGCTTCAGTAGCAGCTTCGGTAGTTGCAGCTTCTGTGGAAGCAGCTTCAGTAGTAGCAGCCTCAGTGGTGGCAGCAGCGGTAGATTCCGCAGCAACGTCTGCGTTGCTGTTTCCGCATGCAGCGAGAGACAGAACGAGAGACAGAGCCATGGTTAATGCAAGTGTCTTCTTTTTCATAATAATCCTCCATTCCTGCGCTTTGTGGCGCATATGGGTCTGTGCAGATACACAGACATCTCCTCAATTTATCCGGCGCATTCAGGCACCGAACAGTTCCATTATACCTGAAACGCAAGAGAAATCAAGATTTTTTGCAAAAAGAGCCCCATCCGCAGAAAAATACCATCAGATATTATCTTACGAATGGGGCTGATAAATTACTTTTTCTTATTTTTTACGTACTCCTTTCCTACATACAGCAGGATCAGGATCCATGTAACTGCCAGCGTGCTTAACAGGATCACGGAAGCCCGGGGCATGGCACCCAGTTCTTTTTTGCCGAAGGAGGCATCACTTCCCTGACCGAGACGGTACAGGCTTTCCACATCATTGTAGAGCTTTTGCATGTAGGCAGCATCCACAGTTTCTTTTCTGCGGGTGGACTTCACCACATTTTCAATCAGCTGCCCGGAGGCATCACGCAGGGATGCGGAACCGTTGAAAACGGGTGTGACAAAAGTGCAGTCCACGTTGTCCAGCAGAAGTTTGGAAGCTTCGATCTTCACCGAATAATGGATACTGTTGTCCACACCGCCTTTTGACAGATAGTCTTGATACTCAGCGGAATTCTGTGCCTTGGAAGTCACGGGAACGTAGCCTTCTGTCTCGGAATAAGCAATCTGCACGTCATTGGTCAGCAGATACTGGGCAAACAGCCAGGAGGCCAGTACTTCCTGAGAGTCCGCCTTGTTGAAGACGCAGACGGAAGGACCCTGGGAGATCATTTCAGGATGCTCCGGATCAAACTGGGGAATCATCCGCACGGCGGTCTCAAACTGCACCAGAGAGTCCTCACTGATATCCGACAGGGGAGCGTCCGTACCCATCCAGGTGGCTCCGGCCGTGGAATCAATGGCGAAAATACATTGCCCGGCATTCAGGAAGTTCGCAGGATAACCGGAGATCTTGAAGGTGGAAAAGGCACCGCTTTTTACATGTCCGGCAATTCCGTACAGGAGATCCGTGGTGGTATCGTTGAAAAGTTCAATGCTGCCGTCAGTCGTGGAATATCCCGCATTCTTTTGCTTTAACATCTGGATCATCATGTTGTCGGTGGACTTGTAGATAAACGGTATCAGTACATTCTGTCCGTTGACTACATAGGTGCCGTCTGCGTTCTGGGCAGTGGCAGCCTCGGAGACCTCCCAGATGAAATCCCAGGTCAGTACATCCGGCAGAGTATATCCAAGATTTTCCACGTAGGTCTTATTCACGTAGCAGGCCTCGGTGGAACGCATGTAAGGCACGGCATAGAAGTGTCCGTCGATGGAGCATTCATTCAAAAACTGAGGAATGACTTCTTCTCTGGCAGGACCGTCATAGGCAAGCTCCGTGCCGCCCAGACCGTATTTTTCATCGGCAAACAGGTCATCCAGAGGGACAACAGTGTTCTGCCCGGTGAGGTAGGTGGCAATATGATCCGGGTAGGTGATGCAGACGTTGGGTGTCGTATTGGTGGAAATATTGGTAATGACATCGTTGTATATTTTGCCGTAATCCGTGTACAGGTTCAGGTTCACCGTGATATTGGGATACAGGGCCTCAAAATCTGCAATGGCCTTTTTGTAGATTTCCGTCTGGGTTTTGTTGGTATCATTTTTTGCCCAGAAGGTGATCTCATAGTTCCTGGAAGTATCAAACTCTTCCGGAACGGTGAATTCCGGCAGACCTTGGGAACCGTGGCAGCCGGTTAAGGACAGGGACAGACCGCCCACGGCACATAACAATGCCAGTTTTTTGCTAAATTGCATCATCCTTTGGTACCTCCTCTGGCAACGCCTGCCATGACTTTTTTACGGAATACGAGGAACAACACCACCAGAGGAACGGAGATCACGACTACCGCAGCCATCATGGCGGGGATATTTTCCCGTCCGAAACCGTTCTCGCGGATCTCCTGAATACCGTTGGACACCAGATAGTAATTGGGATCATCGGTGATCAGTCTGGGCCACACATAGGAGTTCCAGCATTCGATGACCTTCAGGATCACAATGGTAATCAGCGTCGGTTTGCAGATAGGCACCATGACCTTGCGCAGATACCGCAGATCGGAAGTGCCGTCCACCTTGGCGGCGTAATACAGCTCGTCCGGGATCTGTGCGAAATTCTCCCGCAGCAGATAGATGTAAAATACGCTGGTCACGGAGGGGAGGATCAGACCGGTGAAGGTATTGCGCAGATCCAGATTCGTGATGGTGGTGAAATTCGTGATGACTACCAGCTCGTTAGGAATCATCATCAGGGACAAAAATAAGGTAAAGATCAGATCTTTTCCGGCAAAATTCAGTCTTGCAAAGGCAAAGGCTGCCAGAGTGATGACCACCAGCATGATGGCGGTGGTGACCACAGTGAAAAACAAAGTGTTCCACAGGTATCTTCCCAGAGAAACGGTGGTAAAAGCATCCACATAGTTCTGTAAAGTGGGAGACAGGGTGAAAAACTTCGGAATGTATTCCGCGTTATAGGAACCATAGCTTTTTACGGAGGTCAGGACCATCCAGTAAAAAGGAAACAGTACGATCAGCGCCCACAGACACAGGAAAAAGTAGATGATGGCGTTACGGATATTGCCGCGGATCCGGGTGCGTTTCTCGATTTTTTCATAATCAGATGTAACATCAGACATCGCAAAGACCTCCTTTCCTATACATAGTGGACATGCTTCTTGCTGACCAGCAGGTTGATGCAGGTGATGGTCAGGACGATGGCGAACAGCAGGATCGCCGCTGCGGAAGCATAGGAAGGATATCCGCCGCTGTCACCGTAGAGCATATCGTAGACGTAGCCGACAATGGTATTCATCTCTGCGGCATTCAGGTTCGTGCCGAAGAGTGCCACGGCATCACTGTAGGCCTTGAACGCGCCGATAAAACCGGTGATGATCAGATAGAATACCATAGGAGAGATCATGGGCAGTGTGATCTTCGTGAACATCCGGAAACGGGAGGTGCCGTCCACTCTTGCCGCATTGTAGTACATGGGGTTCACACTGGACAGAGCGCTGGTCAGGATCAGGATCTTAAATGGCATAACAATCCAGATGGTGTAAAAGCACAGCACGAACATTTTCGCCCAGTAGGGTCCGTCGATGAAATCCACGGAGCTGCCGCCGAAAAACTGAATCAGCAGATTGATCAGACCGTCGGAGTAAGGGGTCTTTTTGAAAAGAATCATAAAGACCAGACCTACGGCCAGAGTATTGGTCACGTAGGGCAGGAAAAATATGGTCTGGAACAGATCCCGCAGCGGCTTGATGGAGCTTAAGGCAGCGGAAATCAGAAGCGCCAGCCCGGTGGAGACCGGAACGGTGATGATGACCAGAATAAAGGTATTTTTCAATGCCTGTAAAAAATACGGATCGTGGAGCACATAAGAGTAATTGTACATGCCTACGCCGTAAAAGGTCTGGGATGCGGAGTTGTAACCCTCTTCAAAGGAGTACACAAATACGTCGATGAGAGGATAGATCATAAAAGCACCCAGAAACAGGAATGCCGGCAAAAGATAGAGCCAGGCTTTCAGATTTTGTTTTTCCATAATATATCTGCCTTTCTAAAAACGGATGCGTTCTTCGGTGTCGGTGCGGAAGAGAAATACTTTTGCGGGCTTTAAGGCAAAATGCACTTTTCCCACTGGAAGGGATTTGCCCTCATCTGCATCAATGATGGAACGGATGGTGACGTTCTGGGATCTCTCATGGGTGGAAACAATACTCACATCCCGTCCCATGACTTCCAGACGCACCAGATCGCAGGAGAGCGGTCCGTCCTCTTTTAATACAAAGCCTTCCGGGCGGATGCCGACATGCACGGTCTGATCCGCTACCCCGGGAGTGGACAGGACAGCCTCGGAGCCGATGTATAACCGCTCATTTTTCACCTCACCGTCAAAGACATTGATGGGAGGCGTGCCGAGGAACTTTGCCACGAACAGGTTCACGGGATCGTCGTATACATTCTGGGGCCTGCCAATCTGCTGTACAATACCGTCCTTCATAACGACGATCATATCTGAGATGCTCATGGCTTCGTCCTGATCGTGGGTAACGAAGATGGTGGTGATCTGTGTCTCCTGCTGGATCCGGCGGATCTCTTCTCTGGTCTGGAGACGGAGTCTGGCATCCAGATTGGAAAGAGGCTCGTCCAAAAGCAGGACTCTGGGCAGCTTGACCAAAGCTCTGGCGATGGCAACACGCTGCTGTTGGCCGCCGGAGAGCTCGTTGGGTTTACGTTCCAGAAGGTGGTCGATCTGTACCAGTTTTGCCGCTTCCAACACCCGCTTACTCATCTCTTCTTTGGAAAGCTTGTCGGCACCCTTCAGGTTCTCTAAGGGGAACTGAATATTTTTCTCCACGGTGAGATGGGGGTAGAGGGCGTAGTTCTGGAACACCATGCCGACGCCGCGGTTCTCGGGCGGTAAGCCGGTGACATCATCTTCCCCGAAAAAGATCTTGCCCTCGGTGGGCTTCAACAGACCGCAGATCAGATTCAGGGCAGTACTTTTGCCACAGCCGGAGGGGCCTAAGAGTCCGATCAGCTTGCCGTCGGGGATCTCGAAGTCGAAGTCATTCACGGCAATGACATCTTCGCGGTTCTTCCGGCCGCGGACAGGACCGCGGGCGGGGAATTTCTTGGTCAGATGCTGTAATACGATTTTCATGTGTATATTTCCTTTCTTAAATTGAATACCGGTTAGATCCCGTAGGAATCTTTCAAATCATTCGATATGTGATCCAGATCAGGGTATACGAAGCTCTCGGAGATGCCGAATACCCGCAGGCTTTCAATAAAATATTGTTTCCGTTCGCAGGGAATAATGATCTTGTAAAGCATATTTTCATCACAGATGTCTTCCAGACGCTCCAGAGAATTGTGCACGGTGAAGTTGGAGTACTGGGAGTACATACGGAGGTTGTTCTCCGTGGAACTGCATGCCAGGATCTTGTTTTTCAGCTCCGGATTGTGATGATTGTGCTTGAAGGCGGGCAGCAGCATTTCCTGGGCGGTGTCCGCATCAATGGGGTAGATGCAGTTGCCGAAGCCTTCCTTTTCATTCAGCAGACCCGGTGTCAGCACCCAGACGCAGGCGTCGGTGTCGGGTGTCTCCCGGTAAGTCTCCGTGGCAAAAAATACGGCGATCAGGGGAGACTGGGTCCAGTCTAACATCCGGGTGGGCAGACCATAGTGCTGCATCAGGGAGACCCAGCCGGCATAATTGTGCTTTTCCGGTGGATTGTCCAGAATCTGCCTCGCCCGGATATAGAAATCATTGGTGATATAACGTTCGGAGTCCAGTCTTTTCTGGCTGCGCTGGATGGAAGGGATCAGGGTCAGATCCGCATTTTCCTCGCCGCGGTACCAGAGACGGAGCCCGTGCTTTTGATACAGACTGTTGACGAACTGCAAAAGTTCATCAATGGTGCTTACTTTTTGTGTTAACATGATAGACCTCATTCTTATTTTATCCTAGTTGGATGCCTACGGATTGTTTCGTGCTACGCACTCTCACAATCCGCCCCGATATTCGCATATCGTGAAGCTGTCGCTTCGCTTTTATGCTCATATCGGGGTGGGTCTCAAGGTCTTTCACCCACCTATGAGCAAGCTCATGTGGGCTTAGACCTTTAGACCCTGGCATCAAGCTATTTTATTATAGTGTTTTTTTCGTAGTTGTACAAGTAGCCATTCTGTGGTATGGTAAAGAAAAGATGCGGAAAACGTTTTTCGCTGAGATGTGAAAAACACGGAAAGGAGCAAAAATATGGCAAAGTGGCTTGATAATGCAATCTTTTATGAAATTTATCCCCAGTCTTTTCTGGATACCAACGGTGACGGTATCGGTGATTTTCAGGGTATCATAGAAAAGCTGGATTATATCAAGGAACTGGGGTGCAATGCGATCTGGATGAATCCCTGTTTTGCATCACCCTTCGGAGACGCGGGCTATGACGTGGCGGACTACTATCAGGCGGCCCCCAGATACGGCACCAATGCGGACTTAAAGCGTCTGTTTCAGGAAGTGCACAAGCGGGACATGCATATTCTGCTGGATCTGGTACCGGGACATACTTCCGTGGCCCATCCCTGGTTCAAAGAATCCTGCAAGGCCGACCGCAACGAATTTACCGACCGTTACATCTGGACCGACAGCACCTGGGGACGTCTGGAGAATATGGGCAGTCTGTGCGGTATCTCAGAGAGAGAAGGCTCTGTGATCGTGAACTTCTTCGCACATCAGCCGGCACTCAATTACGGCTTTTACAAGAAAACACAGGACTGGCAGCAGGATCCTGACGATCCCGGCCCTACAGCAACGCTGGCAGAGATGGAAAATGTCATGCGGTTCTGGATCGGCATGGGCTGCGATGGCTTCCGTGTGGATATGGCAGGTACTCTCGTGAAAAATGATGAGGACGGCAAGGGAAACATCGCCTTATGGAGAAAGGTGAGAGCTTTTCTGGATGCGGAATTCCCAGAGGCAGTGCTGGTGTCCGAGTGGGGCGAGCCGGACAAGTCCCTGCAGGGCGGTTTCCATATGGATTTCCTGTTACATTTCGGACCGTCTCATTATAACGATCTGTTCCGCTGCGAGGAGCCTTTCTTCTCAGGAAGAGGAAAGGGAGATGTGGCGGCTTTCGTAGAGAAATACAAGGAAAATTATGAAAAGGCCCAGCGTAAGGGCTTGATCTGCATTCCTTCCGGCAATCATGATATGGACCGCCTGGCAAGAAGCATCCATGGGGATGAGTTAAAAGTGGCATTTGCTTTCCTGCTGTCCATGCCCGGTGCACCCTTCCTGTATTACGGGGATGAGATCGGTATGAGGTATGTGGAAAATCTGCATTCCATAGAGGGCGGTTACGGACGTACCGGTTCCCGTTCCCCCATGCAGTGGGATCATACCACCAACGCCGGTTTCAGTGCGGCACCGAAGGAAAAGCTCTATATAAAACAGGACGAGGCCGCAGACCGTCCCACGGTAGAGGCGCAGATGGCAGACCCGGATTCCCTGTACCATGAGATTCAGAAGTTGATTGTCATCCGTCAGGCTCACAGCGCATTGCAGAGCCGTGGAGGGATCGAGTTCGTCTATGCCGAGATTAGTCAGTATCCTTTGGCATACCTGCGAAGCGATGAGAGGGAGAAGATTCTGGTCATCATCAATCCGGCGGACAGAGAGGTCAGCTTTGCCGGAGATTACAACGTAAAAGAAGTGCTGTATGCCTTCGGAGGGGAAGCGGGATTTACGGACGGAAAAGTTACTGTGCCTGCGGGCAGCGCGGGATTCTACCTGTTGTAATCTGTAATTTCGCAGAAAAAGTTGTCATAACAGCAAATGGAAAAATGAAAAATTGAAAAATTGAAATAGGAAACAGGGCGGGATCCGCAAAAAGGATTCCGCCCTGTTTTATTACCGCTGCCCCCTTTCGGCAGAATCACTAAAAATACACATGGAATTTTGGCTGTGGTTATGCGCTTAACCTTTGATTTTTACAGGCTTCTGTAATACCATAACAGTAGAGGTGAAAGGGGAAAACAAAAAGATTTGCAGGTTACTGAAAGGAATGAAGATTAAGATGGCAGAGAATAAGGTCCGGATCGCCGATGTGGCGGAAGAACTGGGATTAAGCACGGCAACCGTCTCCAATGTGCTCCATGGCAAGACCCATAAAATGTCTGAGGCGACCATAAAGCGAGTGGAGCAGAAGCTGGAAGAGACAGGATATATTCCCAATATGGCAGGGATCCTGCTGGCACAGAATAATTCACGGATCATCGGCGTGGTAGTCAATGACGGGGAGAAATATGAAGGAAGAGTGTTGGAGGACGGTTTTGTCATGGCATCCCTGAACGCACTTTCCAGAGAGGTGAACCGCAAGGGCTATTTCCTTATGGTCAAGACCACGGCGGACATCCGGGAGATCCCGGCATTTGCTTCCATGTGGAATATGGACGGTCTGATCCTGATGGGGTTCTGCGGTGCGGATTACGAGACACTGCGGGCCCATACGAGAATCTCTTTTGTGGTCTACGACGGGTATCTGGAGGATACACCCGGAATCGTGAATCTGGTGATCGACCATTATGACGGCGGTTACCAGGCAGGGCAATATTATAAGAAATCAGGACATACGAAAGCCTTGTGTCTTGCGGACAATGAGATCTGCATGGATAAAGAGCGCATGGACGGTTTTGCGGCGGCATTTGCTTCCGGGGAAGTAATCAGATGGAAGATTCCCATGCTTGCGAAGGAGCGGAGAAGCTTTTATGAAGAACGGGAAGAAGGACTTAAACGATCCGGGATCACAGCGGTATTTGCGGTGTCGGATTACTATGCCCTGGATTTTATGCGTTTCGTGCAGGAAAAGGGATGGAAAGTGCCGGAGGATATTCAGGTCATCGGGTTCGATGATAATGCTGCCAGCAGGGAGAGCATTCCGATGTTAACCACGATCCATCAGGAGGCTGCACTGCGGGCGGAAAAAGCCATTGCCTGTATCGAAGCCATGCGGGATCGTATTGCCTGTGAGAACCGGATCGTTCTGCCGGTGGAACTGATTGTCAGAGAAAGTACGAGGGAAATGCCATGTCACAATTTATGAGATCTTTATGCAAAATAGCGATTCCCGTTACCTTACAGAGTATGTTGCAGGCTTCCTTTTCCATTGTGGATCAGCTGATGATTGGACAGTTGGGAGAGACGAGTATTGCAGCCGTGGGAATCTGCGGAAATTATTCCATGCTGGTCTCCGTTCTGGTCAGTGCGGTGGGTAGCGTAGCGGGGATATTGATTGCCCAGTTTCTGGGCGCGGAGAACAGGCGGGAGGCCTGGAGTAGTTTTACGGTCAGCATGGTACTGTGCGGTATCATTGCAGTTCTGTTTGCCACAGCATCTCTGGGAGCACCGGGATGGATCCTGGGGTTGTACACGAGAGATGCAGCAATCCTGGGGACCGGATGCGGATATCTTCAATGTATCGCAGGTACTTTTCTGCCTATGGGGATCAGCACGGTCCTGTCGGTGTGGCTGCGGTGCAGGGAACACGCTACGGCAACGTTGGTGGCGAGTCTGTGTGCGGTGGCTGCCAACACGGTGGGCAATTATCTTCTGATTTTCGGGAAAATGGGGGTGCCCGCACTGGGAATCACGGGAGCCGGAATTGCCACTCTGGGTTCGCAGCTGCTGAATCTGTTGATCCTTGCGGTCTGTTTCGTAAGATGCCTGTACAAAGATGCAGACCGGATGCAGCTGTCCCTGCATTTTGAAAAATTAAACGGGAAGGAATATCTGCTGATGATCTGCCCCATCCTGATCAGTGAGTTTCTGTGGAGTCTGGGACAGAACGTAGAATCGGCGGTCTACGGACATCTGGGGACGCAGAATCTTGCCGCCTATACCCTGACCTGTCCGGTGCAGGGATTGATTGTGGGAGCTCTCAGCGGATTGTCTGCGGCGGCAGGCGTTCTGATTGGCAAGCGACTGGGGAAAAAGGAATACGATATTGCTTATGAAGAGGCCGGGAAGATCCTGAAAGTCGGTCTTCTGGGGGCCGTTGTGGTGTCCGGCGCGCTGGTACTGCTGTCCGGCAGCTATGTCAGTCTCTATCGGGTGGATGCGGCAGTAAAGGGACTGGGGCAGTCGCTTCTGGTGGTCTTCGCCCTCTATGCACCGGTGAAGATCGAGAACATGATACTGGGCGGCGGAATCCTCAAAAGCGGCGGTGATACCAGAACCGTGATGCTGATCGACATTGTGGGAACCTGGGGCATGGGGATTCCCCTGTGCTTTGCGGGGGCCTACCTCTTGCAGTGGGGCATTGTCGGGGTGTATGCGCTGTTTACTTCGGAGGAGATTTTAAGGCTTGTGGTTTCGCTTGTTATTTTCCGGAAAAAGAAGTGGATGATCAGTCTGGCGTAGCGGAGGACTTTCCGGAAAAAATATTGCGGTATATCCGGCAGGGTGTGTTATAATGAGCGCAGGCAATGAGCAGTGGATTTAACCATTGCCGGAAAGAGAACCGTATGAATCAGGTAAATTATCAGAAAGAATTAGAGAAAATTTTAAATACCTTACAGGAGAAGGGCGAGGCAGCGCCGGATTACCGGCCGCCCCGCCTGTTTCTGCATAGCTGCTGTGCACCGTGCAGCAGTTATTGTCTGGAATATCTGTGCCGTTATTTTTTGATCACCGTATTTTATTATAATCCCAACATTTCTTTTTCGGAGGAATACCACAAGCGCGTGGCGGAACAGAAACGTTTAATCGCGGCTTATAATAAAGAGGAAAAGGGCTGGCCCATCGACATTGTGGAGGGGGATTATGAACCGGAGCGTTTTTACGAGATGGCGAAGGGGTACGAGAACTGCCCCGAAGGGGGAGAGAGGTGCTTCCGCTGCTTCGATCTGCGGCTGCGCAAGACGGCGGAACTGGCGTTGGCTGGGGGCTATGATTATTTTGCCACGACCCTGACTATCAGCCCCCTGAAAAATGCGGCGAAGATCAACGAGATCGGACAGGCAGTATCCGGGGAATATGCGATTCCCTGGCTGCCCTCGGATTTCAAGAAAAAGAACGGATATAAGAGATCCATCGAATTGTCCGCTGAGTATGAGTTGTACCGCCAGAATTACTGTGGCTGTGCCTTTTCCAAAGCAGAGCGGGAAGCGCAGACGGAGAATGCATAATTACTGGTTGCGATTCCATGGATTTTAAGCTATAGTAAGAACAGTGAAAACAACGCAGGAGCATAACCGCAATTGCGTATGGATAGAGTATCAGATACAGATAGGAGTTATTTTTCATGAAGAAATTTTTAGAGATGCTGACAGAGGAAATGCAGCAGGCATTTACCGCAGCAGGCTATGACGGAAATCTGGGAAAAGTAATGCTTTCCAACCGTCCCGACCTGTGTGAATATCAGTGTAACGGTGCCATGGCGGGAGCAAAGCTTTACAAGAAAGCCCCCATTATGATCGCAAACGATGTGGCAGGCAAGTTAACAGACAGCAAGGTATTTTCCGAAGTGGTGGCAGTAGCCCCCGGATTTCTGAACCTGAAAGTCAGCGAGGCATTTTTGCTCACCTATTTACAGGGCATGGAAGCAAATGAAAAATTCGGTCTGGAGAAGCCGGAACATCCCAAGAAGATCATCATCGACTACGGCGGACCCAACGTGGCAAAGCCTTTGCATGTGGGACATTTGCGTTCCGCAGTTATCGGAGAGAGCATCAAGCGCATCAGCCGTTATCTGGGACATGAGGTCATCGGCGACGTGCATCTGGGTGACTGGGGATTACAGATGGGTCTGGTGATCACCGGTTTACAGGAGAGACAGCCGGATCTGGTATATTTTGATGAAAATTACACCGGAGAATATCCCGAAGAGGCTCCCTTTACCATCAGCGAGCTGGAGGAGATCTATCCCGCAGCCAGCGCTAAGTCCAAGGAGGATCCGGAGTACAAGGCAAAGGCCATGGAAGCAACCTTCAAATTGCAGAGCGGTGTGAGAGGATACCGTGCCCTGTGGAAGCATATTCTGAATGTTTCCGTCAACGACCTGAAGAAGAATTACGGAAAATTAAATGTAACCTTCGATTTGTGGAAGGGTGAGAGCGATGTCCATGACATTATCCCGGAAATGGTTGCCTATATGAAGGACAACGGTTATGCGCATTTAAGTGAGGGCGCACTGGTGGTGGATGTCAAGGAAGAGACCGACACCAAGGAGATCCCTCCCTGCATGATCTTAAAATCCGACGGAGCCTCCCTGTACAATACCACAGATCTGGCTACCATCATGGAGCGTATGAAGCTGTATCATCCCGACGAATTGATCTATGTGGTGGATAAGCGTCAGGAGCTGTATTTTGAACAGGTATTCCGCTGCGCCCGCAAGACGAAGCTGGTGGAGCCGGAGACAGAGCTGAAGTTCTTGGGCTTCGGTACCATGAACGGCAAGGACGGCAAGCCCTTCAAGACCAGACAGGGCGGCGTTATGCGTCTGGAAAATCTGATCAAAGATACGCAGGATGAGATGTATAAGAAGATCAAGGAAGGCCGTGACATGGACGATGCCGAGGCAAGAAAGGTAGCGGACGTGGTAGCTATCTCTGCTTTAAAATACGGCGATCTGTCCAATCAGGCATCCAAGGACTATATTTTCGACATCGACCGCTTTACCTCCTTTGAAGGAGATACCGGCCCTTATATCCTGTATACCATTGTGCGTATCAAGTCCATTCTGAACAAATACAAGGAGCAGGGTGGAGATCTGGCAAATGTGAAATTGCAGCAGCCCGGCAATGCTTCCGAAAAAGAGCTGGCTATGGAACTGGCACAGTTCAATACCATGATTGCTACCGCGGGAGAGGAGCTGGCTCCCCACAAGGTATGCGCGTATATCTACGACCTGGCCAATGCGTTCAATCATTTCTACCATGAGACCAAGATTCTGGGAGAAGAAAATGAGGAGCGCAGACAGGGACTGGTAGCGCTTCTGGTGCTGACCAGAGATATTCTGGAGACCTGCATTGATATGCTGGGATTTGAAGCTCCGGAGAAGATGTGATTGTAATATCGTAAACGAAAACCGTCTGTTGAAGTGTGCTTTTTACAGGCGGTTTTGTGATTTTATAAAAATGAAATAATGTAAAGAAGGAAAACAGGAAGCCTTTGTATAACAAATCTTTCACTTTGAATATTTATGGTGATAGTCCTGTGGCGTATTGCGTGGTGGAAATGCTACTGAATGCAGACGGACGGCCGACGGGATCTATCGCTATTGTAACCGGGCATATTACAGGGCAGCCTATGAGAACAAGCCCTGTGAGATGGAACTGGCACCGGGAGAAGTCTACCATGCGATGATTGCTCCGGTCAGGCACATATGAGGAGATTATCGTTCTGGAATACCGGATAAAGGACGGTAACTGGCACAGACTTTGTTTTATCTATGAAAAAAGAGACGAGAACGGTATCCTGTCCATGTGCTCTGCGTGATCCGCAGTATCAGCAACACGAAGAAAAGAGAGCAGGATCCGCTCCCAGAAGAGAACGGATGCCGGCAATGTCCCTATCATTGCCATGAGCGCCAATGCTTTGGCAGAGGATATCATTAACAGCCGTATCTCCGGCATGAACCTGCACCTGTCAAAGCCTATTGACGAGAGTAAGCTGATACGGGCGGTGAAAGAAGGAGTATTGTTCCGATAAAAGGTCTTATCGTGCTGTTTTTATTACTGAAAAGAATGTATCCCCAATATATAATGACTACATAGAAAATAGAAACGGGAAATAAAATTTTATGTTGTGACGGAATACATTATAAATAAGCATGGAAAGAGAGGAACGGATATGATTTCATTTCTGCTTTGTCTGTTGATATTAACGGTTTTGTTCGGAATAGCATATAAGATCACCGGAGCAATCTTAAAAGCTTGCGTGTGGCTGCTGATCCTGTTGCCAATCGGTCTCATCCTGACAGGCGTAGGAGTGATCTTCTGCTGCACGATCCTTCTGATACCGGTGGGGATAGGAATTATCAAGACGGGGTTCAGGGTGATCCTGCCGGGATAAAGATGAAAAGACTGAATGCAAGTTTACAAGGACAAGTATAAAAAGCTGAAAAAAATGTAATTAAGAGAGAAAATAGCGCATCTATGAGTCTGGTTTATGGGACAACAGCTGCGCTATTTTTATATTAACAAAAAATGCATCAGTTTTATGAAAGGATGGAATTTATGAATAACGGATATGATTTTAATGCTCATCATGACAGCCATTGTGAAGGTTCTTATTGTAACTGTGACAGCAGAAATTATGGACACAGCTCGGATTGCTCCGGTATTATTGCAGCAATCTGCGTTATCCTGGCAATTCTGGTATCTCTGATATTTCCGCCTCTTGGTTTCATCATTTTCTGGGGGTGGGTGTTCTGCTCAAAGTAAGAAACGGAAATATTTATGGAATTTCTTAGGTGGCTAGTTTATAATTGAAACATAAATGTAACCATTATATAGCGGCACTGATTTGACGAATTATCGGAAGAAAGTCGAATTTTACCTAAAAGAGCATAGTGATAAGCTTTCCGTATATAAGTTGAGAAATAATAAAAAACTTTCGGAATCTGATTTGAAAGAATTGGAACGCATTTTATGGACGGAGCTGGGAACAAAAGATGACTACATTAAGGAATACGGGGATACTCCGATAGGTCGATTGGTTCGCAAGATTGTCGGAGTAGACAGGGAGGCTGTGAATGAGGCATTCAGTGAATTCCTTACTGAGGAACGACTAAATCTTAATCAGATGCGTTTTGTCAACCTGATAGTTGATTATATTGTCGCTAATGGTAATATTGATAATAATAAAGCACTTATGGAAGAACCTTTCAAATCGGTAGGAAGTATTACATCGATTTTTAAGGACGACATGGGGATGGCAAAACAAATTATGGAAGTTATTGCACAGATAAAACGTAATTCGGAGGAAACAGCATAATTATATTTACTTTTTCTGCAAATGCTGCTGTTGGCATAATGAAAAGATGAGAAAGTTGGTGTATATGGAAATAAAAGATTTAATTGGAGAGGCTACAGAATATGATAAGAAACAGCTTCTTGAAGTAAAAAAGCCGAAGAGCTGGTGCAAAAGTGTAAGCGCATTTGCAAATACTTTAGGAGGAACATTGATTTTTGGAATTTCTGATAACGGAGAAATATTAGGATTAGAAGATCCAGATGGTGATGCAGAAAAAATCAGTGAGACTATAAAAAGCAGATTAGATCCTATTCCGGAATTTAAATTGAGATTTCATAAGGAAGATGAAAAAGTTCTTGTAATACTGGATGTTTTTAAAGGAGATGAGACACCGTACTATTATTCCGGGGACGGCGTGCTGGAAGCCTATGTGCGTATGGGAAATGAAAGCGTCAAAGCAACCGCTACAGAATTGAAGAGACTTGTTCTTCGCGGAAGAAACACGTCTTATGATTCTCAGGTATCGACCTATAGAGTCGAAGATTATGCATTTTCGAAATTAAGGGAAAGGTATAAGAAGTGGACAGGTAACAGTTTTGAGGATAAAGATCTTGTATCATTCGGGCTTGCAACTGATAAAGGATATTTAACAAATGCGGGTGCATTGATTGCTGATGAGAGCCCTGTTCGATGGTCACGGCTTTTCTGCACAAGATGGAATGGATTAAATAAAAGCGGAGGAATGATTGATGCATTGGATGATGCAGAATATGAGGGAAGCGTTATTTCTTTAATCGATAATGGAGAGGCATTTATCAAACGTAATGCCAAAATGATGTGGAGAAAGACGGCGAATTCCAGAGAGGAAATGCCGGAATATGTAGAACGGAGTTATCATGAGGCATTGGTCAATGCCATAGCACATAGAGATTACCTTGTGAACGGAAGTGAAGTGCATATAGATATTTATGATGATAGAATGGAGATTTATTCACCGGGAGGAATGCCAGATGGGTCTGTAATTCAAGATAGAGACCCACTTACGGTTCCTTCTACACGTAGGAATCCTGTCCTTGCAGATGTATTTAACAGACTTGGATATATGGAGAGAAAAGGAAGTGGCTTCGGAAAAATTCTTAGTGGATATGAATTTCAAAAGAATTATGACGAAAGTAAGAAGCCATCTTTCAGATCAGACCGATATCAGTTTACTGTTGTAATGCCGAATCTGAATTATTCAATTTCGGAGAATGTCACCCAAGATGTCACTCAAGATGTCACCCAAGGTGTCACCCAAGACAATATAGATAATCAGATTGTTGATTTGATAAGAAAAAATAATAAAATAAGCACAGGCGAAATTGCGATTGCACTAGGAGTAAGTGCCAGGACTATAAAACGTCATATTAAAGAAAAGGGTAATATTCAGTATATTGGAAGAGGGTACAGCGGACATTGGGAAATAACGGAATAACTTTTCAGAGAGAAAATAATAATGTGATTTCTAAGAGAAAGGTGATGGCATATGGAGATCAAAAGCATACTAATCAAAGATACAACAAGAGAGGAACGGATCCGCATCATACAGGAGGGGCTGAACCAGTGCGGCGGAGCCTGTGATTTCTGCAACGGCTGTGACAACCTGGGCGGCGGTTCCGTGGATAGTTTTTATGAACCGTATATCAACGGAGAAAAGGAACTGCGGCAGCTGAATGAGGAATATCGAAGCAATATGGGGTTGGTGAGATAGGAGACAAGGGCTGTTTTTACACCGTGTTTTACACGGAACAGGCACTATTATGTGCGGACAAGTTGTTGTAATACATTGTATGAACGGGGGATACGGAAATGGGAAAACTCTCCGTTTTTTGATATTAAATGGCAAGTTAATATGCAACACGAAATGCAACATAAAAATAAAAACCCTTGAAAAATCAAGGGTTTTAGCATAGCGAGAGGGGGATTTGAACCCTCGACACTGCGGGTATGAACCGCATGCTCTAGCCAACTGAGCTATCTCGCCATATGACCAACCGAAGTTGGAATGGAACCTATAGGGCTCGAACCTATGACCCTCTGCTTGTAAGGCAGATGCTCTCCCAGCTGAGCTAAGATTCCATTTCGCTGCTTTCGCAACCGACTTGTTCAGTATACAATGGGAGTATCACTTTGTCAACACGTTTTTTAATATTTTTGTAAAAATTTTGCATGCAATTAAAACAATAATAAACAAGACAGAAGGAAGCTATAGGGCCTTTTTTACGCTGATGGCTTTCATGGGGCACATTTCCTGGCAGCAGAAACAGGAGATACAGCCTTTTCTGCGGAATTTTGCCTTGCGGTTTTCTATTTTGATCACATGGGCCGGGCAGCTTTCCGCACATTTTCCGCATCCCACACATTTTCCCGGGGTCAGCTGCGGATAGGATTTTAACAGTCGGGAAGCTACGAACATAAAGGGTTTGCGTAAAAATTTCGGTACGCCATTGGTAAAATCCAACTTAATGGTATCCGGCTTCTGAAAAGGAGACAATCCTTCCGGAACCGTATCTCCCACGAGAGTCAGATCCTCCGGATGCGCCAGTCCTTTTTCCAGTGCCTGACGCAGCATGACGATCTCCGTGGGCTCCAGTCCCATGAGTTTTGCGGCGAAGCAGTCCTGGGTATAGAAATCTTTTGCTGCCAGCAGCATATGCAGGGGATGAGAAGTACCGCCGGTGGGGCCGTTGCCCTCCATGGCGTCAATGGCATCAATGACGGTAAGCTGCGGGGCCACGGTCTGTGCCAGCTCCAGGAGCATATTGGAGAAATCTTCGATCTCGGGCCAGCGGTAGTGCATCTGGGGCTTTTCCAGTCCGGGAATAGTGCCGAAGAGATTCTTGATGCCGCCGGAATAGCCGGTCATGGCATGGGTTTTCAATTTGCAGATATTGATGATATAATCGGCTTCCACAATGGGAGTGATCAGGTGGAAGCTGTGATTTTTAAATCCCGCCGGGCAGTTCACGGTCTGGGCGGAAAAATCCATGTTCAGTTCTGCACCCTCGCCCAGCGTATCCATGCCGCACACATGATACACATGCTTCATGGCCTCGGCATTGTAGAGACCGCCGGAGCTTTCCGCAATGGTAATATGCTGCATGCCCTGTTCCCGCAGCCATCGGACCACGGCTTTTACCACCAGCGGATGTGTGGTGGCAGGAAAATCAGGAGATTTCGCCATGACAAGGTTGGGCTTGATGACGATCTTCATTTCCGGGCGTAAGTCTTTGGCAATGTTTAAGGCATCCATGCTTTTGTAGATGGCGGGATAGAGCAGTTCTTCCTTATATTCCGGTACGATGTGTAATGTCTGTATCATAATAAATCCTCATGATCTGATGTTTTTCTTATATAGTATAGGAAATCGCTTGTTTTTTCAATGCTTCCGTGCTATACTACGAAATGTTGTTGAGATTTGATGGAAGAAATCAGAAGCGCATCGCAATGATTTCTTTTTTTGTGCAACAATTCAGAACCAAGGTGATTTTCATAAAGGTGCGTGAAATGTTTACATTTCTAAGCACGCTTTTGAAAATTACTTTGGCGAGAGCCAAACATTCGCAAAAGGAAAGCATCGAAGATGCGATTTTGCGAATGCGGTTCTGATTGTTGAAGTGAATTAAAGGAGTATTTCGTGAGTTATTTTTTGGAAAATGAAGAAGTGAACGAAGCAGTAGAAGAAATGAAGGAGCAGGACGGCATTGCTTCCATCGAGCCGTTACTGGACAATCGTATCGTCCGTGCGATCCGGGAGATGGGATTTGAGAAGCTGTCTCCGATTCAGGAGCAGGCGATCCCCTATTTATTACAGGGGGAGGATATCATCGGGCAGGCCCAGACCGGTACGGGCAAGACCGCGGCTTTCGGGATCCCTGCCATCCAGCACATCAATCCCGATGTGAAAAAGTTACAGACCATTATCTTATGTCCCACCAGAGAACTGGCAATTCAGGCAGCGGAAGAACTGCGGAAAATCGCCAAATACATGCACGGCATCAAGGTGCTGCCCGTCTACGGCGGACAGGACATCAGCCGCCAGATCGCGGGACTGCGGGGCGTGCAGATCATCGTGGGAACTCCGGGACGTGTCATGGACCACATGCGCAGACATACCATCAAGCTGGATCTGGTGAACATGGTGGTACTGGATGAGGCGGACGAGATGCTGAACATGGGCTTCCGTGAGGACATGGAGCTGATTCTGGGACAGATCCCCGGAGAGCATCAGACGGCCCTGTTTTCCGCTACCATGCCGAAGCCGATTCTGGAGATCACGGACCGGTTCCAGAAGGATGCAAAACTGGTAAAGGTAGCAGCAAAGGAACTGACGATCCCGCTGGTATCCCAGAAGTTTTACCGTGTGAAAAATCAGGACAAGGATGCCGCCTGTGTGAGACTTTTGGAGTACTATCAGCCGAAACTGACCCTGATTTTCTGTAATACGAAGAAAAAGGTGGACGAGCTGGCGGATCTGCTGAAACAACAGGGATTTCAGGCAGAAGGACTGCACGGCGATCTGTCTCAGGCACAGCGTGATGTGGCTATGAACCGTTTCCGCAACGGCGGAGCCAGCATTCTGATCGCTACGGATGTGGCGGCCAGAGGTATCGATGTGGACGATGTGGAGGCCGTTATCAATTACGACATCCCGCAGGATATCGAGTATTATGTACATCGCATCGGCAGAACCGGCCGTGCCGGCAGAAAGGGCAGATCCTTTACTTTCGCCAACAGCAGGGAGATCGGCAAGATCCGCGAGATCGAGAGAGTCTGCCATACCACCATCACGGAGAAAAAGCTTCCCGGTGCCGCAAAGGTTCTGAAAGCGAAAGCGGACAAGTATCTGAACAAGGCGTGGGAGCTGCATGAACATGAAGACATCGAGCTGATGAAGAGCTTTTTACAGCGGAAAATGGAAGAGGAAGGCTGCGATGCACTGGATCTGGCGGCAACCATGCTGAAATTCCAGGTTGGCGACAAGGGTGAGGAGATCGCCGCAGATGATTACGTACAGCGCCGCGGACGGTTCGGAGAGAAGGGACGCTTCGGCAGAAACGATGGCGAAGGTCGCAGTTTCGGCAGAGGAGACGTCAGACGGAAGTTCAGCCGCGAAGACGGGGAACGTCGAAGATTCGGCCGCGGTGACAGAGACCGCAGGGACGATGGCAGTACCGGTTCCGGCGAGGACAGAAGACGCCGCAGAGACGAGAACCGTGAGGACGGAAGAAAATGGGGCGGCCGCGACAAAAAGGCAGCGGACCGTAAATACTCCGGCGACAGAGCGGAGAGAGAAGCAAAAAAGAGAAAGAAACGGGAGGAGCCGGGCATCGGCAACAGCTTCCCCAAGAGAAAGAAATCTTAATTTAATTGAGGAATTTTATGGATTTGCCGCAAAAGCCGCAGTTGTGCTTTTGCGGCAAATCGTGTATAGTTGTATAGTTAGGAAAGAATGCATAGGCAATAACAGAAAGGTCTGGGGTATGAAAACACTGAAAAAACAGATACCATATATTTTACTGGGAGCGACGCTTCTGCTCCTGCTGGGTTTAAATATCATCAGTCAGGATCACTGGCTGGATTCCGATATGGCGGCGGAGATGATCTTTTCCCGGATCCTTGCGGGAGAGCATCACCTCATTTCTACGACAAACTGGTATTATTCCACGGAGTTCCGTGTGCTGTATACACAGCTGATCATGGGGCCGTTGTTCCGGATCTGCAATAACTGGCATGTGATCCGGACGATCACAAATCTGGTGTTTTACGGGCTGATGCTGGCTTCCTATTATTATTTTATGAAGCCGTTAAAAGTATCCAGAGGACTTACGGTGTTAAGCTCCTGTCTGTTGCTTCTGCCTTTTTCCGAGACCATGATGACACACATGCAGATGGGGAATACCTATCTGTCCCATGTGATTTTGGTATTATGGTTCTTTGGTATGTATCTGCGGCTGTGCAGTGGAGAGTACGGTGCAAAACGTAGGGTCAGCCTGTGGATATTCTATATACTTCTGGGCATTGTCTGTGGAATGTCCGGCGTGCGTTACCTGTTGGCATTGCAGTGCCCGTTGGTGCTGACTTCCTTTTTCTATCTGCTGGGTGGAGAGGAATTCCAGAGCTTCCGCGGGGAGATGACAAAGGAGCGTTTTCGTGCATTGCTGCCTACGACAGAGATGCGGTATTTTCTCTACAGTGTGGCGGGTGCATTTTTTGCAGTAGCGGGTTACGGCATCAATGTCGTATGGATCAGCCATAAATATGTGTTCCAGACCTACGGTGCCACGAATTTCATTGCACTGTATCATGGTGTGTTATTCGATCGGATCCAGAATGCGGTGGGGTGTCTTTTGATGCTCTTTGGCTATATTCCCGACAAGGGCTTCTTGTCCCTGCGGGGAATTGTGACCATGGCGGCTTTCGTGATGCTGGGTATCTACGGGTACGTTACGGTGAAGAGTGGGAAAGCGCAGAAACGTGGATTCCGCAGCCTGATCACCCTTTTTTTAAAGGTCAGCTTTGTGCTGAATCTGTTTGTATTTATTTTCACTACCAGTACCATGGTGCCGCGGTATTATATTACGATCTTTATTTTTGCGCTGCCGGTATTGTGTTTTTATCTGGAAGAGGAAAAAATGCCCTTTGACCGTCTGGCGGTGACGGCACTGCTTACGATCTGCCTGATCCTCGGAACGGGCAAAACGGTGATGTCATTCCTGACGGTGGACAAGAACGAGGCGAAGCGTCCCGTGGCGGAATTCCTTGCGGAAAACGGGTATGATTTTGGCTTTGCTACTTATAATAATGCCAATATTATTACGGAGCTTACCAATGGTAAGGTGGAGATCGGCAACATCGGGGATCCCGAACATCTGGAATATTTCAAGTGGTCTTCTCCCATGAAATATTATGAAGAGGGGTATCACACCGGGGAGACGTTCCTGCTCCTGACAGCGGAGGAATGCGCGGAATATGCATCGGCACCGGCGCTGAAACAGGGGGAAAAGGTGTATGAAGACGGCAGTTATACGGTCTATGTATTCGACAGCACGGAAGATCTGATGGACTGTGCTGTAGCAAGAGAATAATGACAGAATTTTAGGATATTGCAGACGACATTGTCACCTGGCACCGTCTGGAGCAGGGCATAGAGACCGGGGAACTGTCCGGTTGGAAATCCGGTGAGACAGAAGGAACCGGTGGCCTTTGAAAAAAGGATAACGTCTGCGGAAAGGTCGTAACTATGAGAATCGGAATGGGATATGATGTACACCGCCTGGTGGAGGGAAGAGACCTGATTATCGGCGGTGTGAAAATACCTTATGAAAAGGGACTTCTGGGACATTCGGATGCGGATGTTCTGCTCCATGCGATCATGGATGCGCTGTTGGGAGCAGCGGCGCTGGGGGACATCGGAAAGCATTTTCCGGATACGGATCCCGCATACAAGGGCATTTCTTCCATTAAACTGCTGGAAAAAGTAGGAGAGTTGCTGGAAGAGAATCATGTGTTTATTGAAAATATTGATGCGACGATCATCGCACAGGCACCGAAGATGCGCCCCCACATTGATACTATGCGAGAAAATATTGCAAAGGCCCTGCTGATTGACGTAGGACAGGTCAACGTGAAAGCCACCACCGAAGAGGGACTGGGATTTACCGGAAGCGGAGAGGGAATCTCCTCTCAGGCGATCTGCCTGGTGACCACTCCGTTTGATCTCACGGCGCAGGCAGTGCAGGGCGGCTGCGGAAGCTGCGGCGGATGCCCGAAGAGATAAGCTGCTGAGGCCCCTTTTCTATGTATTACCGCCGGGCAATTCTTTTTTTGCATTGCGGCGGTAAAAAAAGCTCATTTTTTCCTTAGATTGTCTGCACAATACCGCCCGGATAATTTTGCGATCATCTGAGGCGGTATTTTAAGCCCCTTTTTCATAAATAAGCGCTTAATTTTACGGCCGTGATAAGGAAATCAGATATTGAAGCGGTAATAACGGGAAAGATTCTACAGAAATGCCTGTCGTAGGGCTTGACAAATAGGTCGATAAGATATAGACTTTAATTAGAAACAAGGTCTGTATACTATCGACCTTTTAAGATGCGGAAAATAGAAAGGATACAAGGAGGAGCGGAAATGTATCAGATGACGGAGACGGAATACAAATTTGCAGAGCTGATCTGGGAGGAGGAACCCATCGGTTCCGGTGAACTGGTAAAGCAGTGTGCGGAGAAGTTCGGCTGGAAGAAGTCCACCACCTATACGTTTATCAAAAAGCTATGTGAGAACGGGATCTTCAGGAACGAGAATGCCATGGTATCTTCTGTGCTGAACAAAGAGGAATATCACAGAGCACAGGGGGAGGCTTTCGTGGAGAAGGCTTATGGCGGTTCTCTGCCGAAGATGATCGCCGCATTTATCCAGAGCAAGAAGCTCAGTGCGGCGCAGATCGCCGAGATCGAAGCCATGATCGAAGATTATAAGGGGTAAGGGACAGGCAACTGCAGAAAGTCGGGAGGAGACCGGATGAGGGAGATTTTGGAGAAGATATTTGGGGTAGTTTGCAACTTGAGTCTGGTGGGAAGCTATTGCATTTTGCTGGTGCTGGTGGCAAGACTGGTGCTTCGCAGGGCTCCCAGATGGTGTTCTTATCTGTTGTGGGGAATCGTGTTCCTGCGCCTGTGCTGTCCGGTATTTCCGCAGACACAGATCAGTCTGATCCCACAGCGGCTGGTGGCAGGACAGGCGGTGAGCGCGTCTCTGACGGTGCCCGGAGATACAATACAGACTGCGGGCGATGATCGCAGTCCGGCAGAGGTGCTTTTGCAGGATACCTCTGTGGTAACCGGACAGACCGGAACCGGTGCAACGGCTCCGGACACAACACGTGCACCGGCAACAACAGCGAAAGCATCAGCTATGACCGACCCGACACCGGAAATGCTGACGACACACAGTACGCAGACCCTGAAAACACTGTTTGGGATGGTGTTGCCGTATCTGTGGATCCTTGGATTCTGTGGATTCGCCGGTTATCATCTGTTCTCTTATCTGCGGATGTATTATCGTCTGCATCAGCCGGAAAACGATGTTCGTAAAGTGGAAGAGGGAATCTGTGAGATCAAGGGAGGTCACCTTTCCTTTGTCATGGGGATCCTGCATCCGACCATCTATCTGTCGGCGGAGCTTGCCGGAGAGAGCCGGACGGTAGTGTTGTGCCATGAGAGGGTGCATTTGCAGAGGAGAGACTATCTGACCAAACCGGCAGCACTTTTCGTCTGCTGTGTGCACTGGTTCAATCCGCTGGTGTGGCTGGCATTTTACCTGATGAATATGGACTGTGAGATGTCCTGCGATGAAAAAGTGGTGAAACTTCTCGGAGAGGAAAGCAAGAAGATCTATTCTTATACACTGTTGGAGGAAGCCAGTGATGGCGGGTGGAGAAAATATCGCGGTGGTACGATCTGCGCCCTGTTATCCTTCGGAGAAGACCATGTGAAGAACCGGATCCGCCATGTGCTGGATTACCGCAAGCCTCCGTTCTGGATCCTCGTCGGCGCGGTGGTTGTGATCGCAGCACTCATCGTCTGCCTGTGCAGCAACCCGGGAGGAAACCGCAGTGAGGAAAAACTTCCTACGGAGACTGCACCGTCTGCACAGAACGAACCGGTGGATATCAGCAACACGGAGTATTCCGATGAGGCTGTTTGGACACAGGAAGAGTGGGATATTTATGCGGAAAAGCTGTCTCAGGCAACGCTTGAGACACGATTCGATTTCTCGGAATTTTATTCCCCGGAGCGGATCGAGAGCACCCATTCCTTTGCACAGGAGAAGGGATGGTATGCCAATCACAGAAAATATGCCGGGGATCCTACGAACTGGGAGATATTCCAAAACAGCAGCCTGGAGGAGCAGTTTGAGTCAGAGGATTACAGATTCTACGATGTTTACAAAGACCCGGTGACAGCAGCAAAGCAGCTTCTTTCGCTGGGCGCGGGCACCGGTGAGGTGACGGAAGTCCTCTACGAGGCGGCAAGACAGTATCAGCTCTATAGTGATGACCGGATGGGTGAGGGTTCGGTGGTCAATGTAGAGTATACGTTTGCGAGGGATGGCTCGGTGATCGAGATCCCCATGGTACTGGCGGAGGAGAGCCAGCAGATCTGGCTGCTGTCTACGGGAGATGTGAGCGCGGCATCCAGCCAGAAGATCGGACCTCTTCCGGGAGAGCAGTCCGCCCGGAAAGTCTATGCGGAATACGAAGCGTATTCTCCGGAAAATATGCCGGCGGGACAGTATACGGAGTATCTGGAGACAAAGATCGGAAGCTATTCCGGCTCCGGTATCCACATTCAGGTATCCAGCTCCGGAATCTACGTGATGTATGATCATGTTTTTCGATGCGTGTCTGCGGATGGCATCCCGGAGAATATGGCATCTGCGGCAATCTGTGACCGGACTTACTACAATACTTCCAACGCCTACAACGAGAAGGTGCAGGAGGACAGCAGTGTCGGCTGGATGGGCAGTAAGGTATTCTATATGACAGAAGCGGCGGAACATTTGCAGGAAGATGGCAGGCCTGCACGGTATACTGTGAAGGCATACAGCCTGGCGGACGGCACCGGATGGGAACTGACCGGGGAAGAAAAGGCAGAACCTGTGCTTCCGTTTTCCATGAAAGTACAGAATGGCTCCGTGACGATCTATAACGGCAACGGGGAGATCTGTCAGCAGTATTCCGTCAGTGGCCCGGACAGCGGAGCTGACAGTCTGGATCAGGTGACACGGGATCGGTATGCTGTGGAATGGCGGGAGGATATTTTATCCCATCCCGGTATGGTATGCGATGTGTCCCAGAGGACGTTTTCCGAGACCTATGCACTGATGGATCTGGATGGAGACGCGGCAGCGGAGCGGATTACTCTACAGTCGGATGCTCCGAAGGATGGAGAGGGGAATGGCTCGGTGAATTACACTTTCGGTGTGGACGGCAATAATGAGAACCATCATGCCAGACTACTGGATAACAGTATTCTCGCCTTTAGTCCGGATGGGGCGCAGATCGTGATTGCACTGTATGAGACCGGCGATGACGCCAGGGCAAGAACTGTATTTTTCACCTACGACGGAGAAAAACTACAGGAGACCGGAAGCCTGAAGGCAGACATCCGCCGGACGTGGATCACAGGCGACGGGATTTATATAAGGGAGAAGACAGCTGCTGCGCCGGAGGGGCAGTGGGTACTTCTGGAAGAATAAAATACTATTGTGATTACAGAGGTTCTATGCTTAATATAAATGGCATAGAACCTTTTCTATTATCTGATTTATTTTCTATAGAATCCAATGTCGGAGAAATTCCCAGATTCATTGAAAGCAAATAGAAAATGTATTTTTAATTGTATATTTGCAACTAAAAACAGTTGCAAATATACAACGGAAAAAAATAATATAATTAACAAAGGGGTACAAATGGGACAAAAGGAAGGGGCTGGAATTGAAAGCGTACCAGATCAGACAATTATGTGATTTGTTGAAACAGGAGGGATTGATTTGAAAAATACAATGGAATATAGAGGGTATATCGGCAGCATGGAATTTTCCGAGGAGGATGAAATTTTTTTCGGAAAAGTAATGGGAATCCGTTCTTTGATCTCCTATGAAGGAACCGATGCTAAGAGTCTTGTGGAAGATTTTCACGGTGCTGTCGATGAGTATCTGCAACTGTGTGAGGAACAGGGGAAGGCCCCGGAAAAAGCATATAAGGGAAGCTTTAATATCAGGATTGCACCGGAGACACACAAGCAGCTTGTAATTCATGCGACTGCATGCCAGATGTCACTAAATGAATATGTGAGGGAAACATTGGAAAAAGCGGTGATGTAGGAAACTCCGGGGTTGACAAAACCCGTATTTTTGCATATCTTATTTAGTAGGAATTATCATTTTATAGAACAAAGGCATGGAACAGGAAAAGTACTTTTAGGTAGGACGCCAGAGAGAAGCCGTTAGAAGCTGGGAGCGGCTTTCGTCCGAGGAAAAGGAAGTGCGCCTGTGAGCTGATCCGGGGAACGTGGCAACGTCAGTATCCGGATCCGGTGAGCACCCGTTATGTGCATAGCGCCATAGGCGTGGGAGTGAAGGGCATCGTCCCTTAAGTAGAGTGGAACCGCGGATAAATTCGTCTCTAAGATGGAGTTTATCCGCGGATTTTTTTATCGAGGTGAGAACATGGGCATCATCAAAAACTTAAAAGAAGAAGTCCGTATTATCAGGGAGCGTGACCCGGCGATCCATTCCTCCATGGAGGTACTGCTGTATCCCAGTTTCAAGGTCATGATCCATTACCGCCTGGCTCACAAGCTGTATATGAGCGGGCACTATTTCTGGGCCAGATATATTTCCCAGCGCGGTGTGCGTAAGACCGGCATCGAGATCCATCCCGGCGCGCAGATCGGCAAGGGATTTTTCATCGATCACGGCAACGGTGTCATCATCGGTGAGACGACTATTATCGGCGATAACGTGACTCTGTATCAGGGAGTGACGCTGGGAGGAACCGGTAAGGAGCACGGCAAACGTCACCCCACCATCGGCAACAATGTCATGATCAGTGCGGGCGCGAAGGTTCTGGGATCTTTCACCATCGGGGATAACTCCAAGATCGGCGCCGGAAGCGTGGTCTTAAGTGAAGTGCCCCCCGGATCCACCGTCGTGGGTGTACCGGGACGTGTGGTAAAGCGTAACAATGCGAGTCTTCCCCAGGAGACCATGAACCAGACAGACCTCCCCGATCCGGTGCGGGAGGATATCACGGTATTGCAGCGTGAGAATTCCGAACTGACCAACCGTGTACTGGAGATGGAAGACGAACTGAAACAGCTGCGCAGACTGGTGGTAATGAGCGCAGGAGCGATAACAGATAAGACAGGAAAGGATAAACTATGAGCATTCAAATCTACAACACTTTAAGCAAGAGAAAAGAAGAATTTAAGCCCCTGGAGCCCGGCAAGGTAAAAATGTATGTCTGCGGTCCTACCGTATACAACCTGATCCATATCGGAAATGCCCGCCCCATGATCGTATTCGATACGGTGCGCCGTTACATGGAATATAAGGGATACGAAGTAAACTATGTATCCAACTTCACAGATGTGGATGACAAGATCATCAAGAAAGCCAACGAAGAAGGCGTGGAGCCCAGCGTGATCTCAGAGCGTTACATCGCAGAGTGTAAAAAGGACATGGAGGGCATGAATATTAAGCCCGCCACCAAGAACCCCAAGGCTACCGAGGAGATCGGCGGTATGTTAGACATGATCCAGACCCTGATCGACAAGGGGCATGCTTATCCCGCAGCGGACGGTACCGTATATTTCCGTACCAGAAGCTTCAAGGGTTATGGCAAGCTGTCCCACAAGAATCTGGATGACTTACAGGGCGGTAACCGTTCTCTGTTAGTCTCCGGTGAGGACCAGAAGGAAGATCCTCTGGATTTCGTGCTGTGGAAGCCGAAAAAAGAAGGCGAGCCTTACTGGGATTCCTGCTGGTGTCAGGGACGTCCCGGCTGGCACATCGAGTGCTCCGTCATGAGTAAGCGTTATCTGGGTGAGGAGATCGATATTCATGCCGGTGGCGAGGATCTGATCTTCCCGCACCATGAGAATGAGATCGCGCAGTCCGAGGCAGCCAATGACAAGCCTTTTGCAAGATACTGGATGCACAACGCCTTCCTGAACATTGACAACCGTAAGATGTCCAAGTCTCTGGGCAACTTCTTTACTGTCCGGGAGATTTCCGAAAAGTATGATCTTCAGGTACTCCGTTTCTTCATGCTGTCCGCACATTACAGAAGCCCGCTGAACTTCAGCGCTGATTTGATGGAGGCTGCAAAGAACGGCTATGAGAGAATCGTTACCAGCGTGGACAATCTGAAGTTCTTACTGGAAAAGGCAGCAGATACCCCCATGACGGAGGAAGAGAAGCAGTTACTTACCGAGGCACAGGGCTTTGAGACCAAATTCGACGAAGCCATGGATGACGATTTCAATACTGCCGATGCACTGGCAGCCATCTTTGAACTGGTAAAATTCGTCAACTCCAATGCAAACGCTGAGAGCAGCAAGGAATTTCTGGAAGCTCTGAAACAGGAGATCGTGACCCTGTCCGATATCTGCGGACTGATCGTAGACAAGAAGGCAGAAATGTTAGACAGCGACATCGAGGCCCTGATCGAGGAGCGTCAGGCAGCCAGAAAGGCGAAGAATTTCGCAAGGGCCGACGAGATCCGTGATGAGCTGTTAGCCAAAGGCATTGTACTGGAAGATACCAGAGAGGGTGTAAAATGGAAGAGAGCATAACCCTCCTTACGAAAATAAAGGAAGCCTTTGCCTGCGAGGGGCAGGATATCCGGGCATATTCCCCGCTGACACTGGCCTATATCGGAGACGGGATCTATGAGCTGGTGATCCGCAGCGTGGTGGTGGAGAGGGCCAACCGCTCCGCCAATGATCTGCATAAAAAGACTACGCGTTATGTAAAGGCACCGGCGCAGTCCGCCATGATCGAGGCGCTGCTTTCGGAACTGACGGAGGAAGAGGAGGCGGTGTACCGCAGAGGACGCAACGCCAAATCCTACACCACGGCGAAAAACGCTTCCGTGGCAGACTACCGCAGAGCCACCGGTTTTGAAGCGCTGATGGGTTATCTGTACCTGACGGGACAGACGGACCGGATGCTGCAACTGATCCGGGATGGTATCCGTCTGGCAGGGATGGAACTATAATGGAACAGCTCCGCAGGAAACCTGTGGAACTGTCTTTGACTGCCGGGAGGAGCGGTATGTTTTCACAATAGAAAGGACAAGCATGGGATATCAGGAATTTACCATAGAGGGCAGAAATGCCGTGATCGAGGCCTATCGTGCGGGCAAGCCCATTGACAAGCTGTTTATTCTGGACGGCTGTCAGGACGGCCCCATGATGACCATTAAAAGAGAAGCAAAAAAACATGACACATTAGTAAAATATGTGACCAAGGAGCGTCTGGATCAGTTATCCGAGACCGGAAAGCATCAGGGAGTCATCGCCTATGCGGCAGCTTATGAGTATGCAGAAGTGGATGATATTCTGGAAGCTGCCAGAAAAAAGGGCGAGCCGCCTTTTATTTTCCTGCTGGATAATATCGAGGATCCCCACAATCTGGGAGCCATCATCCGTACCGCCAATCTGGCCGGTGCCCACGGGGTCATCATTCCGAAGAACCGTGCGGCAGGACTGACTGCCACGGTGGCAAGGACCTCCGCCGGAGCACTGAATTATACGCCGGTAGCCAAGGTAACAAATCTGGCAAAGACCATCGAAGAACTGAAAAAGGAAGGTCTGTGGTTCGTGTGTGCGGATATGGGCGGCACCACCATGTATGATCTGGATCTGAAAGGCCCCATCGGTCTGGTCATCGGCAACGAGGGCGAGGGCGTAGGACGTCTGGTGAAGGAAAAATGCGATATGGTGGCATCCATTCCCATGAAGGGGGATATCGATTCCCTCAATGCTTCCGTGGCAGCAGGCGTACTGGCTTATGAGATCGTGCGTCAGAGATTACAGGCGTAACAGGTAATTATGTAATACAGGAACAAAAAGGGGAAAGCATGGCAGAGCATTTCAAATATGAAGAGATGACAGATGAAGAACTCATCGACCAGCTGCGGGAAGGCGACAGGCAGGTGATGGATTACATCTGCGACAAGTATAAAAATCTGGTGCGCAGCAAGGCAAAATCCATGTACATTCTGGGCGGAGACAGCGAGGATCTGATCCAGGAGGGGATGATCGGGCTGTTCAAGGCAGTGCGGGATTACGACTGCGGCAGAGATGCCAGCTTTTACACTTTTGCGGATCTGTGCATCAGCAGACAGATGTACACGGCGGTGCAGGCCTCCAAGCGCCTGAAACATTCACCGCTTAACAGTTACGTTTCCCTGTATGAGCGGATCGGTGACGGAACTGACAGCGAAGAGCGGAATCTGGTGGAAGCTCTGGCAGCCAGAACCCAGATGAGCCCGGAAGAACTTTTTCTGGACAAGGAAAGGGTAAAGGATCTGGAGAGAGCCATCGAGACAGAGCTCAGCGGCTTTGAAAAGCAGGTATTGGATCTGTATCTGACGGGAATGAGTTATTCCCAGATCGCCAAGGTGCTGGGAAGAGATGAAAAGTCTACGGACAATGCCCTGCAACGACTGAAAGGCAAGATTCGAAAGCTTCTATAATGAGATCAGAGAACACATTCTTGAAAAAATTTTTCAAGAATGTGTTTTTTATAGTTTTTTTATAGAATCTGCAGGGCTGGAATATTGACTTAAATCCCGGCATGGGAGTATACTGCAAATGCTGACCGACCAGCCGGTCGGTTAATGCGGCAAGTACATATTCATAACTATTCAGAACCCCATTCGCAAAACTACCTCTGCGAGGCTTTTCTGAATAACATGCCTACATGTTATTTGCGAATGTGGTTACTTTCGCCCATTGGCTCTGAATAGTTACACATATTTAGAAAGGCGAGAAGATCATGCGTAATACATGGAAGAGAAATTGCAGTGCCGGAATGGCACTGTTGCTTGGGGGCAGTCTGATGCTTGGAGGCTGTGGCAGCAATGAGGTACAGGAGACGGCGGAGACTTCTGCGGTGGTTGTGGATATGGAGGAAGCGCATACCGGAAAGCTGACCTTGCAGAACAGCTTCGTGGGAACTGTTTCTCCACAGGAACTGGTCTATGTCATTCCTTTTGCTTCCGGCACGGTGACAGACACCTATTTTGAGGTGGGCGATCAGGTAAATGCCGGGGATGTTCTGTTTCAGATCGATGATTCCGCGGCAAAGTTACAGCTGGAACAGGCACAGCTTAACGCGGTTAATGTAAGGCAGCAGGCGGACAGTGCCCTGACGACACAGCAGGAATCTGCCAATATCCAGATGGACAGCAGCAGGGTACAGGCACAGTCCGGATATGATCAGGCGGAGATCGCCTATTATAATGTGCTGAACAATTATAACGATGTGGATGACAACATTGATAAATGTGAGGACACTATAAAGCAGCTGCAGGCAGCCATCCAGGCAGCCAGTGTCAGTGGCGGGGATGCCGCGGGAGTAGCGACATTGCAGGCTCAGCTTACGGAAGTACAGAAGACAAAGGAATCTCTGGAGGCAACGAAAAAGTCTCTTACCCCGTCTTTACAGCAGGCAGAATCCGCATACCGTGCGGCAAAAGAGAGCATGGGTATCGTGGATCGCTCTCAGGCACTGTCTCAGGGACAGGCACTGGAGGATACGAAAAAACAGTTGTCCACCGGCGAAAAACTGGCAAACGTAGGTGTGGAAAGTGCGGAACTGGCACTGTCTTACTACACGGTCAAAGCACCCATTTCCGGCACTATCCAGAGTAAGGGTGTGGAAGTCAACGGTATTGCAGGAAGCAGCAGCCCTGCGTATACCATTGCCAATGAAAATATGATGACTGTGACCTTCCAGGTCAGCGAGGCCGTGAAGAACACACTGTCCATCGGACAGGAAGTGACGGTAGAGCGGGGAACCACCGGTTATACCGGAAATATTACCGAGATCGGTGTGGCTGTGAACCAGCAGACCGGCCTGTTCCAGATCAAAGCGGCGATTGCAGCGAACGGCAGCGAATTACCCAGTGGTGTATCCGTGAAACTGACCACCGATACATACCATACTTCCGACAGTGCTGTGTTGATTCCTTATGATGCGGTATATTATGACAATACCGGTTCTTATGTATACTTAAGTGTGGACGGCAAGGCGGTGAAGACCTATGTGACCACGGATCTGTTTGATGATACGCAGATCTCTGTCACCGAGGGAGTACAGCCCGGAGATACCGTAATCACCAGCTGGTCTCCCAAGCTGATGAACGGTGTGGAAGTTACCGCACCGGTGAAGGCAGAAGAGTAAGGGAGGCAGCAGAATGAATTTGACAAAGCTTGCTCTGAAAAGACCGGTGTCCTGTTTCCTTGTGATCCTGGCACTGGCAGTATTCGGCATCAGCTCTATCTTCGGGTTCAAGATGGAACTGACGCCCGACATCGAGATGCCCATGCTCATTGTCATGGCGACTTACCCCGGGGCTGACCCGGAGAGCGTGGATGAACTGGTGGCATCCGTGATCGAAGACTCCGGATCTACTTTAAGCGGCGTGGATTCCGTGAATTCTTATTCTTTTGAGAATTATTGTATGGTACTCTTCACCTATGAATATGGTGTGGATATTGATGAATGCCACAATGATCTGCGTGCGGCCATGGAGACGGCGAAGTTAAGCCTGCCGGATGACGTGGATCAGCCCACTATCATCGAAATGAACATGAACAGTATGGATGTCATGACGATCTCTGCGGTGGAAAAGGGTGATGTGGATCTGTTAAAAGTAGTCAACGAATCCGTGGTTCCGGAACTGGAAGCCCTGTCCAGTGTGGCACAGGTATCCGTGACCGGTGGTTCCGAGGACTATATCAAAGTAGAACTTAATGAGACCCTGATGAAGCAGTACGGTCTGACCATGTCCACGGTAGCACAGATGCTGGGAACCGTAGATTTTACCTATCCTGCGGGAAGCGTGACCCAGGGCAGTCAGGACATCAGCGTAGCTACTTCCATGGAGTACAACACCGTACAGAAGCTGCGTGAGGTGCCCCTGATGACCACCAAGGGACAGGTCATTACCTTACAGGATATTGCGAATGTTACCACGGCATCCAAGGATGCCTCCAGTATCAGCCGCTACAACGGACAGGATAATGTCAGCATCGGTATTAAGAACAAGAGCAGTGCCGGTACGGTAAATGCCTGTCAGGATGTGGCAAAAAAACTGCAGCAGATTCAGGCGGAGAACCCGGCCATCGAGTTTGAGATCACCTATGATGCCAGTTCCTCCATTATCAGCTCCCTGACCAGTGTGGGTGAGACCTTATTACTGGGTGTTGTGCTGACCATGGCGGTGTTGTTCCTGTTCTTCGGTGATTTCAAGGCCAGTCTGATCGTCGGAGCCTCCATGCCGATCTCTCTGTTTTTGACCCTGATCCTTATGAGTATGATGGGATTCTCCATGAACATTGTAACCCTGGGATCTCTGGTCATTGCCATCGGTATGATGGTAGACTCTTCCATTGTCGTGATTGAGAGCTGTTTTAGAAGGCAGAAGAGTACACCGGATCTGAAGCAGGCAGCATTAGAGGGAACGAAGGAAGTAACGGCCTCTATTATTGCTTCTACCATCACGACTATCGTGGTATATCTGCCGCTGGCCACTATGAACGGATTGTCCGGACAGATGTTTGAACAGCTGGGATTCACCATTGTATTTGCCATGCTGGCATCCCTGATTGCCGCAATGATGCTGGTACCGCTGTTTTATACAGTATTTAAGCCCAAGGAAAAAGAGAATCTGCCGATTGATAAACTGCTGAAAAAATTTACCGCATGGTATCAGAAGACGTTGCGGAAACTGATGAAACGCAGAAAAACCGTCGTTGGCGTGTCGGTTGCTCTGATGATAGCTACGGTTCTGTTAGCGGGGACTCTGGATATGGAGCTGATTCCGGCGGCAGATGAAGGTGTTGTGGCAGTTACGGTGAATTTCCGTTCCGGCACTACGCTGGAAAAAGAGGATGAAGCTCTGAAAATGTGGGAACAGATCGCCAGGGAGGAGCCGGATGTGGAATTCTATTCCGTATCCATCAGCGGATCCAGCGCAACCCTCACCGCAAATTTGATCAAGAAGAGAACCCTGACCACGGCACAAGTGGTAGATAAGTGGAATGAGATCGCGGCAGGTATGACGGATATGGATGTTACGGTAGCATCCTCCGGCAGCAGTATGAGTTCCATGATGAGTACCGGCAGTTATGAGATCGACTTACAGGGCAGCGACAGAGCAGAGCTGGCGCAGGCGGCAGAGGATCTGCAGGCGGAGATCGAAAAAATTGACGGCATTGTAAAGACGGAAAACTCGCTGGCCAATTCCACAACGCTGGCCAAAGTGGAGGTGGATCCGCTGAAGGCAATGCAGTACGGACTGACACCGATCCAGGTCGGTATGACGATCCATAATGTATTAAGCGGTATGAATCCGCTGACCATTACCAATGACGGTTCGGAATATGCTGTATGGCTGGAATACCCCGAGGGAGCCTATGACGATCTGAACCGGTTGATGGATCTGGGACTGGATACCTCTTTCGGAACAGTAGTTCCCTTAAGAGATATTGCGGAGATCAACTATGCGCAGAGCCAGGAGACCATCATGAAACAGGACGGTCTGTATCAGGTCAGCGTGACGTCCACCATGACTTCCGAGAAGATATTTGATGCCCAGAATGCCATTAACGATCTGGTAGACCATACGGTATTTCCGGATTCTGTAACTCCGGCAGACAGTATGATGACCGGAATGATGAACGATGAATTCGAGGCACTGCTGCAGGCAATTCTGGTAGCTACGTTCCTGGTATTTCTGGTAATGGCAATGCAGTTTGAATCCCCCAGATTCTCCTTCATGGTCATGATGTGTATTCCGTTTGCGCTGATCGGATCCTTCCTGCTGTTGTTCCTTACGGGAAGTACCATCAGCATGGTATCTCTGATGGGATTTTTGATGCTGATGGGTATCGTGGTAAATAACGGTATTCTGTTTGTGGATTCCGCCAATATGCTGCGGGAAGAGGGAATGTCCACAGAGGATGCGCTGGTGACTTCCGGAAGTATTCGTCTGCGTCCCATTCTGATGACAACTTTGACAACGATCCTGTCCATGATCCCCATGGGTCTGGGGCTGGGAGACAACGGTGTCATGATGCAGGGAATGGCATTAGTTATCATCGGCGGTCTGACGGCTTCCACGATCCTGACCCTGATCCTGATTCCCACATTCTATCTGATCTTCGATAAACGCAGCAGACAGGAGAGAAGAGCAGCGAAGCAGCTGGCAAAATCTCAAAGATCCGGGAAAACGGAGGATGCGGCAAAATGAGTAAAATAACCGGAGTGGAGGCCCCAAGCCAGGTGCCTCCCAAGGTGATCGCCATGTACCGGGCGGTCAGCACGCTTTTGCGGGAGGATAAGGATATTCCGGAAATGAGCGTGTCCATGATCACCGGACTGGCGGGCATCGGCAAGGGGACAGCCTACGAGTACTTTGATTCCAAGGAAGAGATTATTGTCTGTGCCCTGTTGTATGAGATCCGGATGGTAACGGAGCAGGCTTCCGAACAGCTGAAAGCCTGTCCGGATATGGAATCACAGATCGGAAAAATGTTGTTGCTTGTGGAGGAGCATTCCCAATGCGTGGATGCCATCATGGCTTTTCTGCATCTGCTGACCGACCATTCCAAGGAGGGGAACCTCTTAAGGGAGCGTATGGCGGAGGAGAATGGAAACGGTCCGGTGGATCTGTTGATCCGCCAGATCATTGACAGTGCACGGGAGAGAGGAGAACTGCGGGAGGATCTTCCGCTCTCCTATATTACCAACGCCCTGCTAGCCCGGATGATCTCTTATCTGATGTATCAGTGTCATCATATCGGCGAAGATATATCTCCGGAAGAAATGCGCAGACGGATCACCGAAAGCATAATGAATGAATTGTGCAAAAAAAAGATATAATTTAAAATAATTGGTGTTGACAAAGTGAAGAACCTTTGATAGAATGTAACACGGTGATTGCGTTAGCAGTCACGTGATGCTGCTGTGGCTCAGTCGGTAGAGCGTCGCATTGGTAGTGCGGAGGTCACGGGTCCGATTCCCGTCAGCAGCTCTTTTGAAAAGCGTGGAAACCTTGAAAATACAAGGTTTCCACTTTTTTTGTGTGCCTAAAAGTTTGTAGACAGTGGTAGACAGCTTATTGAAAAGAATCGAGCAACGGTAGGAAATACGGACAATAATTGGTATACATGCGTATAATAAAAGAATGCAATGGTCGTAAACTTGCGCATAATCAAAATTCGGATTACTATATAAAATAGTGAACTTGTGATTGAACACAAACCAACCCGGCAGATGAGGAAAACGTATGGGAGAACTGCACAGAGTATGTAAAAATTTCACACGTCATGACAGGAAGAACCGTACGATTCTGCTGTGCGAGATGCTGGAGTACACCAATGTGTTTCTGGAAGCGGCATTCCGGGCGGAGGGATATTCCTTCGAGACTTTGAAGAACCCGGTGAAGGACCGCACGCGGGCACTTCGCTATATCAGTAACGACTATTGCTATCCGACGGTATTGATCATTGCGCAGTTCCTGGAATATCTGGAGAGCGGGGAGCGGGATCCGGAGGAGATCGCTTTTATGGAGCCACAGGCGGGCGGTGCCTGTCGGGCCGGGAATATCTACAATCTGCTCCAGAGAGTACTGTACCGCATGGCAGAGCAGGGGAAGACGGAATATGCCCAGATCCCCGTAATCTCCCTGAATCTTATGGGAGAGGAAAAACATACCGGCTTTCGCATTACTCCAAGACTGTTGTCCGGCGGGATCGCCGCCGGTTGCTATGGCGATCTGATCATGTGCCTGTACCAGCAGGTGAAGCCCTATGAACAGAACCCGGGAGAGACGGACAGAGTCCGCAGTCTGGTAGAAAAGAAACTGTGCGACAGCATGGTAAAACACCGGAACGGTCGACGCACCAGAGAGCAAAATTACCGGTATGCCTGCCAGGAGTTTTTGAAGATTCCTGTGAAACAGGGGAAGAAAAAGAGAGTTGGCATCACCGGAGAGATCTATATGAAATATTCGAAGCTGGGAAATGATGACATTGAGGATTTTCTGCTCCGACAGGGGATGGAACCCTACAGCGGAGGCTTTGTCAATTACTGTCTGTATCTGGTGGATACGGAGAGGTATAAGGCGGAAAAATACGAGCGCAGCCCCGGCATGGCGAAGGCCTGTGAATTTGTACTGCACAGATTGTGTGAAGCACAGAAACATTTACTTACCGTGATTGGGGAGACAGGGCGGTTCCGGACGGATCTGCCCTTCCCGGAATTGAAAGAGAAAGTGCAGGGAATTCTGGCGGAGGGCTGTAACACCGGAGATGGCTGGCTGATCGCCGCCGAGGTGATACAATATATTGAAAAAGGCTGTGACAGTGTGCTGATCCTGCATCCCTTCGGATGTCTGGTGAGCCACATCTGCGAGCGGGGAATCCTGCGGCAATTGCATGCCCGTTTTCCGCAGGTGAATATCCAGACCATAGAGTATGATTACGACCAGAGCAAAACTCTGCGGGAGAGCCGGATCCTGTTGGCAATTTCTTAGGTTTCTTAGGTTGGCAGCAGGGACAGAAAGTGGTACAATAAGGAAGAAAACGTTTCAACATGTCTTATCAGGAGGGAAACATGAAGATAAAATGTGACTGGTGCGGCAGCTGGATCAACGATTTTGATCAGGTCTGCCCAAACTGCGGCGGTGTCAACAATAATTTCAACCGCCATGCCAACGGTACACCGCAGACCATTGAGGAATTAAAGGACTGGGCCAAGGCGATGAACCTTCCGCTGCAGGAGATGCGGACTTTTATCGGTGAGGATTATAAGGGAGCCAGGGCTTTCGGTATTTATAAGGATGAGACCGACGGTACTTTTGTAGTCTATAAGAATAAAGAGGACGGTACCCGGGCGGTACGCTACAAGGGAACTGATGAAGCCTACGCGGTCAACGAACTTTACCAGAAGATGAAGGAGCGGGTAGCCGTACAAAAGGCACACCAACAGCCGAAAAATGCAAAGCCGGCTTCCGGGGCTTCTGTTTCTGCGCAGCAAAAGCAATCGGAAAAAAAACTGTCTAAAGCTCTTTTTTCCATTTTCCTGATAACAATGCTGGCGATCATACCATTGTCCGTTATTTTTGCACTCATAGGGGAAAGCGGACCGGATACCGGCTACTACACTTATGATGACCGGAGCTATTACTATTATTCTGGGGACTGGTACGAATGGGAGGATGATTCCTGGCAGTATGCGCCGAATGAATCCTGGATGGATAGTGATTACGAGAATTATTACGATTCCTACAGTTATGACAGCGGTGCGGAATATGAGGATTTTGAAGATTCGTCTTATTACACTCCTTATGAGGACAACAGCGATGATGACAGCGGCTGGGACGATGACAGCTGGGACTCCGGCTGGGATTCGGGCGACAGCTGGGACTCCGGTTACGATGACTGGGGATCTGACTGGTAAAATGTGATGCAGAATACATACAAAGGAAGTCTTTGACAGGCTTCCTTTGCTTTTTCTTATAATTATAATTTTTTACAGTTTTGACAGGAGAGAACATGAGCGGTTTACCCGGGATTACGAGGCAGGACGAGGAAAAAAGATTAAAGCATACGCTGGAGATCGCACAGCGCAAGGTAGATGCCAATAGGCAGAGCGTACAGGCACTGGCGGAGGAGCTGCATGCCATGCAGGAGGAGTTCAACAAAGAAGACAAGGAAGCCCAGACTCTGTGGCACAATGCGGATGCCCGTTTCAAATTCGTAAATCAGGATCTGCGCCGGGCGGAGCAGGCGAGAAAAAAGCCCTATTTCGGCAGAATTGATTTCCGGGACAAAAAGTTAAAAAAAGACGAGGTCTACTATATCGGAAGAAGCGTTATTGCTGACAATCCAGCCGAACCGGAGGTCATCGACTGGAGAGCACCCATAGCCAGTGTATATTACGATGCGGCACTTGGAGATGTCACCTATTCTGTGAAAGGGGAGGGAAAATACGACATCACCCTGTCCAGAAAACGCACCTATGAAATCGAAAACGACGAACTGAAGGACTTCTACGATTCGGATGTGGTGGCGAACGATGAACTGCTGACGAAATATCTGGCGAGGAATAAAAAAGCGGTGCTGGGAGAGATCATTGCCACGATCCAGCAGGAGCAGAATGAAGTCATCCGCAAAAAGCCTCAGCACAACATGATCGTGCAGGGAGCGGCGGGTTCCGGCAAGACCACGGTGGCCATGCACCGCATTTCCTACATTCTGTACAATTATGAGCAGGAGTTTGCGCCGGAGGACTTTTACATCGTGGGAAGCAATCAGGTGCTCCTAAACTATATCACGGGAGTGCTGCCGGAACTGAATGTTTACGGCGTCTCCCAGATGACCATGGAGCAGCTGTTCGTAAGGCTTTTGTACGAGGACTGGGACAAGTCCTATGAGATCAGACCGGTGGTAAAAGGTGTGACCCCGGCGGTGAAGGGAACCCTTGTCTGGTTTAAGGAACTGGAGAATTTCTGTCTGCGTTACGAATACCGCGCAATCCCCAGAGAGGACGTAGTGATCGAAAAGACCGGCAAAGTGCTGTTGGATCGGGCTACTATTACGAGGCTGTTAAAAGAGACGAAGGATCTGTCCCGGGCGGACAAGATCAGCAGACTGACGGATTACCTTATGGCACGGCTGGAAAATGAACTCAGCGGAAAATATTATTCCTATACCCAGTCGGAAAAACAGAAGCTGAAACATTATTACGAGACTTATTTCGGAAAACGGGAATGGAAGGGCTCGGTGGCGGAGCTCTATGAGCAGTTCCTGAAGGAAGAGCAGGAAAAGGAGTTTCCTGTCGTCATGCCGGAAGGCAGCTACGATGTCTACGATCTGGCGGCTATGGCTTACCTCTACAAGCGCATCAAGGAGGATACGGTGATCCGGGAGGCGGGACATGTGGTGATCGACGAAGCCCAGGATTTCGGCATGATGGCTTATGCGTCCTTAAAATACTGCCTGAGTAAATGCACCTATACGATCATGGGGGATGTGGCCCAGAATATTTCCGACCGCTACGGTCTCAACGACTGGACGGAACTGCGGAAACTGATGCTGCCCGGGGAATTTGATTATTTCGGCATCTTGCAGAAAAGCTACCGTAACACAGTGGAAATCTCGGAGTTTGCCACAGACATCCTGTATCACGGAAGTTTTCCGGTCTATCCGGTGGAACCCATCATCCGTCACGGAGAGCCGGTCACGGTGAAAAAATGTACAGATTTTACCGGTCAGGTGACACAGGCGGAGCAGATTATTAAGGCATGGCAGGACAAGGGGCTGGACACCATTGCCGTAGTCTGCATTGACGAAGCGGAGGCGGAAAAAGTAACGGCCGCTTTGCAGGGCAGCGTGGAACTGAATACCGGTGATGCGGGAAAATGGGAGATCGGCGAGGGCGTCATGGTGCTTCCGTTAAAATACACCAAGGGTCTGGAATTTGATGCGGTACTGATCTTCAATGCCTCGGAGGAGGACTATCCGGTAGAAGACGGATATGTGAAGCAGCTGTATGTGGCGGCCACCAGAGCCCTGCATGAGCTGACGGTGCTATACCGGGGGAAACTCACCGGACTGATTGCAGATTCCATATCCCCGGAGCAGAAGCAGAGAATGCGCCTTGCCGCAGATGCCCAGAAGAAGCCTGTAACATCAGTGAAAAAACAGGCAGAGCCGGAGAAAACGAAGGAAGAGATCTACCGACAGCGGGCACAGGAAGCGGAAAAGGAGAGGCTTTCGAGAGAACGGTACGGCCCGAAGAAGATCATAGTGACACGAAACAGTCAGACGACAGCGGAGGGCTCCGGGCCGAAGAAGACCGGGCAGAAAGGCTCCGGAAACGGCAACGCGGACAGAACGGCCGGCAGGCAGGAGCCGCTGAGACTAGAAAATAACGGCGAGTACGGCGATATGCCGGATGCCAAAACACTGATGCCTGCCGGACATTCCAGGATCGACTGTGCCGTGCGCATGGTCATGAAGGACGAGGGCTATGTGGACTTCCTAAGCAGCTACGGAACCCTGCGGATCACACCCCTTGCGGCAGATCTGTTCCGCATATGCTTTGCCAGAGGACAATGCCGGGAATTCCCGAAAGCGGCAGTGACGGCAGCGGGAGACTTCAAATACACGGTGCGGGAGAACCCGTCTGCGGTGGAAATTACGACGGGATATGGGCAGATCCGTGTGGATAAAAAGACGGGAGCATTGACATTTTTAAATACACAGGGTAAGATTCTGCTGACGGAACGAAGCAGAGAACCCAGACAACTCGGTGAGAAAAAGAACTGGAGCTTTTTTGACCGGAAAAAGGACGAGGTTCTGATCGCCGGAGGAATCGGGGCACCCAGATCCTTGAAAATAGGAAATTCCGCTGTTTATTTTTCCTATGGAAGAGAGGATGACAGATATCCCGGGCTGGCTTCGTCCAATGGATATGAGATGATCTTCCCTGCGGGAAGCCGGGTGCTGTGCTGCAATATAGCCATGTACGGAACCTATATTTCCATGGAAGAGACAGAGATCATCGATTATTATTTACGCGCAAAATGATGGGGGCCACAGGCAGGGGCAACAACCCTATGGTGGAACCAGATATAAGGAGAACTATGAAGACAACAATAACCGCAGTGGTATTTGATATGGACGGTGTCCTTTTTGATACCGAGAGAATGTACATGGAGTGCTGGAGAGAAGCGGCAGAACCTAAGGGTCTTAAAAACGTGGATGAGATCTCCAAAGCCTGTATCGGCAGGACCCTGCAGGGCACAAAGGAAGTGTTCGAGGCGGCGAAGGCAGAGCAGGGCATTGACGTTTCCTTTGAGGAACTGCATGAGGATTGCAGCAGGAGATTCAAGGAAAAGGAAGAGCGGGAAGGGCTTCCCGAGAAGCCGGGGGTGCATGAGATCCTGGAGTATCTGAAGCAGAACGGGATTCCTGTGGCATTAGCTTCCTCCACAAGAAAAGCGGCGGTCATGGAGCATCTTGACAGAGCCGGGATCACGGCATATTTTGAAAGAATCGTCTGCGGGGACATGGTGGAAAACGGCAAGCCCGCACCGGATATTTACATGAAGGCCTGTGAAGAACTGGGCGTGGCTCCCGGACAGGCTATGGCGGTGGAGGATTCCTTTAACGGCATCCGCTCCGCTCATGCGGCGGGTTTATATACGGTAATGGTGCCGGATCAGCTGCCGCCCACAGAGGAGATTCTTACCATGGTGGACCAAAAATGTGACAGCCTGATGGAATTACAGAAGAAGATGCCGGAGCTTCTGACCGTACCTTCGGAGGAATCCTGCGAGATCACCTGGGAGCAGGTGCAGACTCTTATCCCAGACAGTTATATATTAGTGGATACCAGAGGCGATGAAGCGGTAAATTACGGCAAGATCCCCGGGGCTGTCGCTATCTCCGAATGTGAACTGGGGGACAAACTGGCTGCTACAGCAGGGGATAAAAAAGTAATTCTGTATTGCAGCCGTGGACAGAACAGCAAAGTGTCCGCAGAGTATTTCAGAGAACAGGGAATGGATGCCTACAGTTTACAGGGCGGCTATACCGGCTGGCTTTTGAATCTGATGCAGAAGGAACAGCCTCAGACGGAGGTGAACCAGAGAGCACTGGACATCGAGAAGAGTATCCGCAAGAAGTTCCACAAAGTCCTGTTTTCCCGATTCGCCAAGGCCATCAACGAATACGATATGATCCAGGAGAACGACAAGATCGCCGTATGTATTTCCGGCGGTAAGGACTCCATGCTGATGGCAAAGCTGTTTCAGGAGCTGAAGCGTCATAACAAGTTCCCCTTTGAACTGGTATTTTTGGTGATGGATCCCGGCTACAGTGAGGCGAACCGCAAGATCATTGAGAACAATGCAAAGCTGATGGATATTCCCATCACCATCTTCGAATCCCAGATTTTCGATGCGGTGTATGACATAGAGGATTCTCCCTGCTATCTGTGTGCGAGAATGCGCAGGGGCTATCTGTACAGCCATGCGAAAGAACTGGGCTGCAATAAGATCGCACTGGGACACCACTACGATGATGTCATCGAGACGATCCTCATGGGAATGTTGTACGGCGGACAGGTGCAGACCATGATGCCGAAACTTCACAGTACGAATTTCGAAGGCATGGAGCTGATCCGCCCCATGTATCTGATCCGCGAGGACGACATCAAGCACTGGAGAGATTACAACGATCTGCATTTTATCCAGTGTGCCTGCCGGTTCACGGACACCTGTACCACCTGCCGTACCGATGGCAGCAGCCCCTCCAAGCGTATGGAGATCAAGAACCTGATCGCTTCGCTGAAACAGGCCAATCCCTTTATCGAAGGGAATATTTTCAAGAGTGTGGAGAACGTAAATCTGCGCACCATTATTGCCTATAAGGAAGACGGCGTGAAGCACCATTTTCTGGAGCATTACGACGAGTGGAAATAGGACGCCTGCACTTGACGGAAAGGGCACAATTATTCTATAATAGAATGAAAACCGTAAATCGCGGAAGGCTTTTGCGCCCTTACAACAGGAGAAGCTATGATCAAAAGTATGACGGGATTTGGCAGATGTGAAACTGCCGAGAATAACAGAAAGTTTACCGTAGAGATGAAGTCTGTGAATCATCGCTACCTTGATGTGAACATCAAAATGCCGAAGAAACTGAATTTCTTCGAATCTGCGATCCGCAGTGAACTGAAGAATTACATTTCCAGAGGTAAAGTAGATCTGTTCATCACTTATGAAGATTTTTCCGAGAATACGTCCAGTGTACGTTACAATAAGGAACTGGCAGCGGAGTATCTGGGATACCTGAAGCAGATGGCCAGTGATTTTGACTTAGACTGCGATATCCGGGTGTCCACCCTGTCCAAGTATCCGGATGTATTTGTGATGGAAGAGCAGGATATCGACGAGGAAGAACTGTGGAAGGAATTGCAGAGAGCCCTGAAGGGTGCCTGCGAGATGTTTGTACAGACCCGGATCACCGAGGGAGAGCATTTAAGGGACGACCTGATCGGCAAACTGGACGGCATGTTAAAGCTGGTGGATTTCATCACGGAGCGTTCGCCCCAGATCATTGCGGAGTACCGCCAGAGACTGGAAGATCGGGTGAAGGAACTGCTGGGCGATACTACCGTGGACGAGGGAAGACTTCTGACGGAAGTAACGATCTTCGCGGATAAGGTATGTGTGGATGAGGAACTGGTGAGACTGCGCAGCCATATCGAGACTACGAAGAGTACGCTGATGGCCGGCGGCAGCATCGGAAGAAAGCTGGATTTTCTGGCGCAGGAGATGAACCGCGAAGCCAACACCATCCTGTCCAAGTCCAACGATCTGGAGATCTCCAACTGCGCTATTGAGCTTAAGACCGAGATTGAAAAGGTCAGAGAACAGATTCAGAATATTGAATAGAGTCACCGTCCCACAATGAGCAAAATAAGCTGCGAAGCAGTGGGGAGCACGAAAGCGTGCGGTTTTGTGAACGGGGACTGCACAGCCACGAAAGGTGATACCATGAACCGATTGATCCATGTGGGATTTGGCAATATTGTAAATACGGATAAGATCATCGCCATCGTCAGCCCGGAATCTGCGCCCATCAAGCGTCTGGTGCAGAAGGCTAAGGAGACCGGGCAGGCAATCGACGCCACACAGGGACGGAAGACGAAATCGGTACTGGTCATGGAGAACAGTCAGGTCGTTCTGTCGGCACTGCTTCCCGAGACGATCGCGGGAAGAGCACAGGCACTGTGGCCGGAAGAGGAAAAAGAGGACAGAGAAGATGCAGAATAAAGGAATATTAATGGTGATCTCCGGATTTTCCGGAGCCGGAAAAGGAACTCTGGTGAAAAAACTGTTATCGGAATATGACAATTATGCGTTGTCCATTTCCATGACCACCAGACAGCCCAGAGAAGGCGAGGAGGACGGAAGAGAATATTTCTTCCGCACCAGAGATCAATTTGAAGAAAATATTGCAAAAAACGGATTTATCGAGTATGCTCAGTATTGCGGCAATTATTACGGAACGCCGAAAGCTTACGTGGAAGAGCAGATGCAGGCAGGCAAGGATGTGATCCTGGAGATCGAGATCCAGGGTGCCATGAAGATCAAGGAGCAGTTTCCGGAGAGCCTGCTATTATTTGTTACTCCTCCCAGTGCGGAAGAATTGCAGAAACGACTGGTGGGCAGAGGAACCGAGACAGCGGATGTCATTGCACAGAGACTGGCCCGGGCTTATGAGGAATCAGAAGGCATGGATGCCTATGATTATATAGTAGTGAATGATGATCTGGACGAATGTGCCGGAGAAGTACAAAAGCTGGTGGAAGCGGCAAAATGTGTGCCACTTCGTCAGGGAGAATTTATCAAAGAGATCAGAGAGGAACTGGAAGGTTTCGCGAAAGGAGCAAAATAAAATGTTACATCCCTCTTATACCGATTTAATGAAAGTAGTAAACAGCGAGGTAGAACCCGGTGAAGCACCTGTAGTCAACAGTCGTTATTCTATCGTTATGGCAACTGCCAAGAGAGCAAGACAGATCATCGCAGGAGAAGAACCGCTGGTAACCGCTAAGGTGGATAAGCCTCTGTCCATCGCAGTAGAGGAACTGAATCAGGGCAAGATTAAGATCCTTGGAGATGATGAGGAAGCATAAGACACATGAAGATATTGTTTGTATCCCTGGGGTGTGACAAGAATCTTGTCGATTCCGAGAAGATGCTTGGCATGCTCCAGGAAAAAGGTTATACCTTCACGGACGATGAAGCAGAGGCGGACGCGGTTGTTGTAAACACCTGCTGCTTTATCGGTGATGCCAAGGAAGAGAGCATCAATACATTATTGCAGATGGGAGAACTGAAGGACAGCGGACAGGTCAAAGCACTGATCGCAGCGGGCTGTCTGGCACAGCGCTACCGCGAGGAGATCCAGAAGGAGATCCCGCAGGTGGATGCCATTATCGGAACCACTGCCATCGACGAGATCGTGGCCGCTCTGGAAGAAGTCCTTGCAGGCCGGAAACAGAATTATTACGAAGACATTAATGCCGCCCCAGTGACAGAGACCAACCGGGTTGTCACTACAGGCGGACATTTTGCGTATCTGAAAATTGCAGAGGGCTGTGACAAGCACTGTACCTACTGTATTATTCCCAAGGTCAGAGGCAATTACCGTAGTGTTCCCATGGAGAGCCTCATCAAGGAAGCCACAGAGCTGGCGGACAAGGGTGTACGGGAACTGATTCTGGTAGCGCAGGAGACTACGCTGTACGGTGTGGACCTGTACGGTAAAAAGGAACTGCCGAGACTTTTACATGAACTGGCGCAGATCCCCGGCATTTACTGGATCCGTATTTTATACTGCTATCCGGAGGAGATCACGGACGAACTGATTGACGCCATCGCCGCGGAACCCAAGGTCTGCAACTATCTGGATATTCCCATCCAGCATGCTTCCGACAATGTGTTAAAGCGCATGGGAAGACGTACCGATCAGGCAGAGCTTCGCACCATCATTGGTAAGCTTCGGGAGAAGATCCCCGATATCTGCTTAAGGACCACGCTGATCAGCGGATTCCCCGGAGAGACTCAGGAGGATTTCGAGGAACTGTACCGTTTTGTCAACGAGATGGAATTCGACCGTCTGGGTGTATTCCCCTATTCACAGGAGGAAGATACTCCCGCAGCCACCATGGAAGATCAGGTGCCGCAGGAAGTCAAGGAATTCCGCAGAGATGAGCTGATGGAACTGCAGCAGGCCATCGCTTTTGACAGGGCGGAGGATATGGTAGGCCGCATTCTGACCGTAATGATCGAGGGCAAGGTAGCGGACGAAGAGACTTATGTGGCCAGAACTTACAGAGATGCTCCCAATGTGGACGGCTATCTGTTTGTAAATACTTCAGCAAATCTGATGACCGGAGATTTTGTCAAGGTTCTGGTCACCGATTCCAATGAATATGATCTGATAGGAGAGATATACCATGAGTAAGATGAATCTGCCCAACAAGCTGACTATTTTCCGCGTAATCCTGATTGTACCGTTTATTATCCTGTTGCTGGGAGGCCAGGCCGGATGGTTCGGTGACAATACTTTCGTGACGGATATGATCGCACTGGCCATCTTCATTATCGCCAGCCTGACGGATCTGATCGACGGTAAGATCGCCAGAAAATACAATCTGATCACAGACTTCGGTAAGTTCATGGATCCGCTGGCGGATAAGCTGTTAGTATGTTCCGCCATGATCGCACTGATCGAGATGAACCGCATCCCTTCCTGGGTGGTCATCATCATTATTGCCAGAGAGTTCATTATCAGCGGTTTCCGCCTGATCGCTTCCGACAACGGCGTAGTCATTGCCGCAAGCTACTGGGGCAAGTTCAAGACCACCTTCCAGATGGTTATGATCTGCCTGATGATCGCCAACTTTCCGCAGTTGCAGATCCTCACCGATATTATTATGTGGATCGCACTGATCCTCACCGTAGTATCCCTGATCGATTATCTGGTGAAGAACAAAGATGTTATGAAAGATACCAAATAAATGGAAAGTTAGTCAAATAAATATATGTATTTCCAAGGAAAGGGCACAGCAACGATAAATTCGATGTCTGTGCCCTTCCTTTTGTTTAAAAATGGGTACAATGCAAGAGAACGCGTCGCGCTGTGCCCACAGCTTGTTTTAAAATGGGCACAGTACAAGAAGGTGAGCTGCGCTGTGCCCACGGTTTGTTCTAAAATGGGCACAGCACAAGGGAATAAGTCTATCTGTGCCCGCAGCCTGTTTTAAAATGGGCACAGTACAAGGAGATAAGCCACTCTGTGCCCACAACTCTTGACGGAGAGGGTACAATCTTGGAATTATAAGAGTTTGTGCCCCTGACATATCCAACGTGGGCGTTCGCCCGGTTTAAAACTGCCATCCGCAATGAGCCACGCTATTCATAAGATTGTCAGCATAGAGCGCTGTCAATCTTATTTCATATCGCGGCGTTCGCCGCATCACGGCATAAGTAAAGACAGCGATTTGTGCGCAAGCACCCATCGCTGTCTTCACTATACCTATGCGCGGCTCATTGCTCGCGTAACTTTCCAGTTACTGCAAACAGCCGCTTCACATTCCGTGAAGCGGCTGTTTTGGGAGTTGAGAAATTGATTTTGAAAAAGTACTATCCGTTATACTTCTTACTGTGCGTTTAATTCTCCAAGAATTTCATTTACCATTTCCTGAGTGGTCTTGACGTAATTTGCCATAGCCGCTTCTACATCTCCGCCCTTTACAACAACCTCAGCGATAACATCATTTCTGGCATCGCTGATCGTACCACCGTAGTTGGTAATACCGTCACAGGAAGCGGAGTGAGGAGCATCTACGCTGTGCTCTGAGAAGAATTCGTTACATTCCTTGGTCAGGTCGGTAGCGGATTCGAAACCGTTTTCTAAGGAGCAGATCATGGAAGAAGGATCAATAGCATTCTTTTTCCACAAAGCACTGGGATCGGAAGGATTCAGGCGGAGATGGAATTCACCATCCTTGTATTCGTAAGTCTTTTCCTTATCAGTACCTTCGCCGGTGACAATGGTCTCAGCTTCGGTAGACCAGTGGTAGCCTTCTGCGCCGTATACCCACAGAGTCTGTACGGTACCGCCGTCGAACATGGTCTCGAAGACGGTATCAAAGATTGCCTGTTCTCTGGAATCATCGCCGTCACCGTCATCAATGATGCAGTATACAGGAGATTCTCTGTTCAGGTAGCCATCCATTTCGGCAATGGGAACCAGTCTTGCCAGTCCGGAATCTACACCGTTCTTATCCATATTGTTAACCAGGTTATCATTCCAGTAACCGGACCAGTAGGTGAAAGCACCGAAGGAACCGGACTGGTCGGAAGACCACCATTTTTCACGGACATCCTTGGTGCCCATGGTCAGGGACTCGGGATCGATGACGCCATCTGCGTAAGCCTGCTGTAAACGAAGCAGGGCATCCTTGGTCTCCTGAGTGTTGAAACCGTCATACCATACACCATTCTCATCATAGGTGAAGCTGGGGTATGCATTCTGCCAGAACTGAGGCAGATAGTTGGTGTAAGGCGCTTCGGAACCCATAAATCCTGCGGCAGCAACACCATAGGTATCATTCTTGCCATTGCCGTCGGGATCCTGATCGGTGAATGCCTTTAACATTGCATAGTAGGAATCCCAGTCGGTAATGTCCTCAGCCTTCATGCCGACAGCATCCAGCCATGCCTGCTTAACATAGGTGATACAACCGCCGCCGAGACCGGTGGACAGACCATACTGTTTGCCGTCGATGCGGACATTCTGGTTAACTGCGGGCAGTACCATGTGGCTCTGGAATTTTGCATTATCATAAGCATCTGTCATATCCCACAGAAGACCGGTTTTTGCATATTCGGCATACTGACCGGCATTCAGCAGAATTACGTCAGGGTAATCACCGCTGGCAAACAGACGACCAACACCGTCTACATAACTGGAATGGTCTAACTGTTGGATATTCAGGCTGACGGGATGACCAAGTGCTTCACTGACAGCAGCGTCCCACTGCTCAATGAACTTGTCTTGATAAGCATCTACAGAGGCATTGAAAGTACCGTCTACAACGATGGTAACCTTATCCAGTACATAACTGTCATCGGAAGAAGCGGTGCTTTCGGCAGCGGCGGTAGTGCTTCCACTATCGGTGGTGGATGCTGCGGGAGTATCGGAACCCTGGCTTCCGCAGGCGGTGAGTGCAGTCAGCATGGAAACTGACAGCAACAGGCTTAAGATCTTGTTTCTTTTCATTGTAATCCTCCTTGTTTTCCGAAGGAAAATCCAATTTCACGAAGTGAAATTTCCCCTCTTGGCGAGGAGAGGATTTAGCCTCCTTATTTAAATACATCTCTCTATAGCAAATGGCTTCTGCCAGAATGCTCATTGTAAAGTAACCTCGAAGATCTGACCTCTGCCACTTGCATAGACCTTCTGACCGTCTTCTGTGAGATCCGGCTGGGAAAATCCCAGATACAGCGTAGCAGAAGTACCGTCAAATACTCTGTTGCCGGAATCGTCTACCGTAGTAAATGCAGCGGGTGGAACAGTGAGCAGGAATTCCCTGCTTTCTCCGGCACCCAGACGGATCCGTTCGAAAGCAGCCAGCTTGTGGTTGGGAACTTCATTGGCGGAACCGTTCACATGGACATATACCTGTAGGACATCACTTAAGTCACGAGCCGTGGAGTTCCGGCACTGTACCGTGATCTGTGCGGAAGGAATCTCCTTCGTGTAATCAACTTCAGATACTTTCGACTCTGTAATCTGTAATTCTCCGTAGGTGAGTCCGAAGCCGAAAGGCTTCCAGGGACTGCCTTCAAAATAGCGGTAGGTACGTCCGGTCATATGGTAGTCGGTAATGTCCGGCAGAGGATTGTCATTATAATAGAAGGTAAGGGGCAGTTTGCCGCCGGGAGATACCTTGCCGAACAGGATATCGGCAATAGCTCGTCCACCCTCTCCGCCGGGATACCAGGCATGCAGGATCGCGGGAACCTGATCTTCGTAAGCGGACAGATCCATGGGACTGCCGGCCAGATCGATCAGGATCACCGGAGTGCCGGTAGCAATGACCTGTTCCACCAGATCCCGCTGAATTTTGGGAAGCAGCAGATCCGGTTTATCTCCGCTGGCAAAGGCGTTGCCCACATCTCCCTGTTCTCCCTCCAGCGTGGAGTCGAGACCGACACATACAATGGCAAGGTCACAGGATTCTGCTAATGCCACAGCTTCGGGAATGCGGTAGTTCTGGAATACCTTTCTTACCGAGGGATCGTCATAGAGCAGACACCCTTCCGCATAATTGACATCCCAGCCGGTATCTTCACAGATCCTTGTGATTCCTTCCACCACGGTGATGGAGCGGGGCGGGGTGCCGTTGTAGTTGCCCACCAGAGCGGCATGACTGTCGGCGTTGGGGCCGATGACAGCCACGCGTTTTTTATCTTTTAAGGAAAGGGGCAGTGTGCCGTCATTTTTCAACAGAACACAGCTTTCCACAGCGGCCTGATAAGCCAGTTCCCGGTGCTCTTTACAGCCCACCACGTTGTAAGGGATCTCGTCTAAGGAACTGTGATCGAAGAGCCCCAGCAGGTATCTGGTGGTGAAAAGGCGCTCCGCACTGCGGCGGATCTCTTCTTCGGTCACTTTTCCCTGTTTATATGCCTGTAAAATATATTCATAGGTACAGCCGCAGTTTAAGTCGCAGCCCTTTTCCAGAGCGAGAGCAGCGGAATCTTCGGGAAAAGCGGTCACATGATGCCCTTCGTGGAAATCCCGGATCGCCCAGCAGTCGGAGACGAAATGGCCTTCAAAATGCCATTTGCCGCGGAGTACTTCTTCCATAAGATAGGAGTGTGCACAGCATGGCTCCTCGTTGGTACGGTTGTAAGCACCCATGACGGCTTCCACATCAGCCTTTGTCACCAGGGCCTCAAAAGCGGGAAGATAAGTTTCCCACAGATCTTTCTTCGTAGCTTTGGCGTCAAAGCTGTGACGCAGGGCTTCCGGACCGGAGTGTACCGCAAAATGCTTGGCACAGGCGGCGGTAGTCAGATAACCGTCCCGTTTCGTCTGTAATCCTTCCACGAAAGCACAGCCAAGTGCAGCGGTAAGCACAGGATCTTCACCGTAGGTCTCCTGACCTCTTCCCCAGCGGGGATCACGGAAGATATTGATATTGGGAGACCACATGGTCACACCCTTGTAACGGGTACGGTCTCCGAGACGGGAATAGGCATTATATTTTGCCCGGGCTTCCAGCGCGATGGAACCGGCAATCGTCTGCAATAGTTCACGGTCAAAAGTTGCACCCAGACCGATTGCCTGCGGATAGCAGGTGGCAGTACCGGCTCTGGCGACTCCATGGAGGGCTTCGCTCCACCAGTCATAGGCGGGAATGCCCAGACGGGGAATAGCGGGAGCGGAGTGCAACAGCTGGGAAGCAGCTTCTTCTATTGTCATTTGCGCTACCAGTACGGCAGCTTTTTCTCTGGCTTCTGTACGATTCATAAAATATCTCGCTTTTTATTTTTTGAAAATTGGAACTGCTTTCATTTAAGCTTATTGTACGTGAAAAATGTGTGGACTGCACGACAAAAAGGAATTACATATAGGACAAAAATTGCTATTTTTAGGAAAAACAGTAGAAATCAGGAACGGAATATGGTATGTAGAATACAGAGCAGTTTAAACTTTGCGTCTGTGGCCCGAAGTTTGCAGACCGGGAAAGGTATGGGGATTGGTATGAATACAGTAAAACCGTTTTATGAGAGCCGGAAAAAGGTCTATGACTGCCATGTCTGGTGGCATCCGAATTTCCCGTTTCATCTGCATAAGCATATGGAATTCGTCCATGTGACGGAGGGGGAAATGGATGCCACGGTAGCGGGGGTGAATTATCATCTGACCGCCGGAGACTGCCTGATGATCTATCCGAACCAGATCCATTCCTACAGTTCTGTAGGAGAGGTGGGAATGCTTCTGATCATTGCGGATATGGATTCCATCGGAGAATTCCAGAAAGAACTTACCTATTATGATATGAAGTCTCCCTATTTTCAGAAAAGCATGCTCAGCCGCTACGGACAGATGGTACTGGACATTCTGTCGGATATCGGTCTGCATAAGGAACTGCGGCCGTTCCGGCAGGACAAGGGGCTTCTGATGGCACTGTTGGCGGATATGTATGAAAATGTTCCGGTGATCAAAAAGGACAAGCCCTCGGATCTGAATATCACACAGAAGCTTCTGCAATATATCAACGACAATATCACCGGAGAACTGACGGCTCAGAAGGTGGCAAAGGAACTGGGCATCAGTCCCTATTATCTGTCCCATATTTTTTCTTCCCAGTTAAATATCTCCTTTCCCTCCTATGTGGCACAGCAGCGGATGATTCTGGCCTGCAATCTGCTGAAGGACAGCAGGAAGACCGTGACGGAGATCAGCTACGAATGCGGATTTCCCAATATGCGGACCTTCCACCGCAGTTTTCAGAAGCGGTACGAATGCACCCCCACCCAGTGGCGGGAGCGGAGCCACAAGGGAACGGACGAAAAATTACGGCATCAGCTCTGGAATCAGGAAAATACACGGGAGTAAAATATTTCCTTTTCTCCGCTTCCGAAGTGTAGTATACTGTCTGTGGAAAAGATGTAGGACAAGCGACAGCGAAAGGCGGTAAAGATATGACAGCGGAGATCATCTGTGTAGGTACCGAAATACTACTGGGTAACATTGTGAATACGAATGCGGCTTATCTGGCGGAAAAGCTGGCGGGAGCCGGACTGGACTGCTACTACCAGACGGTGGTGGGAGATAATGCGGAGAGACTTGCGGGTGTATTGAAATGCGCCATGGAACGTTCGGATGTGATTCTGTTATCCGGCGGACTGGGACCCACGGAGGATGATCTGACCAAGGAGACCGTGGCAAAGGTCTGCGGGAAGAAATTGTCCGTAGATGACCATAGTATGGAACGGATTGCCGAATTCTTTGCGGTAAGAGATATCCAGCCCACGGAAAATAACTGGAAACAGGCCATGGTGCCCGAGGGGGCGAAAGTACTGGACAATGATAACGGAACGGCTCCGGGTATCATTCTGGAGACAGAGAAGAATCGTATTATATTATTGCCGGGACCTCCTGCGGAGCTGATTCCCATGTTTGAGCAGCAGGTACTTCCTTATCTGGACGCATTGACTCCCGGAGTGATCTGCTCCCAGATGGTAAAGCTGTGCGGTGTGCCGGAGAGCCAGGTGGAGGATACCCTGAAGGACCTGATCGATGGTCAGACCAATCCCACCATAGCCACCTATGCCAAGACCGGCGAAGTACATATCCGGGTGACCGCTTCCGGGGAAAATGCCAAGGCAGCCGGAAAAGCCATCAAGCCTGTGGTGAAGGAATTGAAATCCCGTTTCGGAGCGGATATTTACAGCACCAAGGCGGAGACCACTCTGGAAATGGCAGTGGCGGATCTGCTGCTTGCCAATGACCTGACGGTGACCACCGCGGAGTCCTGTACCGGCGGCATGATCGCAGCAAGGATCATCAATGTGCCCGGCGTATCGGAATGCTACAAGGCAGGACTGGTGACTTATTCCAATAAGGCAAAACGGAAATTCCTGGGAGTGCGCAAGAGTACTCTGGACAAATACGGTGCTGTCAGCAGCAAGACTGCCGCAGAGATGGCAAAAGGCGCCGCTCTTATGATGAAATCGGATGTGGCCGTGGCTGTGACCGGAATTGCAGGACCGGATGGTGGAACCGAAGAGAAGCCGGTAGGACTGGTATATATCGGGTGCAGTGTGAAGGGAGAAGTCACGGTGAAGGAGTATCATTTCTCCGGAACCCGCAGACAGATCAGAGAGGCATCCACCTCCGCAGCGCTGATCCTCATGCGCAGCTGTATCCTGAAATATTTCAGCAAGGTCACTTTTGGTAAAAAGTAATAAAAAAATATTTTGTGAGATACCCTCAAAACGAGGGGGCAGAAAATTGTAGATAGTGCCGAAAACACAGGAAATGTATCATGCATCCTTGCGGGAAGCGGGGAAGTGTGATACATTTCTTTTGTATCTTTTTATCTGTGATTATCGACAATTCAGGCATTCGCCAAAATTTCAGACGATCAGAGGAAAAAACTTTGCAGGTAAGGGGGAATGCCTATGAGAGAGTTTTAATGGACACAAAGTATGTATAATAAAAATAGACATTGACAAACACGAACAAATGTTTTATTCTAAATAAAAAGCAGAACATTTGTTCCTTGAACAAAAAGGAGATTAACATGGAAAAAGACGATAAGCTTAAGGCATTGGATGCGGCACTGAGCCAGATCGAGAAGCAGTACGGAAAGGGCGCGGTAATGAAGCTGGGAGATCCCACGGCACAGATGAACGTGGAGACCATCCCCACCGGTTCTTTAAGTTTGGATATAGCATTGGGACTGGGAGGTATTCCCAAGGGAAGAATCATTGAGATCTATGGACCGGAATCCAGTGGTAAGACCACCGTTACCTTACATATGATCGCAGAGGTACAGAAGAGAGGCGGTATTGCCGGATTCATTGATGCGGAGCATGCTCTGGACCCTGTCTATGCGAAGAATATCGGCGTTGATATTGACAACCTGTACATTTCCCAGCCGGACAATGGGGAACAGGCACTGGAGATCACCGAGACCATGGTACGTTCGGGCGCCATTGATATTATCGTAGTGGACTCCGTAGCCGCACTGGTACCCAAGGCCGAGATCGACGGTGACATGGGAGACAGCCACGTAGGTTTGCAGGCACGACTGATGTCCCAGGCACTGCGTAAGCTGACTGCCGTGATCAGCAAGTCCAACTGTACCGTAATCTTCATCAACCAGCTGCGTGAGAAGGTAGGCGTAATGTTCGGCAACCCGGAGACCACCACCGGCGGACGTGCCCTGAAGTTCTATTCCTCCGTGCGACTGGATGTCAGAAGGATTGAAGCATTGAAGCAGGGCGGTGAAGTGATTGGTAACCGTACCCGTGTCAAAGTCGTTAAGAATAAGATTGCACCTCCCTTCAAGGAAGCGGAGTTCGACATCATGTTTGGTGAAGGTATTTCCATGGTAGGAGATATTCTGGATCTGGCGGCCAGCTGTGACGTTGTGGCCAAGTCCGGTGCCTGGTATGCCTACGAGGGGAACAAGATCGGACAGGGACGTGAGAATGCCAAGCAGTACTTAAAGGACAATCCCGCTATCTGTGATGAGATCGCGGAGAAGGTCAGAGAGCATTACGGATTAAAGGCAGATGCCACTGCCGCAGCAGAGAAGGAAGAGTAGATCCATGCTGGTAACACAGGTTACGAAACTTTCCAAATCGAGAAGCAAAGTATATATTGATCAGGAATTCGCCTTTGTATTATACAAAGGCGAATTGCGTCTCTACCATGTAAAAGAAGGTGAAGAACTCCGGGAGGAGGATTATCGGACCATTATGCAGGAAGTACTCCCCAAGCGGGCGAAGCTTCGAGCCATGAATCTGTTGCAGGGAAGAGAGTATACCACGTCACAGCTGCGGACGAAATTACAACAGGGCTTTTATCCGGCTGAGATCATAGAACAGGCGATTGCCTATGTGGCAGGCTTTCATTATATAGATGACCTGCGGTATGCCGTGGATTATATTACTTACCACGAGGATAGCCGCAGCAGGCGGCGGATTGAACAGGATCTGCAGGGCAAGGGGATCACCGCAGCTACCATGGAAGAGGCCTGGCAGGTCTGGCGGGAGAACGGCGGCGAGCAGGACGAACAGAGCATGATCCGGGAGCTGCTTCGTAAGAAACACTATGATCCGGAGGGAGAGACAGACTGGAAAGAACGGCAGAAAATCTATGCATTTCTGGCAAGAAAAGGCTTCTCTGCGGAAGCCATCCGCAAGGCCATCGGTGGCATGCACAGCGATGATTTCTAAGGATGGGGAATTGTACGGCAATGGCAAGAAATTATGCACAAAGATTTTTTTAATATGGGAACTATTTTTGGAGTAATTGCGACTTGTACTTGACAGGGGTGGAATTTCAGTTTACACTAATACTGTTGTGAATTGCTTGTTAGAATGTACATAAATTGCATTCTATTATGAACGATAATTTGTATTATCCGAGCAAAATGTACAATGAAAATTTCATAAGGAGGTGCTCCTGTAGTGGACACTAATATTGTAATAGTATTAGTGGTTTCTGTTGCACTTGTTGCCATTGCAGTAACCGCACTGGTTACAGCCAAGATCACTACTTCCCGTCTGAAGAAGAATGCGGAGGGAACGATCGGCAATGCAGAGGAGAAAGCAAGAGAGATTATCGATGAAGCCCTGAAGACCGCAGAGAACAAAAAGCGCGAATCACTCCTGGAAGTCAAGGAAGAGTCCATTCGTACCAAGAATGAACTGGACAAAGAGATCAAGGAACGCAGAGCGGAAGCTCAGCGGTATGAGCGCAGAGTTCAGCAGAAGGAAGAGAACATCGATAAGAAAGCAGATGCCATCGAGAAGCGCGAGGCAAGTTTGGCGGCCAGAGAAGAAACCCTCAATCGCATGAAGGATGAAGTCTCCAAGCTGAATGAGCAGCGTGTGCAGGAACTGGAACGAATTTCCGGATTAACCTCTGAACAAGCAAAAGACTACTTATTGAAAATTGTTGAAGATGAAGTGAAACATGAATCGGCCGTGATGATCAAGGAAATGGAGAGTCGGGCCAAAGAAGAAGCAGACAAAAAGGCAAAGGAATATGTGGTTAACGCTATACAGAGATGTGCAGCAGACCATGTCTCTGAGACTACAATTTCCGTTGTACAGTTACCGAATGACGAAATGAAGGGACGTATCATTGGGCGTGAGGGACGTAATATCCGTACCCTTGAGACCATGACGGGTGTAGACCTGATCATTGATGATACACCGGAAGCAGTAATCCTGTCCGGATTTGATCCGATTCGCCGTGAAGTAGCGAGAATTGCGCTGGAGAAGCTGATCGTGGACGGACGTATCCATCCGGCCAGAATCGAAGAGATGGTAGAGAAGGCGCAGAAAGAAGTCGAAGTAATGATCAAGGAGGAGGGAGAAGCCGCAACCCTGGAGGTTGGTGTACATGGCATCCACCCTGAACTGGTAAGATTGCTCGGCAAGATGAAATTCCGTACCAGCTATGGTCAGAACGCATTGAAGCATTCCATCGAGGTTGCACAGTTGTCAGGTCTTCTGGCAGCGGAGTTGGGACTGGATGTGAGACTTGCCAAGAGAGCGGGACTGCTGCATGACATTGGTAAGGCAGTGGACCACGAAATGGAAGGCTCCCATATTCAATTGGGTGCTGAATTGTGTCGGAAATATAAAGAGAACGCTACGGTCATCAACGCCGTGGAATCTCACCATGGCGATGTAGAGCCTACTTCCCTGATTGCATGTATTGTACAAGCTGCTGATACAATATCCGCTGCAAGACCGGGAGCTAGAAGGGAAACACTGGAAACCTATACTAGCAGATTAAGACAGTTAGAAGATATCACAAACAATTTCAAAGGTGTAGATAAATCTTTTGCTATTCAGGCAGGTCGTGAAGTTCGTGTTATGGTAGTGCCTGAGCAGATCTCAGATGCCGATATGGTACTGTTGGCAAGAGATATTTCCAAGCAGATCGAAGCTGAATTGGAATATCCCGGACAGATCAAGGTAAATGTGATCCGTGAGAGCCGCGTAATTGATTACGCCAAATAACTGACCAGTCAGAAATGACAATTTCATACGAAGTAAGAAAAGCTGTTGTGCCATTAAAGCACAGCAGCTTTTTTTGATAAAATTTTCGAAAAAGGGTATTGTACAAAGAACTTTCTTATAGTATGATATTCGGAGTGTATGATTGTATACCATTATCCAACATCCACAGAAGAAAGCGTATTCCCCCGTGGGAAAAGACGAGAAAGGTATGGTACGAAATGAAAGCATATCAGGAATTAACCAAGGAAGAACTTTTAACATTGAAGGCGGAACTTAATGCTGCGTATGAAGATGCAAAAGGCAAGGGCCTGAAACTGGATATGTCCAGAGGAAAACCGGCAGTCAGTCAGCTGGATATGACGATGGATTATCTCGATGTTGTAAATTCTCAGAGCGCTATGAAAGCTGAGGATGGAATGGATGTTCGAAATTACGGCGGTCTGGACGGTATTCCCGAGGCGAAGAAACTGATTGCTGACATTCTGGAAGTGAAGCCGGAGAATGTGATTGTCTGCGGCAATGCCAGCCTGACCATTATGTATGATACCGTATCCCGGGCTATGACCCACGGATTCCTAGGCAATACCCCCTGGGGCAAGCTGGATCATGTAAAGTTCCTATGCCCGGTACCCGGCTATGACAGACATTTTGGTATTACAGAGCATTTCGGAATTGAAATGATCAACGTGCCTATGACACCGGAAGGACCGGATATGGATCTGGTAGAGAAGCTGGTGTCCGAGGACCCCGCCATCAAGGGTATCTGGTGCGTACCGAAATACTCCAACCCTCAGGGATATTCTTATTCCGATGAGACCGTAAGACGTTTCGCCGCTTTGCAGCCTGCTGCGCCGGATTTTCGTATTTTCTGGGATAATGCTTATGCCATCCACCATTTATACGATGACAGACAGGATCAGCTGCTGGAGATCCTTTCCGAGTGTGAGAAAGCAGGACATCCGGATATGGTATTCGAGTTCTGCTCTACCTCCAAGGTGACCTTTGCGGGAGCAGGTATTGCGGCTATTGCCTCCTCCAAGGCAAATCTGGATGATATGCGGAAGTCCATGACCATCCAGACCATCGGCTATGATAAGATCAACCAGTTACGCCATGTACGCTATTTTAAGGATATTAACGGGGTACGTGAACATATGAGAAAGCATGCAGCTATCATGCGCCCGAAGTTCGAGGCAGTACTACAGGTACTGGAGGACGAACTGGGAGGCCTTGGTATCGGCAGCTGGACCAGACCCAACGGTGGATATTTTATCTCCTTTGATGCCATGGAGGGCTGTGCCAAGGCTATCGTGGCAAAATGTAAGGAAGCAGGTGTGACCCTGACCGGAGCAGGCGCGACTTTCCCCTATAAAAAGGATCCGAAGGATTCCAATATCCGTATTGCACCTTCTTTCCCGACACCGGAAGAGATGGCTATGGCTACGGATCTGTTCGTGTTGTGCGTCAAGATGGTAAGCGTAGATAAATTATTGGAGAGCAAGTAAGTACTCGATTTGGAGGAGAAGGGACGATAAGCCATGGAAAAATTCAAGCGTATCAGCCGTGATCTGGTAGCGAAGGGTGCCATTATCGACTATTATCAGGATACCATGCAGATTCCCAACGGCAATATTGCAAAATGGGATCTGATCGACCACAAGGGTGCGGCAGCGGTGGTGGCTGTGAGAGAAGACGGCAAGCTTCTGATGGTGCGCCAGTACCGAAATGCTCTGGAGCGTGAGACGCTGGAGATTCCAGCAGGCGGACTGAATGGAAGAGAAGAGCCCACGGATCAGGCAGCCATGCGGGAATTGCAGGAAGAGACCGGCTATCATACCGATCATGTGGAACTGCTGACCTCGATCTATACCACGGTGGCTTTCTGCAATGAGAAGATCGACATTTATCTGGCAAGAGGCCTGAAGGACAGAGGAAGCCAGCATCTGGATGAAGATGAATTCATCAATGTAGAGGCCTATTCCGTAGAGGAATTAAAGCAGATGATCTACGACTGCAAGATCCAGGACGCTAAGACGATCTGCGGCATTCTGACCTATGCATCCAAATACCTGAATCAATAGTTTGGGTCGCATTTAAAAGCCCCGTCCGGCAGGGAGTTGTTCCCCTGTCTGACAGGGCTTTTTTGATGTGACCCGAAAGAGAAAGCATGTTTTCCCATGTTGTCCGCATATATTACTAACAACGCCTGACGGAGAGACAAAATATATGAAATGGGACAGATCCATACTGCCGGCGGGAAAACTTCCGCTACGCTTTTTATTTTTGACGGGATTTGTGTTGGGATTGTTTGCGGTATATTTCGGAAGGGGATTCCTGGATCGGAATATGGGAATGCTGGATGAGGATACTCTGTATCACATGAAATATATGACCGTGGACAGCAGTATCCTGTTCTGGTATGTGCTGTGCAAAAGATGCCGGAATTTTCTGGTGCTCATTATTATGGCAACGACCTATCTGGGATGGATCTTCTGCGGAGGAATCACCGTAAAATACGGATTCTCCGTTGGCTTTTTTCTAAGCACGGCGGTCTTCCGGTATGGAATCAAGGGGATTTTGCTTGGTATTGTGAGTGTCTTTCCTCATTATCTGTGTTATGTGCCGGCCATGATCCTGTTACTCAGATGGTGCGAGGATCTGCACCGGAGTATTTATTTTTACCATAACATAACCGGGCAGGGGAAAAAGTCCCTGCCCGGCAGATTGGGAAAACTGGCGCTCATTTTGATGGCGCTGATCTTCGGATGCTTATTGGAATGTTTCGTGAATCCTGTGTTATTAAAAGGATTCCTGCAATTTTTCTAAGAAAGGCTCCGCCTTATTCGTATTCGGCAATATCGTAGATCAGACGTTCGCTGTCCTCCCAGCCCAGACAGGGATCGGTGATGGACTTGCCATAGCAGCCGGCACCTACTTTCTGGTTGCCTTCCTCGATGTAACTCTCGATCATGACACCCTTGACCAGCTTGTGCAGATCGGGACTGAGCTTACGGCTGTGCATAATTTCCTTGGTAATACGGATCTGCTCCTTGAACTGCTTGTTGGAGTTGGAGTGGTTCGCATCAATGACACAGGCGGGATTCTTCAGATCCATCTTGCCGTACATATCCCACAGGCGGATCAGATCCTCGTAATGGTAGTTGGGAATGTTGGCACCGTGCTTGTTGGTGGCACCGCGCAGTACGGTGTGGGCCAGATCGTTGCCGTGGGTATTCACTTCCCATCCGGTATAAATGAAGGAATGGGGATGCTGTGCAGCATATACGGAGTTCAGCATTACGGAGAAGTCTCCGCTGGTAGGGTTCTTCATACCGGCAGCCACATCAAAACCGCTGACGGTCAGACGATGCTGCTGATCCTCTACGGAACGGGCACCGATGGCCACATAGGAGAGGATATCGGATACATAACCCCAGTTTTCCGGGTATAACATTTCATCTGCGGCGGTCAGGCCGGTCTCTTTGATGGCGCGAATATGCATCTTACGCATGGCCATCAGTCCGGCCAGGAAATCCGGCTTCTTTTCGGGATCGGGCTGGCTGGTGATGCCCTTGTAGCCTTCTCCGGTGGTACGGGGCTTATTGGTATAGATTCTGGGAACCAGAATCAGCTTGTCCTTTACCTTTTCATTGACTTTCGCCAGACGATTGACGTAATCACATACGGAATCTTCGTTGTCGGCGGAACAGGGTCCTATGATTACCAGAAACTTATTGCTTTTGCCGGTGAGAACATCACGGATCTCCGCGTCTCTTTCTTCTTTGATCTTGGCTAATTCTGCCGGAAGGGGCAGTTCCTTGCGGATCTCCGCAGGCGTGGGAAGTTTTGTAATGAATTCGAAACTCATGGTATTCCATCGTGCGCAGGGCACGTCCTTTCTGCTAAATGTCATTGCCCATTATAGCCCAGATCGCCCAAGGATGCAAGAGAATTTAGCGATTTAAAGCGAAAAAGAAGAAAAGCACATACAAACTGCTATGCTAAAGCGTTAATTTGGAAAATTATATTGACACCCTTAAGGGTTTGCCCTAAAGTTAGAGATGTAGTGAAAAAACTGCGAAAAAACTACAAGAGAGGGTAAAATTATGTACGGAACAATTTGGGCATTGCTGCCTCCTGTGGTGGCAATTGTACTGGCACTGATCACAAAAGAGGTATATTCATCACTGTTTATCGGTATTGTTACGGGAGCGCTGATCTATACCGGATTTTCTCCCATTGCAACGCTGGATACTGTTATTAATGAAGGATTTATCAATTCTGTTGCAGATGCATGGAATATCGGTATTTTCATGTTCCTGATCCTGCTGGGAACCATGGTGGCACTGATGAATAAGGCAGGAGGCTCCGCAGCCTTCGGCGAATGGGCGAAAAAGCATGTAAAGACCAGAGCAGGTGCACTGCTTGCCACTTTCCTGTTAGGCGTGCTGATCTTCGTGGATGATTATTTCAACTGCCTGACCGTAGGCTCTGTTATGATGCCGGTCACAGACGGTCACAAGATCTCCCGTGCAAAGCTGGCATATATCATTGATGCTACGGCAGCGCCCATCTGTATGATCGCGCCGATCTCCTCCTGGGCGGCAGCGGTATCCGGTATGGTGGATGAAGGTGTCTATTCCGGTATCGAACTATTTGTAAGAGCGATCCCCTATAATTATTATTCTCTGCTGACCATCGCCTTTGTCATCGGTATGGCGCTGCTGGGCTTCGATTACGGTCCCATGCGTAAGCATGAGCGTAATGCCATGGAAAAAGGTGACCTGTTCACCGAGGGAGAACGTGTGGCGAATGCAGACAATGCACCGAAGGGATCTTCCCGGGGAAAAGTATATGATCTGTTAATCCCGGTAGCGGTACTGATCATCTGCTGTGTTCTGGGTATGATCTATGTCGGTGGATTCTTTAATGGTGTGGGATTCGTTGATGCTTTCAGTGCAACGGACGCTTCCGTGGGGCTTCCCTGGGGATCATTGATCGCGCTGTTGTTTGCCATTGTATATTATATGGGCAGAAGACTGGTTTCCTTCAAGGAGGCCATGAACTGTCTGACCCAGGGCTTTATTGCCATGGTTCCCGCCATGCTGATCCTGACCTTTGCCGTTACCCTGAAGACCATGACCGGTCTGCTGGGAGCGGATGTCTATGTGGCAGATCTGATGCAGGGCGCCTCCAGCGGACTGACCAATATGCTTCCGGCCATCATCTTCCTGGTAGCATGTTTCCTGGCTTTTGCCTCCGGTACCAGCTGGGGAACCTTCGGTATTCTGATCCCTATCGTCACCGGCGTATTTACCGATCCGGTTACCGGACTTGTGCTTCCCGGAGCTGAGCATCTGATCATCATCGGTGTCTCCGCATGTCTGGCAGGTGCTGTTATGGGTGATCATTGTTCCCCGATTTCCGATACGACCATTATGGCTTCCGCCGGAGCACAGTGTAATCATATCAACCATGTGTCCACACAGATGCCTTATGTATTTACCGTTGCGGCAATCTCTTTTGTGACCTACATTATTGCCGGCTTTGTACAGAATGCGGTGATCTGTCTGGTGATCGGTCTTGTGCTGACTTTGGCGACCCTGGTCGTTCTGAAATATTTCTTCGGACGTAGGGCTTCGGTGCAGAAGCAGAGGTAATACAGTACTGGCAGAAATACCAACAGGAAAGGAAACAGTTGAAATTATGAAATACGACTATCTGGTCGTCGGTTCCGGATTGTACGGAGCGGTGTTCGCAAGGGAAGCGGCTGACAGAGGAAAAAAAGTTCTGGTGATCGATAAGCGCCCCAATGTGGCGGGCAATATCTATACGGAAACCGTGGAAGGAATTCACGTTCACAAGTATGGCGCACACATTTTTCATACGAATGATACCAAGGTATGGAAATATATTACGAGATTTGCTGAGTTTAACAGGTTTACCAATTCCCCGGTGGCCAATTACCACGGGGAACTGTATTCACTGCCCTTTAACATGTATACCTTTAATAAAATGTGGGGTGTGGTGACTCCCGAAGAGGCGGCGGCCAGGATCGAAGAGCAGCGCAGAGCTGCAGGGATCACGGAACCGAAGAATCTGGAGGAGCAGGCCATCTCTCTGGTAGGCAGGGATATTTTTGAAAAACTGGTAAAGGGCTATACCGAAAAACAGTGGGGACGTGACTGCAAGGATCTTCCGGCTTTTATTATCAAGCGTCTGCCGGTACGCCTGACTTTTGACAATAATTATTTTAATGCCCTGTATCAGGGCATTCCCATGGGCGGTTATACGAAACTGGTGGAACATCTGCTGGATGGCATTGAAGTGCGCCTGAATACGGACTATCTGGAACAGAAAGAGGAACTGGACAAACTGGCGGAAAAAATCGTCTATACCGGCCCCATTGATGCGTATTTCGGATATTCTCTGGGGGCGCTGGAATACCGTTCCGTAAGGTTCGAGACAGAGGTGCTGGACATTCCGAACTTCCAGGGCAATGCAGCGGTGAACTATACGGACCGTGAGACTCCCTGGACCCGGATCATCGAACACAAATGGTTCGAGTTCGGCAAGGATGAACAGGGGCAGGAGTTACCGAAAACTGTTATCAGCAGAGAGTACAGTTCCGAATGGAAACCGGGAGATGAACCTTACTATCCGGTCAACGACGAAAAGAACGGAGCGCTGTATGCAGAGTATAAGAAGCTGGCAGATACGGAAAAGAATGTGATCTTCGGCGGAAGACTGGCGGAATACCGCTACTATGATATGGATGCGGTTATTGCTTCGGCTTTAAGAAAAAGTGAGGAAGTACTGTAACAGGGAAGAGATAAATAACAGCAAAATAAAATGCAGTGGCGTAAGAAGTAACGTCGCTGCATTTTTGTAGTCCTAAAATATTCATTATCAGCCAATCTGCGGCTTTGCCTTTCTCTTGTTGCGAAACTCTCTTACTGCGATCAGCAGGTCATAACGGTATACCAGAGTATACATTACAGCAGCCATTACGAAGGCGGTAAGCACATCGAAGACGGAGTGCTGTTTGATGAACATGGTCGCCATGATAATGGAGATTGCAAGGATCAGGGAACCGATGCGGATGCCCTTTTTCTTCTCAAAACACTTACTGCGGATAATGGCAAAATGCGCACCCAGAGAATTATATACATGAATGCTGGGCCACAGGTTGGTAGGGGTGTCTGTACGGTACAGAGCGGCTACCATGCGGGTGAAGATATTGTCTCTGGGCATTACCGCGGGACGAAGGTGCTGTCCGTTGGGCCACAGGGTGGATATGATCAGGAAGATCGTCATACCGGTGAAGAGGAAGATGCAGGTGCGGTAGTAATCCTCTTTGTCCTTAAAAAAGAAATAGATGACCACAGCAGATACATAAGCAAACCATAAAAAATAAGGAATGACAAATACTTCGCAGAAGGGAATGTAATCATCCGCTGCCATATGTATGATCCGGTAATGCCCGGCGGTGTTCTTCTCCAGCCAGACGAACCAGGTCATGTAAATAATGCCATATACCATAAGAGGAATGGCATGTTTATATTTTAAATAGAAGATCCGTAATTTTTCCATAAAAACCTCATTTCTCTAAAAAACCTATGCTTCAAAACCAATTTTAGTATAGCCGTAGAAAGAAAAAAATCAAGGCTTTTTTAGAATACTTAAGCATTCTTAAGAAAATCTTTAGGTACTGTTAAATCCGTTTAGGGAGTAATCATGCGGATGGCACCGGGGAGGCACTCCACGCGGAATCCGCGGCTCTGTCTTGTCACTTCTCCATCAGTATGCACCCACAGCGGCGCGGAGGTGGTAATGGACATCTGCGTGGCGGTATGGGCATCGATGCCTCTGACAAAATAGTGCTTGCCGAAAAAGGCGGTGGGCAGGGCCAGCAGTACAAGCCCTTTGGAAATATTACCTACCGTGCACAGATCCAGTACGCCGTCATGGTCGACGGCGGGAGGGCAGAACATGAACCCGCCCCCCTCATAGCGGTGACTCATGCAGGTCACGAACAGAAAACGGGGAAACTGTGTGGATTCCCTGGTTCCATGTACACTGTCCTCTAATGTCAGGGTGCAGGAGACTTTGCGGGCAGTGATCAGCTGTTTCAGGGCAATTCCCAGATAGGTCAGCTTGCCCAGGCCCATCCGGTTCATGGTATCTTTAATCCGGGAACTCATGGCTTCCGCACAGACGGCAGCATCAAAACCGATCCCGCAGCTGACGGCGAAAAGTCGTGATTCCTCCGGCTGGTCCTCATCCAGATAGGTCAGGCGTCCCAGATCCATGGCTCTGGGAGAGGTGTTTTTAAGGATGAGATCCAGAGCTGCCTTCGGGTCTTTGGAGATTCCCAGATCTCTGGCCAGATCGTTGCTGGAGCCGGTGGGAATGTAGCCGAGGATGACTTTGGAAGGATCTGCGATGCCCTGCAGAGCCTCGTTCACGGTGCCGTCACCGCCCAGAACGATCAGCTTTAAATCCGGTTCCCCGGCATGCTCTGCGGTAATCTGTGCAGCCAGCCGCTTGACTTCTCCGGCTTTTTTGGAAAAATAGGTCTTATATTCTACTGCGCTTTCTTTCAGAGCCGGCTCTACCTGTTCCGACCAGATCTTTGCTCCTCTGCCGGAACGGGAGGCGGGATTGATAATAATATGGTACATGAGTACTCCTCATCTTTCGTATCGGTTCCTGTTTCTTTGTATTTACAGATTCTTTTATTTTAACACACTGTACAGCTTCTGCCAACATTGTTCATTTTCCATCTTTGCAATTAAAAAGTTCTATGCTATACTTAGACCTAAGTTTTGCAACTATTCAGCACCCCATTCGCAAAACCGCCTCTTCGAGGCTTTCCTTTTGCGAATGTGGTTACTTCGCCGTATAAATATGATCAAATGCTCTTACGAATGCAAGCATTCGACGCTCATTAGATCATATTTACACGGCTCTGAATAGTTGCAGTTTATCACATTAACGTGACAGTGACATAAGGAGGAATGAGGCATGTATTCATTGGATGAAGTAAAAAAGGTAGATCCTGAGGTGGCACAGGCCATTATCGACGAGGAGAATCGACAGAACAGTCATATTGAGCTGATCGCATCCGAGAACTGGGTGAGCAAGGCAGTTATGGCGGCTATGGGCAGTCCCCTGACCAATAAATATGCGGAAGGTTATCCCGGCAAAAGATATTACGGTGGCTGTGAGTGTGTGGATGTCATTGAGAATCTGGCGATCGAGCGTGCCAAGAAGCTGTTCGGCTGCGATTATGCCAATGTACAGCCCCATTCCGGAGCACAGGCGAATATGGCAGTGCAGTTTGCCGTACTGAAGCCCGGCGACACCATTATGGGAATGAATCTGGATCACGGTGGACATCTGACCCACGGTTCACCCGTCAACATGTCCGGTAAATATTTCCATGTGGTACCTTACGGCGTGGATGACAACGGATTCTTAGACTATGACAGAATGAGAGAGCTGGCACTGGAGTGCAAGCCCAAGATGATCATTGCAGGTGCTTCCGCGTATGCACGTACCATTGATTTCAAGAAATTCCGTGAGGTAGCGGATGAAGTCGGTGCGGTACTGATGGTAGATATGGCGCATATTGCAGGACTGGTGGCAGCAGGCCTTCATCCCAGTCCCATCCCCTACGCAGACGTAGTGACCACCACCACCCACAAGACACTGCGCGGACCCAGAGGCGGTCTGATCCTCTGCAACAAGGAAGCCAACGAAAGATTCAACTTCAACAAGGCTATCTTCCCCGGCATTCAGGGCGGTCCTCTGATGCATGTGATTGCAGCCAAGGCTGTCTGCTTCGAGGAAGCGTTAAGCGACGACTTCAAGGTATATCAGAAAAACATCATAGACAACGCTCAGGCACTGTGCAAGGGGCTGATGAGCCGTGACATCAAGATCGTATCCGGAGGTACCGACAATCACCTGATGCTGGTAGACCTGACCCCTTACGGTCTGACCGGTAAAGCAGTGGAGAAGCTGTTGGATGCGGCACACATCACCGCCAACAAGAACACCATCCCCAATGATCCCCAGTCCCCGTTCGTGACCAGTGGTATCCGTCTGGGCACCCCTGCGGTAACCTCCAGAGGTCTGAATACCGAGGATATGGATCAGGTGGCAGAAGCCATCGCCATGGTCATCAAGGGCGGCGAGGAGCAGGTTCCCGCAGCCAGAGCCATCATTCAGAAATTAACAGACAAATATCCTCTGATCTAAGCAGAAGCTGTCTTCAAAGACCGGTCGGTACATGTGAAATGTACTGGTCGGTCTTTTGTTATAGGGAATGGAACGAAATGTCGGTGCCGGAGTTGAGTTTACGAAGATGTCATGTTAAAATGTTTGACGGATACAAAAGAACCGCAGATCGGAGTCACAGATGAAAAAGGAGAAATGGAAAACTTTTGTAACGGACAGATGGAAGGTGGCAGTGGCAGGGCTGTTAGCAGCTTTGGCTACCTGTTTTATGCTTTTTATTTATGCACCGCTGGAATTATATGTTACGAACCAGACAGAATTCTGGTTTGATTTTTATAAGATACTGAAAGCGGCTCTGGAAAATTTTGCGATTTTCTTTGGATTGAATGCGCTGGGCATACTTTTAACAGCCTGCATATCCAAAGGTCTCTGCCGGTTCGTTACGGCGGCGGAGTTGGTGGGTCTGCTGACCTTCTATGTGCAGGGAAATTTTCTGGTGAACCATATGCCGCCCTTTGACGGGACGGAGATTGTATGGGAGGACTACAAGGGAGAAAATATAAAGACGGCGGTGGTGTGTATTATCATAGTAGCCGCGGTGGTGATTGCGGGAAAGCTGTTGGGTGCAATACGGTTCCGGGGTGCCTGCATGGCCGTGAGCGGGGGCCTTTTGGGAATCCTTATGATAACCCTTGTGACGATGACTGTGACCACGGGAGCTTATCGGGAGAGAACGACTTATTATGCGCTGGAGAACGGGCAGTACTGTCTGTCACAGGATCAGAATTTTCTGATATTGTTATTGGACGCGGTGGATGCGAAGGCTTTTGAGGAAGTGATGGATTCGGATCCGTCTTATGAAGAGACGTTTGCGGATTTTACCTATTATCCCGATATGGTGGGAGCATATCCCTGGACGGCATTTTCTGTTCCGTATATTTTGTCGGGAAAATGGTATGAGGGGGAAGGCTATTATCTGGATTATGCGGCGGCTGCTGTGGACGAATCCGGACTGTTCCGGGAACTGTCGGAGCGGGATTATGATATTGCACTGTATGAATCGGATCCGTGGGTGACTTCCTATACCTATCAGTTTTCCAATATGGTGGAGCTGCAGCATGAGGTGTATGTCTGGAAGTATTTCAGACGGGCAGTATGCAAGCTGGGTGGCATCCGCTATGCACCCTTTTTCCTGAAGGAATATTGTTACCGTGCCATTGCACAGACACAGGGGCAGCACAATGCGTTTGTGGACGAGAGCAATCCCCTGTATACCTGGGATCTGAAAGAGTTTGCCACGCATATGCAGGAGGAAGAGGTAACGTATCAGGAGGGAAAATGCTTCCGGTATTACCATTTGCAGGGCGGACATGTTCCCTTTTTGTATGATGCGGATCTGAATGCCGTGGGAGATTCTTCCTATCCTGAGACGTTGGAAGCCAATATCCGGGTGATCGGCCGGTTCCTTCAGAAACTGAAACAGTCGGGACTGTATGACAATTCGGTCATCATCGTCATGTCGGATCATGGTTTTGATCCACAGGATGAGGTCTCTGCCTATGGCAGACAGAATCCGCTGTTCCTGGTAAAAGGCGTTGGTGAGAGCCATCCGTTACAGACATCCATGGTTCCGGCGGCTTATGAGGACCTTCCGGATGCCTGGGTAAAACTGATGGACGGAGCGGCGGGAGGTGGCATTTTCCCATATAAAGAAGGGGAAAAGAGAGAACGTCGTTACATTTTTTATGAAAATACGAATCACGTCATGCAGGAATGGATGCAGACAGGACCTGCGTGGGATTTCGGAGCTTACCGGGCCACCGGAGTTACTTATCAGCGTAAAAATTAGAGGCAATCCCCATTTTTGATAAAAATGGGGGTTGCCTTTCATACTTTACTGTGCTAGAATATCCCTCGGTGAAAAACAAGTGTCCGTACTACGGATACGAACCGACAGAAAGGATAACATATGGGAGAAACGACCAAGTATTTTGTGGTGAAGCAGAAGGCAATACCCGAAGTACTGTTAAAGGTAGTGGAAGCAAAGCGGCTTCTTGAGGCAGAGAAGGTTCTGACCATACAGGAAGCGGTTGATGCGGTAGGTATCAGCCGCAGTTCTTTTTATAAGTACAAAGATGACATTTTCCCCTTTCATGACAATTCACAGGGAACGACCATCACACTTACCTTTCAGATGGATGATGAGCCGGGAATCTTGTCAGATGTGCTGAAGATCATCGCAGAGTATCGGGCCAATATCCTGACCATCCATCAGAGTATTCCCATCAACGGGATCGCTTCTCTGACGCTGAGCATTCAGGTATTGCAGACCACGGGGGATATCTCCCGGATGATCGAACAGCTGGAAGAACAGTCCAGTGTACATCATGTAAAAATACTGGCAAAGGAATAATGCGAAACGATAGAAAAGAAAGGCAAGGGTTATTATATGATCAATGTTGCGGTATTAGGTTACGGCACCGTAGGAAGCGGTGTAGTGGAAGTTATCGAGAAGAATAAGGACATGGTGAATAAGAAGTCTGCGCAGGAACTGGAGGTAAAATACATTCTGGATCTGAGAGATTTCCCGGGAGATCCTTACGAAGACAAGGTCATTCATGATTTCAACACAATTTTAAATGACGACAGCGTGGCCATCGTCTGTGAGACCATGGGCGGTGTGGGAGCCGCTTACCAGTTCACGAAGCAGTCATTGGAGGCAGGCAAGAGCGTCTGCACTTCCAACAAGGAACTGGTGGCCAAGCACGGTCCCGAACTGTTGCAGATCGCCAGAGAACATAATTGCAACTATCTGTTTGAAGCCAGTGTAGGTGGCGGTATTCCCATTATCCGGCCGTTAAATTACTCCCTGACTGCGGAGAAGATCGAAGCCATCAACGGTATTTTAAACGGTACCACGAACTATATTTTAAGCAAAATGGAAAAAGAGGGCGCTGATTTTGCCACCGTGCTGAAGGAAGCACAGGACAAGGGATATGCGGAGCGTAATCCGGAAGCGGATGTGGAAGGCCACGATGCCTGCCGCAAGATCGCGATTCTGTCCTCCCTGATGTTCAGCAAAAATGTGGATTCCGAGAAGATTCCCACCGAGGGCATCACGAAGATCACCGCGGCGGATTTCGAATATGCCAATGCCACGGATCATACCATCAAGCTGCTGGGCAGAAGCCGCGCCATTGATGACAATACTGCGGAGGTTATGGTAGCACCTTTCCTGCTTTCCAAAGAGCATCCGCTGGCCATGGTACACGGTGTGTTCAATGCCGTATTTGTCACCGGCAATATGCTGGGAGATTCCATGTATTACGGAAGGGGCGCCGGTAAGCTTCCCACCGCCAGCGCGGTAGTATCGGATGTCATCGACTGCGCAAGACATCAGGGCAAGGTGATCATGTGCTTCTGGGACAAAGAGGAAGTAAAGCTGGCAGACATCGGCGAGGCCGAGAGAAGCTTCTTCATCAGAGCAAAGGCCGGAGCGGAAGATGCGGTCGAGGCAGCGTTCCCCGGCGGACAGATGGTACATCTTAAGGACCGGAAGGAAGACTTCGGATACTTCACACAGAGCATGAAGGAAAAAGATTTCCAGGCAAAATACGAAGCACTGGGTGAACAGATGCTCGGCAGGATCCGTTGCGTATAATAGAGTAAAGAATATGCAAGCATTCGACGAGAATCGGACAATATTTAATGGCTCTGAATAAAAATATATTTGAGGAGAAAATGTTATGTCAAAAGTAGTGAAATTCGGTGGAAGCTCTCTGGCAAGTGCAGAGCAGTTCAAAAAGGTAGGAAACATCATCCGCGCGGATAAGGAAAGAAAATATGTGGTACCCTCCGCACCGGGAAAGAGATTTTCCGATGACACCAAGGTGACGGATATGCTGTATGCCTGCTATGACCTGGCAGATCAGGGCAAGAGCTTCAAGGCAGAGCTGGATGCCATCAAAGCCCGTTATCAGGAAATCATCGACGGCTTGCAGTTAGATCTGGATCTTGGCGAAGAGTTCAAGACCATTGAGAAGAATTTTAAGGCAAAGGCCGGAAGCAATTATGCAGCTTCCCGTGGCGAATATCTGAACGGTATTATCATGGCAAATTATCTGGGCTATGATTTCATTGATGCCGCAACCGTGATTTTCTTTGATGAGAACGGCGAATTCGATGCTGTTAAGACCAACGAAGTCCTTCGCGCCAGACTGGCAGAGAGCAAGGAAGCAGTGGTACCCGGATTCTACGGTGCCATGCCCGACGGAACGGTAAAGACCTTCTCCAGAGGCGGTTCCGATATTACCGGATCCATCGTGGCCAAGGCAGCCAAAGCAGATGTCTATGAGAACTGGACGGATGTGTCCGGCTTCCTGATCGCAGATCCCCGGATCATTGACCATCCCGAAGCTATTGAGACCATTACCTACCGTGAACTCCGTGAGCTGGCATATATGGGCGCTACCGTACTTCATGAAGATGCCATCTTCCCGGTACGTCAGGAAGGTATCCCCATCAATATCCGCAACACCAACGCTCCCGAGGATAATGGTACCTGGATCGTGGGAAGCACCTGCCAGAAGTCCAAATATGTCATCACCGGTATTGCCGGCAAGAAGGGCTTCTGCTCCGTCAATATTGAAAAAGATATGATGAACTCTGAGATCGGTTTCGGCAGAAAGGTATTGCAGGCTTTTGAAGAAAACGGAATCTCCTTTGAGCATGTTCCTTCCGGTATTGATACCATGACTGTATTCGTACATCAGGACGAGTTTATGCACAAAGAACAGAAGGTAGTGGCAGGCCTCCACAGACTGGCAAATCCCGATACGATTGATATTGAGTCCGATCTGGCGCTGATCGCTGTGGTAGGCCGTGGCATGAAGTCCACCCGCGGTACTGCCGGAAGAATCTTCTCCGCACTGGCACACAACAACATCAATGTCAAGATGATCGATCAGGGATCTTCCGAGCTGAATATCATCATCGGTGTGGCAAATGAGGATTTCGAGATGGCGATCCGCTCCATTTATGATATTTTCGTGACCACAAGACTGTAAAGAAAAGATATGGTTATATATTATATAATAGAAGAGACAGACAAGATCCGGAGGACTTGCCTGTCTCTTTCTTCAGTTCTCAGGATACTGGATCATGTCCAGGATCGGTGTCCGCATAATGAACTGGTAGCTTTCAAATACCTTTTCCGCAGGAATGTCCTTCGGTGAAGACAGCCATAGCCGGAGGATCTCGATCAGCAGATGGGCATTGTAATGTGCAAGCCCCTGAGCCGTGATCAGTTCGCAGGGCATCGGCTTCATGGGGTGTCTGGACAGAATGCGGAAAAAGGTCTCTTCACAATAATGTGCAAAGAATTCTCCGAAACAATTCTGACCGTGGATCTCGAAAAGGCGGCGGTAGTATTCCTTATTTTCCTCAAAACACAGGAACATCAGCCGGATGGCTTCGTGCTCCATATCATTGTCGATCATGACCTCCACCTTGCTGCCGATATCCCGGGCAAACAGGAATTCAATGACTTCGTATTTATCCTGAAAGTAGTTGTAAAAGGTAGGACGGATCACATGAGCGCCGTCGGTGATCATTTTGATGGATATTTTGGAAAAAGGTGTGGTAAGCACCAGCTCACGAAAACTGTCAGCCAGCAATTCTTTTGTCTTCATCCCGAAACTCCTTTGTTCTTTTTAATAGATCCGTAAGGGTATTATAAACAAAAAAGAAAGTGAACTCAACCTAAAACTGCATTTTGCCCAATATCCCTACCGCATCAGGGTTTTGAAGATACGGCGTAAATAACACTTTCTTTACAAAAGTTTATATTTAGTTAATTGCTTTTTGCCATCCGGCATACCATAATAGGACAAAGCATAAGAATGTCCCCGGATGGCGGACGAAAGGTGGTACTTCATGAAAGAGAAGTTACAGCGTTTCATGTGGGGGCGTTATGGCAATGACCGCTTCAATCAGTTTTTAATGATCGTGGCTCTGGTCTGCCTGGCGCTCTCTTTTTTTGGTCTGAGAATATTTTATGTATTGGCGTTTGCCCTGCTGGTCTATGTCTATTACCGGATGTTTTCCCGGGATATGAGTAAGAGAAGCGCCGAGAACCAGTGGTATCTGAAAAAGGAAATGAAGGTTCGCGGATGGTGGCAGAGAAAGAAAAAGGGCCTCGCCCAGCGTAAGGACTATAAAATCTTTAAATGTCCAAAATGCGGACAGAAGCTCCGGGTGCCCAGAGGCAAGGGAAAGATTGCGATCCGTTGCAGAAAATGCGGAGAGGAATTTATCCGCAAGACCTGACGTTAAACTATAAAAGCGATGTAAGAAAGGATGGTGAGTCGGATGTTTGGGTATATTGTCATCAATCAGTCAGAGATGAAATTTAAGGAATACGATGTATATCATTCCTACTACTGCGGACTGTGTCAGAGTCTGAAGGAGCGTTACGGTGCGCTGGGGCAGCTTTCCCTGAATTATGATATGACATTTATCCTGATGTTGCTCACCGGCTTATATGAACCGGAGGATCGGGAAGCGCAGTGCAGATGCGTGGCACATCCCTTTGAAAAACATCTGACCAGAAGAAATCTGTTCACGGATTATGTGGCGGATATGACGGTGCTGTTCGCCTGCTACAAAGCGGAGGATGACTGGGAGGATGAGCACCGGCTGAAAGGTCTGGTGTACAGTTACCTGTTGGGGAGAAAGTTCCGGAAGAAACCGTTGCTCTATGCGGAAAAGGTAAGAAACATTTCCCTGGCCATGCAGGATTTTGCAGATGCGGAACAGCAGGGGAATGCGGATATCGACACCATGGCGGGACTGTTCGGCAGGGTTATGGCGCAGATCGTATCCTGCCGTGAGGATGAATGGAAGGACAACCTGGAGAGACTGGGATTTTTCCTGGGAAAATTCATCTATCTGCTGGATGCCTATGAGGACATTGAGCAGGATATTAAAAAAGGAACCTATAATCCGTTAAAGAAACGGTATGAGGAACCGGGCTTTGAAGAGGAATGCAGACAGATCCTGACCATGATGATGTCGGAGTGCTGCAAGGAGTTCGAACAGCTTCCTATTTTACAGAATGTGGATATTCTGCGGAATATTCTGTATTCCGGTGTATGGTGCCGTTATGAGATCGTGCGCAAGAAGCGGGAGAAAAACGATGCAAAAGAGGTAACGGGGAATGACTTATGATCCGTACAGTGTTCTGGGAGTGAGCAGAGATGCCTCCGAGGAAGAAATTAAAAAAGCATATAAGGCGCTGAGCAGAAAATATCATCCCGATGCCAACATCAACAACCCCAACAAGGCGCAGGCGGAAGAGAAATTCAAGGAGATCCAGGCAGCCTATCAGCAGATCATGAAGGAGCGGACAGAAGGCTACAGCTATGGTGGCGGTTACGGCGGACAGAGCTATGGCAGCGGCCGGGGAGGCAGCTACGGTGGAGGCCAGAGTTATGGCGGCTATGGTCAGGGTTTCGGAGATTTCTGGCAGCAGGCAGGATGGCAGGAACAGACCTCTGGCTATGAAGAGGAGCCCAGACTGCGGGCAGCCGGCAATTACTTGAGAAACGGCTATTACAGAGAGGCCAGAAACACACTGGACGGCATGGGTGAGCATGAGAAGACCGCCAGATGGTATTATTACAGTGCCATGGCACATATGGGACTGGGAAATAATGTGGCGGCTTTGGAACATGCCGGGAAAGCGGTGGCACTGGATCCCCAGAACATGGAATATCAGCTACTCTTACAGAGACTGCAGAGCGGAGGACAGTGGTATGAGAGCAGGCAGGCCACCTACGGCTATCCTCATGTGGGCGGAAATGACCTGTGCCTCAAGATTTGTCTGGCCAATCTGGTCTGCAACCTCTGTTGCGGCGGCGGAGGTCTGTGCTTTGGCGGTTACGGCGGACGAGGAATGTTTTAAAAAAGGTACTTGCTTTTTCCGGATATCCTCACTATAATATTAGATACAAGATGTAGATACGAAAATGCATGAAGAACACAAAATCTAGTTATATACTATGATTTGCGGAGAAAGTCGTGTCGGGAACTTGCTTCCGATGCGGCTTTTCTTTCGGCTTACGCAGGATTTCGTATCAGTCGGGAATGATATAAAGTGAGGGAAAGTTGTAATGAAGATCCAGAAGAGAGACGGCAGAGTAGTGCCTTATGAGGAGGACAAGATCCGGGAAGCGATCCATAAGGCAAATAACGAGGTGGAGGAACGGTATCGTGCCAGCGAAGGGCTGATCGAGGAGATCCTGGAGGACGTGAAGCAGGAAGGCAGGGAGACCCAGACGGTAGAACATATTCAGGATATGATCGAGGAGCATCTGGTAGAGCACAATAAGTATACCCTGGCAAAAAAGTATATTGTATACCGTTACCAGAGAAGTCTGCTCAGAAAGTCCAACACCACGGATGAATCTATCTTAAAACTGATCCGGAACGAGAATAAGGAACTGGCAGAGGAGAATTCCAACAAGAATACCCGTCTGGCTTCCACTCAGAGAGACTATATCGCGGGGGAAGTGTCCCGTGACGTTACCAGACGGCTTCTTTTGCCGGAACATATTGCCATGGCTCATGACAACGGTGTACTGCATTTCCATGATGCGGATTATTTCATTCAGCCGATCTTCAACTGCTGTCTGATCAATATCAAGGACATGCTGGACAACGGCACTTCCATCAACGGCAAGATGATCGAATCTCCCAAGAGCTTTCAGGTGGCATGTACCGTGACCACCCAGATCATTGCAGCGGTAGCCAGTAACCAGTACGGCGGTCAGAGCGTCAATATCAAGCATCTGGGAAAATATCTGCGTAAGAGCAGGGAAAAATTTGCAAAGCAGCTGGAGGAGGAATTCGGAGATACGCTGGATCAGGCAGCTAAGGACAAGATCGTCCAGATGCGTCTGCATGATGAGTTAAAGTCCGGTGTTCAGACCATCCAGTACCAGATCAATACTCTGATGACCACCAACGGACAGTCGCCCTTTGTGACATTGTTCCTGCACATTGACGAGAACGACGAATATGTGGAGGAGACTGTAGAGATCATTGTGGAGATCCTGCGTCAGCGGATCGAGGGAACCAAGAACGAGAAGGGTGTCTATGTCACCCCGGCGTTCCCGAAGCTGGTCTATGTGCTGGATGAGAACAACTGCTTAAAGGGCGGAAAATACGACTATGTGACCAAACTGGCTGCCCAGTGCTCCGCCAAGAGAATGTACCCCGACTATATCTCCGCAAAAAAGATGCGTGAGAATTACGAGGGCAATGTATTTTCCTGCATGGGATGTCGCTCCTTCCTGTCTCCCTGGAAGGATGAAAACGGAGAATATAAGTGGGAAGGGCGCTTCAATCAGGGTGTTGTCAGCATTAACCTTCCCCAGATCGGTATTTTGGCAAAGGGAAGCGAAGAGAAATTCTGGAAACTGCTGGACGAGCGTCTGGAATTGTGTTATGAAGCATTGATGTGCCGTCATAAAGCACTGGAGGGTGTGGTGTCCGATGTGAGCCCCATCCACTGGCAGTACGGAGCCATTGCCCGTCTGAAGAAGGGAGAGACCATTGACAAATACCTGCACAACGGTTATTCCACTATGTCTCTGGGATATATCGGACTGTATGAGACCACTTATCTGATGAAAGGATGCAGCCAGACCGTGGAGCCCGGCAAGGAATTTGCCCTGCGTGTCATGGATTATATGAAGGACCGCTGCGCAAAATGGAAAGAGGAGACCGGTATTGCATTCAGTCTCTACGGAACTCCGGCTGAGACATTGTGCTATCGTTTTGCAAGGATCGATCGTGAAAAATACGGTGATATTTCCAATGTCACCGATAAGGGATATTATACGAACTCCTATCATGTGGACGTTCGTGAGAAGATCGACGCCTTTACCAAGTTCAAGATCGAGAGCGAGTTCCAGAATAAGTCTCTGGGCGGTGCCATTTCTTATGTGGAAGTGCCGAACCTGACGAATAATGTGGAAGCCATCGAGGAAGTGATCCGCTTTATTTATGAAAATATCCAGTACGGTGAATTCAACACCAAATCCGATTATTGTCATGTCTGCGGTTATGACGGCGAGATCATGATCAATGACAATATGGAGTGGGAATGCCCCCAGTGCCACAACAAGGATCATGCGAAGATGAATGTCACCAGAAGGACCTGCGGCTATCTGGGCGAGAACTTCTGGAATGCCGGCAAGACCAAGGAGATCAAGGCGAGAGTGCTTCATCTGTAATCGGGCAAAGGGAAGGAATTGTTCTATGAATTATGCGACGATCAAGAAAACGGACGTGGCGAACGGCCCCGGCGTGAGAGTATCGCTGTTCGTCAGCGGCTGTACCCATCACTGCAAGGGGTGCTTTAACAGTGTGGCATGGGATTTTCATTACGGACAGGCTTACACGGAGGAAACGGAACAGGAGATCTTACAGGCACTGGCCCCGGACTATATCCGGGGCTTAAGCTTATTGGGCGGAGAACCCATGGAACCGGAGAACCGTGGCACGGTACTTTCTCTGGTGAAAAGGGTCAGGGAAACCTATCCGCAGAAGACGATCTGGTGTTATACAGGCTATGATTTTGACAGAGATCTGATAGCCTGGCTGGAGGCGGGAGATCCGGTAATTACGGAGCTTCTGCCGCTGTTAGACGTTATCGTGGACGGAGAGTATAAGGAAGAATACCGTAACTTACGTCTGCCTTTCCGGGGGTCGGAAAATCAGCGGATTTTGGATGTGCCATTGTCATTAAAGGAAAAATGTGGTAAAATTTTAGATACATAAGAGGATATGGGGCGAAAAGGAGTTTGCTTCATAAATGAGAGACAAAAGTATGAGGGAGATAAAATTTAAGTATGGAGAGCTTTCTGGGGATGACATTGGATAGAAACCTCTATATCGGAGTTCCGGTGGGAGCCTTTTTATGCTCCCTTTTTCTGTTATTCTGCTTTTTCAATACCATGAGGAGCCGGACGGTCCATTATCTGCGGGCGGTGCTGGCCTCCAGTCTGGTGTGGACCGGCGGGGTGATTCTCATGCGGCTTCAGGTATTCCCCGGAATTTTTTTCTGGCATAATTTTGCATTGCTGGGACTTATGATGATCCCGGTATTCATGTATGGATTTTTGTTCGGTTTTTTGGAAATCACAGGGCAGGATAAGCTGATCTGGGGATGTGGAGCGCTGACGATTGCCTTTGTGCTGTTCAATCTGTTCCACGGGAGCCTTCCTGCACCGGAGGTAGTGATCCGCGCTGACGGTACTTATGTTTATATGTACCATGCCACGGCAGCTACCTGGATCGTGGTGGCACTGGAGGTCGCAGTGCTGGTGTATGCCACTTATCTGGCTCATTGTAAGATCAACGGAGATATGCAGCTTCGCAAAAAATTGCAGCCGCTGCTTCTGGGAACACTGTTCATTCTGACCGGTAATCTGATCTGCATGCTGCCGGGAAGCGCCTTCCCCTTTGATATGCTGGGCGGCGTAGGCATGGCGGTGTGCATGGTATATATCATGTACAAGCAGTATCTGTTTGATTTCTCCTACCGTGTGACGGTGGGTGCAGTGTATTTCCTGGCGGTGGTAGTGGCATCCCTGCCTCTGGTGATCCTGTCCCATAATTTGGAGCTCATACTGGGCAATCTGGAGAGAACCGTGACACAAAAGCTGATGCTTTATATCGTTCTGCAATGTGCATGGACGGTGCTGGTGGTGGCTTTTGCCAGAAAACGGCTGGAGAATATCCTGAACCAGAAACAGAAGCATATGGTGGAAGGAATGCGGGAATTCCAGGACAGGGCGGCATCCATCCTGAACCGTAAGGAGTTGTTTACCACCCTGCATGATATTCTGAACGAATCTATTTCGGGGTGTGAATCCAGAATTTTCGAGAGGAATACGGAGGACGAGGGATACCATGAGGCAGTGCAGAGCGGCCATATTCCACTGGGAGAAGAAGAGGTGGAGAGAGTATGCAGTATTGTGGAGAATGGTGAGACGAAAGAGACTCCGTCCATCGCCCCTTTAAAATACGATAATCAGATCTGCGGTTTCGTATATATGGAACTTTTGAGGAGCAATAAGTTGAATTACCGGGAAGCGGATTGCATCCGGCAGATGGCAAATATTGCATCGGGGAGCCTGAAAAATATCGATGCCTATGAAAGAGTCTATCAGGTATCCATCCATGATGAACTGACGGGACTGTATAACCGCAGCTATTGCAGTGTGTATCTGCGACAGGATGGCACTCTGGGTGAAGAACGGGGCTTTTTGTACATGGATATGGACAATTTTAAGCTGTACAATGACCTGTACGGAGAGCAGACCGGTGACCGAATTCTGAAATGGTGTGCGGGAAGATTGCAGGATAATGTAGAGAATGGCGAGGTATTCCGTGTGGGTTCCAATGAGTTTCTGGTCTCTGTACCAGAGACCGGGCAGGAACAGCTGATGGCACTGGCAGAGCGGCTGACCCGGGCGGTGCAGGAGGATGCCGGAGACAAGCCCCAGGTCATGCAGCCTATTACGTTCAGTGTCGGTGTGTCGTGGTATCCGGAGCTGGCATCGGAAGCACAGGAACTGTTCCAGCAGGCTAAGCGGGCAGCCTTTTATGCCAAGCGGAACGGCAAGGACAGGATCCAGGTATACGAGGGCGGCATTCATGAGGAGAGCCGGGACAAAGAGACCGGTTATGAGCAGGTGGCGCCTACGGTGTACGCATTGGTGGCAGCTATTGATGCGAAGGATTCCTTCACGTTCCAGCATTCCACCAATGTATCCCAGTATGCGGTGCTTCTGGCACAGAAGCTGGGCTTGTCCAGAGATGAGATTCAGACCGCGAGAGTGGCGGGACTTTTGCATGATATCGGTAAGATCGGTATTCCGGAGAGCATCCTGAAAAAGGCCGGAAAACTCACGGACGAAGAATATGGGATCATGAAGAGTCATGTGGAGAAATCCATCGAGATGATTCACTATCTGCCGAATATGAACTATGTGATTCCGGCGGTCGTATCCCACCATGAGAGATATGACGGCAAGGGATACCCCAGAGGAATCAAGGGTGAAGAGATTCCGTTCCTGGGCAGGATCCTGGCGGTGTGCGACAGCTTTGATGCCATGATCTCCAAGAGAGCTTATAAAGAACCCTTAAGTGTGGAATACGCCATGGGAGAGCTGGAGAAAAACAAGGGAACCCAGTTTGACCCGAAGGTGGCAGATGCTTTTATTGAACTGATCAAAGAAGGAAAGGTTCCCCTGTAGGAGAACACAACAAAAGAGGCGCCCACGGGCGCCTCTTTTCAAAAGGGGAGGATTAAGTATTATCGTATCTTTCGTAAGATCAAAGGAGGGGATCCGATGATAATAGTAGTCTGTCCCGGATTTCAGGGATTATACATTTCCGATTGATATTTTTTTGTTGTTTTTGAGGACGAGTTGTTATATACTATGGTTAATAATTCTGTCATCAGATGAACATCACGACTGCTTGCAGTCAGGGATGTTCGGCTGTTTGACAGATAAACAGACATGAGCAAGGAGGACGATAGTCCGGATTGCGAATGGATGTAACGATTTCGAGAGCCCGAAGGGCGGAGAAATCGTATTATTAAATATTTAATATTATGTAAGGATGGTATTACAATTATGAATTTAATGGAACAGTGGAGATCAGTAGCATATAATGAGGCAACCGGCAAAGAGAAGCTGCAGCAGCTCTGGGCAGCTTATTTTCAGGAGGAGAAGGAGATCTACGCACAGCTTCTGAAGAACCCCGATGAAGTCGTAAAGGGTACGGTGAAGGAACTGGCTGACAAGTTCAAGGTATCTCTGATGACCATGACCGGATTCCTGGATGGTATCAACGACAGTCTGGTAGAGAAGAACCCTATTGATGATCTGGAAGAAGATACTCAGGTGAACTTAGGCTTCGACAAGGCTCTCCTGTACAAGAACATGGTAGCGGCAGAGGCTGACTGGCTGTACAATCTGGAAGAGTGGAATGCTATTTTCGACGAGGAGACCCGCAAGGAACTCTACAAAGAGCAGAAGTCATCCACTACCATTGTAAAGGAGCAGAAGGTTTATCCCAATGACCCCTGTCCCTGCGGAAGCGGCAAGAAGTACAAGAAGTGCTGCGGCAGAAAGTAAACTGAACATAAAGGGGGTTTTCCGCAGGTATGCAGAGAGCCCCTTTTTCGTTTTCCCTGAGTTTAACGCTGTTTCACATAGTTTCACAGGAAAGGAAGGGTTACATATGAAAATGCTGAAAGAAATGAAATGGGAAGCGATTCTTACGAGTGTTTTGTATATTCTCCTGGGGATCGTGGCACTGGTGATTCCCGAGACTATGCAAAAGACACTGGGGTATCTCATCGGTATTGTGCTGATCATTGCGGGGCTGGTTTCCATGGTATGTTATCTGCTTAGGGATGCCAGAGAGAACTATTACCACAACGAGTTCGTATTCGGTCTCCTCGGGATCGTGCTGGGAGCGGTAGTCCTGTACAAGGTAGAGATCGTCATCTCTCTGATTCCTTTTATTCTGGGAGTGTTGGTAATGTGCAGCGGATGCAGCAAACTGCAGGATGCTATTGACCTGAAGAGACTGGGGTACGGCAGCTGGCTGGGCCTTCTTATTGTGGCGGCAATCAACATCATTCTCGGAGTGGTATTGATCTATAATCCGTTCAAAGCAGCGATTCTGTTGTTCCGTGTTCTGGGAGTGGTACTGATCCTCAGTGGTGCCGGCGACTGTTTTTCCACTATCTACTTTGCACGGAAATTGCGCAGATTCAAGCAGGAACAGGATGCTCTGGACAGCACCTTCGAAGAGATCCATCCTGAGGAATAGGAACAGCACACAAGAAGAGAAACTGGCAGGAGGAACATTGTGAACATTGCATCTTTTTTGTCTCCGAAGGAAGAGGTTACGTTTCTTCGGGACGATATGACTATCAGGCAGGGACTGGAGAAGATGAAACGCTACGGTTACACGGCGGTACCGGTGATCGATGCCGAGGACCGGTATGTGGGCGTAGTCAGTGAGGGAGACTTTCTGTGGAATATCTTAAGCCACAACAGTGAACTGGATACCATTACCATGAAGAGTCTGGAAAAGCTGTCCGTGCGGGATATTATCCAGAGCGGCAAGATCCGCCCGGTATGTATCGATACCAATATGGAGGAACTGCTGGGACAGGCACAGATGCAGAATTTTGTACCTGTGATTGATGACCGGAATGTATTTATCGGGATCATCACCCGAAGTGAGATTATGAAATATTTTATTAAGAAGCAGATAGAAGTTGCGGAAAAGCAGCTTTGATATAAAAAGTTGAAAAAGAGAAGAAAGGTGTGTAGAACAATGAAAAAGTTGGAAGAATATGTAAAGAGCATTCCCGATTTCCCGGAGAAAGGTATTATTTTCCGTGATGTCACCAGCGTCCTGCAGGATGCAGACGGACTGCACCTGGCCATCGATACCATGCAGGAGAAGATCAAAGATCTGGATTATGATGTGGTAGTAGGTCCCGAGTCCCGCGGATTTATCTTCGGAACGCCGATTGCATACAATAATCATAAGCCCTTTGTACTGATCCGCAAGAAGGGCAAGCTTCCCAGGGAGACCGTATCCACTACCTATGATCTGGAATACGGTTCCGCTACCATTGAGATGCACAAGGACAGCATTAAACCTGGTCAGAAGGTTCTGATCGTGGATGACCTGATCGCTACCGGTGGTACTACCGAGGCTATGATCAAGCTGATCGAGTCTCTGGGCGGAGAGGTAGCCGGTATCGTAGTGCTGATCGAACTGGCAGGACTGAAAGGCCGTGAGCGTATCAGCAAATACCGTCTGGAGTCAGCCATCTGCTACGAAGGAAAGTAAGACATCGATAAAAATTATATGGAGCTGTTTCGTCTATGACAGAAGAGAAGAACGAAGTCATCTTCGATGATGACAAGATAAGTAAATCAGAAGAATTCGTGAATCCCGAGGAATTGTATCAGGAGCTTATTCACTGTGTGCAAAAATATCATCCCAGTGATGATATTTCCATGATCGAGAAAGCCTATAGAGTGGCCAGCGAGGCACACAAGAACCAGTTCCGCAAGTCCGGGGAACCCTATATTATCCATCCTTTGAATGTGGCTATCATTCTGGCAGATCTGAAGCTGGATAAAGAGACCATTGTAGCGGGTATCCTGCACGATGTGGTGGAAGATACTGTGATGACGGAGGATGATCTTAGGAGAGAATTCGGAGATGACGTGGCGCTTCTGGTAGATGGCGTGACGAAACTGGAGAAGATCCCGCTGTCCGGCAGCGGGGAGCAGTCGGATGCCAAGCTGGAGATGCAGGCGGAGAACCTGCGTAAGATGTTCCTTGCCATGGCGAAGGATATCCGTGTCATTATGATCAAGCTGGCGGACCGTCTGCATAATATGCGTACGTTAAAATACAAGACGCCGGAGAGCCAGCAGCGAATTGCCAAAGAGACATTGGAGATCTATTGTCCCATTGCCCAGCGGCTTGGTATCAGCAAGCTGAAGATCGAACTGGATGACCTGTCCTTAAAATATCTGGAACCGGATATTTACTATGATCTGGTGGATAAGATCGCGGTGCGCAAGAGCGTCCGGGAAAAATATATCCAGGGTATCGTGGACGAGGTCAGTGAACATATTAAAAATGCGGGGATCGATGCAAAGGTCGATGGCCGTGTAAAGCATTTTTTCAGTATTTACAAGAAGATGAAGAACCAGCATAAAACGCTGGATCAGATCTATGATCTCTTCGCCGTGCGTATTATCGTGGAGACGGTGAAGGACTGTTATGCGGCACTGGGTGTGATCCATGAGATGTATAAACCCATTCCGGGGCGTTTCAAGGACTATATCGCCATGCCCAAGGCTAACATGTACCAGTCTCTGCATACCACACTGATCGGCAGCAACGGACAGCCTTTCGAGATCCAGATCAGGACCTTCGAGATGCACCGTGTGGCGGAATACGGTATTGCCGCCCATTGGAAATACAAGGAGGCTTCCGATGGCAAGAAGCCTGAGGTACAGGAAGAAGAGAAGCTGGTATGGCTGCGTCAGATTCTGGAGTGGCAGCGGGATATGTCGGACAACAAGGAGTTCATGAACCTGCTGAAGAACGATCTGGATCTGTTCTCCGACAGCGTGTACTGCTTTACTCCCACCGGTGAGGTCAAGAATCTCCCTGCCGGATCCACACCCATTGACTTTGCCTACAGCATTCACTCCGCCGTGGGCAACAAGATGGTAGGAGCCAGAGTCAACGGGAAACTGGTGACCATTGATTATAAGATCAACAACGGAGACCGGATCGAGATCATCACCTCCCAGAACTCCAAGGGCCCCAGCCGTGACTGGCTGAATGTGGTAAAAAGTACCCAGGCCAAGAACAAGATCAATCAGTGGTTCAAGAATGAATTAAAGGAAGACAATATTTTAAAGGGCAAGGAACTGCTGTCCACCTACTGTAAGGCCAGAGGTGTCAACCTTGCCAATCTGCAGAAGCAGGAATATATGGATGCCGTGATGCGAAAGTACGGATTCCGGGACTGGGATTCTGTATTGGCGGCCATGGGACACGGAGCCCTGAAAGAGGGTCAGATCGTCAACAAGATGCAGGAACTGTACGACCGTGACCACAAGAAAGAGATGACCAATGAGGAGGTTCTGGCAAGCATCGCGGAGAACAATGCGGCAAATGCACAGAATGGTGCTAATAAGCCTGTCCTCATGAAGTCCAAGAGCGGTATCGTGGTAAAAGGTATCGCGGATCTGTCGGTGCGTTTCTCCAAGTGCTGCTCGCCGGTACCGGGAGATGAGATTGTGGGTTATGTGACCCGTGGAAGAGGTATCTCCATCCACCGTACCGACTGTATCAACATCATCAATCTGCCGGAGCTGGAGCGGGCCAGACTGATCGACGCGGAATGGCAGCCGGAGGAGTCCCATGCGGAGAAATATCTGGCGGAGATCAAGATCTATGCCAACAACCGTAACGGGCTGTTAGCGGATATTTCCAAGGCGCTGACGGAGAAGAATATTGACATTATGTCCATGAACACCAGAACCAACAGACAGGGACTGGCTACTTTGCAGACGACCTTCGAGATCAGCGGCAGGGAGGAATTGAACCGTATCATTGATAAGATCCGGGGCATTGAGAGCGTCATTGATATTGAGAGAACCACGGGTTAAATGCGTGGATGCCTCGAAAATCGGCTGAAACAGGCCGAAGATAGAAAGTGAGTGTATTATGAGCAATATCCGTATCGGACACATGACACTGGGAATCTACCAGACCAACTGTTACTTTGTGTACAGAGAAGACAGTGATCAGGTGCTGGTATTCGATCCGGCGGATCATGGAGAAAAAATAGAGGCTGCACTTAGGCAGCACGGGCTGCATACGGCGGCGATCTTTCTGACCCACGGACATTTTGACCATATCGGTGGCTGTGCAGAATTGAAGGCGGCAGCGGATGCTTATGCCGGGGAGCATGGCGCGGAACCGGTGAAGGTCTACGCAGGGGAAGCGGAGAAGGACTTCCTGTTGGATACGAAGAGCAACCTGTCGAAGGATATGGGACATCCGGTCACGGTGATCGCAGATGTGTACCTGAAGGACGGGGAAGAGCTGGATCTGGACGGCATCCGGATCAAAGTTCTGGCCACTCCCGGACATACCGCAGGCGGTGTCAGCTATTATTTCCCGGAGGGAGGCTTCCTGATCTGCGGCGATACCCTGTTCCAGGAATCCGTGGGAAGAACGGATTTCCCCACCGGCAGCATGAGTACGCTGGTGCGTTCGGTGAAGGAGAAGCTGTTCACGCTGCCGGAGGAGACGGTAGTCTATCCGGGACACGGCGACAGCACCACCATCGGACATGAGAAGAAGTATAATCCGTTTTGCGTAGATTAAAGTTAGAGTAACTATTCAGAATCCCATTCGCAAGATCGCTTTTTCAGAGCTTACTTTTTGCCAATGTGTTTCATTCGCCTTATATGTAGTTACAAATGAGAGAAGTATTCGGGCACAGGAAGTGTTATCTCTGTGCCTGAATTTATGTAAATGAGGAAAATAAAATGAAAGTAGTGAAATTATCCCATCCCAATTATGAATACGATGTGCATTCTCTGGTGAAAGCCTTTTATGCCGAGGATCAGGTCACGGTCATTACGCCGGAGACAAAGCCGGAAAAGCTGGCAGAGCTGGAACCGCAGGTCAGTCTGGAAATCGAACTGGGGGACACCGGGGCGAAGATCCGTGTGGGAGAAGAGACTTTTTTGTGGGATGCGGAGACGGAAACCATCGCAGATGGTTATAAGAACGGTCTGAAACGCTTCCTGTACCGGACTTTGAGCAAGGTGACCGGGCAGGAACTGCCATGGGGCAACCTCACGGGCATCCGTCCCACGAAGATCGCCTACGGCATGCTGGATGAGGGCAGAAGCGATGCGGAGATTCTGGACTTCATGAAGCAGAGCCATTATGTCAGCGAGGAAAAGGCACTTTTGGGAATCGACATTGCGAAGAGAGAGAGGGATCTGTTAAAGGATATTCATTACGAGGGCGGCTACAGCCTGTACATCGGCGTTCCGTTCTGCCCCACGACCTGTCTGTACTGCTCCTTTACCTCGTACCCAATTGCAGCGTTCCGCAAACAGGTAGATGCCTATGTGGATGCTGTTATCAAAGAGATGGATTATGTGGCGGAGAATTTTAAGGACAAGGTACTGGATACGGTCTACATCGGCGGCGGTACCCCCACCACATTGGAGCCGGAGCAGCTGGATCGTCTGATCACGGCGTTAAAGTCGAAATTTGATTTTTCCACTGTGAAGGAATTTACCGTGGAGGCCGGCCGTGCTGACAGCATCACCAGAGAGAAACTGGAGGTATTGTATCGCCATCAGGTCAGCCGTATCTCCGTGAATCCCCAGACCATGAAGCAGGAGACTCTGGACATCATCGGCCGAAAAGCCAGCGTGGAACAGGTACTTACGGCATACCGGCTGGCAAGAGAGGTCGGCTTCGACAATATCAATATGGATCTGATCCTGGGACTTCCGGGAGAACTGGAGGCGGACGTGCAGCGCACCATCGACAGAGTGGTGGAACTGGCGCCGGACAGCCTGACCGTCCATTCTCTGGCCATCAAGCGGGCTTCCCGCCTGAACCAGTGGATTCAGGAGAACGGTGTCTCCATGCTCCACAATACGGATGAGACCATGAAGATCGCGGCAGCAGGAGCGGAAAAGCTGGGAATGAAGCCCTATTACCTCTACCGCCAGAAGAACATGTCCGGCAACTTCGAGAACACCGGCTACGCCCGCCCCGGAAAATACGGCCTGTATAACATCCTCATCATGGAAGAGAAACAGACCATCGTGGCATTGGGAGCCGGAAGCATCACCAAGAGAGTCTTCCCCGACGGAAGAATCGAGCGGTGCGACAATGTGAAGGATGTGGGACTGTATATCGAAAAGATTGATGAGATGATCAAGAGGAAGAGGGAATTGTTTACGTAAAGCAGGGGAAATCGTTTGTGTAGTAATAATATCAAAAAAATAAGAATAGTTGCTGATGTTGCCAGTGTTTTTGCGGAAAGTCTTGAAAGGAGGAAACTATATTGGGCTGAACAGTTGCATACTGGCATCGTATTATAGCATGCGAAGGAGAAAGGGGAATTCTCAATGTTAAGAGTTGCTATATGTGAGGATGTTTTATCTGAGTTGCAGAAGCAAACACAGATCATACAATCCATCATGACAAGGCTATCCAAAAATGTGAAATTATTTTGCTTCCGGAGTGGGGAAGAATTATTAATGGAAACAGACACCACGGGAAATATGGACATCGTTTTTTTAGATGTGGAAATGCTTGGTATCAGCGGAATTGAAACCGCGCGTATCCTCAGGGAAAGAGACAGCAGGGTAATTCTGATTTTTGTATCCTGTCATAACCAGTACTGCAAGGAAATGATTGAAGTGCAGCCATATGCATTTATAGATAAGCCGGTGTCTGAAGAAAAATTGGAGAGGATCCTGAAACGGGTGTTTGAAACACATTTGAATTCCGATGACAGTTATTGCTTTTCTTATAATAAAAGGCAATACAATATTCCACTGAATCAGATCCGGTTTTTCCAAAGTGATAAAAGAATCGTACAGATCAATGCAGTACAGCTGGATATGCCTGAATTGGAATACTTATTTTATGGAAAATTGGAAGAAGTGGAAAGGAATCTGCGGAAAGCAAATGTAAAATTCCTGAGAATCAGAAAATCGTTGCTCGTGAATACTCGTTTTATTAAGGAGTATTCTGCGGACAGGGTTGTTCTGGATAATGGACGGGAAGTAGAAATCAGTAAAAATTACAGAGATCATGTAAGACAGCATTATATTTCAATGTTAAAGGGGAGAAGATGGGAATGATGCTTGTTCTGGTTATTGTGGAGATTTTTTCTGTAATACTGCAGCGTATTTTTTGTGACAGTACATTGAAAAAGAAGAAAATTCGCAGGTATACAGATTATCTGGTATGGGGAGGATATTTTGCGGTCTTCAACGGTGTCACATATGTTTTGACATCCCCGGGGGATGGTACTGGTAATATCTGGTTAAATATCCTGATTTTTGTATGCACATTTTTTGTGACGATTCGAATCCTGTATGCTGATCCGGCCAGAACATTGATGGCGACGACTATATTTATGTATATGAGCGGCATGTGTGCAGAATTGCTCGTGTATTACGGAAAAGAATTTCTGGCATGGACAGATGATGCAGAAGTAACCTTGCTGTGCACAGTGTTATCTAAAATTGTCTGGTATTTGATTATTAAATTTACTTCTCTCATTATAAAACTGAACAGAAAAGCGGAACTGAATCTTCAGGATTGGTTGGAAGTATTTATCGTTCCGGTCTGTAGTATATGGATCCTGATTTCCGTTTTTATCACAGGAACCCTTGAAAACTATTTCTGGGGATTTATTGTAGTATTCATGATCCTGCTGATCAACGTCTTTACCTACTATCTGTATGATAAAGCAAAAGAAAATATGGAAAAACAAATGCGGGAAGAAATCCTGAAAAATCAGTGTGAGTACTATATTCGCCAGAACCGGGAAAGTAAGGAATGGTGGGAAGAATTAAGGAAGCTGCGTCACAATATGAAGCAGCATTACATATTGGAAAATACTTATTTGGAAAAGGAAGATTATGAAGCCCTGAAAAGATACTGCAGTGAAAATCTGAAGTTTTTAGACAAAAAAGATTTTATTTCCAATAGCGGAAATCTTTATATTGACAGTGTGGTTAATTACAAGGCAGATATGGCGGAAAAGGCAGGAATAAAGGTGATAGCCAATACGGAAGTGCCGCAGGATGCGGAGATGAATGCAGAGGATATCAGCATTTGTCTGGGCAATCTATTGGATAATGCCATAGAAGCTGTAAAGGAACTGACCGAAGATAGGGTGATCAGGCTATGGATCACCACAGACGGTAATAATATAGCCATCAGTATTAAGAACCGGTATAAAAATGCATTGCATAAAAGAGGGGGACGATATCTGACAAGCAAGGAAGACGACAGGATGCATGGAATCGGTCTTTCGATCGTCAGACAGATCGTGGATCAATATGCCGGGGAGATGGAGATACGGGAGGAAGAAAATGTTTTTGATGTAATGATATTAATGTATGATTTTTTAACATAAAAAGAATACGGAATATGTGAATACCCGGATTAAGATATGCTTTCCAAGAGAAACGTTTTGAAGCATATTTTAACCCGGGTATTTTTATCCAAAAGTTACATATAACCCGGTCGTTTTTGACATCTACGGTTATGGCTTGTCGATATGTGTTATAATCTGCAAAAAATAAGGAGGAAACACATATGAAGAAATTCAAACAATTTTTCAAGAAGTACGCATGTAATGCATCAGCAATTTTGCTGACGGGAGTGCTGGCCGGAGTAGCAACAAGAGGATGCTATTTTGTGTACTATCAGCCTGAGGTACCCGAAAATCTCAAAAACTTTTCAAAAAACAAGTAAGCAATGGAACGATTTTTTGAAAAGATAACCAGGGCATTGGTTGAGAACGGTAATATCCGTGAGGAAGAAGAGGAAGTATATCAGTACGCCTTGAAAAGTATGCTGATATTAGGAGGAAATATTCTTCTGAGTCTGATGATAGGAGTTTGTATGGGAATGCCGGGATACTGTGTATTGTTTCTGTGTATGCTTGTTCCCCTAAGATCAGATGCAGGCGGATATCATGCTCCTAACTTGTTTATCTGTTATTTACTTTCTTTTGCATCCTTGATTTTGACAATGTTTTGGGCAAAAGAGACAAGTGTACTTCAACTTGCCATCGTATCAGCACTTGCATTGGGCTCATTATTATTAATTTTTCTGTTTGCACCTTTGGACAGTAAAAACAGACCGCTGGAAGGTCAGGAGAGAAAGTGTATAAGGAAACGAGCCAGAATAGTTGTGTGTCTGGAGTGGATCACAGGGGGACTGCTACTGCTTGTCAGCCCTCCTGCCGCCTATACAGTATGGAGCGCAATTGTGTGGAGTGGAGTGGGATATATAGCATGGTATCTGGAAAGAAAAATAGAGGCAACAGATGAAAAGCATTAAAGGAGGGCAGATTACACTGTATCAGAATTTGGTCTTTTTCAGCCTAAGAAGCCTAAAAAAAAGAAGTAATAAGTAAGGTAAGAGAGGGGGAGGACGGAGATGAAAAGAATAGGGATATTGCTCTGCTGTATTGTCCTGTGTCTGCTCTTTCCAGAAAAGGTGCATGCAGAAGAGATAGTCTCCGAAAAGGAACCTGTTGATATTATTTTTGTTATTGATTGCAGCGGGTCCATGAAAACCAATGATGTATCACGAATGGGCCTGAGTATGGTACAGGCATTTGTGGATACAGTACAGGCTGAAGATATCCGTATTGGATATGTGGCTTACAATGACAGCATTTTATCTTATTCTGCACCGAAATCCATAGCATTGGCTGAAGAAAGAGAAGCCTTGAAGGAAGAAATAGGAGCAATAACTTATTCCCGGGATACGGATATTGGATTAGGAGTCTCCTACGCCTGTGAGCTGCTGTCTGCGGAGAAAAACACCAGAAAAATCATGGTGTTGATCTCGGATGGAGAAACAGATCTGCCGCAGGGTAAGGAACGTACGGAGGAACAGTCCAATCAGGAACTGGAACAGTGCGTCTGTCAGTGTCAGGAAGAAGGCATACAGATCTATACAGTGGCTTTTGGTCAATATGACGGTAGCAAAACGGTCTTAGAAGAAATAGCAATGCAGACAGAAGCAGAAAGCTATTCTGCACAAGGGCCGGAAGACCTGATAGAAATATTGTATGGAATTTTTCAGGACAATCTTATATACCAAATACAAAAATTTTCCAGTGGAACTTATGCGGGAGGAAGTCAGGAAATCAGGTGTGTGCTGGATGCGCTCTATCTGGATGAAATTAACATAGTATTGATTTCCTCAAAACCTATAGGAGAAGCAACCGTTCAATATGGCGGGGAGGAAATCCTGCTGACAGGGCTGTCCCATTATGCCGTAGGAAAGATTGAAAATGTCGGAGAGAATCAGACAGGAAAAGAACTGATTATTCACTCGAAAACAGAGGAAGGACAGGATCTTCAGGTATATGTTATCAGCTACCGGGGGCTTACACCGGTATTGGAGATGACAACGGATGCCGAAAGAAATCAGCATCTGGAATATTGGGTTTACTTTAAAGACCGCAATGAAAACATTATAAAGAACACAGAGTTTTATAACAGCTTTCTTTGGAAACTTGCCGACGATGATGCGGACATGGTACAGGAATATGTGAATGTGTCAGAGGGTGTCCTGAAGGGGAGTCTGCAATTTCCTCATTCCGGTATTTATATGTTGAGAGGAACACTTTCGGATGATTTTGGAAACTATTCATTTTCAGCTCAGGTCAAAGTGATAAATGAGATTCCAAACGGGAGCATACCGGAAGAAGATTGTACGGTTTTAGACGGTGAAAGAATTCTTAATCTGGATGAATTTTTCACAGATCCTAACGGGGATATATTGACCTATTCTGTTACAGGTGTGCAGAAAGGTGTTGAAGTTGGCCTGGAGGGGAATCTCCTGACGATTAATCCAAGGAGTGCAGGGACACATATTGTCACATTGCAGGTCAGTGACGGTGAAGATGCGATACAGTATGCCTATCGGATAAAGGTAATTCCGGTATGGCAGGCATATTGGTGGGTGGCTGCACTTATTCTCATAGTCGGCATATTTGTTTTGTGGAAGATTTTACATAAACCCAGGCCGGAATTGGAGCGCCTGACGGAAGAGAAAAAGCAATACCATTTCTGTGGGAAATTGGATGCCTATTTTGTATTGCAGCCGGAAGATGAGGAGGAGATTCCACCACTTTCTTTTTCCATGAATAAGGTGAAGGACGGCAGGGTATCATTGGGAGCGCTTTTTGGTACTTATCCGGAACAGGCAAAAGCACTCCAGTTGGAAGATATTTTTCTGATTGCTGATGAAAACCGCAACATAATCTTATACCACAGATCAAAATCCGGTGTCATGGTGGGAAATGCAATTGCATGTATGCAGATACAGTACAGTATTAGTTTTGGAGATATCATCTACATTACTTCATCCGATGGGAGATATGATCTGGAGATCCACTATGTTGCAGTATTTGAATGATATTTATAATATTACGGCATTTATTGTACCGAGAAGCAATTGTAGACATCAGTTGTGGACAAAAATTGCTCACAACTTTTCAATAAATCAAAGTAAAAGGAGGATGTGATAGCCATGGAGACAATCACACAGACAAACAGAACAATACTGTTTGCCGAAATCAATCCGGAACGACTCAATCTGCTGACTTTAGTAGGGGATGTGCGGGGAAAGAGCAGTCTGGATGACGACAAGATCAAAGAGATCAACGAAGAGCTGTTGGTCTCAAGCTTTGAGGAATTTCTGGAAAAGTTTACTCCGGTGGTATATTCCTGGTGCGACGCAGCCACAGGAACCATTCAGTACAGTCTGACAAAGCCGGAAAATATTCCCCAGAACTGTATCACGGAAATACCGCTGAATGAATCCAATGATCTTTTAAATATGTTGACGACACTGATGAGCGCAAGAGATGCGCAGGGCGTGGCCAATGCAGATTTCCAGTTCAGCAATATTCTGGAGATGATCTCCCCTAAGAAAATCATGGATGACATCCGGCAGGTCCGCAGGGAAATCCAGTATACCTACAGTAAATATGTAGAACTGGATGAGGAAGATCCCAAACGTCTGGATCTGGGCGATAAACTGAACTATCAGTTTGAACAGGCAAGTCAGAACTATAACAATGTTCTGGCCATGCTGCCGTTGGCGATAGAAGACATTAAGACCCGGTTGCTGCTTGGAGACAGTGAAGCAGGGCAGGGACAGTCTGAATTCAAGGCCGGACTTCTGAGTATGGGAGATGATGGAGAACTAAAGATTCTGGAGATGAAGCAGGAGGAGAGTACCCAGCTTGCGGTGGTGGATGATCAGGTTAACACAAGTCTTATGGAGACCTTCCGGGAGGATTATGATGCATTAAATGATAATCCGTCCGACTATGTGAGGGATCTGGTGGTGCGGACATTCTGCCCGTTAAACTCCACAATGGAGAGCAGCATCGACAGGGAGTTGGAAGTACGCAATTATAACAGCTATCTGGAGTTTTACAAAAAAAGTAAGGACGATTTTATAAAAGTTGTCAAGCCCCTGATGGAAAAAATATTGGGAGTGAAGACCTTTTTTGACCAGTATCAGGTCAAGGAAAGGGGGATGCAGCCGAAGCTTCTGATTACGAACCTGCCCCTTGAGATGATGGTAAAGGCCAGCAATCTGCCCCGCCTGATCACATACCTGAATACCACTAACGACAAGAATGAGTTTGACAATACAATCTGGTTTGGAATCGTACCTGATGTGGAGTTGAATCAGACAGAAGGAGGCAGACTTCAGAGAGTTCGTTTTGCAGGCAACAAGCGGGAGGAGAAGAGCGGTAATAATACCATGGAGAACGTGGCAACGTTGATGAACGCGTTGCAGCCCTACCGCATTACAACCTTCTTCAGCTTTTGTTCCGGCGAAGAGTCCACCTTCAGTTATATTGCTACAGAAGGTGTCAACATCTATAAGGAAAAGTGTGCGCCTCTAATGAAGAAGGCATACAGTGAGTTTGCCGTGCCGTGCATTCCCAACGCAACCATCATTCCCAAGGACAAGTCCGGATTGGTTCTCGATAAGCGGATGGTCATGGATGAGGATGGAAATGTTTCTCTCTCTGCGGAGAAGGATGATGTGATGAAGATGTGGCTGGAAGGAGTCTATGTGGGTGCGGCCTATGAAGCGGCAGGCATTGTGGCAGCATGGCAGTGCCCGGAGTATCTGAAGCAGCGTTTCAGAAATACAAGCATGGAATATCCCGGTGTGCGGTTTGATGTGGAAGCCAATGACAATGCGCTTCTGGCGACCACCAGCATGACCAAAGAGATCTCCGGCTTTACCAATACCATCAAGAATGCCATCAACCGCACCGGCTTCGGCTTTGTATTCTCTTCTGACAATGCGCAATACAAGGGTCGGAATGTCAAGAACATAACGGTTTACAAGGCACGCAACCTGTTAAGTAACGGCAATGAGTTTGAACCCATCTATAAGACGCTGGTCGTTACATATATTGAACGTATGCTGCGATTCTACAGTGGCGATTTTAAGCAGGATAAGATTCTGACATTTTTCAGCAATAATCCCAACAGCCAGAAGAGCAGATGGGATGCAGACCGTCAGTATGTTAATTCTATTCTTCAGGACGGGGATGAACTGGATTTCAGTATTGACGAGAAAAACGGTGTCTGCGATGTATTAGTGACCTTTGCGAATACCACTAAAAATCTGAAAGTACAGCTTACGAGAAAAGCTGGAAATGAATAATCTTGTACATGCCGTACAGATAAAAAATAGGAGGAAACAAAAATGGGAGTACGATTGAGTATCGAAGGAAGCGAGTCTATCAAGTTACAAGAGACCAGCATCACCGGCATTGAGTTTGGAGCGGATATCCCTCATGATTCCAATGCAAGATCTACGGATCTGGGGTCAACGGTATTGATCACGGGGAAGATTCTGGCAGCCGTAGACGGAGAAACAGCGGATGACACCAGCAAGCTTGCAAAGTGGTCTCTGGTTCCTGCTGAGAAATCCGACTGTTACCGTAAGGTGCAGATCAATGTGGTGAGTGCATCTCAGATTGTGCGTCAGATCACCATTCCCAACGCGTTCGTGGTGGGATACGAAGAGGATTTTACGGATGAGAACGGAGCAGGCACTTTCCGCCTTCTGATCAAGCAGAAGAAGGATAAGATGAGCAATCTTAAATTTGAGGGCGGCTTCGGTGAGGAGTAATCGGCAGGCCGGTAAAATAATACATAGATAGCGCATAGCAGATGAAAGGAGACCAATTATGGGATTTACATTAAAGGTGGAGGGAAACACCACGATTGAACTGGGAACCACAAGCATTACCGGAGTAAAGGTCAGCACTGACATTCCGCAGGACAGCAACGCCAGATCCACAGATCTGGGCAGCACGATCACTGTTACGGGAAAGATTCTGACCGCCGTGGACGGAGATCCGTTTGACGCAACCAGACAGCTGGGCTTATGGGCACTGGTTCCTGCAGAGAACTCTGACTGCTACCGTAAGGTCACTGTGGAAGTGATTGCTGCTTCACAGGTGGTTCGCAAGTATTCCTATCCCAACGCTTTTGTTGTGGATTACAAGGAAGATTACGGCGATGTGGAAGGCATCGGCACTTTTAAGCTGATCATGAAGCAGAAGAAGGATAAGATGGCGCAGGTATCCGTAGAAGGTGGGTACAGCATTAATTAAACAGGAAAATTCCGCATGCAGCTTTGGCGGAAAGACATAAAAGGGGGCTGCCTGCTTGCGGGTGGTCCCCATTGATAAATCTACTGACAGGCGGCAGTACATGAAAGATTACTATAAAATATTGGGCGTAGACAGACAGGCATCAACGGAACAAATAAAGAAGGCATATCGCAGTCTGGCTAAGAAATATCATCCGGATGTGGTAAAGGATGATAAGGCAAAGCAAGAGCGCATGTATGAAATTCAGGAAGCCTATGCATGTCTGGAAAATGAAGAACGCCGTAAGAAATATGATGCAGAGTGTCTGAAAAGCCCCCGAAACACTGTGAACGCAGGGGAGAAAGTGAAAAACGGCAGAACCTCTTTTGGAGAGAAGAGTCCGGATATGGGACAGTTCGAACGGTTTTTCGGATTTCAACCCGGCAGGGGGATGGAAACTTATCAGGACCATAGAACCTCAAAGCCGGAGGGGCCTATCAAACCCGAGGAAATGTTTGCAGCCTTTTTCGGAAGAGGAAGCATGCAGGAGGCAGAAAAAAGAAATGCGGCGGGAAGCAAAAGGAAAAAGAGTTAAACAGACGCTGGATGTTCTGATTATTTTATGCGGAGCAGGTGCTGTTTTCCTTGTCTTTAAGGAAATAGGGACATGGCGCTTTGCACCTGCGGTTTATTTTGTCATCGTTATCGGAATGGCAGCGGCGATATATGATCTTTTCCGGCTCAGCGGCAGCAAGAATACGGAAGAGATCATGCCGGAAGCGGAAAGAATACAGGGGATACAAAGGCTGATTCTGCTGGATGAGGAAGGAAAGCCCATTAAATCATGGGACTTGCAGGGAAAGATTTCCCTGATCATCGGAAAAGCCGGGCGGGATCAGGAGCTGGATATTGATCTGTCAGACTGTGAGTACAGCAGCTTTATTGACTTTCAGCATGCTGTGCTGAATTTCTGTCTGGATCAATGGTATGTGGAGGATCTTGGGTCTCAGAACGGTGTAAAAGTAGGAAAGGTGGAAGACGGGGAATGCTACAGGGTGATCCACCGCCCCTGTAAGGTTGTGGCAGGAGATGTTCTTTACATTGCGAATACGAAGCTGCTTCTGACGTAATGTGAAGTAGAGATAAAAAGGATAGGAGATGGGAGAAAATGGGTTTGGCGAAATGTCCGAATGGACACATTTATAACCCCAGACGTTATGGGAAGATCTGCCCGTACTGCAATATGAAAACGCAGGACGAGGCATTTGCGGAAAAACCGCTGGGATTTGAGCCTCCCGTGGAAATACTGGAGGAGACGGTGCGTCCTGTGTGCGGCTGGATCATCTGCATTGAGGGTGCAAAGGTAGGTATGGATTACAAGATTCATGAAGGTAAGAATTTTGTGGGCCGGGGGGATGAAATGGATATCCAGATTCTGGGGGATAATGAGATCAACCGCAGAAATCACGCTATCATTGTATATGATCCTAAGAACCTAAATACCATGATACTTCCGGGAGATTCTTCCGGTATTGCGTACCTGAACGATAAGCCTGTATATGTACCGCTGGAACTGAATCCCTACGATATCATCAATCTGGGGCAGAGCCGTTTTCTGTTTGTTCCTCTGTGCGGAAATAATTTCTCGTGGGGGGATCTGAAATGACGATGGGTATGCAGGCGTTGTCAGGTCTGGGGCTTGTATACATCATTTTGATCTTCTGCCGCTGCATTTTGAAATGGGGAGATGGATCCTGCGGAACTGATAAGCGGCCGGGGATCGGTATTGCGCAGACTACCGGCAGCCGGCAGGTACAGGCGGACGTTGCCCAGATATGGGACAGCAGTGCCGGGCTGATGGCGGTCATAGCGGATGGAATCGGCAGTGCCAATACGGGTAAAGTCTGTGCACAGGTGGCAGCGGATGCGATTCTGGACCGTTATGAGCCATATTGCGAGCTAAACGATCCGGTATATTTTTTCAGGACATCGTTTCTGGAGGCAAACCAGCGTATCCAGAGAACGATAGGAGAGCGCAGAGGCGGTGCCAGCACCGGCGCAGTGTTTATAAATCGCAGCCACCTGTATTATGCGGTGGCAGGAGATATCCGTGTCGCAGTCCTGCGGGGCGGGGAGATGATTCCGCTGAGCAAGGGGCAGACGCTGGATGTTCTGGCGGCGCAGGCCTATGAAGACGGTAAAATATCCAGACAGGATACGCTTTGGAGCATGGAGGAGAAAAAGGTCTGGAGTTATCTGGGACAGGATGGCTTCCATGAGATAGAGGTATGTGAAAAGCCTGTGCTGCTAAAGCCGGAAGATAAAGTGTTATTGATGAGCAAAGGGATCTTTGAGGAACTTTCCTGGAGAGAAATAGAGGATATCCTGATCGACACGGATGATTCCCAGAAATCCGCAGACTGCCTGATCCGTGCAGCAGAGCAGAAGGGAAATCCCCAGAGGGACAATGGAAGTGTCATACTGATACAAAGGTTGGAGGCTTAAATGAGACGAATCAATTCTGATTTTCAGACGCTTCATATATCAGAAGAGGGACAGAAGCTCTCTAACCGAGACTATTTCGGTTATGTGGAGATGGATGATTTTGCCTGCTATGTATTGGCGGACAGTCTGGATGACGAACCGGCCGTTAACAGTGCAAGATTGGTAGTAGACAGTATTATCCGTGACTTTACGGAAGCACCCACGATGGGAAAGGGCACTCTCCGGCGATATCTGCTCAGAGCACATACAGAGCTCCTGAAGCAAAGAGCGGGAATGCATTTAAAGGTTGCTGTGGTGGTGGCAGTGACCGACTACCGGACGCTTCGCTATTGTCATGTGGGCAACAGCCGTCTGTACCTGATCCGGAACGCCCGGATTCTGGAACAGACGAAGGACCAGTCGCTGACGCAGAATCTGCTGGAACAGGAACGGATCCTGCTGGATGAGGCCGCAAGGCATGAAGAGCGCAACAATCTTTATTCCTTTCTGGGGGAAAGAGGAAAGCCGGAGATACAGATTTCCCGGAAAAAGAAGCTGGAAGCAGGAGATCTCCTGATACAGCTTACCAGAGGCGTATGGGAACAGTGTGGAGAGCAGGAACTCCTGCGGATCGTCAATGACGCCAAAGAGACAAAGGATATTCTGGATCAGGTGGAAGACTGTATCCTGATGGAGCAGAACAGTAGAAGTATCGACAATTACTCCATGGCTGTGACCGCTGTAAACAAGGTGTATCAGTCTCCGAAAAAACCGGTTTCCGTCAAAAAGGTTCTGATGATCGTCCTGCCTGTTCTGTTGGTGGTGATTACCGTCGGCGTGACCCTGTTTCTGCGGTACCGCAGTATTCAGAACAAAACGCAGTCCCTGTTGCAGTATATGGAAAGCGGTGAGGAGTACCTTGCCTGCAGTAACTTCCAGAAAGTGGCGGAAGAATACGAGGCAGCGAAAAAGCTGGCCGACAGCCTGCATAAGGAGCAGGAATATCGGGAGGCCGATTCCTATACGAAACTGGCAGAGCAGGTGATCTTAGCGGATGAAGCATTGAGCGCAGCGGAATATCAGAAAGCACAGGAACTGTATCTGGCAGCCAGACAGATGGCGGTGGAAAACGGAAATGTGGGACTTTCCTATATTGAGGGACAGCTTAACCGGACGGAAGGGTACATAGAAGTGTTTGATCTGATTGCTCAGGGAGAGAGAAAAGAGGAGTATGACAATCTGACAGGCGCCATTGCACTCTATCAGGAAGCAAAGGAAAAGGCTGCAGCGCTTTACTTCATGGATGGAAAGAAGGAAGCACTGGAGTTACAGATGGCAGCGGAAGAAACGCTGGAAAAGGAACAGTTAGAGGCGGAGAAACGCCTGCAGGAACAGATCGAAGCAGAGGCGGTCAGCCGGGCACTGGATCAGGATCAGAAGACAAATGACCAGCAGAACGCCATAAATATGGAAAATCAGGGAAATGAACTGTTGGCCCAAGGCAGTTATGAAAGTGCCATTACCTTTTATCGTGTGGCCCAGGCCTCCTATAAGCAGCTGGGTCTGACGGAGCTGGCCGACGGAATTGATAAAAAGATGGAAGCTGCCCAGGCCGGAATTGCAGCAAAGGAAGCGCAGGCGGCAGAGGCGGAGAAGCAGAAATCAGAATAAGGATGTGTGGAAGGGGAAACAGATGGGAGAAAGCATGAGCCGGTATACTTATACCCTGAATCCCAGTCAGGGAGTGACGGAGAAACATACCTACAGACAGAGTGAACTGGAAAAGATGACGACATTTCACCTGCGTGAAATATGCAGAAAAGAGCGTCTGGTGGTTTCTTCTGCCAAAAATGACGACAAGGATGGGCTGATCCGTTTGATTATGCGGTTCAGGGGACAGAAGGAATACCGGCATATCAGAGAATTCTGTGAAGGCGGAATGGAACGCATACAGGAGTTTTTGAAGCATCAGGTCATCCGTTTTCTGGAGACTCCGGAAGTGGATATACCCGGTACCATTACGATTTTCCATGATACGGAAATGAATGAACTGGACGGCTACCGGATCAAATCTGAGGAAAAGCTTTTCGCCGGAAATCTCCTGCTGGTGGATGAGGCATTTAAAATATATACCTGTTTCTACATAGAGGAAATAGAGGATGTGGCGTATCTGTTTAAGGGAAAAGGGATGCCGGTATGTCCGTTGGAGAAGCATCAGTATTCCATTCTGTATTTCCCGAATGAAGCAATCTCGGAATTTCTGTATGACTGTTATTACGGAAATCATGTCTTCACGCCCGGACATACGGAGGCTGTTCGCATTCCGCTTCTGGATGTTCAGGAAAGACGGATTCCCCAGGCCGATCTGCCGCTGGTGATCGACTTTGGAAGTTCCAACACCACCATGGGAATCTGTCTGCCGGACGGAAGTATGCGGATCGCGACGGCAAAGGGAAAAACGATTATTCCCAGTGTGATCGGTGTGCAGGAAAAAGCGGGCGGAGAAACGGAATTTTTGTTTGGCTATGATGCACAGGAGATGAACAGGCAGAACTACCGGGATGAGGATGCAGCTGTATTTTATGATATCAAGCGGTGGATCAGCGATGCAGACCGGGTGGAGAGCGTCATATTAAAGAGTGGATATAAATATCAGTTTCCGAGAAAAGAGATGCTCCGTGCCTATCTGGATCATCTTCTGGAAATGGCGCGTCAGCAGTTTAAGTGCAGCTTTACCAATATTCAGCTATTGGCACCGATCCGGCAGAAAGAGAAGTTCCGGCGGGTGTTCAAGGAACTGCTTCCGGAATATACCGTGAACTGCGAGCTGGACGAGGGAATGGCCGTATTGTTTCACAGCATTCACAGCATGATCCGGGCAAAGGCATATGAGGAACGCAGATGGTATCACGCCCTTGTGATTGACTGTGGCGGCGGAACCACAGATTTAACTTCCGGGCGGTTCCGGATTGAGAATAACAGGGTGTCCTATATCATTGATCTGGAAACACGCTATGAAAACGGCGACACAAATCTGGGCGGAAATAACCTGACCTACCGTATTCTTCAGCTTTTAAAGCTGCGTCTGACGGAAGAACTGGGATTTCAGACGAAAGAAGCCTTATTCATAGGGGGCGCAGAGGAAGGCAAATCCGCTTACGAGGAACTGGAGAGACGATACCTTCAGGCAGAAAAGTGGCTGCCTACCCGGTTTAAGGAGTATGAGGGCAGGAGCAGGGAGCAGTATTTCTATGTCAAGAATAATTACTACTACCTTTTTGAACTGGCAGAGCAGGTGAAAAAGCTGTTTTTTCAAGCCGGATTCTGTTACAGGCTGAAAATATCCACAAATAAAGGAGAGGATCTCTTCTTAGATAAATGGAAGCTTTCCTTCTGTGGAAAAGGAGATGGCGGATCCGCTGCAGAGCAGCTGGAAACGATTTCCGGACCTTTGGAAATCTGTCTGTATTTACATGAAATAGAGGAACTATTGAGACCGGAAATATATGGACTGATGGAGCGTTTTCTCGATCAGAAATTTGAAAAAGGACAGCTTGCGGAATATGAGATGATCAAGCTGACGGGGCAGTCCTGCAAATCGAGACTGTTTCTGGAAGCGCTCAAACAGTATGTTCCGGGAAAGCGGATACAGGGTGTCCGGCGGGACGATGCAGGGACGGAACTGAAAATGTGCTGTCTGGAGGGAGCACTTGCTTACTTTATGAACTGCAAGCTGGGATACATGAAGGTAAACGAGAACTATAGAGTAGGCAGCCTGCCCTATGAGATTATGGCGTATACCCATGAAAAGGAAGAGAAAACCCTGATTAAGAGTCAGGATACGCAGAATGTGATCGGATACATTTCCCGTTTCCACATCGGAAATCAATTGGATCTGTATCTTAATGATGAACAGGGGGAATGGCTCAGGACATACCATTTTGCCTATGACACTTCTAAATTTGAGAAGACTACCCAGAAGGAGATCGACGAGGATTATGCGGGTACGGTGATTCAGGAAGAAACAGATATCATTTTAGAGGGAGAGATGAAGTTCTTTGTATGGGTTTCCAAGGAACGTTGGGGATTTGTGGTGCTGCCCATCCTGAGAGATCAAGAGGAACTATATAAAGGTGCAGAAACCTTCTTCGATTTTGAAGACGATACCTGGGAACTGAATTTCTTTGACGGAAGGAAGTAGGTGTGCATTATGGGGTGGTCAGGTCAGGAAGACGGCATGGACGTAATGAAAGAGATAATCCAGAAGGAGATACAATCCATAAGCAGTCTGGAAGAAAGGGTGATCTTCAAGAATCTGATGGAAGGAGTCTTTTTATCCCTGTATGACACGAATCGGGAGATGTACGAGGGATTGGAGCGCCGCATCAAAGAAGAATTGGACTATGACAAAAACCGCTATTATGTAAAGACAGGCATTGTGGAGAGGGAATTTTTCGATGCCTCCCACCATCTGCTGTCACCAATGGATGAAAGTGATCTGGCAGAAAAACTGTATGATATGAAGGAAATTCTGCGGGCGGTGGAAGAAGAGGGAGCGTTCCGGCTGATGAAAGTCATGTTACGCTGCGATTTTCTGGAACAGCAGAAACTGCTGGCATTGCAGCCTGTGTTTGAAGGCGTCATCGAGACCGAAGAACCGGAGAAGGAATGGAAGGTGGAGATCCGTCTGCGGGAAAATCGGGAGTATCTGAAAAAAATAGAATACCTGTATCTGTTGTTTACCAGAAACGGCATACCCTGGCAGACCGTCAATGCACCCTATCTGTATAAGATGGCGGACATGATCGTGACCGGGCTCCCGGAAGGAATTACCGGCAAAGAGAAAATCAGGCGGGTAACCATCCAGTTTGGAGAATACAGCAGTATGATTCAAGAAGATGTCATTCCGGTATGGAATATTCAGAGACTTGAGCTGGACAGCATCGGTTTCCCCATACCCTGCGGAGACCATCAGAATTATGAACACAGCGTTTCCCTGAAGAAGCATGGAATAAATCATGCATATCTGGTGGAGGATGACAGGAATGTGCAGAGTGTCAGTCAGGAAGGGGAAAGATTAAGAATCGTATGCAAAACCGGTGAAGCAAAAAAATGGGGGATCTATCAGATCCGTTCTTCCCAGGAGCAGAAGATAGACCGCTATACCTTTCCCATCATGGGAAACGGCCGGGAAGAAAGCTTTGCAGAGAAATACCAGAGAAAGTGGAACCAGCAGATCAGGACCAAAACAGAGCTGGCGCATTTCATAAAGGGATTCGGGCTGGAGGATTATGTACGTTATCAGGACTGTCAGGTAGAGGACGACTTTCCGGGCAATAGGGAGACATACGCGGTGAACTGCTTTATTCCGGATGAGATCCGGCTCAGATCAACGCAGAAGAAACTGGTTCTCTATTTCCAACCGGGAAAACAGGAGAGGTGGCTGCAGAGAGATATTCTGAGTTTTCTGGTATCTGAGGTACAGCGGATCTATCCGGAATATGACTGTGGGGGAATATTGGTATGAGGTACCTCTGGGAAGTACTATTGGAAGCGAAAAAGGAGCAGATTCCGGAAGAGAGACTTCGGTTTGTCCATGCGCCACAGGGCAGTGGGTATATGGAACTGTCCCTGCCCTGTCTCAACCAGACCTGGCTGGGAGAAGAGGAGCAGCCGGAAGACATCAACATAGAGGTGAATACCTATTATCGCTTTTATGACATATTCTGTGAAATGTTTCCACCGGATGAGGCAGAGTTCCCCTCACTGCGGGAAAGTCTGACAAATTTATGCCTGCATATGCTGGCACAGAATGATATCAGGATGGGCATGACAAGGGAAGATTACCACAAGAGACTTCTTGCAAAGGAGATTCAGGACGGAAACTTCGGAGAAATAGCAGGAAACGTATTCCGGTCAATGAGCAGCAAAGAGCAGGAGATATTGCTGGGCGGATGGCTGAACAGCTTCCGGACAGGCAGTGTCCTGCCGGTTTTTCTGGATATGGTTCATGGCCTGGTGGCGGACAGCATCGTCTACCACAACAACGCCTATCCGGATGAGATTCTGATCTATACCGGATGGAAGAGAGAGCGGAACCTGGAGCAGAGGATCCGATTCCTGATCGATACGTTTCTGGACATCCGGTATCGGGTGGAAATCTTTTATGAATATCATTTCGGGATAATCGGAGTAGAAGAGACGATGCGGATCGGGGAGATCGCGATCTGCTGAAGGGAGAGAAAATGTTTCAGAATATTTATCCTGTGTTTGAACCCAAAAGACTTTTAAAAAAAGAGATGTTGGAAAATCTCAGGGATTTTCCCAGAAGCCTGTTTGGATTTCAGTATCAGAATTACAGTGATGGAATTCTGTATGGATGTGACATTACGGGAACGGAGACAGGGCTGATTCTTCTGCCGGGAATATTGTGTTACAAAGGTGTGCCCTATTTTCTGGAGAGACCATATCCTGTTACGTGTAAAGCAGAAGGAAAAATGGCATATGTAAAGGTACATTTCTGGGATAAGACCATCGGCAGCGGCGGTGAAGAGTATTTGTCACAAATCATTGTGGATGAACAGGAGCCGGATGCAGAACAGGAACTGGAGCTTGCACGGTTTAAACTTCAGGCGGGAGCAAGACTTCGCTCAGACTATGTGGACTTTTATGATTACGAGACCGAATTTGATACGGTGAATCGTATTTACGCGCCTTATGCCGCACCGGATCATCCCGGCATCTGGCCGCAGATTTTAAAGAGCTTTGCAAGAGAATTATTAAAGTATGCTGTGACAGATCCGTGGGATTGTGCATTCTGTCTCCAATGTCTGCAAAGGAAGGAAGCCATGCCTTATGAGGCGGTCCGTGCCTATCTTCATGCAAGGCTGAGGCAGAGTAAGGAATACACAAATATGCAGATGTATGGCGCATTGAAGAGAATTCTGCGTGAAGCGGGCGGAAGGGAAGAGATTCCCGGTCAGACCCGAAAGAAAGAGGGAACATTGCTCATGCTTTAACGGTGTGAGGGAAAAGGAGGCGGCAGGCATGGAAAACGAAATGGATTTGTCCATAGCACGGTTTATCAGAGAGCAGCGGGAACGGGAAGAACAGGAGGAAAGAGAACGCCTGCGAAAACAGTATGATCCCAGAGAGCGGATTACTTATACGCTGGAGGAGATGATAGAGGGGATACGAAGCGGACGACAGTATCTCTATACATTGTTGCTGGAGTTTGAACCGAAGGACCTGTTGGAAGGACGGCTGACGGTTCCTTTTATTAAAAATTTCTATGATGTGGAGCAAAATGAAGCCGGAATGATTCTTTTGGCAAGCAATGCACGCAAGGTTGTTTTTAATGTATCTGATGCACCTTGCACAAAAGTGAAGATGCCTCTGAACAAATGGATCGAGCAGACCAAAGAAGCCATGAAGGATATGCACATATACATTAAGCCCGGGAAAAAGGCGGTGGTAGGAAATATGGAATATTTCTGCTATACGGCGCCTACATCCAGAGGACGTCTTTTTAACATCGTCTTTCGGTTGAAAAAAGGCGGCAGGATATATGCGGGAAATCTGAATTGCCCGGAGGAAGAGCAAAAAGGCATGGGACTGTTGCTGGAGGCAATGGTGCATGTGATTGAGGAAATGAACCGTTAGAAGGGAGGGAGCAGCGTATGGATGCGATTACCTATGGGAGTCTTTTTCTGATACTGGGAAGTACGCGTCTGTCGGTTTTGACATGCTGCATCAGTGAAAATCCCGGGAAGCACGGATTCCTTTCCGCAGATGCAGAGACGCAGGAGGAACTGAAGGATTATCTTCTGTACGAGGAAGATGGTCATATCGGATTATTTGTAATGCTCGGAGAGACCATAAAACCGTTGTTTTACGGCACGGTGACCTGTATGGAAGTAAAGGCTCAGGGAGGAAGGTGTGTGCTGCATCTGGAGGCACTGACGGAAAGCTATCAGATGGATCTTACAGTAAGGAACCGGTCTTTTCAGGACGTAGCCATGACCTCCCACCAGTTAATTCAAAAGATATTGGAGCCTTATTCGCAAAGTCAGATTCTGTTCTCTATAGAAGATAAGGCATTAGGGCAGATCATGGTGCAGTATCAGGAAACGGATTGGGAATTTCTGAACCGTGTTCTTTCCGCGTATGGTGCCAGTGCGTATATTGCAGGCAATGAACCGGGAATTTATCTGAGAGTAGGATTGATGGATACAGAGGAGGATGCAGACTGGGATCTGCTTCCCTATGTTCTGCATCGTAATGCTGCGCCCAGAGAGACAAAAAAAGGACTGAAAGGGCAGATCTGCTATCAGATAGAGACATATGACATTCTTCCATTGGGAGAAAAAGTGCTTTTCAAAGGGAAAGAACTGTATATCGGAAAAATCGAAAGATTTTTCCGGCAGGGACTTTTTGTCAGCAGATATTATCTGTATTTTGCAGAGGGACTGAGGAAACTGAAATATTACAATCCGTTCCTCGGTGGAGTATCCATAAACGGGGTGGTTACGGCCGTCAGCAGGAACCGGCTTCAGGCACAATTAGAGACGGATGCTTTGGCAAATTACAGGAAAAAGTATTTTTTCCCCTTTTCTACAGTGGCAGCATCTCCGGATGGAAGTGGATGGTATTGCATGCCCAGACCGGGGGATCCGGTAAGGATTTTCTTCCCCACCGCAGATGAGAAGGAGAGCTATGCCATTGCAAATATTCAGGGAGATTCGTCGCCTGCATCTGACAGTCCGATGAGCAGGCCTGATCTGAAGGATATTACCATGCCGGATGGAAAGGCTGTCCGATTTATAGAAGGCGGAATACAGATGGCCGTTGGCGGAAATAAAGGAACTGTCACCCTGACAAATGATGGAAACGCCGAAATTGTTACCGATGATGACATTGAAATCAGCGCGGCGGAGGCAGTGTGTTTCAGCACGGATGGAATGATGAGTGTGACAGCGGGATCCCGGATACAGTTTATCAATGATGCGGGGGGAAATATTACCGTAACAGACGAAACAGTGAAAATCGATGCTGCTATGATTATCAACAATTAGCGGAGGGATATTATGTACAGTTTGCATGATATAGAAGTAAACGGGCTGGATCTGGCAGAGGTGTTGGAGTGTGAAATAGAATCCCGGGCAGGAGAGCATAGTACGCTGGTGATCTTTGCCCGTGTGACAGAAGAAGAGTTTGTATTTGAAATCTCAGATTATCAGGATCTTGAAGTACTTCTGCGTGAAGGAGAAGGCAGGAAGATCCTGTTCTCCGGCATCCTGACGGATATTCAGATAACGGAAAGCGGTCAGGTGAAGACTGTACGAATAGAAGGAAAGAGCCGCAGCTGGCTTATGGATCGGGAAAAACATTCCCGTTCTTTCCAGAACGCTAAGATGACTTTTCAGGAGTTAGCGCAGGAGGTACTGACCAATTATAAGGATGCAGATCTGATCTATGCTGCTGCGGGCAAGGCGGTTGGAAGTCTGATCGTTCAGTATGAGGAGACGGATTGGGAATTCCTGCAGAGAGTGCTTTCCAGGGAAGGTATTATGATCACTCCGGACTGCCGACAGCCCGGCTTAAAATTATATGCGGGAGTTCCGGAGCTTACGGAGTCAGCAGTTCCCTGTCATATTCTGGATATGGAAAAGGATATGGACGGATATTATGAGCTGAAGGCAAACGGCAGAGAGGTGCATGCATCGGATTTTACCCGCTATACGGCCGTTTCAGAACATCTTATGGGAATCTTTGATCCGGTCCGGATCCAGGGAAATCCATTTGTGGTTTATGCATACAGATACTCCTTTGAGGATCAGGAGATGCAGGGAACTTATAAATTACAAAGTGCAAAGGGGCTTACAAGGCCTGTGGTCTATCCCATGCATTTGATTGGAGTAGCGCTGAATGGCAATGTGGTGAATGTATCAGGTACAAAAGTGCAGGTGGCAATGGCAATTGATGGAAACAGCAGGAAGCGTGCATTGTACTGGTTCCCCTATTCCACCCTGTCTGCATCCTCCGATGGCAGCGGATGGTATTGCATGCCGGAGGTGGGAGATGATGTGCGGATCTATTTTCCTTCCAAGGCAGAATCTGAGGCAATTGCACTGAGTGCTGTAAGTAATTACGATGCGCCGCAGAGTGGAGAAGATCGGATGAGCAATCCGGACAACCGGTATCTGCGCACCAAATCCGGGCAGGAGCTTGCACTGGCCTCGGGGTATATAAAGCTTTCCTGTGGAAAAACAGCATCCGCAGTGACAATTCAGACGGATGGAAAGGTCAAAATACAATCTCAGTCTATGGTGAAGGCAATGGCACAGGAAGAGATTGCGATTCATGCGGAGGAGCAGGTGACGCTTCATGTATCGGAACAATTTATTATGCATAGTCTGTGCGGCGGACAGATTGTATCCAGCAAAGGCAACGTTATTATGCAGGGAACAGAAGTAATCGTGGATTAACATGTTTTGAAGGAGAGACAGATGGACAGAGAAACGGCTTTGCAGAATTACAGAGAAGCGGTATCGGGAAAAATAGCAGCATTCCGCAGCCATATGGGGGATTCTGTTCTGGAACATGCCGAGGATTGGGAGGCTGTGGTAGAAAAAGCCATGAAGCTTCTGGGAGAGCAGATGGAAAAACAGGGAAAGGAGTATGTATGTTTTTTGTATTTTTCTCTGTTGAAGTCAGATACGATCAACAGAAACTATCGGGTTCAGCTTCACGGTCTCGATATGAGCTGGTATATGGATAAGGAACCGGTTGAGGTGTATGTGGATGTAAAGGAATTGCTTACACCTTTGGATGAACTTTGGAAGGAGTTAGTTTGTGCCAATCAGGGATATGGTGTCTCTGTCAATGAATATGACATTCAGAATCTGCTTTTTGATGAACTGACCATTATGGACAATATGATCTGTCAGGTGCTTCGCTATCGTCTGCGGGACTGGGAGAAAAAGGGAATCTTTGAGCCTGTTACCCGTTCTCCCTATTGGGTCCTGAGGTGGGGGGAATATCGTGATCAGACCGAAATACTGGTTCAGACGGACCGGGTGGAAAAGGATCCCGGCGTCTGGAAGACCGAACTGTCAAAGGCAGCCAGAGAGCCGGAAAAGATGGTGTTCAGTTATTGGTATAAAGGCACCTATGCAGACAGAACGATCCGGGACATGGATATGCGCTTTATTACGTTTGAGGAAAGCACCGTACAAAACATTGTATTTCAGAACTGCAATCTGGAAGGAAGCCGTTTCCCCGGAACCAGACTGACAGGATGCAGCTTTGCAGGGTGTAATCTGTGGGGGGCAGATTTTCGGGAGTGCACGTTGGAACAGACATCTTTTGCCGGAGCTGAACTTACTGCCGCTGTGTTCCCCGCAGAAAGTGTTCCGTTTCTGGATATCAGTGCAGAGCAGCTTCAGGTAATCCGTCTGGACAGGGAGGAAGAATCATGAGGTATTTCTTTATTACGCAGGACAAAAATCTGCCGGGATCTATTCAGTATCGTGATTTTGATATCAATGGGAGCCGTCATGTGTTTTCTAAAGAGGACAGCAGCCAGTTGGACAGTGTTGTGGCATTGTATCTGGCAGGGGATGGCAACGAGGCCAGATGGGATTTTCTACAGCATCCGGTAACCATGTTCTCCAGACGATTCCGGGATATTCTGGATGCGTATGAACCGGGATTGTTCTTCCAGGAGGTAGTTCTAATCCACAAGGAGAGTTCCCGGCAGTACCGGTATGTACATACGTTAATGGATCAGCTGGATGCGGTGGGAAGTCAGACGGAATATTATCCCAACGGGACGGTAAAGCGTCTGGTTTTAGACAGCGGGAAAATTGGACAGCATAACCTGTTCCTGCTGAAAGGGAACCAGAGAAAGGATCCGATTGTCAGTCTGCCTCTGGCAGAGAGCCTGCTGCGGCGCAGGCCGATGGGAATACACTTTGAAGAAGTGGAGGTGCAGTAAATGAGTGAGATACAGCCAAGTCTGGGAGAACTGGAGGATGCACAGAATACTGCCTATGAGAATTTCTTCACAGCGCGGGATGCTGTTACGGCGGCTGGGGAAAGAGTTGCTGCCGCCGATGAAGCGGTATGTCTGGCAGAGAAAAAGTATATGAACGGTGAAATCAGTGTGGAAGAGTGGGAGGCAACGTTACAGGAATTAAGCGATGCACAAGTGGCTGAGACAGCGGCAAATGAGAACTATGAAGCTGCGGCAGCGGGGGCGCAGGCGGCAGCGGAAGCGGTGGAGGCCAAAAAACAGGAACTTCGTGACAGCCGTGTAAATGACACCGCTTATGTGGTACATTGTGCCCGGATCGAGTGCCCTTTTGGTATGCGTGAAAGCTATCTGGCACTGGATGCTACCCATGGGGTACTGACGCACCAGATACCGCAGATGACGGTAAAAGATATGATTCTGAATACAAATATCATTAACTTCGGTGGATGCCACAGCAGGGAGAACCCTGATGTTCAGGCGGAGATTGAAAAAACCAACGCCATCATAGAATCCAAAAAAGACTGGCGGGACGATGTGGTGGGCTATTTCACAAAGAAATGGAATGAGCGTGTAACAATCATAAAAGCAGGGATCGGTCTTGCAAAAAAACTATTAGGGATGAAAAAGAAAGAAAAGACCGAAGAAGAAAAGCTGGAAGAAATGAGTTCAGATTTTGTTGGTGAGTGCAAGGCCCAGTTCCCCGCGGACGGAGAATGGCTGGAAGGGCATGAAAAGGTATTTATTAATGGGGAACCGTTGCTGTTGCGCAGATGCAGTATCATGTGCAGTTACGGAGGATGTGTAACGATCTTGCTTTCGGGACAGCCGGAATAGGAGGAAAAAGGTATGGAGCTTGCTTATCAGGGTCTTTTCATTCGACTTCCCTTTGAAGGTGCGGTTGGAGTAGAAGCATTTGAAATGAATGCGTCATTTAATGACCATGTCACATTAAGGCTGTTACTTCTGGTGGAAGAAGAAAAGATAGAAGCTCTCATTCATGGTATTGGGGATGGGGATGATATAGAGGTATATAAGGCGGAGGCTGATGGGCTTTTATATGCCGGAAAGATTACAGACGCTAAAATGGAGCAGGATCGCAGCCTGCACCTTTTGCAGCTGGAAGCAGCTTCTTATACCATGGAATGGGGGCTTGCACCGGTAAGCCAGAGCTTTCTGAACTTAGACACAACATACAGGCAGGTTATGGACAAGGTCCTTAAGAATCAGAAGGATGCGGAAATTCTGGACTGTGCTACCAAAGGTGCTGTGATTCCTGATTTCCTGCTTCAGTATGAGGAGAGCGACTGGAATTTCCTCGTGCGTCTTGCCAGTCATTTTCATACCTTTATGGTACCGGACTGCCGTGCGGCGCATGGACGGGCCTATTTTGGAATTCCGGATCTGGGGGAAGAATATGTCCTGAGCGATGAAGAGTTTACAGAGATCAAGGATATGGACCAGTATTATCGTCTGGGCAGAGAACAGAAAATCCTTCCGCAGGAAACCCTTAAATGGAAAGTGACTGCCAGGCAGGATTTCTGTCTGGCACAGAAGGTACGCTTCCGGGGGATCAGTGCCATTGTCACAGGGATACAGTATCAGACGGTAGAAGGAGAACTTGTACGGACTTATGAACTGAGCCGGAGAAAGGGGGTACTCTGTGCGCCGGAGAAGAATCCTCATATTTTCGGTATGAGCATCCCCGCTACGGTAAAAGAGCGTTCGGGAAATTGTGTCAGGGTGCATTTCCATATTGATCCGGAATATGATAATTTCCCTAATGTAAAATACTTTACTTATGCGATCGAGAGCAGCTTTATCTACTGTATGCCGGAAGTGGGAAGTCAGGTACATATTTACTTCCCCGGGGATGATGAGAAAGATGCTATTGCAGTTCATGCCATCCGGACATCCGGAGGTTCCTCCTCATCCGGTTATGCACAGATACCGGACAACAAATCTTTTTCCAATGTAAATGGGGCGGAACTTTTGATGACTCCATCTAAGGCTATCGTATCTGCCGATCAGGAAAAGCAGACCTGTGTCTATCTGGATACGGATGGAAATGCCCTTATCACAGGGAAGAAAATTTGTCTTCATGCGGAAAAGAACCTGATTGTGGGCGATCCTGCAGAGGAAGACGGACAGGCTTCCAGACAAATGGTGCTGGAGGCGGAGGAACTTACGCTTCAGGTCGGAGGGAACGGTTCTCAGATCAACTTAACGGATGAGGCACGGATTATAGCAGCCTTTGTAAAGATGGATGCATCGGACCGGTCGCCTGCTGCAAATCCTTCGCTGGAAGAACTCAGATCATCCGTAACAGCCAATGATGAGACAGACAGAAAAAATATCAATGAAGATGTCAGCAATGAGCTGGTGGAGAAATTCGAGGAAGGCAGAACCGGTATCTTGAAAGGGATCGTAAAAGTGGCTGCCACAGTTGCAACTGTGGCGGTAGCGGTAACACTGACCGTAGCCACCGGCGGTGCTGCGGCAGTTATTATTGCAACCGTGGTGTTGGGAATAGCTACGGCTACCTATGCTGCTGCAGATGTGGGAGAAGGAATAGACAATTACAAAAATGCCCAAAGCGGTGATTTAAGTCAGGGACACAATTTCATGCGGGATGACGTATTCGGCGGAAACGAGTTCCTGTATGAACTGGTGAGAGCGGGTACGGAAATTGCCTTCGGTGTTGTATCCGGCTGTGCAATAGGTACAGCATTTAATAAATTGATGACAGCAAAAAAATTCATACATCTTGCTAAGGAAGCAAAATGTCTGAAGGCAGTCATGCAGATAGGGGGAAATGTCCTGGATGGTATTTTTGATGATCTGGCACGGACAGGAGAGGTAAATCCTGCCAGGACACTATGGAATATCGGGATAGGCATTGCACAGGGCAGTACCGGCAGTGGCATCCGTGACGGACTATTGAATAAATTAGGTATTGAAGGATGTTCCTTCGGAAACCATCTCATTAAGGCATTTCTGGGCGGTTTTATTGACACCGGTATAGATGGAGTGGGTTGTCGCCTGAGTGGACAGGATTTTGATCCGAAGAGCAGCTTTATCCAGAATCTATTTATTAATGGCTTGGACGCTTTTATCAGCGATCCTGTGGACGCAGTCACGGGAATCTATGTCATTCAGACTACGGATTTCCTGCTGGCCAGCGTGCCTTTTGCCCTGAAGCTGGAACGATCCTATTATTCTACCAATAATACTGTCTCTGTACTGGGGCTGGGATGGAAATTCCCATATGCCAGCAGGATATATCGGGATACAAGGGATGTGGAGCATACCCGGGTTCATCTGGAGACCATCACGGGTCATTCTGTGTGCTACGAGGAGCAGGATGGCCGTTGGGTGAACCAGAGTAAAGGAGCATCCAGATTCCTGATGGAAGTACAGGAGGCAGAGATAACCGGACAGGAGCGGTATGTGCTTACGGATGTGGTGGACCATACCCTGAGTGTTTATGATGCCAGAGGACTGCTTCAGTCTGTGGAATATCCAAATCAGCAGCGCTTAAGCTTTTCCTATGGAGAAGAGGGGCTGGAACGGATCGTTACGCCCCTGGGCAATGTACTTCAGGTAGAGTGCCGGGGTGGGCGTATTCTGCAGATTACGGATGAGATCGGACGCAGGACCCAGTATCGCTATGAGGGCGATCTTCTGGTGGATGTGGTGCATACGGACGAAGGCATTACCCACTACGAATATGATGAAAACGGACATATTTCTTCCGTTACGGATCAGAACGGAAGTTGTTATCTGGAGAACGAGTATGACGTGAAGGGCAGGGTCACCCGTCAGAATTTTTCAAGCGGTGTGTACCAGACCTTTACTTATGATGATATTCATCACAGAAATACCATTTATTACAGCGAAACGGGAAAGACGGAGATCTATGAATACAACAACCGGTTCCTGAAGGAACGGGTAATTTATGAGGATGGTTCGTTTCAGACCTATCAGTATTCGGATGACAACTTAAAGGTGGGAGAAATCAGCCGCCTGGGCAGCCGGAAAGAGTGGGAGTATGATGCCTATGGAAGAAGCATCCGGGAAAAATTTCCGGACGGCTTTGAAGTGCACCATGAATATAATGAGCACCATGATCTGGTACATACATGGGACAGCGACGGAAGAGAGACTCTCTATACTTATGACCAGGAACACAATCCGGTCAGGACGATGGAAAAGATCAAAGAGGGCAAATGGAAAGAAACGGCCCGGAAGTATGATTTCAGGGGAAGATGCATTCTGGAACGGGATGCCCTCGGAAACGAAAGCCTTAAGGAATATGAAGCCAACCGGGCATACCCCAGCCGTGTCATTACGCCGAAGGGGGAGGAGACTGCCTACGGCTACGATACCGTAGGCCGCAGACTGTCCATCAGCAATACTTACGGCACGGTGGAGCTGGCTTACAATTCCAGAAACTTTGTCACCAGCCGCATCGACGGGGAAGGCTACACCACCCGTAGATTCTATGACCGCATGGGCAATCTGACCACTTACTATCCACCCGTGCAGTGGGAAAAGAAAGAGAGCGGCTATGAGTACCGCCACGATTTTCTGGAACGTGTGGTAGATACCATATCTCCCCTGCAGGAACATCACCGTGTATTCCGTAACTTTGACGGGGACATCACCAGCCGGATCCATCCGGTCAGCTATGCTCTGAAAGGCGAAGAGGGAGAAGGAACCCGCTATGAGTACGATTCTGACGGGAACTGCATCCGTATCCTTTATCCGGACGGAGGCGTGGAGCGGAGATTCTATGATGCGGACGGCAACATGATCAAACAGGTACAGCCGGAATCTTATGATGCAGATTCGGATGACGGCAATGGCTACCGCTATGCCTATGACGCCTGCGGCCGGATGACAGAAGTACAGGATCCCGGGGGGAACATCCTGCACACCTACGAGTACAACGGGCACGGACAGATCCTCCGGGAAGTGGACGGCGAAGGAAAGGAGGTCATCTATACCTATAATGATCTGGGCTGGAAGATCCGGGAACGGATAAAAGTGCAGGAGACCGATCCTGCGCTGTACCGTGTCATCGCCTATACCTATGACAGTCAGGGCAATAAGGTGGAGGAGGCCTACGGACAACAGGAAGTAGAACGGGACGGAGAGCCGGATGGCTGGCACCGGATCCATTTTTCCTACGATAAAAACAATCATCTGAATGTAGTGAAAGATGACTTTGGGGCAAAAATGCGCTACGATTATGACTGTCTGGGAAATGTAACGCTGGAAGAGCGTGTCATTGCGGACGGTGTTCATAGTGTTATTCATTATGCCTACAATAAAAACGGGTGGCTTGTTCAGCGGACGGAGGAAATCCAGGGCAACGGCCCGGTACAGGCCGCCGTTACAAGATATGCCTACGATGCCAACGGCAACCTGACAAAGATCACCACACCGAAGGGCTCCGAGATCCGCAGAAGCTACGATGCGGACGACCGCCTGACCGAGGAGAGAGTCCTTGACAGAAAGAACGGTATCGACAGACGGGTGCAGTATGCCTATGATGCGGCCGGAAATGTGCTGAAACAGGCCATTCTGGGAACGGACGGGGAATGTCTGGAGAGCAGCACCCGGTATGACCTGAAAGACCGGGCGACCCACAGAACCAATCCGGCAGGAGGGGTGACCCGCTATCTCTATGACCGGAATGACAGGCTGCGGAAAGAGATCAATCCCTACGGCTACGAGCCGGAGAGTGATGACGGGGCGGGGGTATCCTACACCTATGACAGCCGCGGCAACCGCCTCCGCACCACCAATGCATTAGGTGAAGTGGTACAGGAGCTTTCCTACAACCTGCGGAATCAGCCGGTTATCCAAGAGGATACGTTTGGAAACCGGACAGAGCTTTCCTACGAACTGGACGGAAAGATCAAGGATATCCGGCGATCAGGGAACCATCAGCGTACCCTTCAGCAGTATGAGTATAATGCCAGGGGGCAGATCACGGGAGTTGTGGACGGCAACCAGAATCCCATTTCCTATGACGTGGACAGCTGGGGACGCATCACAGGCATTGGCTTTGCGGACGGGGGGAAGGAAGGCTATGAATACACCCCCGCCGGGCAGGTCAGCAGGACTATAGACGGTAACGGCAATGCAGTGCAGTACCGTTACAACAGTCTCGGCAAGGTCAGCGAGAGAATTGACCAGCTGGGCGATACAGAGACCTTCCGGTATGACGAGGAGGGCAACCTGTCCCTGCACATCGACCGGGACGGAAGACAGCTGCAGCGCGCCTGCAACGTATTCGGACAGCCTGTGTATGAGAAGGCGTCCGATGCAGAAGGAAAACATACCAATATCAGCACCTGGCACTATGACAGCCTGGGCCGGGTGACCCGTGCTGTCTGCGACGGAAAGTCCTATGAATACATCTA
>CAKSAN010000008.1 GCA_934436435.1 uncultured Acetatifactor sp. | reverse complement strand
TTTGAATTTTACGCACTATTAACTTTTGGATATAAAGTGCCGATATTACAGATATAGAAACGGATTTCTGTATCAATTTTCAAGGAGGATGATACCATGATTAGAGCAGCTAATTTAACACAGGTAACAGATTATTATAAGAGCAATACTGTTAGTAAGCAAAATAACACAGAGAAAGCAAAAGATGTGCAGCCCAATGCACAGAAAATAAAATCCAGCGAAGATAAGTTATCTTCTAAGGCACAGAAATATCTGGAAACATTGCGTAAGGATAATGCGGATTTCGATTTTATTATTGCTGATAAAGGCGATGATTTCAGAGGATTAGTAGACCAAAGCGATAAGGAATTTACAGTTGTTTTTTCAAGTGCTGAACTTGAAAGAATGGCATCCGATGAGAAATATGCACGGGAAAAATTGTCTACGGTAAAAACTGCAGTTGAGATGTCAGATAAAATCAATGAACAGTTTGGGTTTGAACGTGCTTGGGGAACGACAGACAATAGTGGAACTGTATTAAATAAGTTAACTATGTCCTTTGATGATGATGGAAAGATGACACTTTTTGCTGATTTGGAGAAGATTACAGAAAAGCAGAAAGAACGGCTTGAAGAATTAAAGGAAAAACGTGCAGAGGAGAAAAAGCAGGAAAAGAAGGATGTAACTGTTAAGCGGACTACAATTCAGGCAAATTCAAAAGAAGAATTACTTGAAAAGATTTCTGAACTGGATTGGAGTAAGATAACAGAAGAAAAGGCAACACAGGGTATGAAGTTTGATATCACTATTTAATCGTAGCATTAACCGGGAATTGGAGGTGTGCTATGATTGCAGGTACAATACGAAACGCTGTGAATCAGATGCAGTTAGTAAATGATTGGGAGCAAAAGAAGGCTACCGGGGATGTTGTAAAGAAGCAAGAGGGTATGACTGTAACAAGTCAGGAAGAAAGCATGATTCAGCATTTCCGAGAGCAACTTGAGCGAGACAAAGAAAGTTCTGCATATAGTCAGATTTATAACAAGATTGCAAGCGGTCAAGAATTAACAGCTTCAGAAGAAGATGCTATTCGTCAGAAAGACCCTAAAGCCTATATGGAATATAAAGCGGCAAGAATGGAACAAGAAGCTTATGAGCGTAGGTTGGAGAGATGTAAGACAAAAGAAGAGGCTCAAAGGCTTCAAGTAAATGAGATGAATGGAAATTTGGCAGAACTAAAAAGTATCGTGAATAATCCAAATATTCCAAAGAGTGAAAAGCTTAAGGAAGCTCAACGTATCATGGGAAATACTTTTAGAGCTGTAGAGTCATTCACAAGATTTGTAAAAAGTACAGAATATAGGGATTTGCCAACAGAAGAGGAAATTGTAGAGACATCTATAGAAAAGGGGCAGGTTGCAGAGGATTCAAACGATACTGAAATGTCTGAACAGTTAACATCAGATACAACTGTTTCAGTAGATGAGGCAGCAAAAATAGTAAATGATTCGAAGCGAGATTTACAATTAAGTGATGTTCACCAAATTGAAAAAGATGTTCTAGAGGAAATGAAGGATATCGAAATAAAGCATTTTGGTGAGAAGAAATCATCGGTCAGAATAGACATTACGGTATAGGAATAGTCTGCGTGAAATTTCAGTTTGTCGTGCAAAAGGATTCATTCATGCAATGAGTCCTTTTTTATTTTCACTTCTCACCCATGTTGTTTTTCATACCATTTGACAGCTACTGAAATCTATGCTACTCTTATTTTGTAATTGATTTTTGTGCATTCCCATTCGGGATAGAAGCACACGTTGTTTAAGTTTGTAATAAGTGTCAAAGAATTGCCATCGTTAAAAGTGGCATTTTTTTGGCACTTTTTTTATTACAAAAATTTTTGACACCCAGAAAGGAGAAGAAAGAATGGGAGATCTTGTAACTATCACTTCTACTGGCAGAGTTACCGCAGATGTGGAGCTTAAGACCAGCACGAATGGGAAAAACACCAAATACGTGCAGTTTGGTCTTGCCGTAAACAAAGGCTATGGGGAACATGAAAGACCCAACTTTTTTAGCTGTGTCCTCTACGGAGAAGCTGCACAACGGCTGACAGATGCCGGAGTGAAAAAAGGAAGTCTTATCACCATTACCGGAGACCTTGATCTTGAGACCTTTACAAGAAAGGATGGAAGTGAGGGGTGGCGTGCCAAAGTCACACTGTATGACTGGCGGTATGCCCACACCAGCAAACCCAAAAACACGCCGCAGAACACACCCGAACCGGACGCATCTGGTTTTTCCGGTGCCGATGATTGTGGTGAGGAAGGATTACCGTTTGGTGCCTAATGCACTGGACAAAAGTGAGGAATTGCAATCGTGAGATTATTTCACGACTGTGATTCCTCTTTTTTATTTCCATATTTTCAAAATCAGAAAGGATGAATCCAATGAAAAAGAATGTATTTACCACAAGCTACCGTATTTTGCTGCCCATAATCCTTGCGATTGCATTGCTAGCACCAAAGAAACCCGGACAGATTGCTATTTTAATTCTGTTTGGTCTCTGGGTACTCTTTTTGCTGATCCATTATTTTTTGGCAGAAAGATGCACAAATAGGAAATGCGGCAAATCACTGCATCGAAAACGGGAGCTGCAACAAAGCAATGAAAGTATTCAGATCCTATCCCCAAACAGGGAGAAAGGCATGACACTCTCTTTGGAGGACGTGCAGGTGCTTATGACACAGTACAGGCTTCGGATCTCTGAGAAATTAAAATCTGCCTAAAGACGCACGCAAGAATATGAACCTCACACAAGCCAAATGTGCGGAATACTTAAATATCTCCACAACGTTTTATAAAGAGCTTGAAAGAAACCAAAGTAGCCCCAGTCTCGAACTTTACTATAAAATTTGCCGGAATATGCACATATCTGCGGATTCCTGCATCTTCCCCCAAGACCGGACTACATCTGCGTACAATGACCTGCTGTTGCTAATTTCCCAGTGTTCAGAGTCTGATCTTAATGTCTTACGTGCCACCGCCAGAGCTCTGATCGCGGAATCAACTTCAGCTAGCAAAATATCATAAATAAATACCTCTATATTATATATATGGTAAGTGCAGCCCATTTCTTACAAACAGGCTGCACTTTTTTTCTTTTTTTCTTTTTTCTTTTAGTTTTCTATCATTTTTGACGCAAATAAGCGGCATACGTCTCTTCATCAAGACATACACCGCTTGTCATGTTTATACTGTTACGCCCTTTGCCAGTACGCTCCCACATTCCCACTTTTATTCAATTACTATGTGAGATACTTATTCTTCCTCAGAACCACTCTTTTTTCTTACATAGAATACGGCTCCAAAAACAATCAGTATAATACAGATACCTATAATAATGATTATCGTATTATTCCATGCATATTTTGAAGTGCTTTCATCTGCCTTAGGCGCAGGAATGGTTTCATCAGCTTTGTTGTCTGCCTGAGCGTTTCCACTCATAATCTTGGCATCAACAACAATCGTGTAATCTGATGCGTGGGTAAATTCAAGTTCCACATTTCCATCCGGATCAATCTGTCCGGCGCTGATAAATTCCAGTTCTCCGGTCTGTTCATTGTAGTAGAACAGGTTCGCATACAGTCCTGCATTCTTTGATTCCATGTTGACGGTCAGTGTGGCTGTAAATCCAAACTCTCCGTCATAAGCAAGAGTCAGATTCAAGGAAGAATGTTCCCCGGTCACGTTATTGATCACATCCACAGGAATGGATTTTCCGGCGTCGGCTCCGACTGTCACATCAAAATCAATATCTCCGGCTGCATCAGTAATATCCTTTCCAAAAATCTTCCAGGAAAGACCATTTCCCATATCCAGAACAAGTGTTGTATCCTTGCCCTTGATACTGTCAATTACATCCTTCGGTACTACAGTCGTTCCGTTCATGGCAACTGTTACCGTATCGCCTGACTTAGCTTCTTCAAGCTGTGGCTTGATAACATCCCAGCCTTCCTTGTCGCTGTCGTCCTTGATGTATGGCTTAATTGAAGTGCCGTTGTCCTTACCATTATCCGTATCAGGCTGTGGCTTCTGATTCTGATTACCATTGTCTGTGCCAGTCTGCGGTTTCCGGTTCTGACTGCCATTATCCTTGCTGCTGTCATCGGACTTGATCTTAGCGATCGGCTGTGTGTAACTGTGTCCGCACTTGGAGCAGGTATAGGTCATGATGCCTTCCTCTGTTGTCGTTGCAGCCTTCGTCACCTTTGATACATAGCTGTGTCCTGTTGCCGGAATATTCTCCGTGTAGCTGTCTCCACAGGAACAGGTGTATGTCCTTACCCCTGCCTCTGTACAGGTTGCCTCCTTCGTAATGCTTCCCGTATAGTTGTGAGTGTGCTGTTCCTCCGGCAGCTTCGCAATGCTCTCTGTGTAGCTGCTGCTGCATCTGGTGCAGGTGTAGGTTCTGACTCCTTCCTCGGTTGTCGTCGGCTGCTTTGTTACGGTTGCTTTATAATCATGTCCCAATGCTGCCAGCTCTTTTCCGGTACTCATAAGTTTATCGCAGTCCGTACAATAGGTATCTCCTGCGTATCCGGTCTGCGTGCAGGTCGCTTCCCGCTGATTCCGTATTTCAGTGTGCGTGTGATCACATTCTCTTCTTGTAATCGTAATGCTTACACTTTCTGTCTCATAATTTCCCTTGTCAGCTCCTATATAAACCGCAGTCGCCGTCACAGCCACACCATCTGCAAGCACCGTGTCCTTATCTGCCTCCTGCCAGCTCCATCCTTCCTGAAGTGTAATATTGCCAACCTTCTTTGTGCTGTGTGCCGGTGTCATTGCAGCTTCCGGCATGTTTGGAGCTTTCGCTGCCTTATTGACCGTAACTGTTATTGTTCTAGTTACTGTATTGTAGTTGTTTGTGTCATCAGGTGTAAATACTGCCTGATAGCCTTTGTTGTTTACAGTCGGAATGATGTTCGTTCCTGTAAAGCTCCATGTTCCGGCAAGTGAACTGCCATCTGCCCCTGTCACACTTCCGCCTGTTATATCTGAACCGGTAAGCGCAGCATCCGGATTGTATCCACGCTCTGCAACGGTTGGTACTGTTACAACTATCGGAGTTGCCTTGGCTACTGTGATGGCTGCTGTTCCGGTAAGTTCCGCGTAATACGTACTGTCTGCCGGCTTGAATACCCAGCCCGCCTGTGTGGTTCCGGCTGCCGGTATCTCGTCCGGATTGCTCCATGAAAGAATACCTTCTATCACATCATCTGTACCGGCTTCCACAAAAACGGTATTTCCAAGTGTCAGCTTTGAAACCTTTTCCCCATAGGTCAGCGCATTGCTTCCATCTACAGATACGGTGTTTCCGCTCTTAATCTCTACCGTCTTCTTATCTGTAATACTAATCGTCAGCGTGTATCCAGCATTCGCATAGTTCTCCATCGAAGCTGTTACCGTGATAATTGCTGTCTTTCCAACCTTGGACGCATCTACCTGATTTACTTTATAGGTCAGATTTCCGGCTGTATCGACTGTTACCTCACTTAAAAGCTTCTCTGTATCTGTCTTTGCAACCGCATATGCTGTAGTTCCCCTATCCGTCGGAAGCTTTCCTGCAATATTCACACCGATTGCCTTACCGTCTGAACCGGAAGCATACGCATAGGTCTTATTTTCCATGATGCTGGAAACGGTGAGTGGGCGTTTGGTAATATTTACCGTGGCAGAGCCGGAAGCATCCGCATAGCCGGACTGTGAGACCTTATAATATACGGTCTTTGCACCATCAGTGAAGTCGGTGTAGGTCAGGCTGTCCTGTGTGCAGCTATCTGCGCTTTCGCCGTATTTTACGATTGCGCCACTAGGCACGCCGGTGAGGGTGATCCCGTGCGGACTACCGTCATACACACCCTCATAAGCCGCAGCCGAAATGCCGCTGAAGCTCTTCGTCGTGAGTTTGACCTTGATCTGCGCCGTCACAGGCATGTCGGGCTGCTCCACCTCGTTAGCAATCGAAGTAAGATCTAATGTTCCGGTGAGCGTCTGCTCCTCCAGCGTATTCGGATTATAACCGCTCCATGTGACGGGGATCTTATCAAATGTTTTGCCGTCCTCCATGGTGATCGTCACGGTTTCGGGTAGTCCCAGCTCTTCCAGCGCCGTTCCGTAGGGTTTGTCCGTAATGCCAGTCAGCGTATTGCAGTTCTTTACCGTACGCTTGACAACCGTTACGGTGTAGTCCTGAGTCAGCTCCTTGTAGTTATTGGTATCTGTGGGAGTAAACACAATCATGGTGGTCTTGCTGCCTGCGCTGTCCCAAGATTTAGCAGCACCTGCCTTGAAATCGAAGGTGCCTTCGCCGCTGCCGCCGGTGAGGGTTGCTTCACTGTTGACATAAACCGGCGCAGAAAGCTTCGGCCATTCGGTCACCACCGGATCGGCCTTCTGAATGGTATACTTCACGCTGGCGGTGGCAGCCTTATTGCCCTCGCCCACCGTGATGCTGGCGGTGTACTCGCCCGCGTCAGTGGGTGCGGAGGGCAGCGTCTTGCCATTCTGCGCGTATGCCACCGCGATTTTGTCGATAGCAACGCCCTTCCAGTCGCTGCTTGTCACCGTCGCCGCCTTCTGATTTCCGTTATAGGTCAGCGTACCCGCAGCGGGTGCGTTGATGGTCACGCTGCCGCCGTTTCCGTCGGTCAGATAGCAGCCCTCTGCCGTACACTTCGCGGTGATGGTCGCACCGCTGGCGCTGTACGTCCAGCTATGCTGATGCTGGGTCACGGTAAACGGCTCGCTGTAGCACTGATAGCCATTGCTGCACTGGACGAAAATGTGGTACTGATAGCTCTTGTCTACGGGCAGCCCGGAGATCGTGAGCGTCTTGCTCTTCTCGCCGGTATGCGTTGCAGTATTAACTTTTTTGAACCTCGTGGTCCAGTCGTTTTCTGATTCGTTAAACAGCTCCCACCAGTAGTAGTAGGTGACGTTCTCCGTTTCGGGCTCGGACGCGATTACCGCAGTCAGCGTGATATTGCCGTCCGTCGCAAACGCCGAGTTTCCGGTGTAGTTCGTATCGCTATTCGGATAGATCTTTTCGACCGCGAAGGGCGCTTTTTCAACGGTGACTTCTGACGGGATTGAATTGGCGTTGGGGAGCCATTGGTTATCCCTTGTTTTTTTGTAAGCGTACCCCTTCGCCAGCAGCGCGTAGGGCTTGACATAGCCGGCATCGCTCGTGATCTCGCCGTAGCTGCCGCCGCTGAGGCTGGCGCTGCTACCGTCGTCCTTTACAGCCACACGGCTGAAGGTGCCGTTGCTCAGCGAAAGCTTTCCGCCGTTCTGCGCCGTGACAATGGCGAGCTTCGTATCCTTGTCGTTGACGGTCAATTCCGCGTCTTTGCCCTCCACCGTCACATTGAAGCCTCCGTTGCTGCCCGTGACCGTCAGAGAAATGCCCTTGGCGGTGAGGTTTGCTCTTGTGACACTTTTCCCGCCGGTCGCCAGCGTCACCGGCCCGTGGGTCAGCTCATAGGTGGTCGAATGCCCGTCGGCATAGCCATTCACATCCTGATACAGCGTGATGGTCTTTTCGCCGTCCGCCGCGTTCGCCGCCTCGATGGCAGTGGCAAAGGCCGCGTACCAGCTCGTCTTGCCGCCGACGGTCAGCGACGCCGCCATCTGCTTCTTACAGACACTGCAAATGCCCTTGCCGTCCGTGCCGCCGTTGTGCGTATGCGACACGACCTTGACATTTTCCAGCGTATTCACTCCATCATTGGTCACAGCCTGATTATCACTTGCTCCGTAATACGCCGCGCCCTCCGCCAGCAGGTCGGCGAGTTTGCGGTCGCCGTTGCTTTTGATTATCGTAAATGTGCCGCCGGAGAGCTTGACTTTGGTGGTGTAAAAATCCGCGAAGGTAAACGTGCCGCCGGTGATCGTCCCCGTGACATTGTAGTCAAACGTAACGCCGCCATATTTCTTTTCATTATTAAAGCTGCCGCCGCTGATGTTCGCGATGCTGCTGCCGTTGAATTTGACATTACCAGTGAAGGTACCGCCCTTGGCGTTCAGCGTACCGTTCACCTCGACGGAGGCATCGGTAAATGTGACGCCCTCCTTCACCGTCGCCGTGCCGTCGATGGTCGCACCTTTATAGCTGCCGCTGGCAAAGGTCACGTCCGCGTTTTTAGCGACCGTCACATTCTTGGCGGTGTGCGTTCCGCCCTTCAGCGTCAGCGTGCCGGTCAGCGGCATGGAGGTGCCGTAAGCATACATATCCCGCAGCAGGGTCAGCGTTGGCTCGGTGCAGCCCTCATTGCTCCAGCCGTTCAAGGTCTGGATGGCCTCTACATAGCCGTTTTCCAGCGCACTGTCTTCCGTGAAGTAGGCAGTCTTGGTCGTGCCGTCAGCGGCCTTGGCGGTAATTTTCGTGTACAGGTTCTTGTGGCACACAGAGCATACGGGGTTGCTGTCATCGGCGCACTGATGGACGCACTCCGGGAACTGTACCTTGTACGCTGTATAGCCGGTCAACTCTGCAATTTTGGTGCTCTTATCAACGACGCTCCATGTACCGCTGTTTTCGCCGTACAGCTCGCACTTCGCGTAGTCGGTTCCCAGCAGGTCTTTAACGGTGAGGCTCTTGCTCTTATTGTTATCCGTGAACTTGCCGATGGTGCAGGCGTTTGTATTGCCATTCCACAGCTTCAGATTGTAGCCTGTGCTTGTGGAGCCGCCCGCAGCATTGCTTAAAGCCAACTCGCCGATTTTGCCGCCAAAGCGCTCCAATGCGCCGCCGGCCTGCAGCTCCACGCGCGAAATCTTGCCGGTGTAGGAGTCGTCAACCGCCAGCGTTCCGTTGGAGTAAACGAGGAACTTGACCGTGAGCGCCTGCGTTCCGCCGCCTGTTCCGGAATCCTTGACCGTCAGAGTATTGGGTTTGTTCCCGCCTCCGACACAAATGTAATAACGATCGCTGCTGACAGTTTTGCCATTCAGATCCAGCGTCGCTGAGTAGGTGTCAGAAGAGCAATTTCCTGTGAGCGTCACATCCCGCAGCAGCGTCACGGTGTTGCCTCTGGCTGCATCAAACGCCTTCGTCAGCGTCTGATAATAGGCGCTCTCGCCCACGCGCGCGTCGAATGTCGTCCCGCACTTGCTGCAGGTGTAGCCGGTATCGTCCATCTCGTGCGTGCAGGGCACAAGATAGACCTTGCCGTCATCGCCCAGGCTGGTCACGCAGTCGGCGGCATCCGCCTTGAAGTTCTCGGCGCGGAGCGTCACGCCGCTTGCCGGTTCGGCAATGAGGAGACTGCCGCCGGCATTAGGCTTGATTCCGTCACGTACACCCACACGGATGACCGAATCATCATTCAATGCGCCTGATACAAGAATGGGCAGCTTCCAATCATAATTGGCGTAATAACCGGCCTGCACCAAGCCGGAAACAGTGAGCTCAGGAGTTGTGCTTTCCTTTCCGTCGTAGTAAACGTCATATTGATTGTTGTCGGTAACGGTAGCATCGGTGAGGGTAATAGTGCCCTTTCCATAGATGCCGCCGCCCTCAAAGGTACTGTTGTTTCCGGTGATCGTCACATTCTCGACGGTTACCCCTCTCTCCGAATAAATGCCGCCCCCGTGGCCATAACTTGTATTCCCCGTGGCGGACGCCTTGTTGCCGGTGATCGTGGCGTTGGAGATCGAAACATTGCCGGCGTTAAAGTGGATATAGATGCCGCCGCCGTTGCCGTCGGTGGCCGTGTTGCCGGTGATGGTGCCGCCGTCCATGGTGAAGCTGCACTTCTCGCCCACATACACGCCGCCGCCACCGCCGTCGGACGCACCCGCGGTGTTGTTGGAGATGGTGCCGCCGTGCATGGTGAAGCTCGGCGCTGTGACATTGGAGTTCGTCGTGCTGATAAGGAACACACCGCCGCCGGCGCTGCTGCCTGCTTCATTACTGGTAATCGTACCACCATACATGGTAAAGGACGAGCCAGTCTTAATGTCATTATGTGAGCCTATCTCTACACCGTTTACAAAGCCGGTAATCGTGCCCCCATAGAGGTTGAATGTGCCGCCGTTGATGGACACGCCGCTCCCGCTTCTGCTGCCCTGGAGCTTGCCCGTGCCGGTGCAGTCGGTCAGCGTCAGCGTCGCGCCGCTGCCGACGGTGATTTTACCGGAAATCGTCTGCCCGTTCAGGCAGAGGTTGACCTCGCCCGTTGGCACAGTCCAGTCGCTCGACACGGACTGCGTCAGATAATAGCTGCCAGCAGTACCGGGCAGGGAATCGGCTGCCGTCCATGCTGTGCTGTTGTTATGGGTATGACCGTTGACCGTTGTACCGCTGTCCTTGCCGCAGACACAGTGGATATGTTCGCCGGACTGTGCGTCCGCCAACAGCGCGGTCTGGCTGTTGAACCAGCCGAGCAGCGCCTCGAAGTCTGCGCCGGTGATCTGCGCCTGCTGCTCTGCGTTCAGTGCTTCATAAGCATCATACGCCGCCTGAATGTCGTCATAAGCTGCGTCCAGCTCGTCGGCGGTCATGCCGTCCAACTCACTCACGATGGGCAGCGCATCGATCATCGTCTGCACAGCGGATACCGCCGCGTCCGCATTGTTCCCGGCGTTTTCATCCTCGCCGCTCTCGGGCGCATCTGCTTTGCTGTCCTCAGCGCCACCGGCGTCAGGGGTACCGGTATTCTGCGGGTCACCCTCTGCACCGTTCTCTTCCTCATTCGTTCCAGCCTGTTCGGATACAGTGCTGTCCTCGCCGTCCTGAACGGCAATGCCATTTTCCGCCGCCTGTTCCGATATGGCGGGCGATTCCGCAGCCGGAGCTTCCTGCTGCTCCTCCTGCACGATGGCGCCGCTCTCCGGCGTATCCTCCGCCGCTCGCACGGGTGCGGGCAGGAGCGTCAGACACAGCGCCAGCGCCATGAACATACTCAATACTCGTTTTTTCATAAGATTCTCCTTTAGGATATATGTATAAGGTTTATATTCAGCCCGTTCAAGCACAGGCACAGCTTTTATAGATCATCCGGAATGAGCCGCAGCTTTTTTGCGGCGGTCTTGGCTTCCGCCCGGCGCTTCACGTCCAGCTTGTCGAGAATGTGGCTGACGTGGGTCTTCACCGTGGGCAGCTTCACGTCCATGATCTGTGCAATCTCGGCGTTGGATTTGTCCGCACAGAGCAGATGGAGAATTTGCAGCTCCGTGGGTGTCAGCTCCTCGCCGGGGGCAAGGCGCGGTGCGAGGAAATCCGGGTAGAACGCCGCCTGCATCCGCACCGCCGCCATTATCTGCTTATACCACTTTTTGTCGCCATCCCAGTCCAGCGCTTCCAGCAGCGGCAGCACCGCCGTGCCGTATACGCTGACGGTGCGGATGAAGCGGTACTCCGCCGCCGCGTCCAGCGCCGCCGTCAATCGCTCGCGCCACCGCTCATCCTTCTTGCGCCGCAGGGCGATGGCAGTTAGGACATTCAGGTGAATGCCGTCGATGATACGGGCACAGTTTTGAATGTACGGCTCCAGCGGGGCAAGCGTCAGCAGCGCCGCGTCCGGTCTGCCGTCCGCCAGCTCCACCATGGCCTGGGTGAGGTACTGGTAGCGCCGCATGACGTTCAAATGCGTCGGCTCCCAGGGGGCTTTTTCCCGGTACCACGCATCCGCCGCATCAAGGTCGCCGGTGTGCATGTCAATACGGCAGAGCATGGCGTCCATATTGGGCAGAAAGCGAGTCAAACCGCGCTCGACAAAGCATTCATGAAGCACCTCGATGGTGCGCCGTGCGTCCATCGCCTGTCCGTTTGCCAGCTGGCTGCGGGCCAGAAGCCCGCTGACGGCGAACTCCATGTCCGGCGTGCCCCGGTTGCGGACTTCGTTCAGCTGTGGGAGAAGGGACAGCATCCGCCCGGTGACGTCCGCGCCCTTTTCAAATTTGCTCTCGGCAATGGCGCAGTCGGCAAGACACACGCCGTCCCGCCCCAGTACCGCCTCCACAGGGAGGCGGAGGGTTTTGTAGAGCAGGTCGTCCTTTTTGCTCCATTCGGAAAAGTCCTTGCCGCCGTTCATGATGCTCGGCAACGCGCTCGTGACGGAAAAGGACGGCAGTGCCACCTCTTTGTTCGTCAGCAGCCGGAACACGGTGGGGATGGTTTCCGCCAGTCCGTTCACGCCCCGCTGGGGCAGAGAGATATCCAGCCATGCAAGGCGGCCGCGCGCCTGCTTTCCGGCGGCGTCCTGCCTGTCGCAGTGTTCGGCAAACTTTTGCAGTTCGCCATACCAGCGCTCCGATCCTTCGTAATCCATGACCAGCGCACAGAGCATGCTCATGCCCTGCATCAGAGAGGGGGATGCTAGAATTTCCGCCTCCGGCAGGCTGCGGTAGTATTTTTCCATCTCGGCATAGTGCCCCATGCCGGGGTGAAGTTCTGCATTACGCACCAGCAGCTCGGAAACCTTGGAATGGTCACCGCCGCTGGTGTAGCATTCCAGGGCGTGGGCGTAGTCTTCCTTCAGCTCATAGTACAGCCCGCCCCGGCTGATGAGCGCTTTGCGCTTTTCCTCGGTATACTCCCGTTCCATCTCCCAAAGGAGAAAAGCCCGGAAACCCGACCAGAAGTGGAAGCGCTGGCAGTCGTCGTAGCGCAGCATAGTAGTGTATCGAAAAATCCAGTCCAGCCGTTCGCCGGCACGGGGATCACCGCTGACCATCCGCGCCATTTCCAGGTCAAAACTTTCAAAGGGAGCCAGCTCCAACAAAAAGTGCCTCACCGGCAGGTCAAAGCGCCTATAGATGGCGGTCTCAAAGTAGAGGAACACCTCGTGAAACACCCGCGCCACCAGTTCCGGCGTCCACGGCTTGTCCGGGGACATGCACCGTGCCGTGATGGCCACCCCCAGCGGATAGCCTGCGGATTCTTTCAAAATTCCATCAATCTCGCTATCTGTTACGTTTACTCCCGAAAGCAGAAACAGTCGCCTTACATCGCCCGCGTCAAAAAGCAGGTCATCGGCCTCCAGCACTGTCATCAGCCCCGTATACTGAAACGCCGTCAGGCAGCCGGGCGGCACACCGCGCGAGAGCAGCACAAAACGGCGCTCCGGACTTGAGCGAATCAGTTCGCAAAGAGCCTGCTGCCCGGCTTCCTCCTGCATGAGCTGAAGATCGTCAATCAGCAGAATGTCCCAATCCTGCTCTGACGGCGGAATCGCGCAGTCCGGGTCTGCCGCACTTTGCCGCAGCACGTTCCGACCGCGCAGCAGTGCGTCCGCCAGTACGGTCTTTCCAAAGCCGCAGGGCGCACTGAAAAAAAGGACTCTGCCATGCACCATGAAGCTGTCAAACTGTTTCTGAACGGAGGTCTTTATGATAATATTTTTGGTCATTTCTTCCCTCCCTCGTATAATATCTTTTAGATACATAAATACATGCATCTTGGTTAATAAGTTACAAAATAAATATTGTTCAATAGGCTTAATAAAGCCCATGATATAATTGTCCTAGTGTCAATCAGGTAATAGTTCTTTCCCCCTGTTGAACCTGTAATGGTTAGGTGGGTGTTTTTTCTTCATGAGATGTATACAAAAATATATGCTTTTTTTATTATTTATCTCTTGACATCATACCGCTGGACTTTGATACAGAGCGAGATTGCCATAAGCCTTTCGCAATCTGTCTCGAATTATATTATACGTGTTTGTTTCGGAATGTAAATCATCCCAAAGGATGAGACACGCTGCATGCTTTAATTGTCATCATTCCAAGAGACGGCATACTTCCAATGATTATGAAGTCATAAAAATCTCTCAACTTCTCTACCATAGATTTAAGTATCAGTTCTCTGCTCATTGCACACGCAAAAAAATCCGCCCAGATTAGAACCTAATCTAATCTGAACGGAATACTCATTCAGGCTTGATATTTTTCAAGTAGAACTATTTTTAATCATTACCCTTTTGTTAACTACAAGAATTTACAACCTTTTACACCAGTTGCATTATAGCTTTTCATTTCTGTTAAGTAGTTCTTACTACACCCATAGATACTCTTCCATAAATTTTCTTTTCTTTCCAGACATCATATGCTTCAATAACTTTACGCTCCGGATCTGCTAATAGCGTAAATGCCAGTCCGTATTTTTCTTCAAATCTCTTATGAGACGCTACAGAGTCCTTGCTTACTCCGAGAATAACAGCGCCCTTCTCAGTAAACTGTGGATAACGCTCAGAAAAGCCACATGCCTGCTTCGTACATCCTGGTGTATTATCCTTTGGATAAAAATATAAGATTACTTTTTTCCTGCATAATCGCTTAATTTATGCATTTCTCCGTTCTGATCCGGCAATTCAAAATCCGGTGCTTTTATTCCTAACTCTAACATTTACTATTCCTCCGCTTTTGTATTTTCCACCTGTTTTCTTGTTCTTTTATTACCTGAAATCATTTTATGACCAGAATAGACTGCCATAGTCATGCATATCAGAGAGCCAAATGCAAAGTATTTGTGTGCTGCTTTTAACCCTTTATATCCTGTATAAAAAGTTCCAACCATTGTAACTATTGCTCCGATTGACCAATATTTATGTGCCTTCATTTTATACCTCCAAATTGATTAAGCTGTTTCCAAAATAAATATCTCTGGATCATTAACAATATTATACATTCCATCCATTACTTTCGACAAGCAGAGAAAAAAAATAATCAATCCAAATACAAAAGGATGTATCACGATAATTCTTGCATTACCTTGACGCATCCTTTCGTGTTGTATTTTTTTATTCTTCTTAATGACAGCTATGGCTTCCGCATCCATGCTCACCACACGTATGTCCTTCCCCATGGTTGTGCTCATGGTGAGAACACTTCACATCCGGATTATAATCAAGCGTATCATTGATAAAAGCTTCTACTGCTTTATCCGCATCTCCTGAAACTCCGCCCAAAAGCTTAATGCCCGCTGCCGCTAACGCAGTCTGAGCACCTCCTCCGATTCCGCCGCAGATCAAAACATCGGCATTTAATGCATTAAGAACTCCTGCCAATGCACCATGTCCGTTTCCATTCGTATCTACTACTTCTGAATGTAGCACTTTTCCTTCCTCTACATCGTAAATCTTAAATGTCTCTGTGTGTCCAAAGTGTTGAAAAATCTGTCCATTTTCATATGTTACTGCTATTCTCATGATACCTTCTCCTTTTTTTACTGCATATTTTTGATAAATCTCATGTTTGTAACATCCTCCAAAGCTGCAGTCGCTGCTCTGACCGTCACAGATTATGAAATACCCACCCTCAATTTTAAGCGGATGTCCATCAATGAGAGCATCTGCTATTTTCTTTCTGGCGATCTCGTAAATCCGTTGGACCGTCGTTCTTGCGATCTGCATAGATTCTGCACACTGCTCCTGACTGTAACCTTTCTTGTCCAAAAGACGGATTGTCTCGTACTCATCTACCGTCAGAACAATGGGCGTTTTTTTCTCAATATCATCTGCTGGAAGAAATTCTAAAACATTTGGGAAATGGCAGACTTTTCTGCATTTTACTGGTCTCGGCATGAAATTGCTCCTTTCTCGCTTTTCTTATATAATAGTCCCATAAAGGGCATATGTCATCAATTGATTGACGCATCTTAAAAAAGCAAGTATACTTTGTTCATAAAGGAGATAACTATTATGAGCTTCGAAAATTATTTTCCACTATGGAATGACTTAAATACAGCACAGAAAAAACTAATTTCAGACAATTTGATCACACAGCATGTGAAAAAAGGAACAATCATTCACAACGGGGACATGGATTGTACCGGATTATTACTGGTTAAATCCGGGCAGCTTCGAACTTACATACTTTCAAATGAAGGACGAGAAATTACACTCTACCGTCTGTTCGATATGGATATATGTCTTTTATCCGCCTCATGTATCATGCGGTCTATTCAATTTGAAGTAACCATTGAGGCAGAAAAAGATACGGATCTTTGGATCATCCCTGCTGAAATCTATAAGGGCATCATGAAAGAATCTGCTCCTGTCGCAAACTATACCAATGAGTTAATGGCTACCCGTTTTTCTGATGTCATGTGGCTGATTGAACAGATTATGTGGAAGAGTTTGGATAAGCGTGTTGCTTCATTTCTTTTAGAAGAGGCCTCTATCGAAGGAACAAACGAGCTGAAAATCACTCATGAGACGATTGCTAATCATCTTGGTTCCCACAGGGAAGTTATCACTCGAATGCTTCGATACTTTCAAGGCGAGGGTCTCGTCAAACTCTCCCGCGGCAAAATCACAATCCTTGATCCAAAAAGACTGGAAACACTCCAAAGGTCATAAAACTGTTTTTCTGTAACATATAAAGAAGAATCCTCCATTTATCAGAATTATGAAAGTCATTCTAATAAATGGGGGATCTTTTTATGCTATAAGAAAATTATAAAAATATCGTGATTATTTTTTAATAATCCATACCACATGCATATGCCCTTTCAATCAGCGCACGGTCATTGACCACTGCATCATAGAAGCGAAATCCGCCAGAGAAATTATACGTTTCATAACCGTTTCCTTCCAGAATACGGCTCGCAATATAACTGCGCAGACCACTCTGGCATATCAGATACACAGGCTTTCCTTTCTCAATTTCACTAATTCGTTCTCTCAGTTCATCTACAGGTATGTTTTTGAATCCATCAATATGCCCCCTGCTGAATTCACATACAGTTCTCACATCTATCAACACCACATCTTTATCTTTAGAAATCTTGTCCATATCTTCCAAATGCCATTGCTTTAATGTCCCTTTTGCAATATTGTCTATCATAAATCCAGCCATGTTTACCGGATCCTTGGCAGAAGAATAAGGTGGCGCATATGCCAGATCCAGATCTTTCAACTGGGTTGCATTCAGCCCCGCATGAATTGCTGTTGCCAGCACATCAATACGTTTATCAACTCCTTCATATCCGATAATCTGAGCGCCAAGCAAACGATAGCTCTCTTTTTCAAAAACCACCTTCATGGTCATCACTTTTCCACCAGGATAGTAACCGGCATGACTCATAGGAGAAAGAATTACTGTATCTACATCTAACCCTGACTTTTTGGCATTGGTTTCATTGATACCTGTAGTGGCTGCTGTCATATCAAATACTTTGATAACGGAGCTTCCCTGACTGCCCAGGTAACGACTATCACCGCCACAAATATTATCAGCGATGATTCTGCCCTGTTTATTGGCTGGTCCTGCCAAAGAAATCAGCGCATCATTACCCGTAACATAATGTTTTACCTGAACTGCATCACCTGCAGCATAAATATCCGGTACAGAGGTTTCCATTCTGTCATTCACTACAATACTTTCCTTGATGCCAAGTTCCAGACCGGCTTCTTTTGCTAATACTGTGTCTGGTGTGACTCCGATTGCCAGAACTACCATATCAGCCTGAAGGGATGGATTATCTTTCAACAGGACCTCCACTCCGTTGTCTTTTTCTTTAAATCCTTCTACTGTATAGCCCAGTACCAGTTTTATCCCATGCTTTCTCATTTCATTATGGATCATGGATGCCATATCCGGGTCAAAAGGGTTCATCAGCTGCTTAGGCCGCTGGACAATCGTAACATCCATGCCAAGCTCCCTCAAATTTTCTGCCAGTTCCAGACCAATAAAACCGCCACCTGCCAATACAGCCGATTTTGGATGATTCTTATTTATATATTCCTTTATCCGAAAAGTGTCTTCTACAGTACGAAGTGTAAAAAGTTTATCAATACCTACTCCGGGAAGTCTCGGCTGTGTTGGCTTTGCACCTGGAGAGAGGATTAGCTTATCATATTTTTCTTCAAATATCTCACCATTCTCTAAATTTTTCACTGAAACCGTTTTACGTTCCGGATGTATGGAGATAACTTCATGATGAATTTTCATGTTAATACGGAAGCGTTTAAAAAAACTCTCTGGTGTCTGTAGTGTAAGTTCTTCCGGATCTGTAATCACGTCTCCGATATAATATGGAAGCCCACAATTCGCATAGGATATGTATCCGGATCTTTCAAACACAGTAATTTCTGCATGTTCATCCAGTCTGCGTATTCTTGCTGCGGCTGTAGCTCCTCCCGCTACACCTCCTACGATTATTACCTTCATCTTATTTTTCCACCTTTCCTGAGTAAGCTGCAATACCACCGATATTATTTACTTTAGAATATCCCATTCGTTGCAACATCCCAGTTGCCTGACGGCTCCGAGAACCGGAATAACAGTATACAAACAGAGGGATATCCTTATTCTTCGCTACAGAAACAATATTGTCTAGTTGCTGCAACGGCACATTTTTACTTTCTGGTATATGTCCTTCCTGATATTCCTGCGGAGTACGGACATCCAGCAGAACTGCACCATCAGTCCTTTTATATTCTTCTATGCCTTGATTAATATTCGACTGTTTAAAGAGATCAAAAAATCCCATTAGCACACCTCCCTAAAGCATTTCTAAAATCGCATTCTTAGGTCTCGCCCCTGAAACCTGCTGTACAATCTTCCCATTCTTCATAACCAGTAAAGTCGGAATGCTCATAATATTGAACTTATTTGCCAGTTCAGGCTCTTCATCTACATTAATCTTTCCAACTTTAATATCCCTACGCTCATCTGCAATCTCCTCTACAATAGGTACTACCATACGGCAAGGCGCACACCAAGATGCCCAAAAATCTAAAAGAACGGTTTTATCGGAATTCAGTACTTCGTTCTCAAAATTATTTTTATTGATATTAATAGCAGACATTTTACAGTCCTCCTTATCTTTTTCTTTTTGTAGCTTTATTATAGTCTTAATTTCATTTATTTTCCGTGATTACATCACCATACCACATTAAATTAACTTCTTGCCATACCATCTGCACTTAATATAACACCTGTAATGTAACTAGCCTCATCTGAAGCAAGAAACACAAACGCATTGGCAATATCTTCTGGCTGTCCAAGACGACGCAATGGAATTCTTTCAATCATAGGTTCGATAACTTCTTTTGGCACAGCTTAACTTTCATAAGACAGTAGAGAACCACTGTATGATCCGGGATGAATATCGGGAATACGTAAAAAGGAATAAACAATGAATGTAAAATAAGGGCAGATTCTTCTTTCTGCCCTTATCGTAGTCTTTCCGATATTCCTAATTCTGATTCTGAAAAGCACTGAGGGATGCCATGATACCCTGCATCGCAGATTCGTCGAAGCCTATTAACGGATCTTCTTCTGTGATCTGCTCCTTCGGCTCTGCTTCCAGCGATAAGGAAGCTGTTTCCGGTTGCACCGCAGGTATCTTCCCGTCAGCCCCCTGCTCACGCATGATCTGTAACACAATGCTTTTGATTGTTTCATAATCATAGGACACTGCACCACCTGTCTGCGGTACTTCTCCCTTCTCTTCCAGTGTCCTGTAAGTAAGAACCGCTTTTACAATGTACTGTGCCTTTTCCCGTTCTAGGGAATTAAGGAACTCTGCAACCTGGATATGTTCGGGGTTATTCTTACGGAATCCTATCGTCATCACATACGGATTTTTCTTTTCTGCAGCCATGGCAATCACCTGCCACTCTTTTTCTGTACTTGGTACAAAATTTCATATCCTTTTGCATTTGCACAGATATCCTCTACAAAAACACATTTTCCGATCTTGTCCGTATTCTCTAAGTATTCCCTGAGTAATTTCGCTCCACCGCCGATAAACACAATGCATCCGGTTTTTAGATCGATTTCTCTCTCCCTGAATGCCCCCAGAAAATCATCTACATACTGCTTTGTCATCTGCTTTACCAGTCTGATTACGCTGTCGCTGTAATCACTGTTTTTGCCAAGAATAATCGTATCAATGTCCGTATCTTCTAGGAGCATATCGAAATCGGAGCTTACACGGGAGATAATCCGGTTATACAACGTAATGACACCTTTTTCCAGGGAATCGCATACTGACAGATCCGGTCTGCCCTCCCGAAGCAGCAAATAATCTAAAGTGAATCCACCGATGTCCACGGTTACCACACGGTTATATGCTGCAATCTGCGGATAGATCGTCATTGCTGCAGCATAGTCCTGGGGAAAAACGGCTGCTTTCGTAATCTGCACCAGGTATTCCCTTTTGTTAAAGGTAAACCGCTGTACACCCGGTCTTACAAAATACTGGCCAAACTTCTCAAAAAGAGCGCCATAATGCTTCGGAGGCAGCCCCACCGGAAGTTCTACCTGGTAAATGGTATCCTTCTGGGGCTGTGTGCGCCTCTCCAGTTCTTTACCGATGCCAAACAGGGTAAGAATGAAAAATCTGTCGTCCAGGGTCTTGTCCCTCATATAGGGGATACGTTCTCCGGTAAGCGAATAATACTTTCCATTGTACCAAAAGGAGGAAATATATATGGTAGCAGGTCATCTGCGGGAGCAAAACGGTATTTACCAAATCATTCTGAGTTATAAAGATGCTAATGGGAAGAGAAAGACAAAACAGATCTCTACCGGTCTGAAAATCAGAGGAAATGCGAGAAATGCCGAAAGAATGCTCCAACAAGCACGTCAAGAGTTTATACCGCCTGAAATGGCTGCTGAGCAAGGAAAGGAAGTGAATCCGGAAGAATTAAGTAATTTAGGTGCTGATGTTGCTGCACATCAGTCAAATAATCGTAATTTGAATGATTTTTCTGAAACCACTATTGACAAACTCGAAGTGAATCTTACTTCATCCATAAATACGAATAAACAGGGGAATAAGAAAAAACGGGTAATCCCACCTGTAAACCCTAATCTCATGCTAAAACCGGTCGATCAGATTTTGTTTTGTGATTACATGTTGTTCTGGCTTAAATCCATGAGACATTCGGTAGATGAAGATACCTTCGCTGGCTATCAATGTGCCATAGAAAGTTCCATTTATCCTTATTTTTTGGAAAAAGGTTTTACCCTGTCGGATCTTGAGAAAAACCCACAGCTGATAAAGGATTATTACGATTATTTAATGGATATCAGAAAAGTATCTGCGAATACTGTAATCCACAGACACGCAAATATACGAAAGGCACTGCAGGAATTGTATATAGACGGAACCATAAACTGTAATCCCGCTGATCGTGTTAAAAAGCCTATTAAAGAAGTTTTTGTCGGCAGTATTTACAATGCTGAAGAGCTGGATCAGATGTTCCAGGTTTTTCGCGGAGATCCTCTCGAACAGATTGTTATTTTTGCAAGTTATTATGGGATGCGTAGAAGTGAGATTATTGGTTTGAAATGGAAGAACATTGATTTTGTCCGTAAAACAATCAGCGTAAAGCACGTCGTCGTAGAGTCCTGTATCGATGGCAAGCTGAAAATGATAAAGAAGGACAAACCAAAAACCAAATCCAGTAACAGGTCTTTACCTCTGGTGCCCCAGCTGGAAGAACTACTTGTTAAACTGCTGCGTAATCAGCAGCTTAATGCAAAACTGTTTGGTGATTCCTATAACAAGGAGTTCAGAGAATATATCAATGTAGATCCTATGGGGAATTTAATTAAGCCAAATTTTGTCACACAGCACTTTAGGCTTGTCTGTGACAAAAATGAGCTGAAGCATATCAGATTCCATGATTTACGCCATAGCTGTGCTACGCTTTTATATGACAGCGGTATAGACATGAAAGCAATTCAGGAATGGCTGGGACACAGTAATATTTCCACCACCATGAATATCTATGCTCATCTGAACTATAAGAACAAGGTTATATCCGCAAATGCGATAGCCGGAATTATACCAAATTACAAAGAAAAAGAACCCCAAGCAGCAGCAAACTAACCGGGATTCTTCCTCATGCCATACTGCTGGTGGCCGGACTTGAACCGGCACGGGATTGCTCCCGAGGGATTTTAAGTCCCTTGCGTCTGCCTATTCCGCCACACCAGCATGGTGTGTATATACATCAATCGGAGGGGTTTTCCCTGATATTTGGAGGGATATTTCCGATGGATGAACAACTTAATATTTTTTGATTTTCTGGAAATCCAGTAAAATCAGGGGTTTGCACGATATCGTGTGGGATATACGTGTGGGATTTTAAGTCCCTTGCGTCTGCCTATTCCGCCACACCAGCGGACGCAAACGAATCGCGCGTTCGAAAACTTCGTTTTCTCATCACGGCGTATTCGCCTATACCGGAATGCATAACAAGCACTTTGTAAGCAAGCTTTCAAGATGCTTGTTACACATTCCGGTGCACGCGCTCACTGCAACGTGCAAATGGATGGAGGTGGATTCGAACCACCGAAGCAAATTGCAGCAGATTTACAGTCTGTCCCCTTTGGCCACTCGGGAATCCATCCACGTCAGGCAAAGTGCCTTAACAATGTGAAATTGTAGCATATGTTCACACAAATTGCAATATGTTTTTTGTTATTTTGCAATATAATTGCAAAAGTTCAGCCCGCGCCATTCGCAAAGTCGCGTTATCACGCTTTCCGTCACTTCGTGACTACCTTTGCTCATAAACCGGCGCTCAACTCATGAACATACTCGTTCACAAAATCATGCAAGCATGATTTTGGTTCTCGGCTATGTTCATGGCTGAACTGTTGCAATATAATATAGATAAAATGGATACTGCGCCAGCTGCATCAATCCATATTCGGTTACCTGATACCCATCCTGCTGCAATCCGACGATTGCATCCGTGCTGAGTTCACTCGGTGTAAAATACCAGAATCTGTCGGAATCGGCCTGATTGTAATCACCGTTTACAATCTCATTATCCGGATAGTAATAATACAATACGGTCCAGCCCAGATGTTTTACCCCATTGGTAACCATCTGTACATCTTCGTCGGGAGTACCGATCAGATCCAGCGTCTTATCAGTCTCTACCTTCTGCTGTTCATAATTGTCATAGCATTCCTGATAATTCCGGATACCTAAGCCGAACAGCACTACCAGCAACAGCATCAGAAGCATTCTGGCCGCGGATTCCAGTCCCTTCCAGGAACTCTTCTCCAGTTCCGCCACCAGTTCCAGTACACGGCTGCTGCCCACTGCCAACATGATGATGGCCACCGCACTCAGCGGATACAGGTATCTCTGTGCCAGCATCGGTGCCATAACAACACTTAATAAATAAGCAAATGCAAGGGTTCCCAGAATCGTGCAGGCTCCCACTGCCATTGCATAAGTCTTGTCAGACCATTTTCCGACAGAGGGCTTCTGCATACGCACACCGTCTTTTCCCACGGAAAATACAGCCGAATCCGCCACCAGCGCCACCAGTAAAAACAGCACTACCAGAGGAAATACGATACCGTTCATCCGTCTGCCGCCCATGACGATCTCAAGGCTCTGGCCCAGTCCCAGGATCTCCGTCATCCACCAGCCTCTGCTGACATTTTTTAACCCCGCATAGAAGAAATACAGCCAGGGTGCATAACCGATCAGAAATGCCACGATGGCCAGAACACCCTTTTTCCAGGTCTTCCCACGATATTTGATCCATACGGCCACTCCGGTGAAAAACATCATAATGCCCACGGCAACCAGTGCATAATAATGGGAATACGCTGCCGCCAGTGCCCACAGCACCATGCCGACCCAGGTTTTCCTGCTGCCATCGGCAATGACCCGATAGGAACAATAAAAGCAGCCCATAACACACAGGAAAGCCAGCGCATACATGCGGACTTCCAGATTATACTCCAGACAGGCCTGTCCCAGACCGGAGACCATGATGAAAAAGGCAGCCGGAAGCATACCGAAATGTTTCCGCACAACCGTCAATGCCAACACAATGCCGATTACAAAAGGCACCAGTGATGCCAGATGGAACACCGGAACTTTATATCCGAACAGAGTTCCAAATAATTTCAGCCAGTAATAATACAGCGGAGGATGGTTATCCCAGTAGTATAATACCTGCAAAATACCGTCCACATCCTTATGTGCCGTATTTGCTGAAAACGCCTCATCCCCCCACAGCACGCGATCAGACATCATACTGAAATTGAGACACACCACCAGTACCGTCAATACCAGTACTGCCGCCGGTCCTATGTATTTGCGAAAAACGCTCCATGCCTTACTGTCGGCAATTTTGTTCAGAATGCTCCGGATCTTTTCATGTTTTCCGGCCTTTGCCTCTTCCACGAACAATTCTCCGATGGTATAGAGCAGCATAACGCAGATCTCCAGGCAGAGAACTTTCACCGCATATTCTCTGGATTCTGTCAGTTTCCGGAAAATGGTATTGCCGTCATTACCGACCAGGGACAACAGGATCCAGGGTATGACCAGCATACAGATAAGGCCGATCAGATAGCGAAGGATGTATTCTCCCTTTCCGCCCGCGGCAATTTTTCCGTTATTTTTTAAAACATATTGCCGCCAGATCCCAATGGATACCAGCGGCAACAGCAGGGTAATGATGATGGTGAACATCGGATATCCTCTCTGTCTTTCGTAATTACATATATTTATTCTTCTACATACTTCAGGATCGTTGCTGAAGTCTGGGGCATCTCGATCAGTATCTTGCCCGCCCTGATCTCGTACTCCGCACCTTCCATGCAATAACCGTCATCTCTGGACTGTAAGATCACTTTCATCTTACCGGTCCTGGGTATACCGATCTCCCACACATGGATCTCCTTGGTAATGGGATGGTTATTATTGTTGATCAGTACCGCACACTGTCCTTTTCTGTTAAAACGTCCGTAGGAAATGAAGTTGTAGTCACTCTCTAACATTTTCAGGGAACCGGTACGCAGCTCCTCGTTCTCCCGGCGCAGGCGGATAATATCCTTATGAAATGCCAGAAGTACCTGATCTTCATGTCCCCAGGGATAGGTTCTGCGGTTGTCGGGATCCGTGAATCCGCAGACCCCGGCCTCGTCTCCGTAATAGATCGTAGGTGCACCCGTCCAGGTCATCTGGATCACAACGCCCTCCCGGAATACCGCTTTGTTAATACCCTGTTCCGCAGCCTGGGGCCCCAGTGTATTGGTACGTCCCACCTTATGGTTGGTTCTTGTCAGGAAACGGGAATGGTCATGGTTGGACAGTTCATTCATAGCCACCTGCCAGCTGGGCATGGAAAAACTGGAGGTATGATGCCGCATGGCTCCCCAGAAGCTTTCTGCGTTGCCCAGCAGGTCTTCCCGGTAGTCATCGCTGTGTTTTTCCATACCGGTCAGGAACCAGGTCACGGGCTCCATAAATGCATCATAGTTCATAACGGTATCCCATTCATTGCCCTGCAGCCAGTCTCTGGTGTTACCATAGTGCTCTGCCAGAATAATGGCATCCGGATTGGCCTCTTTTACCGCTTTCCGGAACTCCTGCCAGAAATGGTGATTGAATTCCTGACTGTGGCCCAGATCCGCTGCCACATCCAGTCTCCATCCATCCACATTATAGGGCGGGGATACCCATTTTTTCGCCACATGAAGGACATAGTCCATCAGTTCCCGGGAACCCTCGTAATTCAGCTTCGGCAGGGTATCATGTCCCCACCATCCGTCATAGGAATTGTTATAAGGCCATGCTGCCTGATTATGGAAATCAAAATAATTCCGATAAGGACTGTCTGCACTGACATAAGCGCCCTTGTCGTAGCCTTCCGCGTTCTCATAGATGCGCTCTCTGTCCATCCATTTATTGAAGGATCCGCAATGGTTGAACACGCCGTCCAGAATGACTCTCATTCCTCGACGGTGGGCCTCTGCCACCACCTGTGCGAACAGCTCATTGCTGGCTTCCAGATTGGCCTTATTGGTCACACGGTCAATGTAGCGGGAGGCAAAACGGTTCTCCCGCTGTCCGTCGTTCAGCAAGTCTCCCTGGTCGCTGACGATCCTGCCCAGATGGGGATCAATATAGTCATAGTCCTGTATATCGTATTTGTGGTTGGAAGGAGAGACGAACAGAGGGTTAAAATAGATCACCTCTACTCCCAGATCCTGCAGGTAATCCATCTTGTCCAATACACCCTGCAAATCTCCGCCGTAGAACTCGCGGACGTCCATCTGTGCAGGGTAACGTCCCCAGTCCTCTACGCGGTGTACCGGTTCTCCGATATAACAATATTCATTGGTAAGCACATCATTGGAAGGGTCTCCGTTGCAGAAACGATCCGTATAGATCTGGTACATGACCGCTCCCTTGGCCCAGTCAGGGGTGTGGAAACCGGGAATGATAATGAAGTCATAATATTCATTGACTTCCTGCACCAGGCCTCTCATATCATAGATACCCGTGATCCTGCCGGTCTGCACTTCAAAATAATAAGATACCTTCTGATCATCCAGACGCATTACATAGGCATAATAGTCAAAACCGTTATTGCTCTCCACACGTACCATGAGATGCTTCTGCCCGCCGCTTACCAGAAATACTCTGTCTACGTTATTTTTGGCTGTACGGAAGCGGATCGTCACTTCGGAATAGGGTTCCGGCTCTTCCGGAATCACATATTCGGCACTGGTATCAGTGAAAAGTGCTCTTCTGTTAAATACGGGTCTCATGGCTGCAATATATTGCTGATTATATTCTGTTCGACGTAATAGCTCCAGATCCATAGTATCTACCCTTTCTGAGACTAATGTCTTACTATCTATATTATGCTCCTGCTATTCTTATCTGTGCAGGACACACATATGTAATTATACCCTTTTTCCCTGCATATGACAACAGTCCACCCTCTTATGTTTCAATTTTTGAACGGTAAAAAGGACAGTCTTGGGAGGACTGCCCTTTTTAGAGAAGGTATTTCTTTCTTATGGGGTATAGCAAAAAACTATATAATGTATTGGGGGGGTTACGAGTATTATAATAGCATGCACTATTATTTTTGACTATTCTCAAAATTCACAAATATTACAAAAATGCATATCTGCTTTTGTTTATTTTTCACAAAACCAGTTTGTACAATACTACCAATTCCACGAAACTCCCGCGAAAACCTTTTCCTATACGAAAAGACCTTCGAACTCTTCCCTGGTGATCTTCTCCTTCTCTAACAGAAGCTGTGCACAGCTATGCAGCACATCTTCATGCTGCAAAATAATATCCTTCGCCTTGGTATAGCAATCGTCGATGATATTCTTGACTTCCTTGTCGATCTCACCGGAGATCTCCTCACTGTGAGCCTTGGCATGAGCCAGATCCTTACCGATGAAGACTTCATCGTCATCGTCATCATAGCAGATCACACCGATATGATCCGACATTCCGTATCGTGTCACCATACGGCGGGCTGTTTTGGTCGCTTTCTTAATATCGCTGGAAGCACCCGTAGTGATGTCACCGAAAATGATCTCCTCGGCGATACGTCCGCCCAAGGATACCATGATATCCTGAAGCATGCGGCTCTTAGTTGCGAACATTTCATCCTTTTCCGGTAGGGGCATGGTATATCCGGCAGCTCCCACTCCGGTAGGAATAATGGATACGGTATAGACCGGTCCCACATCCGGCAGCACGTGGAACAGGATCGCATGCCCTGCCTCGTGATATGCTGTGATCTTCTTCTCCTTGTCGGAAATAATACGGCTCTTCTTCTCTGCACCGATTCCCACTTTGATAAAAGCTCTCTTGATATCTTTCTGTGCAATAAAGGAGCGATTCTCCTTCGCCGCAATAATAGCTGCCTCGTTCAACAAGTTCTCCAGATCCGCTCCGGTGAAGCCTGCGGTAGTCTGTGCGATCTGCTTAAGATCCACATCATCTCCCAGGGGTTTGTTCTTTGCATGCACCTTCAGAATCTCTTCTCTGCCGCCGATATCCGGGGTTCCCACCGCAACCTTACGGTCGAAACGGCCGGGGCGCAGGATCGCAGGATCCAGAATATCCACACGGTTGGTAGCCGCCATGACAATAATACCCTCATTGACACCGAAACCGTCCATCTCTACCAGTAACTGGTTCAGGGTCTGCTCTCTCTCATCATGTCCGCCGCCCATACCGGTACCACGACGTCTTGCCACAGCATCGATCTCATCAATAAATACAATACAGGGTGCATTATGCTTCGCTTCTTCAAACAGATCACGCACGCGGGATGCACCGACACCGACGAACATTTCCACGAAATCGGACCCGGAGATACTGAAGAAAGGTACTCCGGCCTCTCCTGCCACTGCCTTAGCCAGCAAAGTCTTACCGGTTCCGGGAGGGCCCTCCAGCAGAACGCCCTTAGGGATTCTGGCTCCCACACCGGTGTATTTCCCCGGCTCTTTCAGGAAATCCACAATTTCCTCCAGTTCCTCTTTTTCTTCTTTCAGTCCGGCTACCTGTGCAAATGTGACGCTCTTGTCACCCAATGTCATCTTGGCGCGGCTCTTGCCGAAGTTCATCATTTTGCCGTTCCCGCCGCCTGCCTGCTGGGCATTCATCATCATGAACAGGAATACACCCACAGCCAGCACGACTAACATCGGCAGCATATAGGTCAGGAACCAGTTCTCTCTCTCAATGTCATTGACCACCGGGTCAAATCCATACTCCCGGACCAGTGTCTCCAGTTCGGTAATATCTGTGGCGTACAATTTATGGTTGACACCGTTCTTCATCTGGATCTCCAGATAACCGGTGGGTGCTTCTCCGTTGGGCTGCACCACGATCTCCGATATATTACCGGCATCCAGATCCGCAATGAATTCTGCTTTGGTGTATTCGTCTGTCCGGTTGTTCAGCATGTTGAGACCGACGATCACCATGACCAGAAGTATAATAAATATAAAATATGAATTGATTGTTCTGCCGTTTTGTTTCAACTTCACGGGCCTCCTACATCTTTGTATCGCTTAATCGAATTCTACCACACCGATGTAAGGCAGATTACGATATCTCTGATCATAATCCAGACCATAGCCCACTACAAACTCATCGGGAATATTAAATCCGGTATAATCCACATGCACATCGATCACTCTTCGCTCCGGCTTATCCAACAGAGTGCACAGACGTAAGGAAGCGGGTCCTCTGTCGCGCAGCATCTCCAGCAGATAGCTCAAAGTTCTTCCGCTGTCTACAATATCCTCTACTACAATAACATCTTTATCCTTCAGGGACTCATCCAGATCCTTCACGATCTTCACCACGCCGCTGGATTTGGTATCGCTGCCGTAGCTGGATACAGACATGAAGTCCAGAGATACGGGAACAGTGATACGCTTTGCCAGTTCACACATGAAAAAGCTGCCGCCCTTCAGTACACATACAAGATGCACCTGTTTGCCTGCATAGTCCTTGCTGATCTGATCTCCGATCTCCTGGATTCTCTTATCTACTTCCTCTTCTGTCAACAGTACTCTGATATGTTCTGCCATTTTCTTTTGTCTCTTCGCTCTTAGCGAACTCCTTTCTTATTAATTGTACCTTTAAAATACGTTTTGTATTCTCCGTTACTTTATAATATTCGCTGATACGGTATCCCACGACCCACAGCACATGATCTCCGTCTGCCAGGATCGGCAGTCTGTCACGCTCCGTCTGCGGGATCTTCTGATCGACCAGATAGCTTTTCAAAGACTTGTGGATCATCCCGCCTCTGCCGTCAGCAATGGTCAGATAGTCTCCTGTCTGCCTTGTCCGCACCACCGGACATTTTTTTATTTTATCATAATCAAACCATTTCGTATACTGATTTATGGGAACTTCTTGGTTTTTTTCGGGGTTGGAAGCCAGTTCGCATACGCAGTATTCCAGCATTTCCGTTTCGTACTCCACGGTTCCTTTCTGCCCGAACGGCAGTTGCATCTCCATTTCCTGCTCCGGCTTCTTCTCCGGTGTATTGCCACCCGCCGTCTCTACCGTCAGCAGGACTTCCTCATATTGCCGCCTTCCCCGGATTCCGAAAGGAAGGCAGATCTGACGGTTGCCCTCCCCGGTAAACAATGTAAGCAGCTCCTGAATATGCCGGAAGGTAATGTCCTTTTGTCCGGGAGACAACTGTTTCACCACATCATACAAAAGTCTCTTGCGGATCACCGGATGCAGGGTCAGGAAAGCATCTGTGGCAAAGGAGACCGTGACCGTCCGTCTGTCCGCCGTCCGGACCGTTTTCTCCCCGGAACCGCCCATGATCCGAACACATCGCTCTGCTGCTTCCTTTGTCTGCTGTTCCAGATAATCTTCCGTCTCCGCCAACAGCTCCGCCGTCTGGTTCATGTGGGCCACGCAGCCTTTTACAATATTCTGCTCCGCATAGGGCAAAATATGATGGCGGATACGATTTCTGGTATAATCATCCTCATCATTAGTAGCGTCCCTGCAATAAGCGATGTCCCGCTGCTCCAGGAATTCCTCGATCTCCCATCGTTCCAGACACAGAATCGGCCGTATGATCCGGTCCCTCACCGGCAGGATACTCGCAAGTCCCCTGATCCCGCTGCCCCGGAACAGATGGAACAGCTGAGTCTCACTGCGGTCGTTGCTGTTATGGGCCACTGCAATCTTCGTAGCTCCCCACTCCTTCGCCGCCCGGTCAAATGCTTCGTATCTGGTCCTGCGACCGGCTTCCTCTTCGGAGATTTTCTCCTGTCTGGCTCTGTCCCTTACCTCTGCCCGGGTCAGGAAAAAAGGAATGCCTCTTTCCGCACAGAGCTGCTCCACATACCGGGCATCCTCCCCGGCTTCCTCACGGATACCGTGATCCACATGCACTACCGCAATGTCGGTCGGCACCTCCTTCTGCCATTCCAGCAACAAAAATAAGAGGCAAACTGAGTCTGCCCCTCCGGAGACACCGACCACAACACGGTCACCCGCCTGCAGCATATGATGCTCTCTGATATATGCAAATACTTTTTCTCGCGTACCCATCCATGTATTCATGTTTTTACTCTATCCTAATTGTAAGGAAAAATCAAGTTGCGTCATGCGTTTTCCCACAGGCAGAGCACAAACACCGTCATATCGTCCCGGATCCGTCCCTCCGAGGCACAGATGGCATAGGACAATATCTTTTCTGCGATCTCCTGCGGATTCTGCTCCTGCAGTCCCTCCAGCATCCTGGCCATGCATTCTTCACCGTTCTCCATCATATCCAGGACCCCATCCGTCATCATAACGAGCAGATCTCCCGGTTCCATCTGACATATCTGTCGTTCCATCTGCGCTTTTTGAAAGATGCCTAACGGCAGAGTCTCCCCACCGACACAGAGGACTCTCCCGGAAGTTTTCCAGAACGTGGCGACGCCCCCCACCTTACAGATCTCACATTCTCCGTTATACAGATTGAGACTGCATATGTCCACCGTGGGATGATCGTCTTCCTCATTTTGCGCATACAATGCGGAGTTCAGCAGGTTCACCGACGCTTCTGTTCCAAAGCCTGCTTCCAGCATTTTTTCCATGAGATCCATGACTCTGCCGCTGCCCCGGCTGGCGTCCTCCCCGGAGCCTGTTCCATCGGACAACAGCAGGATCAGCTTCCCTTTTTCCGATTCCATCGTAGCGAACTGATCTCCGGAGATCTTCTCTCCTTCTTTTACCGCACGGCTTACTCCCGTCAGCGCTATGTACTTCGGTTCCTCCGTGAAGAGAAAGCAATGGGGCTCCTGTTCCACCAGATAAGGGCTTCCCGACGAGACCTGCAGACGTTTCCCCAACAGTACTGTCAGCATATCCGCTACCTGTGTCGCCTTATATCGCGGCCTTTCGGTAGACAGTGTCATGCTGATGCCGGCCATCCCGCAATCTCCTCCATCCCTTTGTATATAGCACAGGTCCTTTGCCACAACTCCTTCACTCTTAAGCGCCTGTACCAGTCCCTTTCGCTTTTTCTCTTCCAACGGGCGATACCCCAGTTCTTCCGCTGCGACCCGTTCCATGATCCGGGCAACCTCCTGCAAATGATCTCCCATGATCTGCCGGCTCTGCCACAGCATACATTTTTCCAGAATGTTCTGCCTGTCATCCCCCGTGATCTGTATTTCCTGCCGGAAGCTTCTCCCCAGCTCCTCAAAGCTTTCCGCATATCCCATCAGTTTCTGTCTGCATAACAGTGAGACCTGCGCACACTGTTCCTTCTCCAGACGTTCCTGTTCCTTTTTCCCTATGATCATGGCATCTTCCCCTTTCTGTCCACACGATTATAGGGCAGCTCCTTTCTTCTTTTTGTCAAATCGAGGGGGCGGCGGGCTTCATTTTTTGCGACAAAAAAAGCAGGTCCACTTAAGATTCAGTTTCCCTGCTTAATTGTCTTCCTTAAAAAGGATTTCTCCTTCGTACACCAGTCCCAGCTTATCCTTCGCTACCTCTTCCACATAGGCCTTGGTCTGCGTATACTTACCGAATTCCTCGATCTGCTCCGTTCGGGCCTGTTCCGCTTCGATCTGCGCATTTAAGCTTGCAATCTGGGTATCATATCCCTCAATCTTCTGTTGTAATTCCACGCTCCGCACCGCAACGACCACCATGATCATCAACACGACCAGACTCACCAGGAACATGCTGAACCGGTTCTGGTGTCTCTTGCGGTAGGCTGCTTTTCTTCTTGCCATACGCGCATCTCCTTTTAATAAATATTTTAAGCATTTTCTGAAGGGTAGTCAACTGCTTTTTTAGCCAATTGCCCGTCACCCGCAGAACTTTCCGAATCGGCTTTAAGAGCGTATTCAGTCCCAGCGCCGTATATTTCACAAAACAAGGGCTGACCGCCTTATGATACAGGTACATCCCCGTCAATGCTCCCAGTACGGCGAACCACCGAAGGTTCCCGTTGCCCTCATGGAACATCAGCAAAAATACTCTTCCCGCACAATAGATCCAGAATGCCAGATCCTCCAGAGATACTATGCCGGCACTGTGGGAAAACACTCTTCGCAGTATCCGCAGTATATCATACAAAAAAGTGATCCACACCCCCAGAAGAAAGGAATGCAACAGAAAAATATTTTCATTCATCAGCGGAACAGCCTGCCCAGGAAGGATTCCTGTTTTTCCCCGGATACTGCGGTATCCGAATACACAAAGCTGTCGATCCGGCCGTCAATATCCACTTCCCCCTTGTCTAATGTCAGACGATTCACATGGAGTTCATTGCCGCGGATCATCAGCATCCCCTGTTCTGTCTCCAGCAGGATCTCCCGCAGATCAAAGGAAAGCACGTCATTTACCCCATTCACGGTACAAGTCCGTCTGTTGGTCATGGTCACTTTATGCATACGGCCTGTTGCGTTTAAATCTTCCATCTTCCCCATAGCCTCCCATCATCAGACCGATTCCTCCCGGAACCGGACTTACAATTCATTCTATGGTAAGATATGTCAATTTATACGTAAAGGATCTATATATAACGGAAGAGTTCTTTGGCGTCTTCTTTTTTCACGGTCTCCTGCACATCCAGGACTTCCACTTTTACTTCCTTGTTACCGAAAGAGATCGCGATAATATCTCCTTCCCTGACATTGGCGGATGCCTTGGCCGGCTTGTCATTGATCAGTACTCTTCCGCTGTCGCAGGCTTCATTAGCCACGGTGCGGCGTTTGATCAGCCGGGATACCTTCAAATACTTGTCTAACCTCATGTTCTTTATCCTTTCAATCTTTCTGCTTACAAAACAAAAGAGACCCGAAAGGTTGTCCCATCGAGTCTCTGAAAATTCAGCTTCTATTATGCGTTCAGCATATCCTTTAATGCCTTACCAGCCTTAAACTTAGGAGCCTTGGAAGCAGCGATCTTCATAGGCTTGCCGCTCTGAGGATTTCTACCCTCTCTTGCTGCTCTGCTGGATACTTCGAAAGTACCAAAACCAACTAACTGAACCTTACCATCCTTCTTTAACTCTTCAGCAACAACATCTGTGAAAGCCTTTAATGCCTTCTCTGCGTCCTTCTTGGAAAGACCAGCCTGATCAGCCATAGCTGCAACTAATTCTGTTTTGTTCATATTGAACTCCTCCTGTAATGAGTTTTCGTTATTAATTTACGCTCGAAAATAGTTCTTTTGAAACGTCTATACATATATATATCTGGTTTTATCCCTTTTGTCAAGGTTTTTCCGCATATTTACGGCATTTCTTCAACCTTTCCCGAATTATTCTGTCGATGAAGAGCCGGTTGTCAGGTCCACGAAAGAGTAAGACACATCTTTCTGTTCCTCATCCACCTGCACCGTGTAACTCCTGGTCTCATAGCCGGTCTTCCGCAAAGTGATCACATGGCTTCCGGAAGTCTTCTTAAAACTGCAAGGGGAAATCCCCACATAATTGCCGTCCAGATATACCTCCACATTTTCCGGAGCATCAATATGCACACGGTAATAAGTCGTTGTAGTGTCTGCGGTGGTGGCGGTAGCGGAAGAACTTTCGGAACTGCTGCTGTCCGTGCTTTCTTCGCTGTCAGAATCCACCTTGTCCAGCTGTACATCCACACCGGCGGATTCCTGTCCTACTCTGAGATACTGTGTCAGAGACTTATAGCCGTCCGCTTTGGCTATGATCTGATGAATTCCGTATTCCAGGGAAATCGGCTGGGAAGGATCCGCCTGGCTTCCGTCAATATATAATTCCGCATTGGAAGGACTCATGGAAAACAGCACCATACCGTACTGTGCTTCCGCCACTTCCAGATCGCCGATATCCAACGCAGTCTCTTCGTTGCGGTTGATCACCACATTCTTCGTGCCGCCTCCGCCGTTATAGCTGATGTCTACCTGATAACTTCCTTCCGGCACGGTCACCAGCATGTCCTCCGTGATCCGCACGATCTGTGTCTGCCCGATCTCCAGCCAGCCGCCTACAAAATTCTCGTCGTTCACCAGCCGCAGATAACCATGGCCTTTCTCCACCGTTACACTAAGTACAGTGCTGTCGATTCCGTGAAATGTCAGAATATCCGCCGGATTCAGATCCATTTTTTCGATACTGTGTCCCTGGGAAAAATACTGGGTGTCACTGGATAACTGGAAGATCTCGTCGCCGATGGATACCTCATTTCGGACAGTGTTCATTTCATACCGCTCCACAGCATCATACTGCCATGCCGTCTGTGCCAGCTGCATGGTCGTCAGATGCTTCTGACTCTTCAGAAAGGTCACATCCACAATATCCCCCTCCTGCAGCTGGCTCAGCGAAATGGCCTTCCCGTATTTGTCCGCAAAACGTGTCGTTCCGTCCATGGACAGGGTATAACGCTTGCCAAGATCCAGATTTAACAAAGTGACAGTGTTGTCAATATTATTGATATCCACCAGCACAGCGGTGTCTGCTGAATCATAGCTGTCCGGTCCTGTCACAACGAAGCCGGTATCTATCCGTTCTTCCTGCACCGTTGCCGCAGGTGCCGCCGTAGTCTGTGCCTCCGTCACCGTTCCGGAGGATGTTGTCTGTCCGCAACCCGTCAATGACATTACTGTCACAAGCAAAAGACTTACTGCTATCTTCCCTGTCTTCGAATACCTTTTGTCTCCGGTTCTTCTTTTCAACGTTTTGTCTTCTCCTTTGCATCTTATCATTGCATGTTATCAGCAAATGGTCTTCAGGAATTTTTTTCTGGCTGCTTCCTGCTCTAACAGACGGTCCAGTTTTTCCTGATTCTTCTCCGGGATCCAGGCCTTCCCGGAATTATAATAAAAGTTTACGATCTTCCACAATTTTTCCGGATAGGACAGGCGATAGAACAGATCCTGCCTCTCATAAGATTTCAGAGGCCGGACCGTTTCATAGGCCGCCAGAAGTTCCCTGCCCCAGTTACAGTCCCATTCGCTTTTTTCCAATAGCTTGCGCAACAGCAGATACAGATCTCTTACCGGTCCGTCTGCCTGACATTTCTCAAAGTTCACCAGGAAAAATCCCCGGTCCTGCCGTAAGATATTGTGGTACTGATAATCTCCATGGCAGAAACACAGCGGTTCTTCTTCACCACTGTTGCCGGCCGCCGTCTCGATCTCTTTCCATTCCTCGCTGAGCTGTCTCGCTTCCTCTAAAAAAGGATCGATCACCGCAGACAACCGGATCTCGAACCAGGTCTTCTGGCTGCGCTGCTTTAAAAACCTGCGGGCACGCTTGAGTTCCCGATTATGCTTCTCATAATCTCGGCTGGGGAGATATTTCTCTATAGTCGGTATCGGCAATCCTTCCTCTTCCGGAAATACCGGCGTAAATTCCAGATCTCCGTGAAGTCTCGCCAGCAGCCGCATGGCTTCCAGGCATTCCTCTCTGTCGCGGATGTTGCATTCTCTGCCTTCCCACCAGGTCTTCAGAATATATCTGACACCGTCTCTGTCCGTCACGGACAGTGCGCCTTCTTTCGTGGGAAGCAGCTTCTCCGCAGGGACAGTCCCTTGTTGCTCCAGATGCTTTAAGACCTGTTCCTGTAAGCGCAGTTGTTCCTCTCTTCCAGTATATTCCTTGAAGATCAGGCAGCCCTGCTCCGTATCGCACAGAATAGCTCCCCTTCCTTTTCGGGTACGCAATACTTCTATCTCATACTGCTCCAGCAGTGCCACCGCTCTGTCATTCACTTACAACCCCTCCTAAGATACGTCCTTAACCGTTTTCCGGTTCCTACGCTATCTTATGAGAGAAGCTTATAAAGTATGCTCAATCTTTGTGAACCGACAGTTCCTTCACCTTTTCCAGAAGCTGTTCTCTGGTGTTCTGTTCCGGATGTTCCAATACCAGTTCCAGAAGCTGTTGCAGCATCTCTCCCAGTTCTTTGCCCGGCTTCATGCCGGTATCGATCAGATCTCTGCCGGTGACTGCCAGTGTTTTCAGGGATACGCACTGCTTCTTTTCCAGCATTTCCTGATACAGTTTCTTCCAGAGTTCCAGGTTTTCCAGCTTTTCTGTCCGCAGATAATCACTCTGCGCCAGAATATCCGCCCGTTTCACCGGGAACAGCAACGGAAAAATATCTTCCCCGATCTTGTTCACCGCCCGGCGCACGATCCGCAGATCCGGCGTAACGTCATTACCGTAATCATGGTATTTCACCAGACGGGTAACCACAGCCACCGTGTCATTATCAAAACGGAGTCTCCTCAGGATCTTTCGCGCCATTTCCTCGCCTACGGCAGGATGTCCATAGAAATGCGTGACTCCATCTTCATCCGTGGTGAGTGTGGCAGGCTTGCCAATGTCATGGAGCAGCATGGCATAGCGCAGATTCTTCTCCGGCGCGATCTCCAGAAGTGCATGCAGGGTATGCTCTCCCACGTTGTATTTATGATGTTTGTGCCTCTGGGGGGTCTCCATCATGGCATCAAATTCCGGCAGGATCACTTTCGTGACACCCATGTCATAAGCATCCCGCAGGGTATCGGGATGGGGCGAGGTCAACAGCTTGGTCAGTTCCACCTGAATCCGCTCTGCACTGATCTTTTGTAAGGTCGGTGCCAGCTTCCGGATTGCCGCCTCGGTGTCCTCGTGGATCTCATAGCCCAGCTGTGCGGAGAAACGAATGGCCCGCATAATGCGCAGGACATCTTCCCCGAAACGTTCCTCTGGGTTGCCTACGCATCGGATCAGCTTCGCATCGATATCCTTTAATCCACCGAAAATGTCGATCAAACCCTCTTTTTCATTATAAGCCATGGCATTGATGGTAAAGTCACGGCGTTTCAGGTCTTCTTCCAGATTCGGAGTAAAGGTCACTTCCTTGGGATGTCTGCTGTCTTCATATTTTCCGTCCACGCGATAGGTGGTGACTTCGAAACCCTCCTTGTCCAGCATGACAGTTACGGTACCGTGCTGGATCCCGGTGTCGATAGTCCGGCGGAACAGCTTTTTTACCTGCTCCGGTCTCGCCGAGGTCGTAATATCCCAGTCCTCCGGGGTTCTCCCTAGAATGGAGTCCCGCACGCAGCCGCCTACCACATAGGCTTCAAATCCGGCATTCTGTATGGTATCTATGATATATTTTGCTTTTTCCGGTATCTGGATCATTCTTTTCCTTCCACTCTTACATCTTCTACTCTGCTTCCGGGTTCATGATGAATTTATCAATGACTTCTACCAGCCCGTCCTCATCGTTGGTGCCGGTGATATAATCTGCCGCATCCTTCACTGCAGGCTGGGCGTTGCCCATGGCCACACCGGTTCCCGCATATTCGATCATGGAAATGTCATTGTAGCCATCCCCACAGCAGATCGCATTCTCTCTGGTCAGTCCCATGCCTTCCAACATGTGATCCAGAGAAGTCGCCTTGTTTACATCCTTGGGCATGATCTCGATGAAATAGGGCTCGGAACGGTAGATGCTTGCCACATCACTGTATTTTTCCTGTAACTGTTTTTCCAAAGCGGGAGCGATCTCTTCCGGTGCCGTCATCAGGCACTTGTTAATGTCGAAATTCACATAATTTACGAAATCCGGCACAACTTTAATGGGGATCTTATTGATCCTTGCTTCCAGCTCCACATACTTGTCCGGTTTAAAAGCAGAGATCACACCTTCTCCCTGATAAGTGATCAGACCACAGCCGTTTTCTTTGGCAAAATCATACAATCCGGGCACAATGGACAATGGCAGGGTCCTCTGGTACACCACCTCACCTGTCTTACAATCCACGATACGCGCTCCGTTAAAGGACAGGAGATAGCCACCGTATTTTTTCAGTTCCAGTTCTTCCTCACAACCTCGCATGCCGGGGGTCGGACGGCCGGATGCCAGAATGACCTTATGGCCATGCTGTAAGATATTCCAGATTCCTTTTTTTGTGACTTCCGTAATCTCTTTTTTTGAATTGGTCAGTGTTCCGTCAATGTCTAATACCAGAACCTTTTCCTGCATTTTTCTCTCTCCTATAATCTAACAGTACCTGTCTCTTCTGCTTGCGCAGTGAAACAGGTACTTGTCTGCTGTCTATGTTCTGTTCCCGGGCAAGCTTTACTGTGCCTGTGTTGCGGTCTCCTCGGTAGCAGCGGTCTGCTCCTCGGTGATCTCCTGGGTCTCTGCGGTCGCGGTTTCAGCGGCTGCGGATTCCTCTGTCTGCACCTTCAGGTAATTCAGCTTACCCTTGGGATCCTCTACGGTAACATCTGCGGTAATATCTTCCACATACTGGGACATTGCCTGAGATACCAGAGTATTCTTGATATTGATCTTCCACTCGGGCTGATCCTGTCCTACATAGTACAGGACATAAGTCGCATCTTCTGCGATGGTAATGGATACGGTGTCTCCTGCCTGACGGCTGCTGTCGAAGATCCAGTCCTTAAGTTCCTCGGTCATGCCGCTGGCGGTTACCTGCTCAAACAGACCGCCGTTCTCTGCTGCGGAAGTATCCTGCGTATACTTCTTGCACAGTTCTGCGAAGCTGTCCTCGGTAGCCGCTCCGTTCTTCCACTCGTCCAGGATCTCTTCCCCGGTCTTGTCCTCGTTCGGGATGATAACACGAACATTGGCGGAAGGGGTCTCATCCAGGTATCTCTGCTCAAATGCTACTACATAGTAGCAATGGCTGGTGTCGTTGGTAATGACGGTGGTGTCTCCTGCTTTTCTGGCATCATCAAACAGCCAGTCGGAGATCAGGTAATTCACGGAAGACTTCTGCTCGTTCTCGTGTGCATCGCCGGTGGTTGCCACGGTCTTCTCCGCATCGTCTGCCAGCACCTTCGCATCTTCCATTGCCTTGGCGATCTCAGCATCGGAAGGCTGATATGCAGTATCCGTAGTTGCGGTTCCATCGGTCGCAGCATCGGGAGCAGTGGTTGCTTCTACGGGGTCTGCCAGATCGGTAGGCTCTGTAGGCAGTTCTGCCTCGATAGTGGTCAGGCGATAGTCTACAGAATCGTAAGTCGCCTTATTTTCTTCATAATAGTTCTGGATCTCGTCGTCGCTGGGAGCATTGTCCTCCTGCAGCTTCTGGTAATAAGCGTTCATGACCATATCATTCTTCACATACTCGGCGATACGGCCCATGGTTGCATAAGTACCGTAAACGGAACGCACATATTCCTTCTCGGATACGCCTGCGGAAGCAGCGGAAGTCTTGATGGTCTCCTTAAAGGTATTGTATTCCTCGGTGGTATCATAGGTGAATCCCTCTGCCTCGGCAGCTGCATTCATGGCTTTTTCCTGCTTGAGATTCTCTACGGCCATCTGTTCAAAGTAATCCTGCCAGGTCAGCGTATCGGAATACATCTGCGTGGACAGATCTTTGGAAGTATCCAGTCCGAAGTATGTCAGATAACTGCCGTACTGGGTGATATAATTGTTCTTGGTCAGGTTGTATTCATAGTCGAATTCTACCTTGTTTACCGCTTCCCCATTAATCACCACATAGGTCTCATGGGTTGCCAGATAGGTACGGATGGGGAAAGATGCCACCAGACATACCAGAGCCACAAGTACTACAATACCGATGGTCGTGCTGATGCGCTCCTCTCTCTTTTCCTTTTCCTTCTCTTCTTTACGCTTCTGTACTTTACGGTCATACTTGGTCATGACCTTCTGTTCTGTTTGTTCCTTATTATTTTCTGTAACTTTTTCATTCTTAGACATTGCTTACATGTCTCCTTCCTGGTGTCTTAAGTCCCAATGACTCCTTATTTTACCGTATTTCTGCGGAAAAGGAAAGCTATTTCACATATTTTTCAAGTTTTTCCACAATATTTTTCACGCATCCCTGTTCAAAAGGACTGTCCAGTCCCACCTCTTTGATCATATTGGTGTAAAAATCGCTGGCAGACAGTCTGCACAGCCTCAGATAGCTCTTCCATGCCTCCCCGAAGTCCGCATCCATCTTCACCTTATACTGCAATGCACAGGTCTGTGCCAGACAGTAATCAATATAATACAAAGGATAGTCGTAAATATGCAGCTGCTTCTGCCAGAAACCGCCCTGCCCGAAGAAGGGATCTCCTTCGTAATCCAGATGGGGCTTATATTCCCGCTCCAGACGGCTCCATTCCTGTTTTCTCTCCGCGGGAGTCAGCTCCGGATGCTCATAGACGATATGCTGGAATTCATCCACCATACAGCCGTAGGGGATAAATGCCGCCGCATCCTCCAGATGCATCTCCACATAATCCTGCGCCCGGTCACCGAAGAACAGGTTCATCCATTTTTCCGTGAAAAATTCCATGGACATGGAATGGATCTCTGCGGTCTCCATGCCGATATCCGCATGTTCTCTGATAGGGTCCGTACCGGACAGATATCCCTGAAAAGCATGACCGCACTCGTGAGTAATGACATCCACATCGCCGCTGGTTCCGTTAAAGTTGGCAAAAATAAACGGTGCATGATACAGGGGCAGATAAGTCATATAGCCGCCCGCCTTTTTGGTCTTGCGGCCCAGTACGTCAAACAGCTGGTTTTCCATCATAAAATCAAAGAATTCTGCTGTCTCAGGGGACAGTTCACGGTACATCTTCTGGCCTGCTGCCAGGATCTCTTCCGGAGTTCCGGTGGGTGCCGGATTGCCGTCCTTGAAATATACCTGTTCGTCGATATAGCTAAGTTTTTCCAGACCCAGTCGTTGTCTTCTCAGGTCATGCAGTTTTTCCGCAAAAGGTACAAAATATTGCTTGATCTGCTGGCGGAAAGCCTCTACGTCATCCTTGCCGTAGCAGTTACGGTTCATCCGGTAATAGCCCAGTTCCAGATAGTTTTCGTATCCCATGGCTCTGGCCTGCGCGGTACGGTTTTTCACCAGTTTGTCGTAGATGGTGTCCAGCTGTTCCTCACTTTTCAGGAAAAAGGCGCTCATCTTCTCCCATGCCTGTCTGCGGACATTGCGGTCGGAACTTACCAGATAGGGACGTAACAGGGACAGGTTCAGTTCCTTGCCGTCGAAGTCGATCTTCGCACCGGCAATGAGTTTGTCATACTCCATGGTCAGGGAGTTCTCTTCCTGCATCAGCGGGATCAGTGCCTCGCTCATGGACTTCTGCGCCAGTTCCATGTTCTTGAAAGCCACCGGACCGATCTTCTCTTCGAGATAAGCTCTGTAGGGAGAAGCGAACAACTTCTTCTGATAAGCCAGCACCAGATTGCTGAATACCGGACCCTGTTCATCGTAGTATTTATGCTCTTCCTCGTAGAATTTGTCGGAGGTATCAATGTCGAAGCGGATGTTCGCAATGGTCATCAGCGTCATGACACGATCTGTCAGCCCATAATATTTCTTGTGCACCTCGAACTGCTCCTCCCCGCTCTTCGCCTCGTCCAGCTCCCGGATCAGCTCGCCCATTTCTTCCTGCACTTTGGTAAAATCTATTCTTTCGTAAGGCATGTCCTGAAATTTCATATAATAAATCTTCCTTTCTTTGTCTTTACGGATCTTTACTGCTTATCTTACCCCAAATTGCCGGGAAAGTAAAACTTTTGAAGTTTTTTGCGACATTTTCTCTGCTTGCCAATATAAGAACCCTGTGGTATGGCGGTATTGGAAGTGATTTGCTTCTTTCAAAAATTCTTATAGACCCGTCAGTGGTCAAAAGTTTCCCTATATTATTTTTCAAAGCATTATAAAAACATAGGATATTTCGTTTTATATTGTTGATATTATACACATCAGTGTGTATAACACAAAGGAGGAGATATCATTGAAAAAAGTATATCCTGTAATTTTTACAAAAACCATGGATAAAAAGGACACTATATTGATTGACGTTCCTGATCTGAACATCTTGACAGAAGGCTTTGGCACTGCGAACGCAATTGATATGGCAAGAGATGCCATCGGATTAAAAGGTATTACCTGCGAAGATCAGAATGAGCCCCTTGCAGAATCCAGCGACATAGAAAAAATTTCTATTGAGCAGGGAACCTTTTATAAAGAGGGCCACAGCTATGTCTCTCTGGTAGATGTCGATTTTTCAGAATATCGAAAGAAAGTAGATACCCGTTCTGTCAGAAGAAATGTCACTCTTCCACATTGGTTAAATGTAGAAGCAGATAAGGCAGGGATCAATGTATCTAAGGTTTTACAGGAAGCTCTTATGACGGCTTTACAAGTGCAAAAATATTAAATCGAGTAGGAGGAATTTCTCTTAAATGAGAAATTCCGACCTCTCACACCACCGTGCGTACCGTTCGGTACACGGCGGTTCAATCAACTTAACAAGTAACACACCTTTCAGTATAGTAATCTAACATAGAAACTAATCCAAAACGGGTTAGTCTTTCTTTATTTATTGCAAAATTCATAACTCTTCGCTGACAAACATATGCTATTCGATTACCCGTATAGGCTGTAATCCTTGCTGTATCCTTATCTACTCCGAGTTTTATCAAGTTATTTATGCGGTTCTGCGGAGTTTTCCATTGTTTCCAAATGCACATGCGCAGTCTGCAACGAATTCTTGCGTCCATCTCTTTACAAAGTGTTTTCATACTACCTATCTTGAAATAGTTAATCCACCCTCTGATAAGCTGATTGAGTTTCATCACTTTATAACTGTTGCTAACGCCCCAGCTACGGCACGTGAGCTCTTTCATTCTCTTCTTAAATTTCGCTACTGATTTTGCATGCGGTTTCGCCTTGTATTGATGTGCTCTTGTATCAAAGTAGAATCCAAATCCAAGGTATTTAAGTCCTTGTGGTCTGTCTACCTTACTCTTGGTCATGTTGACCTTAAGCCCCAGTTTCTCCTCAATGAATCGTGAAATATTTCTCATGACTCTGTTGGCAGACATTTCACTTCCGACCATAATGATGCAGTCGTCCGCGTATCTTACAAAGTTAAGCCCACGCTTTTCCATTTCTTTATCGAGTTCATTCAACATGATGTTTGCCAGTAACGGCGAGAGATTTCCTCCCTGGGGTGTTCCCACGATAGAGTCCTCATATTCATCATCAATCATGATTCCGCTGACAAGGTACTTTCTTACGATAGAGATAACATCTCCATCTTTAATAGTTCTGCCTATGATAGTCATGAGCTTATCATGATTTACTGTGTCAAAGAACTTTTCCAAGTCGATATCTACAATCCACTCATTACCGTCATTCATCATTTCAAGTGCTGTTAGAATTGCTTGTTGTGCACATCTGTTCGGTCTGAATCCATAACTGTGGTCATGGAACTGTTCCTCATAGATTGGCGTTAATACCTGTGCAATGGCTTGTTGTACAAATCTGTCTGTCACTGTTGGTACTCCCAGGTTTCTGACACCGCCATCAGGCTTTGGTATCTCCACTCTTCGTACTGGCTGAGGTTTATATTTTCTCGCCCTCAACTGTTCCTTGATGTTTTCGCCGTTCTTTGCAAGATGTTCTTTGAGTTCTGTGTACTTCACTCCGTCCACTCCCTCTGCACCTTTATTTCGTACGACTTGCAGATATGCCCTGTTGAGGTTATCGCTAGATAGTATCTGCTCCATTAGACTACTTGTGTCCATGCGTTCTTTCCTTTCCGTCTCGCTTGATTTGACCACCCTTTACCCGATTGGTTACGGCAGATGAATGTCTCCTCTGCAATACGAGACCTACTCAAACTTATTGATTGTTCGCCCCTTTGCTCCATCTCCATTACAGAGACTTCTTCACTACTATGGGCTCTGCTGACTTCTCACAGTTCGTTGTTACTAGGCTAATGGAACCTCTGTGAGATCTCCACGCTTAAGGTGCTCGCTCTTTCTCTCCATATATCCGCCACATTTACTCTGCTACTACAAAAGTGATAGTTATTAGATTTCGTTGTTCTTTGCCAACTTATCTCTCGTAGCCTAGCCTTATATGTGATTTCTGTCCGTCGGACCGGAGATTTGCTTACAGCTTCCTTCAGATTCCACCTCACGGTGGACACCCTTGCTGTTCGGCTATACACTTCCCACTATCTGGGCGTGTTCGGGACTTACACCCGTTAGAGCGCGCCCATGGCGCGCAAACAAAGAAAAAGGGCAGCCCGTCATGGACTGCCCTTTGGTTCTTACATAACTCTTACAGATAGGGTTATTTCCTCTTTGTGAACAATCTGTTCTCAGTTCAGGATTACTGTAACAGTGACAGTACGCCCTGGTTGGACTGGTTAGCCTGAGCCAGCATAGCCTGACCTGCCTGAGCCAGAATGTTGTTGTTGGAGTACTTAACCATCTCAGTAGCCATATCGGTATCACGGATCTGGCTCTCTGCGCTGGTGGTATTCTCTACAACGTTGTCGAGGTTGTTGATGGTGTGCTCAAGTCTGTTCTGAACTGCACCAAGTGCGGAACGCTGGGTAGATACCTTCTGGATAGCTTCCTTGATGGTATCAATAGCGGAAAGTGCATTGGTGTCATCAGTTCCATCAACCTTCAAACCATTTACGCCAAGGCCTTTGGCAGACATAGCATCAATGCTCAGAGTAATCTGGTTGTTGGAAGTAGCATCAGCACCAACATGAAGCGTAAGTGCTAAAGAATGTGTTACATCATTAAGCGCGGACACATTATCTTTTGCACTGGTTAATCTATTACCTATGATTTTATTGCCGACAGCATCATACAAAGTAGGCGCATCTGCACGGTTGGATACAGTAGTTGTACCATCCGTTGCTGTTGTTGCATCAAAGTATTTATTCAATGCATTTGCAGAAATGGTATTACCGTCCTTATCGTAATACTTTGCCGTGGAAACTATAGCTTCTGCTGCGGTAATAGATGTAGCAATAATGGTTGCCTTCTGTGTCTTATCAGCATCTCCCGGGTTTAATTGGGGAGCATTAGCTCCCTTGGCTGTAAGCTTCAACAGCACCTTACCGTTTGAATCTGAAATTTCAAACTCACCATCTGTTGCTGTAGCAGTCACTTTATACTTATCAGCAGCTGCTCCATTTAAAGAAAGCGTGTATGTATCTGTCTGCTGTGCAGCTCCCTTTGCATAAGAAGACGTATATGTTACAGATGCTCCCTGATCTCTAAGTGCCATCAGCAGATCATTTACTTCATCCTGCTGTTCCTCACTTACAATAGCATCTCCTGCGCCATATTCCAGTGTTATGCTGGTTCCGCCGTCTTTACTAAACTTTGCATCAGCTGTCTGCGCTGTTTTAAAGTTTTTGTAAGAATAAGAATGCTCGTTTGCCAGGCTCTTGTCACCCTTCAACAGATAAGTCTCGTTGAACTTGGTGGTCTCAGATACACGGTCAATCTCAGTGGTTAACTGATCGATCTCGTTCTGAATGTAACTTTTGTCGTCTTCAGAATTAGTTCCGTTCGCTGCCTTTACAGCCAGCTCATTCATTCTCTGAAGCATATCCTGCACTTCGTTCAGAGCGCCTTCAGCGGTCTGTACCGTAGAAATACCGTCCTGTGCATTGGAGGAAGCCTGGGTCAGACCTCTGATCTGCTTTCTCATCTTCTCACTGATGGACAGGCCTGCTGCATCATCAGCTGCGCGGTTGATTTTGTAGCCGGAAGACAGTTTCTCGGTGGACTTTGCCTGAGAAGCGGTGGTCAGACCTAACATTCTGTTAGAGTTCATAGCTGTAAGATTGTGTTGTACTACCATAATATTTACCTCCTTGTATTACTGCCACAAATCCTTTTGTGTCAGTGTGCGTATCTGTTTGTGAGAAATCCTTTTCTCCCAGATACTTGTTGTTAGTTTTTTATAGTAACCGGAGTAGGAGCTTCCCTGTCGGGCCCTGACAGGTTCACTCTTCCTCCGATTATTACCGTATAAAAATTAGTGCTTGTCCGCATTCCCTCTGGTAATGATCACATTGGACTTCTTCCGGTACTTCTCCGGATGCTCTTCTTCCGCGTAATATTTAGGAAGCTTCGCTCTCTCTTCCGGATCGGTGATCTTATTTTCCAATACCGTGCTTCTCACGATGTTCACCTCTTTCGGCGCATCGATCATGATACGGAGATGGTTCTTGGTCCCTCCCAGGAACACGATCTTAATATTGTCATTGATCATCAGGTATTCTTCCGGACTAACGGTCAGACGCAGCATATAATAACCTCCTTGTCCTGTTCAGCCTTCCTTGCCTGCTGGTTTTCACTGATGCAACATTCTGTTATGGAATGTTGCATTTCCCAAATTCATTTATAATTTCAAGGAGGCCATTATGAGCACAACACAACCTATCCGCAGCAAGCAGCTTTTACATGATTTTAAAAATTACTACCTTGTCGAACAGCCGGACTTCCGGAATTACACCATCATCCTGATCGGTCTGAACACCGCACTCCGCATCAACGACATTCTTCATCTCACCTGGGGCGATGTCTATTGTTCGAAACACGGACATTTTTATACCCATCTCCTGATCACGGAGAAAAAAACAGGAAAAGAGTCCCGAATTCTAATCAACAAAGAACTTCAGAAGATATTACGTTCCTATCGAAAAACACAGTCTTCCGCAACTGACGCAGATTACCTGTTTCCCAGTCCCAGAAAAGCTGCTTTCCCTCTCTCCCGTTACCAGGCCTACCGCATTGTCCGCAAAGCCGCCGAGGCCGTAGGGATCGAAGATGTGATACGATGCCACTCCCTGCGGAAGACCTTCGGCTACCATGCATGGAAAATGGGAACACCTCCGGCTCTGCTGATGGAGATCTACAATCATTCTTCTTTTCAGATCACAAAACATTACCTGGGAATTGAACAGGATGACAAAGATGCTGTATTTCGTGACATACAGCTATGATTCGCGGTTGAAAACCGTTATATTGATACAGAAGCAACGGCGTAACGATTTTTATAAAAAAAACTAAAGTTTTTCCATGGACAGCCGAAATATGTAGTGCGAGACAAAATGCAACATTCCATAACAGAATGTTGCATTTTCTATTTTAATCATTTCATTTCTGTGTTATTCTATAAAAGACTGCATTTTACTTTTTTCGACAATTATTTTTTCATAATCTACAGTCAGAATCAGGAGTACGAATGAAAAACCTTATATGTGAAATGTTCTATAAGCAACGGGCACAATTCGAACAGGATGGTGCATCCAGAGGCAGGGAATATCCCCTGCCTCCGGATGTCACTTTGCATACAGATGTCTTCTATGATAAGAAACATGTCCCCGCACACCGCCTGGATGTCTACCGCCCCAAGGGTCGGGACGAGGAGACTCTCCCTGTCATCATCAACGTCCACGGTGGCGGTCTCCTTATGGGAAACAAGGAATTCAACCGTCCTTTTTGTGCTTTCCTCTGTGAAGCGGGATATGTGGTGTTCAGCATCGAATACCGTCTGGTGCCGGACTGCCTCTTCTACGACCAGCTGGCGGATCTGCATCTGGCTCTTGACTTTATCCGGGATCACCTGACAGAATACGGCGGTGATCCCTCCCATGTGTATGCCTGCGGCGACAGCGGCGGTGCCTGCCTGTTGACTTACGGAATTGCCATGCAGAAAGACAGTTCTCTGGCACAGGCTGCGGGAGTAAAGCCTTCCGGTCTGCAGATCCTCGCTCTGGGTCTGGTCAGCGGTATGTTTTACACGAACCGCCCAGACAAAATCGGACTTTTTCTTCCCCGATACCTCTATGGCACACATTATAAAAAAAGTGCTTTTGCCCCTTATATATCTCCGGAGCATCCGGATATTGTGACCAGCCTGCCCCCCAGCCTCCTGATCACCAGTGACAACGATCATCTTCAGAAATACACTCTGGATTTTGAAAAAGCTCTGACCAGACATCAGATGCCCCATAAACTGATTAATTTTCCGAAGGATCCCCGCCTGACCCACGCATTCAGTGTTTTTTACCCGAACCTTCCGGAAAGCAGGGAAGTTATCCACAATATGATTCACTTTTTTGAGCATATTGCTGAGGACTGTAAAGGAGGAAATGCACAATGACGTACGATGAAAATGTTTTCAAAGAAAAAGCCAATCGCAAGGCCCGTAAGATCTGGATCGTTTTTGCGGTTTTGCTCAGTGCCAACTATGGTTCCGATGCTGCCGGCGGATTATACCCCACCAGTTCTTATCTCATCTTTGTGGCATTGTGCTGGCTGCCTCTGATTCTCGGCGAAGTATTGCTGCGGGTAAAAGGATGGGCGACGGAGCTCTACCGTTACGATCTGGTCATCGGTTACGGCATCTTCTATACCTTTGTCATATGCACCACGGAGTCCCCCATCGCTTTCACTTACATACTTCCGGTTACAAGCTTACTGGTACTGTATAAGAACCGGAAATTCATGATCAAATGCGGTATCATCAACTCCCTGATCATTGTGGGTGCTGCCGTCTACCGCTACCTGTTGGGCTTTAACAGTGCCTCCGATATGAAGAACTATCAGCTGCAGCTCTCCTGTATTATCCTGTGCTACATCTGTTACGTCATGTCCATCCGCCATCTGAACGAGTCCGACGGCGCCATGACCGACAGCATCAAGGCTGACCTGCACAGAGTCGTGACCACCGTAGAACAGGTCAAGACTTCCAGCAATACCATCCTGGACGGCATTACCGTCGTAAGAGAGCTGGCTTCCGAGAACAAGCACGGTTCCGATATCGTCATGCTGGGTATGAACGAGCTGACCGACAATAATGCCATGTTGCAGGATCATACCACTTCCTCCACACAAATGACCTCAGACATCCGTGCTCAGGTAGAGCATGTAGTTTCCCTGATCGGCGAGATGGTATCTCTGGTGGAAAAGTCCGAAACCCACGCCAGCATCAGTGCCGAGGATCTGAAAAGCCTGGTAAATACTGCAACTACCATGTCTGAGCTGTCCACCGAACTGGAAAATGTCCTGAAGAACTTCCAACAGGAATTCAATATGGTAAAACAGGAGACCGGTACCATCGAGAAGATCACGAACCAGACCAACCTGTTAGCCTTAAATGCTTCCATTGAAGCCGCCAGAGCCGGTGAGGCCGGCAAGGGCTTCGCTGTGGTCGCTGACCAGATCCGCACCTTAAGTACTGAGACCCATGCTTCCTCCGGGCAGATCCGGGATGCGCTCTCCCGTCTGGATGCTACTTCCGCAAAGATGACCGCTTCCATCGAAGAGACATTAAAACTGATTCAGATCACTCTGGAAAAAGTAACACAGACCAGAGAAAACGTAGATCAGATCACTTCGGATTCCACGCAGCTGGGAAAACATATTCAAGTCGTGGACAATGCCATCAAGGAAGTGGAAAGTTCCAATACCCAGCTGGTATCCAATATGGAACAGGTGTCCAACATCGTGGAGACCATTACCGGCTGTATTGCACACTCCAGCCAGACCAGTGAACGTATGCTCAGCAAATACGAAGAGACCGCTACCAATATCAATACTATCGAAGATGTCATGGAGAACATGATGTGCGATCTCGGTATTGGCGGTTTCATGGGTATCGAAGATATTCAGCCCGGTATGAAGATCGATCTGAAATTAGTCGGTCAGGACGATACGGAATATCTGGGAGAATTGATCGAGCAGATACCGGAAGGACTGTTGGTGTCCTGTCAGAAGAAACTGACCATCACCGAAGCAGTTCCCTGCACGTTGCAAATCACGGCGGGCAACATCCTGTACTGTTGGGACAAGGCAACCATCTCCCCGGCTTCCGAGAGTGGTGCACATGCCTTCAAAATTGTTATTAACACCAGACCCCGGATCAACAACCGACGCAAGTATCCCCGCATGGATCTGAACAATGCCTGCACCATTAAGTTCAAAGATTCCGACAAGGAATATGCGGCCACCATGGATAATATCAGTGCCAACGGCTTTGCTTTCCTGGCAACGGACAAGATCTTCTCCCAGAGCAAAGATGCCTTAATCCTCGTTACTATTAAGGATTTCGCCCTCCCGAACCACAATGTTCTGGAAGGACGTATCATCCGATGTTCCGACGATAACGGCCTCTTCATCGTGGGCTGCCAGATGCCGGAGGATAATTTCTATATCTTGGAATATGTAGAAAAGAACCTGCAGAAATAAAAGAATGTAAACTTATAACAGTTCAACTATGAACATATTCGTTCACAAAATATTATGGCTTCAGGAGCTGGGCGATCAGGCCCTCGACCTCCTGGAGCTGTTCTTTTGTGCTCTCCTTATGGCTCTCCTTGCGGTATTTCGAGGGGGACATTCCCTTCATGGTGTGAAAGGCCTTGGTGAATACCAGTGCATCGCTGTAGCCGCAGGACAGCGCAATACTCTCAATGGGATAATTCGTGGAATCCAACAGTTCCCTCGCCTTGGTAATACGGAAGGTGGTAAGGAACTGCTGGGGTGACATCCCCAGATAATTCTGGAACAGCGTATATAAATAGCTGCGGTTGATACACACATAATCCGCCACGTCCGTGACCTTAATGGGGTTACAGTAGTTACTCTGGATAAAAGAGACCGCCTTTTTCACATACTGATTGCCCTTATCCTCTTCCTCACGCGCCACCACACCGGCACTGTCAGCGATCACCGACAGGAATACTCCCAGAAGTCCGTTCCGGCGCAGATCATCCGCAATGCCAAAGGTATTGTGCTCCATCATATCCCGGATGATGGAATACAGTTCCTCGGATTTATCACAGGCAAAAATAGGATGCCGGTCCGACAGTCCCATGCTATGCAAGTACTCTTCCGCCCGGCTTCCGGCAAATCCCACCCACAGATAGCTCCAGGGATCCTTCGCATCCGCCTGATAAAAAGCCAGTTCATTGGGCTGGATCAAAAAGCCGTAGCCCGCTTCCAGCTGGTATTCCTTGTCATGAAACCGAAAATGTCCCTTGCCGCTTAAGACATAGTGAATCAGATAATGAGGTTTGGAGGCCGGTCCAAAGCTATGCAACGGTGCCGTCTGGGAGCATCCGCAGCAGTTCACATACAAACTTCCTGTTTTATCATTGACAAAATCCAGTTTAAATGCTTTTTCCATGGTCGAACCGTATCCTTTCCGCGTCGCCGCCCTCTTCTCTAATTCACGAGAATTCCGCCGTTGTCATCAAATTCCACGCCAAAATCCCTGCTGTACTCATTCATCCGCTGCAAAATCCTCTTCGCATCCTCGCCCACCGCCGGCGTGGGCTTAAAATCGTTCCGGGCCGATACCGAACTTACCATGCAGGGAATGATCCTGGCGTTTTGATCCTCCACCTTTTGCCCGTTCTCAAAGGTAAATGTCTGCTGGAAGATCATAGTGTCCTTATCCTCCGGATTCCGGTTGGCTCCAAAGCAGAAATTGGCCAGACTGTAGATAATGTATCTTCCCTTATATTCTTCAATTCCCTGAAGGACATGGGGATGATGACCGATGACCAGATCTACGCCCCAGTCGATACATTTTCTGCCCAATACCTGCTGATAGTTCTCCGGATAAGTGTCTTTCTCGATGCCCCAGTGGCAGCAGGCCAGGATCAGATCCACGTTCTGTTCCCGCAGGGTCTCGATATTGTTCTGGATCAGTTTTTCTGCCTGTGCACCCCATTCTACCTCATTGACAGAGATAATGCCTATGGTCAGGTTCCGCTCTCCGCCATGCGCAGCCGCACTATTCGGGACTTCGTAGATGCCCACATTTTTATCATAGGCATAGACGATCCCTTCCTGCTCTAATGCAGCCACCGTATCGCGGCTTCCCTGTTCGCCGTAGTCGAGACGGTGATTATTGGCAAAGCTGACGGCCTCAATACTGCCCAGAGTCAGCAGATGCGCATACTCCGGATCTCCTTTGATACAGTAGGTCTGCCCCTCCCTCATCTGATCCGATGTTGTTAACGGACCCTCCAGATTCACGATGGTCATATCGTCTGCCGCAAAAATATCCCTGACATTTTCAAAAAAGTAACCTTCATCCTCCGCCTGGTCGTAAGCCTGGCGGAAGGAGGAACCGTAGTCCTGCTCCTGATGGGTTCCCAGGGTCACATCCCCCGCTGCGGAGATTGTGACCGTATAACGGTCCTCTGTCAAAACACTCTGCTCGTCCGATTGTCCCGGTGCCGCAGCGTCTTCTCCTCCCGGAATTGTATTGGTCTGGGATGTCTCCCCGGAGAACTCCTCAGACTGACTGCTTTGTGTCCCTATGTCGTAACCACCGATGGGCTGCGCCAGATCTTCCCTTCCCGGAATATAGACCTGTTGTGTCAGATCATCGCCGCATCCGCCAAGCATTATCACAACTGCCACACAGAGCAATGCCGCAAGCCTCTTTTTCCGCTGCCCCATACGCGTTCTCCCCTCATTTTTGCAATAGTGATCGCAAGGATTCCTCCCTCCGCATTAGTCTGCGGAAGCTTCCGATGTCGAAGTACTGTCTCCTGCTCCATACAGATTCTCCTGCAAGAACTTCTTGTTGGCCTCAAAATCCACTTCCAGTACCGCCATCTCACGGATCGTCGCATCCTTATAAGTGCCTTCCAGAGGAATGCTGTTCTGGATAATATCATAAGTCGCGGCCTTCGGTGCCATAAGGCTTAACTGATAACACTCCGCCTGCGTAAGATTGGTGGTGAGATTCGGCATCAGTCCGTCAATCAGTCCCGTAGGATTGGTCAACATTCCCTTAGGCAGATTGTGAATCACCTCCGTCAGCACCTTTCTCTGACGCTCGGTTCTGCCGAAATCCGTACCGATATAGCGGTTTCGGCAATAGGCCAGTGCCTGCGGTCCGTTCAGATGTACCATACCTCCGGAGGTATCGGCAAAATAGTCCGTGCCTTCCGGTCTTCCCAGCAGCATATTATACTCTACGAGATAGCCGTTTACATATTCCACTTCCTTGCTGCTCAGTTCCAGATCCACACCGCCGACAGCATCTACCAGATTGGCAAATGCTTCAAAGTTCACCAGTACATAGCGGCTGATATGAATATCAAAGTTCTGTTCGATGGTCTCCATCAGCAGTTCTGCACCGCCGTAGGAATAAGCGGCATTCAGACGGTTCCCCTTATGTCCCGGAATATCCACATACATATCACGAAGCAGGGAAGTCATATAGATCTTCTTGGTCTTGTTACTGATGGACAGCAGGATCATAGCATCAGATCTGCCGTCTTCCCCGTTTTCACGGGAATCGTTGCCGATCAGCAGAATGTTGGTCACCCCATCTTCCTTCATGGGAGAGGATGATACCGATTGGATCTCTTCGTATTTCATCTCTCCATAGACCTTGCCCACCAGGACATACAGCCCGGCTCCCAAAAATGCAATGATCAGGGCTACCGTGATCAGGAACCGTCGAAACCCGGACTTTTTCTTTCTCTTTGCTGCTTTCTTACCGCTCTTTCTGTCTGCTCTCGTAGCTGTCTCCTCATGCTTTCCGGAGTTCCTGCCGGAACACTTTCTCTCTCTGTATTCCTCGTAATCCTCTTCATAATCATCATATTCGTCCGCATAGTCATCCTGTCTTTCGCGGCGGGATCTGCCGGAGGTCCCTCCGCCGCGGGTACCGCTGTTACGGCTCTCCGCTGTCCTGCGCGTTGCCTCTCTGCGAGCAGCCTGCTTTCTGCGATATGCGGGATCATCCCAGTCCTCTGCATAGTCCTGTCGGGATCTTCTGTCGGATCCTATCACATCCAGTTCCTCCTCTTCCTCCTCATCTTCCTTCATATCATACATCTGGGGAGCAGGACGACCGGCTGCCGGTCTTTCCGTACCGTGCACTGCGGTATTTCCCGCCGCGCTGCCGGTTCCGTTCCCGGACATCTGCATTTCCTGCATCTCCTGCTGTAAAAAAGCTTCCAGACCTTTTTGTATATCTTCCATCTCCTGAATGGAGTCTCTTTCCCGATCGCTCATCCTGTACCTCACTTCCACGTACCTGATCCGGTACGTTCCTTACTTCATTGCTCTTTCCTGCTTATTTTGCTTCTTATTCATCTCCTAGAGATAATACCACACTCTCCTGTATTCGTCACGGCAGAAATCCTTAATATTTGCTTAAATGTTGTACCCCTGATCTTAAGAAAAGAAATTTTTTACCATAAAAAGGACTATCTGCGGCAGCTAAGCTATTCTCTTTCGCATGCTGTCCGCAAATAGTCCCTGTAATTTTGTTAACTCATTTGTTGCTTTTACTTATGAGCGATCCGTGCATCTATGTAATTCTTCAGAGCATCCATGGTACCGTCCACTCCCAGCCTGCTGCTGTTGATGGATACATCATAGTTACGGGAATCGCCCCATTTTACCTTACAATGACTGTTATGGTAATATTTTCTGCGGCGATCCTTCTCGATCATGCGCTCTTCCGCGTGACGGGCATCCAGTTCATAAATTTTCATAATACGCTGGATCTTGGCTTCTTTATCTCCCAACACAAAGATGGAGATCAGGTTGGGATTGTCCTTCAGCACGATCTCGGAGCAACGTCCTACGATCACGAAGGATTCTCCTGCCTCTGCCTTTTTCTTGATGTAGTCAAACTGCATTTTGGCCACATTATCTGCCGGAGAGCTGTTCATTCCTATCACACTGCGGTACAGGAATTTGTTACGTCTCATTTCATCGAACTCTGCCAGTTCCTTGCTGCTCACATTCATGCTTGCAGCCACCTCATCTAACAGGTTATGATCGTACAGCGGCAGATTATAATATTCTGCCAGCTTCTGTGCTATTTCATGTCCGCCGCTGCCGTATTCACGGCTGACGGAGATAATCAGTTGTTCACTCATGGGTCTGCCCTCCTTATGGCTTTATAGGTATCTCGCGTAGATCATCAACATGGAGATTCCTACTACTATTATAGTCGCAGGTGCCATAACTTTGCAATATTTTCCCCACTTAATCATATGACCGGCCTTCGCTGCGGTAGCAATACCTACCACATTGGCAGATGCGCCGATAGGGGTTGCGCTTCCACCGATATCAGTTCCCATAGCCAGCGCCCATGCCAGAATGGACAGATCTACACCCTGCGTAGCGGACAGGCTGCTGATAATAGGAATCATGGTAGCCGCAAAAGGAATATTATCCACGAACGCACTGGCGGTAGCAGAGATCCACAGGATAATAGCAATCATCAGCATCATGTTACCGTTACTGATGTCTCCGATGAAGTTGGCCATAAGTTTCAGAATACCGGTCTGTTCCAGACCACCTACGACCATAAACAATCCTACGAAGAACAAAAGCGTCTTATAATCGATCTGTCTGATCAGCTTCGGCGCGTCCTTGCCTGCGGCGATCAGTGTCACAATGGAGATAAATACACCGATGCAGGATACGGTCAGCCCTGTCTGCGCATGGGTCACTAACAACGCTATTGCACACAGGAAAATAACGGTGCTGATAATGAATCCCTTTTTGTCGGTAATGGCCTCGGAAGGATCCGGGTAGGTCTGGTTGCTGCCTGCCGTAGCTGCTTCGCTGGCGCGCAGTTCCTTATGAAATACCAGATAAAAATACAGTACCACCACAATCAGGGAGACTCCTGCCATCACACCGGTATTGGTAAGGAAATCCGTGAAGGAATATCCCAGGGAAGTACCGATAATAATGTTGGGGGGATCTCCGCACATGGTTGCGGATCCGCCCAGGTTTGCACAGAACACTTCCGCCAGAATCATGGGTACCGGATTGAACTTCAGGAGTTGTGACAATTCAATGGTGACTGCTGCCAGGAACAGGATTACGGTAATACTGTCAATGAACATTGCCAGAACACCGGATAATACCATAAAAGTGATAAACAGCGGTACTACCTTATACCTGACCATCTTGGCAAGGCGCATACACAGCCAGCGGAAAAATCCAACCCGTGCCATTCCTTCTACCATGATCATCATTCCCGCCACGAACACTATAGTCTCCCAGTTGATACCACTGGAAGCCTCTGCGGACTGTCCCGCCGTGTACCAGAAATGACTTGTAAAAAAGCTTCCCAGGTTCAAGGTCTCCAACACTGCGCTCATACTGTGCATTCCCAATCCGAACACCAGAACCAGTGTCAGCAGGCCGCAGCCCAATGTGATAATGTGTCTCTCCCATACTTCCAGAACGATCAATACAAACATCGCCAGAAATATGACTACTGCAAGTATTTGTGCTATCACTTTTCCTGCCTCCTCGTACATTTTTCATTTGTCTTTATTAAGCATTTTTAGCCTCGCTTTTTCCCTTTTATTTTCTTGATTTTTTCTTAAAAATTAAGGGTTTTTCGCACCTTTCGACTAAAACGCTCAAGATATGATTTTATCCGAAATAGAGGCAGAAGTCAATTCTTCTTCCAGTTTCTATGCATAAATATTCCGTTAAGGTTTTTACGGGATGATAGTATATAAGACTCCCTGAAGTGTTATTCATTCCGAAAGCTTTCAATATCATTCTTCCCCACATATCGTAAAAACATCTGATGCATCTCGATGCCGCTTTCTCCGAAATACAGCTTCATGTACTTCTCACCATCCTGCCGGATCGGCAGAATCACGAACTGTTCCACGATTTTACCTTCTGTACCATTGATAGTCACAGTCTGCTGCAATGTATTGTTCAGGAATACGGAAATGGGCAGCTGCGCCAGAGAGCCAAGGGTCGAACTCATCCGGAATACCAGTTCATATCGTCCAACCTTGGGGAAACGCAGCTGGTATACCGCACTGGTGCCCTTTTTCGTAGTCAGCTTCTCTAACGGGAGTTCTATCTCTTCTCCCATCTTCGGTTCCGGCAGTTCCAGGCGGGCCAGCACCTGTCCGCTGTCCCCGGCACCCTCGGTGCTTACCGGGCTGTGAAGTTCCGTACACTCCTCTTCCTCTCTGCCAAGCAGTCTGTCCATAGCGGCGCAGCGCAGCAGGAACCGACAAATGTTTGCCGCATTCCGCATAAGCTGGGCTCTGGTCAGTCTGCCGTCCGCCAGCCCTTCCGCAGTATTGTCCCTGCCGGAATTGGATGCCGCATCGGCCACGACCATATAGATGTCATTCTGTGCCCGTACCATGGGAATCGTCTGGCTCTTGGAACCGGCCTCGCCCTCCTCATTGATCTTCGCCCACCAGTCGGTCATGACAATGCCCTGATAGCCCCACTCCTTACGGAGAATCGTCGTTAAGAGATCATAGCTGCCCGCGGTCCACAGTCCGTTTACCGGACCATAGGTAGACATGATACTGTAGGCACCGCCCTGCTTTACAGCGATCTCGAATCCCTTCAAATAAATCTCCCGCAATGCTCTCTCGGATACGATGGCATTGGTATCATGCCGCTTGAATTCCTGATTATTACATGCAAAATGTTTGATCGTACCGGTAACACCGTATTTTCCCATGCCGGTAAGCTGGGCTGCCGCCATGGTGCCGGTGAGGTAGGGATCCTCGGAAAAATACTCAAAATTACGACCGTTCAGCGGATTCCTGTGAATATTGATGCCGGGACCTAAGAGGGAGTCGATCTTGTTCTTACGAAGCTCCATACCCTCCATCTCATACAGTTCTTCCACCAGTTCCGGATCAAAGGTACAGGCCAGCAGCGTACCATTCGGCAGGGCATAGGCCATGGTTCCACAGTCCATCCGGATACCTGAGGGACCATCGGAACAACAAGCCACCGGGATTCCAAACCGCTCCAGTCTGTCAGTAACACCACCGAAAGCTGCTGCCGTTCCCGGCGTAACCTTAGGGGAGCACATGCCCTCCCCGCGGGTCATACAGATCAGATCTTCATCTGACAGCTGTGTCAGGAACTGTTCCAGCGTTATCTTTTTATCATAGACATCTGCCAGCTTCCAGCCCTGATCTCCCACATACCCGCTCTGTGTCGGTCTCTCCCGTAAAATACGTTCCGCCAGATTGATGGTCTGTAGGGGAACATCCTCCCAGTTGGCGATGGCATGGTCATTTTCTCCGAAGAAGAACGGTCTTAAGCGCTTAAATGCCTGTACCGGTGCCAATGCCTCCGTGGCCGTCCGCACCACCTGGAGTTCAGACAACGTCACCTTTCCGACGACTCTTGCGCTCCGTACATCCGTACCCACATAGAAAATATAGTCTCCTTCTTCCAGCACATAACAGGACTTGTGTCCGGTGACACCACTGTCATCATAGGAAGCAAGCTCTGTTAACTCTGCTCGCAGAATCAGTTCTTCGCTCTCTCCGGGCTTCAGTTCCTCCGTCTTCGCATACGCTGCCAGCTGACGCAGGGGCTTACCCAGCCTGCCCTGGGGTGCCTCCACATAGACCTGCATGGTCTCTCTGCCGGACATCCCCCCCACATTGGTAACTTTACCGATAGCTGTCACTGTAGTTCCCTGCACCGCCAGTCCCATAGTCTCTGTCTGGAACCGGGTGTAGGACAGGCCAAAACCAAACGGATATTTTACTTTATCTCTGGCAAAGGTCTCAAAATAGCGATAACCAACATAGATATCCTCGGTATAGAAGTTCTCCACCGGATCTCCGAAGTTTTCCGTAGAAGGATAATCCGCAATATCCTCCGCAATGGTATCACTGAGCTTTCCGCTGGGATTTATCTTGCCTGTCAGGACATCCGCTGCGGCTCTGCCGCCCTCCTGACCGCCCTGCCACACATAGAGCACCGCCTGGGGTTTATAACGTTCTACCCACTTCATATCCATGATATTGCCCACGTTCAGCACTACAATGGTCCGGGCAAATGCATTGCAGACATTCCGAAGGATCTCCTCCTCCGCAGCTGTCAGCAGATAACTCCCCTGTGTAGCACTATTGTCCTTGTCCTCCCCGGCGGTACGGCCGATGACCACGATGGCCAGATCCGACTGTTCTGCCGCCTGCCCTGCCAGTTCTTCGCTGACGGGCATCTCCTCCTGATTCCAGGGTTCCATGGCCCAGCCTTCTCCCACATCAAAGGGATGATCCTTCAGCCATTCCCTGTACAGTGTTTCCAGTGCTTCGTTCACCTGCACCGTTCCGTCTTCTTTGAGACTGTCTGTAATATTGGTGACATAAGGGGCATTGACCATACCGCCGGAGCCGGTCCCGCTCTTATAATGTTCAAACTGTGTCCTGCCGAAGACGGATACTCTCTGTCCTTTCTGTAAAGGCAGGGCATCCTCTTCATTGCGAAGCAGTACACTTCCTTCTGCGGCCACACGCCTTGCCAGTTCCGCATATTTCTGATAATCCAATGTGTATTTCATATGCCTGTCTGCTCCCTTCCTATTCTCTGTTTCTGTTTTTATGCTCCAGTGTCTTCTCTGTCTCTTTTTTATCTCTCTTCTATGTCACTGATGATTCTATGGTATCCTTCCAGCGTGATCATACCGTCGGAGTCCTCGATCCGACGACCGCTGCACCGCACCATGACTTCTCCGTAGAGCGGATGGGTCCAGGGATATTGCAGCTGTACCACCACATTCGCTTCTATCATACGTTCCACATTTTCATTCACATAGTCCCAATGATCCTCCCGGATCCTGCTGTGCCAGAAATGATAGCATTCCTGCGGGGTATATTTCTTCTCAACCCCCATGATCCGTTCCATGGTCTCGTCAATATGCATTTCCGCATATCCGGTTTCCTCGTTGATCCTTATGATCCAGAGACCCAGATCCGTATCCCTGAGAATGTTTTTGGTATTAAAATAGATAAAGTGCATGCTCTCCTTGTAACCGTAGATCTTCTGGATAAAGCTCTGCCGCTCCTGATATTCCGGTGTGGTGCTGTCAATAAAGGCCTTCTCAAAGTCCCCCGTCTCGCAGGGTTTGGAGAACAGGTATCCCTGGAACAGACTGGGAGACAATCCTTCCAGTACCGTAAGCTCCCGCATGTCCTCCACACCTTCACAGCAGACACGCATACCACTGTTTTTCGCGAACTCGATCATATTGCTGATGAGTCGGTAATTATAGGTAGCTTCCTCTACATCCCTGACGAACATCTTGTCGATTTTGATCTCGTTGACATCCAGCTGTTTCAGATAGCTCATGCTGGCATATCCGGTACCGAAATCATCAATGGACAGCTCGATTCCCGCTTCCCTCCAGCTCTTGAAGATCGGCAGCAACTGGGAAATACTCTGGATCTGTATGGATTCCGTAAGTTCTATGGTCAAAGCATTCCCGGGAATCCCGACTTTTTCCAGAATATGCAATACCTTCTCCGCAACATCCCGATCCTCCAGCTGTACCACTGAGAAATTCACGCTGATGTGAAAATCCGGTACCGTCTCCCGCCATTTTTTACACTGACGCAGAGCGGTCTCCAAGGTCCACATTCCCACCTGCTTGATCAGTTTGGACTGTTCCAGCAGAGGAATAAATTCATCCGGATAAATATTCCCACAGGTATCCGAACGATAGCGAAGCAATGCCTCCGCACCGAACAAATGGTAGTTGCCGGACTTGATCTGCGGCTGATAACACAGATAAAATCCCTCACAGTTCTTCCGGACACTGGACTGCATCTCTTCCATAAACTGGATCGTCTTCAGACGCTCCGCAAGATCCTCCTGTGAGAAAAATACAATATTCTGAATACCGATGTCTTTTGCCTTCTCCAGCATCATCTCTGCACAGGCATAGATATTGTTCTCATCTCCAAACAGTTCTCTGCTGTTGGCCACCACACCTGCAGACAATGTGCAATCATCTGACAGTTCTGTCAGAATACTATCATAGATCCGGCGTACCTCCTCCGCTTTCCCCACATCCAGATACAGAGCAAAGCAGTTATTTTCTACGTGCCATACGTTTTGTACGGCTTCATTGGTTTCCATGACCTGTGCACATTTCCTGATAACATCGTCGCCGTAGGCTCTGCCATGGCGCAGATTGATGCTGCCCAGATTATCAATTCCCATAAGCATCAGATAGCCGGTATTCTGCGGCATAATCTGCTCCTTGAGATCAATGAACATCTTATTCTTGTTGAACAGCTTCGTCAGAGGATGGTACAGGTAACGCAGGGCCTTATCTGAGACTCTTCCGATCATAACAAAAGGTTTGCCCTTGTCATCCGGGATCACCTTGCCTCTGCAGTTGATCCAGACCTCTTCCCCCTTACGGTTCATCCAACGGTAATCCATATCGTGAGTATCTTTCTCCCCGGCCATGATCCGTGCCAGATCCTCCTGGAATGCAGCACGATCCGGGGGATATATGATATCCACTATCTCCTCCACCGTATTGGTGGGAGATCCCTTTTTGCGCAGGGCATACTCCCTGTCCACTTCCCCGAAGAACCAACATTCATTCTTGTTAATATTCCACAGATACAGATAAGAGTCTGTGGATTTGCAGAGGATCCGGAGTACGTTCAGATAGTTCTTGATCCTCTCCTCACTGTAGACAGGAAACTCTTTCTTCATGCGGAATTTCACATCGTACATTATCTCGTCCGCACGATTGAATAATTCCTCCATGGTCTCCTGTGCGTTCTCACGCAGGGCATATCCACAGGCTATGGTCAGAGGCATTCTCCGGACCGCATTCTTCTCCACTGTCAGCTGCTCCAATCGCTGTAAGCTTTCCCGGATCTGGGCGCTGTCGCCTTCCCGGATGAGGACACAGAATTCATCACCGCCGATACGATAGCAGACACCGTTCTCCCGAAATACCTCCCGGATACACTCCGCAGCATCCCGGATCATCCGATCCCCTTCTTCATGACCGTATCTGTCGTTGCCTACCTTCAGATTGTTCACGTCCGCTACCACACAGGCAGCCTTTTCCTGTTCAGCAAAAGCCGCCATCTCTCTGGTAAATGCCGCACGATTTCCGATTCCGGTAAGGGCATCCGTGTAGGCCATTCTCTCCAGTTCCCAACGGTATTCCTGCTCCCTGGTCACAGTATCATCAATATGGCGAAAAGCGACGATAACTTTCCCGTCAAAATTGTCTTCCGTCACGCGTACGATCTGCACCTCAAAATACCGGCGCCCTGCCAGATTGGGAACACTTTCGTAACGATAAACAAATCGATCCGATTCCGAAAGCTGTCTCATCAGGAATTCTCTGTCCATAACACGCAAAAATTCTTTTCTGTTGTCCTCACATACGAAATTTTCACAATAGCTTCTGACCGTGTCCGTATAGCCTATTTTCTTCTGTAATCTGATTCCGTCAATTCTGCTGGCGTTGGCACTCAGAGCCACTTTCAACGGCTCTGCGAAGTCATTCTTAAGGTCTCCGTAATGGACAGACGTATAATCTCTGCAGATCACATCCAGAAACTGTCTCTCCGTGATCAGATTTCCCACTATCTCCAACACGGAGGTATCTTTTGTATTCTCTAAGTTCTGTTCTTTCATGGTTTTATCATCCTGTATCTTTTGTATATCATAACTATAGGAATCTTATTTTTTATCATAACACTAATTGCCGGATACATCCACAAAAAAAGCTCTTTCCCATAACGAAAAGAGCCTGAAAAAAAAATTTCTTTCACTTCGGAATGCATCTTGCTCTCCTAGAGAATGATCCAGACTACAAAATCACTGTTTTCCATAAGGAACTGATACTGTCCGTGAAGCCTTTCCACATAAAATACAATGCTCCTGGCTCCCAGTCCGTGTCCGGACCGTTCCGTCACAGGGATCCCATCTATAAATGTCGGTGCACTCTTCACCGAATTCTTCGCCATCAGGAGGAGATGCCCTGTCCTCTCCGACAGAGACAGGCAGATATACCGTTCCTTCTCCGGTAATTCCTGTACAGCATGCATGGCATTTTCCAGTACATTGGACAGGATGGCGCAGAACATCATCTCCGGACAGGGAAGCTGCTCTCCGATCGTCACCTGTGTCTCCCACCGGATCTTCTGCTCCTCAAATCTTGTACTGTAAATAGACAATACGGAATTCACCATCTCATTTTTACAGTAGGTCTTTATCACCGTATCATCATAGGTCTGGCTGATCTGGTTAAGATATTCCAGTGCTTTCCCGGTATCTCCCTGTTGGATCAGGGTGCGGATCACAGATAAGTGATGTCTGGTGTCATGCCGCAGAATAGACATTCTCTGTTCGCTTTTCTTCGTACTTTCCATCTCGGTGTGAAGAGAACTTAACTGCATACGGATCAGTTCATTGTACTGTTCCGCCTTGTTCTTCAGCTCATACTCCCTGAAATACACCAGTAAAAAGATCAGATATGTCAGACATATGGCAAACCCCAAAAACTCCGGTACCGCCTTGTTCCCGGTATACAACAATGAGGAGAACTTCGTGGTGGCATAGTCAAAAATATAATATATCACCGGCAGGCTTCCGATGATCAACAACTCCCGATCTGTCTTGGCAAACAGCATAGTCGTCGTCTGGCAGACATAACGGCACAGAAGGATAAAGGTTCCCACCGTCACCAGAATACGACAGGCATAATAACACCATTCCTGTCCTGTCATGGATAACACGAAAAGTCCCATCCAGTTACTGCACTGGCAGCACAGGTAGGCCGTAAAGATCGAGATCAGAGAGGGCAGCGGACGGAACTTATAGTACAGTACCAGTACACACCAAAGCGGCAGGTGTACAATCAGCGGATAAAAGCGATTCGCAATGACTGCCCCAAAACCATAAGAAATCAGGACATATAGGATCCCTGAGCCGGCTGCCGGCAGGAGCAGCTTCATAACATTTTTCTTATCCTGTTTTACCCCCAGGAAAAAAGCCGACAGGAAGATTCCGAACAGCAGGGTGGTCGTATGGTGGGTATATGTTAAGATCTGTAGTATCATAAGTATCCTTCTTTAGCTTCTTTTTCGGCTGTTTATCTGACTTCCGATATAACTGCTTTTATTATATAAAACCCTGTCCGGGAAATCAATTTCGAAACCTTATCATTTGCCCTGTTTTTTATAAATAGCACTATTTGACATCTCTATTTTACGGTGCTACTATTCAATTAGGTTCAACTAACCATAGGAGGAATTCGTGATGAGGGTATATGCATTTGGCGACAGGAACAAGCCCGGTATTATGTTATTTCCGGGCACCTGCTGTTATTGGAAGACAAATTTCGGACATGTACTGAAACCGCTGCAGGAACATTTTTACACCATGGTAGTCAGCTACAGCGGATTTGATGAAACGGAAAAATCAACTTTTGTTTCGGAACTGGACGAGGTGGAGAAGGCAGAGGCTTATATCAAAGAGCATCTGGACGGCAAATTGTTTGCTGCCTATGGCTGTTCCCTGGGCGGCTCGGTGGTCTCTCTGTTGGTGGGCCGCCACAATATCCATATCGACCATGCCATCATCGGTTCCAGCGACATGGATCAGGCCCCGAAGTGGCTGGCAAAGCTGGAGACTGCCATCGTATTGCCGTTAATCTATCCTTTTCTCATGGGGGATGAAAAGTCATTTTTTAAGAAAAGATCTGACAAGATGATCGCCTCCGGAGACGAGCGCGCTGAATATATGAAGAAATTTATGGCTCTGATGGGAAGCGGCAGTGGAATGGATTTCTCCTTCATTTCCAAGGAATCCGTGCGGAACCAGTTCTGCACCGACCTGTACACTCCCGTGGGAGAACAGATCAGCGCACCCGGTACCACGATCCACGTATTTTACGCCCTGAAAATGGGGGAGAAATACCGGGCACGCTATCTGAAATATTTTGCAGATCCGGACATCCGGGAATACGATCTGCTGCATGAAGAATTACTGCTGGATGCCGACCGCTGGACGAAAGAAGTGTGCTCCGCCTGCGGGATCCAATAGAGCCATACTACTAATTTTATTTTAATGTGCCGTACTGTTCCTCAGATACCGGCTCGCACCATTCGTTGGAGGTCTCCACGCCGGGGACTTCTACTGCAAGGTGGCTGAACCAGCTGTCCGGTGCGGCGCCGTGCCAGTGCTTTACTTCGGCGGGGATATTGATGCAGTCGCCGGGTTTCATTTCAATGGCTTCCTTGCCCTCTTCCTGATAGTAACCGCGGCCGGCTACGCAGACCAGAATTTGTCCGCCACCACTCTTTGCATGATGGATATGCCAGTTGTTACGGCAGCCGGGCTCGAAGGTGACGTTGAAGATTCCCACCTAACTGGTGGATACGGGGGCAAGGTAGCTCTTGCCGATGAAGTACTGTGCAAACGCTTCGTTGGGAGCACCGATGGGGAATACCATTTCTTTTGCATGGGCTCTCATGGCCTCATCTTCGTAGGGAAGGTCTCCCTCGTTCACGCTCCATACTTCCTTTGCCAGATTGAAGACTGCCCAGCCCTTGGGCCAGCCTGCGTAGAAAGCCACATGAGTGATGACCGCTGCGATCTCCTTCTGGGTCACGCCGTGAGCCTTCGCGTTCTGTAAATGGAATTTCAGGGAAGAATCGGTGATGCCGGAAGCCATCAACGCCACTACGGTGATGATACTTCTGATCTTGACATCGATATCCTGATTGTTCCAGTTCTCTCCGAAGAGAACATCGTCATTAAAATGTGCAAACTCGGGAGCAAATTCTCCCAGTGCGTTTCTGCCTGCTGTCTGTGTGATCTTTGCCATTATCTCGTACACTCCTTATAATTCTTCTACCCAGGTTTTGACTTGCTGCTGTGTGGCACGGTTCAGGACTCTTCCTTCCACGATCTCGGCACCGGGTGCAGACAGCTGCAATTCTTTTACGGTGTTGCCGAAACCGCTTCCTCCGGAAGTGGCGAAGAGGATAATCTTCTTGCCCGCAAAATCATGGCTTTCCAGAAAAGTATTGATGATCGTAGGCGCAACATACCACCAGATCGGGAAGCCGATCAGAATCTCGTCATAAGCGCTCACATCCAGTTCTGCTCCGGCGATCTCCGGGCGGATGGTCTTGTCACTCATCTCCACGCTGCTTCTGGATTTTTTATCCATCCAGTTCAGGTCAGCGGTCGTGTACGGTACTTTGGGTGTGATCTCATAAAGATCGCAGTCAGCAGCGCCTGCTACCATTTCAGCGACCTTTTTCGTCACTCCGCTTGCACTAAAATAAGCTACTAATCTCTTTTTCATAGATGACACCTCCAAATCTGTATCTTGATGATGCCATTATAATACCTAAAGTTGACTTTAGGTCAATATCCATCTCATAAAAATATCCGATCACAAACTCATGCAGGCACGATTTTGCTCCCGGATATTTTCATGGCGGAACTGTCATTTTTCAAATTCTTTTGCCACATCCTGTAACAGTTCTCTGATCTGTAAATGCTGGGGGCATACTTTTTCGCACTTACCACAGCGGATACATTCGCTGGCCTTGCCGTTGTGCACGGTATGTACGTTGCTGTAGTAATAGTCCGCGTTCCAGTCGTGGAATACGGTCTTGGCGTTCATGCAGGCGAACAGGTCCGGAATGGAGATCTTCTTCGGGCATCCCTCAATGCAGTAACGGCATGCAGTACAGGGGATCATGTGCTTAGAGTGGAAAACATCGGCCACAGCCCTGACTGCTGCCATCTCGGTCTCATCCAGAGGCTGGAAATCCTTCATGTAGCTTAAGTTGTCCTGCATCTGCTCCAGATTGCTCATGCCGGAGAGCACCATCATGACGCCTTCAAAGCTGGCGGCAAAACGTACCGCATAGCTGGCGGTGCTGCCGGTGCCATGCAGGTCATCCAGAATTTGCTTTGCATCCGCAGGCAGATTTACCAGATTTCCACCCTTTACCGGCTCCATGATGATCATGGGCTTGTTGTATTTCCGGCAGACCTCGTAGCATTTTCTGCTCTGTACGGCGGGATCTTCATAATCCACATAGTTAAACTGGATCTGTACCACCTCGATCTGGGGATACTCCTGCAAAATCTCCTCCAGCACTTCCGCTCTGTCGTGGAAGGAGATTCCGAAATGACGGATCTTGCCCTCCTCCTTTAATTCCAGTGCGGTCTCGTATGCACGGCACTTTTTGAAATGTGCGAAAATATCCTTGGACTGGGCGTGCATCAGGTAAAAGTCAAAATATTCCACCCGCAGGCTTCCAACTGACTCTCGAAGAAAGGCCGGATGTCCTCCTGCTTGTTAAAATACGGCATGGTCAGCTTATCCGTCAGGATATATTCTTCTCTTTTATGTCTGCCGGTAAGACATTCCTTTATGGCAAGCTCGCTTTTCCCGCCCAGATATCCATGGGCGGTATCAAAATAATTGAAGCCCTGCTCCAGAAAAGTATCCACCATCTTCGTGGTCTCGGCAATATCGACGTCTGTTCCGTTCTCCATCATGGGAAGTCTCATACAGCCGAAGCCGAAATTCTTCTTCACTTCCTCAAAATACATTCTCTCTTCTCCCTTCTGTCAACTTCTGGGTTCTCTTTCTCTACCTTATAGCATACCACCTGAAGTTGGCTTTAGGTCAAGAGGATTTGAGAAATTATTTCAATTTCCACTCCGCAGACGCGGTCTGCAGGCTGACAAGCCTTGCATAGAGGCCGTTCTTTTGCATAAGTTCGGCGTGGGTGCCGCTCTCTGCCACGACACCGTCCGCAAGGACGACGATCTTGTCGGCATTTTCCACGGTTCTCATTCTGTGGGCGATGACGAGAACAGTCTTGCCTTTGATCAGCCGGGAGATGGCTTCCTGAATCTCGGTCTCATTGTCCACATCCAGGGAGGCCGTAGCTTCGTCCAACAGGATCACCGGCGCATCCTTTAAGAGGGCGCGGGCAATGGACAGACGCTGGCATTCGCCACCGGACAGGGTGGAGCCGTTCTCTCCGATGACAGTCTGGTAGCCTTCGGGCAATTTTTCTATAAAATCATGGCAGTGGGCTGCTTTTGCGGCTGCGATGACTTCTGCATCCGTCGCATTTTTTCTGCCGACACGGATATTTTCCATGACGGTATTGTTGAACAATACAACATTCTGGAACACCACCGAGAAATCCCTCATCATGGATACGGAATCCACCGGCGCGATATCCATACCGCCCAGGGTGATCTTACCGCCGTTCACATCATAGAAACCTGCTGCCAGATTGGCCACCGTACTCTTGCCTCCGCCTGAGGGTCCCACGAGGGCGGTCACCTGACCCTGTTTTGCAGTAAAAGTAACATCCTTCAATACCGGTTTGCCGGGTTCATAAGCAAAACTTACATGGTCGAAAGCAATGTCATAACCGTTGGTACGATATTCTTTCTGCTTCTCTTCTTCCTTATAATCCTGAATCTTTTTCAGACGCTCCACCGACAGGTCCACAGAGAACAGCTCCGCCATATTCGTCATGGCACCGGACAGCGGATCGTACAGTCTGGATGCGGCGATCAGGAATAAGATATAAGAAAACAACGTGGTCTGGCCATTCATCATCAGTGCATTTCCCACGACGATGACTGTTGCCAGTCCCAGCCGCAGAAACATCTGCCCGGTGGTCACCAGACTTGCCGTTACCATTTCCGAAGAGATCTGGGTCTTTTCGGAAGCTTCCAGCTTGGCATCCAGCTTTTTCAAATACTGCTCCTCCTGATTGCAGGCCTTGATGTCCTGCACCGTCTCCAGACATTCCTGAATTCCGTCCGCCATGGCCAGCTTCGAATCGATATGCTTTCTGCCGAGACTCGACTGCAATTTCCGGGACAACAGAACGATGGCAAAAGCTACCGGAGCCACCCACAGCAATGCCAACCCCATCCGCCAGTCGTAGATTAAAAGCGCTACACACACAATGGCGGTGGAGATCAGGGATCCCCAGAACTGCGGTACTGTATGGGAAAAGGCATGCTCAAAGCCCGCGCAGTCTCCCATGATGGTGCCGGTGAGATCCGACAGATCGTGCTCCTGAAAGAAACGTAGAGGCATGGCCCGCAGTTTTTCCGCAAGAGTGATCCGGCGGCGTTCACTCTCCTGATAGGTTCCCAGATAAGTTACCGTATATTGTAAATAATGCATGATAAATCTGTGCGGCGATCTCGCCTACGATAAGCTTGCTTTCCTTCAGCAGCCGTTCCGCCACCTGCAGTCGGTAAAGCTTCCGGTAGGAATAAATGGAATCCCCATAGACACCCCGGAAACATTTCTTCAATACCGTGGGGGACATTTCGAAGCGTTCCGCCAGTTCTTCAATGGTATGATGTTCGCTGAAATGCTCTGTCACAAAAGTATGTACCTGCTTGATGATCTCGATCTGCGACTCGGTAAAACGGGCATGCTCCGTCAAATCTTCTTTCATGTCCAGCTCTGTCATTACCAACAGAAGCTCCAGAATCTTCACCCGGATATAGCCCGGACGAATCTGCCCCGGCACCGTTCTCGCGGACGGAAGCGCCATACAGATCAATGCTGGTAAACCGGTCGGAAAGCTCGGTGGTCAGCAATATATCTTTGGCAAGTTCATACGGATTTCTCATAAGCGACCCTTTTACAGCTTTACTTTCACAAAATCATGTTCCATTGCCGGAAGTATTTTCTCTACCAGATCCGCCGTCCGAAAGCGAAGACTGGAGGTATTGATGCAGGGATGGCATCCGAAATATTCACTGTCCAGCACATCTTCGTCGATCAACAGCTTCACCTGATGCTCCGTATCGTTCATCAATCCCAGCACACTGACAGAGCCCGGCGTAATATCCAGGAATTTTTCCATGTATTCCGGCTTGGCAAAAGAAAGTCTTGCCGAACCGATCTGTGCCGACAGATCCTTGGTATGGAACACCTTGGTATCTGGGATCATCAACAGGTAAAATGCGGTCTCCTGACGATTGCACAGGAACAGATTCTTGCAGACCATGGACTGCAGGATCTCGTCGATCTCCTTACAGTCTTCCATCGTCATCACCGGTGCATGATCCACACGCTCATATTCCACACCTAAGCTATCCAACAAATCATAACTGCGGATTTCTTTGTCCAGCCTGCCTGTGGTATCGGCAGGTCTTCCTTTTTGTAATTCCAATGCCATGTTTTTTCCCCTTTGCTGTTTAATATCCGATGGTGTCATTTACAAGGATCACATGAATTCTGTCTGTATGTCTGGAATATCTTGTGATCAGGAACTGGCAGCAGATGGTATCCGGAGACTTGCAGTCAAAGCATTTTCCGGTCTCCTTGCAGGGAGTCTTGATGTCGAATCTCTGGGCATTGATAGGAGCTGCCACATTTCTCGCACGCTTCATGGCGCTGTCTAAGTCTGCGCAGACCTTGTTGATACCGACGATGAAGATTACCTTTCTCGGACCCTGAGCAATGCAGGAGACACGGTTGGAGTTACCGTCGATATTGACCATAACGCCATCACTGGTGATGGCATTGGCACTGGAAAGGAAGATATCCGCATCGTAAGCAGCCATCAGCCCGGCTCTTGCATCCATCTTGGAGCGGTCAATATAGTAGTAATTGCCTGCTTCCAGAGCAGAGATCAGTCCGATCTCTCCGGCACTGTGGCATCCACCCATGGCAATGGTGCTTCCCTCCGGAATCAGCTCCAACGCCTGTTTCAGTGCAGCTTCTTTATCCTCTGCGTAGTATCCCGACATGTTGCGGGACTGCAAACCTTTGATTACTGTTTTTGCCAGTTGTTCATTTCTTTTTCTGATCATTTCGTCCATCTTTTTAACCCTCCTGCCTTTCCGTAACCTGCAAACTTTATTCCTGTGAAATGAATTCTTATTGATCCTATTCTATCAAAAAAACAATTCTGTGTATAGCAACCATTCTTAAAAAACTGTAACTATTCAGAACCCCGTTCACAATGGGAACGCTTCCCCGGTTCAGGCTGACACTCTCCCGACAGAGAAATTTATATTTGACAATATTTCTCGCGTATGCTAGGATATTACAAATATTAGGGAGTAGTTCGCATCGGGCAACCGATGTTGTGTTGGTCGTCATCACGTTAGTGAGGCCACAGGCCGTCGCTAACCGGGCAGTACACTTCTACAGAAATGGAACGAGACTTTTATTGTATGTTTATCGTGCAATAAAAGTCTTTTTTGCGTGATAAACAAAGGATCCGGGTACATCATAGAAAGAAGGAGGATTTGCATATGACGCAAAAAAACAACTGGAATATTTCTGTAAAGGAACTGATGGAAGAATATCAGGTCACGGAACAGGGACTTAGTACTGCCCGTGCGGAGGAGCTTCGACTGGAAAAGGGGGAAAACATCCTGCAGGAAAGCAGGCGCAAAAGTATACTGGAAGTATTTATCAGTCAGTTTGCTGATCTGCTGGTAGTAATCCTGATCATTGCAGCAGTGATCTCCATGTTCTCAGGCAATACGGAGAGTACCATTGTAATCCTGCTGGTACTGGTGATAAACGCCATCCTGGGCACCCTACAGCATGTAAAAGCACAACGTTCTCTGGATAGCCTCCGGCAGCTCTCTTCCCCGGGTGCCAAAGTCATAAGAGACGGTGTGATGCGGGAAATCCCCTCTAAGGATATTGTGCCGGGAGACATTGTCATACTGGAAGCGGGAGACATGATCGTGGCTGATGGACGTATCCTGCACAACTATTCGCTGCAGGTCAATGAAAGCTCTCTGACAGGTGAGTCTGCCAATGTAGAGAAGTCAGATGACATTATCGAGGGTGATGTGGCACTTGCTGACCGGGCAAATATGGTGTATTCAGGAAGTCTGGTTACCTACGGACGCGCCGAGATGTTGGTGACCGCTACCGGCATGGAGACGGAGCTGGGTAAGATTGCAGGACTGATGAATGCAGCCCGGGAGCGCAAAACACCTCTGCAGGAGAGCCTGGACAAGTTCAGCAGCAGGCTGGCCATACTGATCATGATCATATGCGCTGTCGTCTTTTGCCTGTGTATCCAGCGTCGGATGACGCTGTTAGACTCCATGATGTTTGCTGTAGCCCTGGCGGTTGCTGCGATTCCTGAAGCACTGAGTTCCATTGTGACCATAGTGCAGGCCTTTGGTACGCAGAAAATGGCAAAGGAAAATGCAATTATTAAGAATCTCAAAGCTGTGGAAAGCCTGGGCTGTGTCTCTGTCATCTGCTCTGATAAGACCGGAACACTGACACAGAATAAAATGACAGTGCAGCAGATTTATATAGAAGGCAAATTATACGAGCCGCAGCAGCTTGATCTTTCGGATCAGACACATCGTTATCTGCTCTACAACGCGGTCCTCAACAATGATTCGAGTATCGTCGATGGCAAAGGCATCGGAGACCCTACAGAATATGCGCTTTTAGAGATGTTTCGAAAGATCGAAGCGGATACATCATCTCTTTTGAAAGAAGTAAATATGCATGAAGATATCCTCAGACAAAATATGCAGCGTCTTGAGGAAGTACCTTTTGATTCTGACAGAAAGCTGATGAGCACGAAATACCTGCTGCATGGTGTGCCTACGATTCTTACCAAGGGTGCTGTGGATGTGCTCTTAGATCGCTGTAATTGTGTGCGCTACGGCGACAGCATCCGTGCTATGACTGAGGAGGAAAAGGAAAAAATTCGTATGCAGAATCAGCTTTTTTCGGAAAATGGTCTGCGTGTGTTGTCTTTTGCCTACAAGGAATCGGAAGAAACCCTTGATGTCAATGCGGAGTATGGCTATACCTTTCTGGGCCTGATCTCTATGGTAGATCCTCCCAGAGAGGAATCTGCGGCTGCCGTCGCAGATTCTAAGAGAGCCGGCATTCGTCCGGTCATGATCACCGGTGATCACAAGGTTACAGCAGTGGCAATCGCCCGCCAAATCGGAATATTCGAAGAGGGAGACCTCGCACTGACAGGTGCGGAGTTGGATGCTATGAGCGACGGGGATCTGGAGGAACAGATAGCAAAGATCTCCGTTTACGCCAGAGTATCTCCCGAGAACAAAATTCGAATTGTGGAAGCATGGCAGCGAAGAGGTAATATTGTATCCATGACGGGGGACGGTGTGAATGATGCTCCTGCATTGAAAAAGGCGGACATCGGTGTCGCTATGGGAATTACCGGAACAGAGGTGTCCAAAGATGCCGCAGACATGATTCTGTCGGATGACAATTTCGCAACGATCATCAAGGCCGTGGCAAACGGACGTAATGTGTACAGAAATATTAAAAATGCCATTTTGTTCCTACTGTCCGGCAATACCGCGGGGATATTAACGGTATTATACACATCTTTGATGGGGCTTCCTGTGCCTCTTGCACCGGTACATCTGCTGTTCATCAACCTGCTGACGGATTCTCTTCCGGCCCTAGCAATCGGTATGGAACCGGCAGATGACGACCTTCTGAAAGAAAAGCCCAGGAATCCACGGGAAGGAATCCTCACCCGGGATTTTGTGATTACGATGATAGCACAGGGCCTGTTGATCGCAGTGGCCTCCATGACAGCTTATCACATTGGGCTGACAGACAGCTCGGCTATGGCCTCCACTATGGCTTTTGCCACACTGACAATGGCCAGATTGTTCCATGGTTTTAACTGCCGTGGCAAGGAATCCATCTTCCGGCTGGGACTGGCCTCGAACCGATACAGCCTCTATGCTTTCGTCGCAGGAGCCGGTTTACTGGCACTGGTAATCTTCATCCCGGGACTGCACAGTGTATTCAGCGTAGCCGATCTGACTATGACGGCACTCGGTCAGATCGTAGGGCTCTCCCTGATACCGACCGTACTTATACAGATAATGAAAATTATCAGACACAGATAATCGAAATAAGAAACTGCAAGGTGCCGATACTTTTGTACCGACACCTTGTAACTGGTTTAATCAATATCTTCCACAGACTGCAATCTTTCTTTTTTTACCTTCAGATATTCTTCCGCATAATGTGTTTCCTCATCGGTCGTGAGAATGACTTCCTGTCCCTGCGGCATGTCAATATCTGTTGCTGCAAGCAGGAGGGAATCCTCCTTCAACCAGCTTTCCAACCCTGTGAAAAACTGCGGATCGAAGTGATCTGCTCCTTTCAACTCGTTATGATATCTGTCAAAAGAATAGTCTAATGGAGACAGTACATTATAATCATAATAGCAGATACCCTGCCCCGTCCAGAAGCTTGTCACCACCAGATAATCGTAGCCATCCTTTTGCGTAAGGAATATCTGCGTGTTCCCGGCATGGGCAATGGCGAACTCCTTCGACCACAGAGGGATGTTTCCATATTGCCCGTCTCCCAGATATTCATAGACCGCTACTGTTCCCCAATTTCCGTTCTTGTGCAGCGCTTCCGTAAAATCCCCGTTTTCTTCCTCCAGATGAACTTTTGTTACGACCTTTTCCTTGTAGCCGTTATGAGTCAGATCATAATATCCCGTATAGACTTCTGTCATATTTTGATCTTCCTCGCCGGTATTCTCCACGTCCCAGTCATAGGGATTGGTCCTTACCGAAAAATCACCCAGAGAAAATTTTCCATCCTTTTGCATTGACACCGGTGCCGTTATAAGAAAGCTGGAATCATAAAGCGGAATTGCTATCTGGTCCAGCTGAATTCCCACCACTACGCTTGCAAAAGGCTTTCCTCCCCGAAAATCAAACCGAATCTGGTCTCCCACGACGGTACCCATGTAAGTATTTCCTTTATATTCCTGCAGCAGGGAATCCAGATTCAGATCTATACTTTCCTCAGGATCTGACTCCCCGTTTTCATCCAGAAAATCCACATGAAGTGTCTGAAACTGCTCATCTACCGTATCCGCTGCAAGGATCCGTTCTGCAAAATCTTCGGCCACCTGTGTATATTCGGATACTTTCGGAGTTCCTTTTTGTACATCCACATAGTACAGTCCTTCCATATAGACACCGGTTCCGGTCCCCTGCAAGGTAGAAATAAAGTACTCCTTCTCGCCATCCGCATCATAATCTGCGGCTTCTACAGCAGGCCGTGCCGAATACATGTTTTGCCAGGGGATATCCACCCTGTATTCCCGGTCGCCGCCATGAATCACCAGACAATCTTCTGCACCATTACCCCAGACACTGACAGTATCGTCGTAGGAATAGGCCAGCACACCATATTCTCCTTCCGGCAGCTCCCGGACAGCATCCACCGAGACCTGATCCGCTAAGGTTTTCTCCTGAAATAATCCGGTCTGGTTGGAAAGTTCCTCTGTCTCGAGTTCCGGTGTCGTCTCCGGAGTTATCTGCGGAGTGGCTGCCGCGGTCTCCTGACCGGTTTCTTCCGCCTGGGCAGTTATCGTGTCGGAAATTTCCAAAGCGTCTCCCGTTTTACCGCAGCCTGTCAGAGAAAATGCTGCGATCAATGCCAGTAATCCACCGCTTATTTTTTTGTGAAACTTTCTTTTGTACATATGCCCTCCCCATGTAGCCGGTAAATACATTTTCTATCTCTATCATATCTAACGAATCTGCTAATGTAAATCCCAAAAAAGGTGCCGACACCCTGTTTTCCGGTATCGACACCTTTTTATCTGATTCCTGTTGTATAAAAATCCCCCGACTTTGATGCCTACGGATTGCTTCGTGCTACGCATTCCCACTCATGCGGGCTTAGACCTTTTGACCCCGGCATCATATTATACGCGATAGCGAAGCCATACCGCATCGCTGTCGAATTTCTGTACATCCATAAGTTTCAGTCCCGTCACATCGTGGTCCCGATCCAGTCCATCGAATACGGCGGGCATTCCGCCTCTTCCGTCGATACCGGAGCCAATCAGCAGGCTGATTTCGTCAAGCAGCCCCGCCTCCAGAAAAGCGGTGATGATCTTGGGGCCACCCACAATTCCCATACGGGTTACACCGAATTCCTCCGCAAGGATCTCCGATGCTCTTACGAGGTCTACGTGACCCTCTCCGCAGGCGATCCAGGAGATGTTCTGACGATCCAGATAGTCCAAATATTCCTTCGCCACGCCGGTGCCGGTGAGGATCAGGTAGGGCTTTGCTTCATTTTCTGACTTAGGCCACAGAAGCCTTCCCCGGGAATCCACCACGATTTCATAACCCGCTGCCTCAGTCTTCTTGGAAAATCCTTCCTTTCCGTAGGCTGTGGTATCCTTCGGAACATATTCTCCCGGCTCCGCCATCTCCAGTTCTGCGGTCACACGTCCGCTTACGGTAGTGGGAACATTCAATTCTTCCAATGTCTGGTAATACTCATTTACCCCACGAAGTTTTGAAGTCATGGCGCAGTCGATTCTTCCGTCGATGGAAGTCATCATGTGGCATATGATATATGGTTTTTTCATTTCTGCTCTGTCTCCTTTTCTTTTCCAAATGCTGAAACTCATTCTGAAGACATTGTAATACCTAAAGTTAGCTTTAGGTCAAGGGCTATTGTTTTACATATCTTTGATTTTTACTATTTGGTTTTTCCGGCAATGTCATTTTTATCAATCCTGACTCCATGGCAGGATTGATATAATTTTTTCGAAATGTTTCCTTGGATTTCAGATGCAGAGCCTCCATAATCGCATTAGCGGTATAGGGAACATCGTACTCCATTACTTCCAGCATTCGTTTGACATATTCTGACATACTTTCATTTGTCTTATTTACCTGTAGGATAACTTCATCCAATACCTGATCTATCATACTCAACATAAATTCTATAAAAACATCTGAATTTCCATTCACATGACATTCTGCTATTGCATCATAATATTCTGCCTGGAATCTTTCAATCTGGCTTTCCAACGGAATGTATTCAAATACATTTCTCCACCGGTATAGCATTACCGTATGCCATAATCTGGCCATTCTTCCATTTCCGTCTGCAAAAGGATGTATAAACACAAATTCATAATGAAAAACAGCTGACATAATAAGCGGATGTATTGTCCCTTCACTGTTTTTAACCCATGAAAATAAATCCTTCATCAGTTCATTTACCATATTCGGCGGCGGTGCCACAAAAATACACCGATCTCCTGAAAAGACACCCTCTTCCCCTTTCCTGAATACACCGGATTCCCCTACGGTTCTATAGGTCATTATTCCGTGAATTTTTTTCAGATCTGACATGCTTTGGGGATTTATTTTCGAGATTTTTTCATATGCAGCATATGCATTTTTCACCTCTTGTATTTCCTTTTGATCTCCCAATACAAGATGACCATTGATGACATCTCTCACTTCAGCCAGAGACAAGGAATTTGCTTCTATTTTTAAGGAAGAATGAATGGATCGGATTCGGTTGTTTTTCCTTAAATGCGGTCTTGCCTCCAATTCCCTGTGACTGCTTATTTTACCTACTTTTTCAGATATAGAAGAAACAAGTTCCAACATTTTATTTGAGATCGTATATGGCGGTTCGTATTTTCCCATTTATGTCACTCCATCTTGCTTATTATCTTGCTTATTATCTTACTCGTTTTGGATATCATTAGCAATCTTTTTATTTCAGGAATTGTATAAATAAATCACTTCCGCAAGATCCGCATCGATTCCAACCGCCTTATTCTCGATCTCCTTGGGAACATAGGTATCGCCCTTATTGATGCAGACGTAAAATGCATTCCGCCAGTTGTAGGCATACTGCCAGAAATTATATTTGATGATGCCGGGGGTGTTGTAACCGACACCGAGTTCGAGAAATACAACGTTTTGTCCCCTGTGGTCTTCCATGAACTTCTGATATCGCTTCGTCGCAGCATCCCATCCGGCGTCCTGTACGAAAGTGTTATCTGCCCGGAGATTCATGCTCATGGGTCTACCGCACCTCGGGCATCGGGGCACCAGTTCGGCGGGCACGGTGCGCCGGATCTGCGTGCCTTCCGGCACCGTCAGTTTTCCTTCTTCCATGCGGTAGCCCTGACTTACCACCATCTTTTTCACGGTCTCTTCGTTGTCGTAGGTCCCACGATGGCAGGGCTTGCTGCACTGGAACAGGCCGTAATCTCCCTGAGTGTAGAACAGTCTGCTCTTATCGAAGCCCGCTTTCTGGAAGCAGTGGTCCACATTGGTGGTCAGTACGAAATAGTCCTTGTCCTTCACCAGCGCAAACAGCTGGTCATAGAGATCCGTAGGAGCATCCATATAGCGGTTCACGTAGATGTACCGGCTCCAATACCCCCAGTATTCTTCCAGCGTATCGTAATTATAAAATCCACCGGAATACATGTCTGAAAAATGATATTTTTCCGCAAAGTCCGAAAAATACCGGTCAAAACGTTCCCCGCTGTAGGTAAAGCCTGCTGCCGTGGACAGCCCCGCTCCCGCGCCGATCACAACTGCATCCGCTTCTTTTATTTTCTGTTGTAAAATCTTTATTTTTTCCTGTAAATGATCCATAATTTCCTTTAATATCCTCTATGATGTGCTCTATTGTCTTCTGACGATTGCTTTCATCCTGTTGCATCTACAGAATAACAGAGCCGTGCTGACAAGAAAAGTAGGCACCTTCAGGTAACCTATGGACGGATGCTGACAGTTGTGCTACATTGTATTTGATACTTACATCATATTTGATACTTTTGGGAGGTAATCTTATGTTAACGAAGGACGAATTACCGGAATGCCCGGTGGCAACCACGGTACAGTTGATCGGAAGTAAATGGAAATTGTTGATTCTGAGAAATCTGATGATACGGCCCTGGAGATTCAATGAATTAAAGAAAAGTCTGGACGGCATCAGCCAGAAGGTTCTGACGGATTCTCTGCGCTCCATGGAAGAGGACGGCTTGATCACCCGAACCGTTTATCCCGAGGTTCCGCCCCGGGTGGAATATGCGCTGAGTGACCTCGGCGAGACCATGCGCCCTATTCTCAATGCCATGCAGGAATGGGGAACCAATTATAAAAAAAATCTGATATCTTAACAAAAGGGGGAACACCTATATGAAAATAGAAAAAGTTGCGATTTTGGGAGCGGGAGCCGTAGGGTCTTATGTGATCTGGGGACTTTCCGGTCGTAAGGACATCCGTCTGGGTGTTGTGGCGGAAGGAGAAAGGGCCAAACGTCTGAAACATGGCTGCCGGATCAATGATGTTACCTATCATCCGGAAGTATGGAGCCCGCAGGAAGCCCACGGAGCCGATCTGCTGATCGTGGCACTGAAATACGGAGCTTTGCCGGGAGCCATGGAAGGTATCCGTGCCATCACCGGAGAAAATACAACGGTAATGAGTCTGATGAACGGTGTCGACAGCGAAGAGCTGATCTCCGAGGCCATCGACGCTTCTCATCTGATCTATTCCCTGATCAAAGTAGCTTCCCATCAGGAGGATACCGGTTATTATTTTGACCCGGAGACCACCATAGGAATCGTCTTTGGAGAACCGTCAGCACCTTATCTGAGCGAACGGATACAGGCCATTGAGAAGCTATTTGAAAATACCGGAATCCATTATCGCGCAACCGAGTACATCCGGGAAGAAATGTGGAGCAAATTCCGTCTGAATGTCTGCAACAATCTGCCACAGGCCATTCTGGGTGCCGGTGTGGGCTGTTATCGGGACAGCATTCATATGAAAGCCATAAGTGATGGATTGAAAAAAGAACTGGAAGCGATCGCAGAAGCGAAGGGAATCGATATCAGCAAAGCCGATGTTTCTTCCTCCCGCGGAAGCGCTGTTCCGCCTACCGCAAGATATTCCACTTTGCAGGATCTGGATGCCGGACGGCATACGGAGATTGATATGTTCTCCGGAGCTCTGATGCGTATGGGCAGGGAACTGGGCATCCCGGTTCCTTATAACGAATATACCTATCATATGATCAAAGCTCTCGAAGAGAAAAATGACGGAAAATTTGATTACAGCGGAAAAGAAATGGCAACCTGTGCAAAATAGGTCTATTTTAAAAATTCCCGCAAAACATCTTCCGGGCGCGGTGTGTGATTCGGATATTTTTCCCGAAGTGGCACCGCTGCACCGTCCATAATGTAGGGATGTCCCACAATATCCAGCATGGATACGTCATTATAGTTGTCACCGAATGCCATGACATCTGCGAGGTCGATGTCAAGAATCTCGCAGATGGAGGTGACACCTACCCCCTTGTTAGCAAGCGTGGTATCGATCCAGAAGGGTCCCGCTACCGCGCAGTTTGCCTGTTCCCACCGGGGAACAAAACGGTCAGCGTAAGCCTCTACGCCCTCATGAAGATACACGGAGACCTTTACGATATCCTCCGGGATCTCGGAAGGATCCTGAATGACTTGATAGTTGTTACCGATAAAACGGATTCTGTCTAACATTCCCAGACCCCGTTCCATCAGATAAGCTGTATTTTGCCCGGAGAGCATGACTTCACCCTGTCCATCGCTCCGGTTCCACAAGTCTTCGGCGATCTCTTCTGCCAGAGCTCTTGGCATGGGATTTTTCGCAATACATTGCTCGTCCTTATAGATCACGCCCCCATTTTCGCATAGGAAAATACAACAATCCGCCACGGGAGCGAACAGCTTTCGCAGGCTGGTATACTGCCTTCCCGAAGCCGGGCAGAACAAAATGCCCCGTTTGTGCAGTTCCCGGATCTGGTCAAAGATCTCGCCTTCCAATTCCTTTTTTCCATATTGCAACAGTGTACCGTCGAGGTCACTGCAAATTAATCTGATGCCCATAGCCGGATTCCTTTCTGACTGAATCATATTTGCATACAGTATAGCACAATTGTCATAGGCAGGCTATTTGGTTTTAGGCTTTTCTCCCTATTACAACGCGTCCGGATATTTGATCAGATCATAGAGCTTTCCGTTTTCCCCAAAATCACGGGTGCCGGCCAATTCCATTCCAAGATGCATATATTTATCACACTTGGTTTTGGCATCCGTGTCGAGGATCACCGGAATCTGTAGCCGGTTACCTTCGGCAAATGCCATTTCCATCAGTTTCCGCATGTAGCCCTGCCCTTGATAATCTTCCGTGACACATACCAGTCCTACAAAAATATATGGTTTCTTCTCTTTGTCCATACGGTCCTTGAGATCGGGTCCACCCTTGGATAACACCTTGAAAAACTGCACCAGTTCTTTGAAATTCATGGACTGAAACAGTCCCTTTACCAATTCCATCCCGGCCTTCAGGCCCACTTTCTGTCCCGGCAGCTTATAAGCGATGTAACCTTCACCTTTTTTGCTGGTCGTATAGAGAAGCCCGCTTTTTAGCGCCATGCGGGCATAACCGTTAATATAAACGGCCGCCGCCTCAGAATCCCTGTAGCAGGAAACCAGCCCCTTTTCCTCTCCGTAGTCATAGTAGCCAAAAGCATGACCAATCTGTTGGATTTTCTGTTCCTCTAACTCTTTTACCTGCATAATACTTCCTCTCCTCTGTCAAACGATTTTCGCCGGACGGCGTTTTTCTTTTCAATTATTTTTTCATATATAAAAGCGGATACGGATTGCCCTCTTCGTCATGGTCCGTTCTTTTATATGTCTTGAAGCCCATATATTCATAGAAGCCTACGGCCTGCGGGTTCTGCTCATTGACTGTGACTTCCTGAACTTCCTGTATTTTCATAGGGTCTGACCTTTCGTTCCCAAGTTTATCCCTCACAAACCGACCTTACTAGCTTCGCTTTTCCCGAAGGTATTCTGTACCTTCTCCCGCCTCATTCTGCCCGATGACTACAAGCAATGTTAGTCATAGCTAACCATATTCACATTATAGCTCACACAGTCTGGGGATACAACCGATAGTTTGCAAAAAGACCCATTGAGAAAGAACGAAATCTCTCTCAATGGGCCAAATGCCTGACTTGTCACAGTGTCTATATCTGTGTCGATGTTTTTCCAGCAATAATTTCTGCCACTTCCTTTAATGTTTTATCTGTGGCAGAGGCTATCTGCTCTGCCGACAAGCCATTCTTATGCATTATGAGAATGAGGCCGGCTTCGCCTTCTATGCGACCCTTCTTCACGACCCTTTTCTCGTCCGATTGCAATCCCTTTTTCTTCAATTCCTTCTCCCAAATTGCACATAGCGCTCACTTCCTTTCGCATATTTTCTTCTATGGGAATATTATGTTTATTTCCTTCCAGTGCGCTTTTGTCATTACATTTGTATGGCCAGTCCTTACTTCATTCAGTAAAGGCACAGGAACATTTTCGCAGGTATGATGGTACACAAAACCGACCTTCTCCTGCACTCTTTTGGATTTCTGATTCCCTTCATAGTATCCGCACCAGATGGTATTCATCCCAAGCTCTTCAAATCCATGACGCAGGATTTCTTTTGCGGCCTCAGGCATGTAGCCTTTTCCCCAGAAGGGCTGTCCCAGCCAATAGCCCAGTTCACACTCGTCCTCACGTTCTGTCATATCCGTGTGGCCCTTCAGTTTCAACTCGATGGCACCGATTGCTTTCCCATTCTCTTTTTCACAGATGGCATAGCACTCCGGACCATTGAATACATTCCTGATTACGTCAAGGCTTTCTTCTACTGACTTATGGGGCGGCCATCCTGCAATGGGGCCGACTTCCGGATCTTTTGCATATTCAAATAAGCTCTCTGCGTCTGCCTCTGTCCATTTTCTTAATACTAATCTTTCTGTTTCCATAAGCAGTTCCTCCTCTTAACCTTCCACAGGCTCCCCAAAGATCGGATATTTTTTCTTATCGGCTTCCGTTATTTTACGAATTACCCTACAGGGATTACCGGCTGCGATCACGCCTTCCGGAATGTCTTTATTCACGACGCTTCCGGCACCGATAATCGTATTGCTTCCGATCGTAACTCCCGGCAATACGGACACATTCGTTCCGATCCAGACATTGTCTCCTACCGTGATCGGCAGGGCAATTTCCAGTCCTCGGCCTCTTTGCTCACTGTCGATGGCATGTCCTGCGGTGGAAAATACACAGTTGGGGGCAATAAATACATTATCTCCAAAAGTAACTTTTGCACAATCCAGTATTGTGACATTATGATTGGTATAAAAATTTTCTCCTATAGAAACATTCACCCCGTAATCACAATAAAACGGTGCTGTGATCACCGGATTTCCCTTGATGCTTCCCAGAATCTGGGCCAGTAATTCCTGCTGCCTTTTTACGTCAGACGGTTTACATTGATTGAACTCGTAGCATAAATCAGCACAGCGTGTTCTTGCCTCTACGATTTCCTTATCATAATTTGCATCATATAAATATCCTTTTTGCGCTTTTTCCCATTCTGTCATAATTTAATCTCCTTCACAGATTTCATTCAAGTACATTACTTTACCTCATGCCCAGTGACTGCCTCGAAATGGTATTTTGCGATTCCCAGATCAATGTTGGAGTAGAATCCTCCCAGAGATTTGGCGGTTACCATGCCGTCCTTGCATTCAAAAAAGAATTTTTGCTGGTTTACAGCTGTCGGGGCAAGGCTTACCGCTTCCAAGCCGGTGGCAAACCAATCGGTCTCCCGGTCTGCGTGACCAAGTTCCTCTATGGGTTTGCTCTTATGCGGTACTCCCTGTGTCACGCCATAGCCAAGGGATATGATAATCAACAGCTTCTGTCCCCGTTTGATCTGCGCCTGCGATTTGCCGTGGGTCATGGCCACCCAGCAGGTATTCAGTCCCAATTCCTGACATTTCAGTACCAGCTTCTCCCCGTAGTATCCCGCCTTTTCCTGTTCGTCCCTGTCGCCGACAATAGCAATATAATTCTTCACATTCTCAAATTTTCCGTAATGCGCCATAAAAGAATCAAAACACTTCGGCTCCTCATAGAAAACTTGTATCGCCAGCCCGCTTTCCGTGTTAATTTCATTTACACATGCGTTGATTGCAGCTCTCTTTTCCTGCTCGATTGCCTGATCTTTATACTGACGCACACTGTGTCTGTTTTTTATGATTTCTAAAATATCCATGTGGTATCCTCTCCTTCGTTCAAATGTTTAAACCAAGTATACCACATATTTTCACCAATCTATCAATGGTTAAGAAAATCGAGACCCTTAGATTTTTTACATCTTATCATATTCCATCTGTTTTTCCAATAAAAAAGCAGCAATGACTTTTCATCATTGCTACTCCTATCAGTTATCTATACAATAACTCCTATCAGCGCCACGATTCCTCCCAGGATCAATGCCAGCGGAAGACTGAGCAGCAGTCCGAGAAAGAACCATTTCCAGTGAAAAGCATAATCATGATAGGCCTCTGTCATATCCTCCGTTCCGGGAATCATCCACCATTTGGAATGGCAGAACCAGATGCTGTCGATCACCAACGCATCAAACAGGGAAAATGCATTGAAAAAGATATAAGACTGTAGGAATCCATCCAAAAATGTAAACTGTCTGTTCACAACACAGGTAATGAAAACACTGAAAACTACCATCATCAGAATTCCCACCAGCTTGTTTTTTTCGCATTGGCATTCATCTCTTCCTGCGTGGTGATGCCTTTTTCTATCGCCCGGTTCTGCGCCATACTGTAAATGGTCTTGAAAAAATTAATGATGACCCGGACATCCAGATCCGGCCGGATACCATCTACATAGGCCAGATACCGTTTGGCTTCCCGTTCGTCATGCAGGGCGCTGAACATCCCGTCCTCCGTCCGGTGGGATTTCAGCCACACCCAGTCGTCAAAGGTCAGCTCCATCAGAATATTATCCTCTGGACGGAAGGAATCACGGAACCATCGGACCGCCCGCTCCGCAATGGTGGATACCTTCATTTTCTTTAATCCCATTTCCCGGATAAGATCATAGCCGAGAGCGATCAGCCTCTCCTTAATCTCCTTCCGTTCTTCCTCTGTAAAATTCGCCGGCATAGATTTTCCCTTTCAATGAATATTTTATTATTTTATTCATTGAATAGAATTATAGCATTCTATTTATGCGATCCACTCTTTTATCGCCGTCGAAAGTCTCCTGTCAATATCCTTTCTGGTGGCCTCACACTCATTAGGATAATCCTTTGCCGCTTTAAAGACAAATTTCAGTACAAATTTTAAGCCCACCGGAAGTGCTGTCCGGAGCAGGGATTCCGGCAGTACGAAATGTGTGCCGTGTTCATAGACAAGGGCTTCGCACTCGCAGGTGTGAGGACGTTCTGCCAGACGCTTCTCCATGCGGCGGACATATTTTCCAGCCTCCCAGAAGGAATCATCCTCCGCAGCGACAAGGATCAGTTTTCCCTGGATCCTCTCTACTTTTATCATTTCCTCTTCCGTATGCGGTCTTGCTTTTTCCGAATCTATGAAGAGGCAGGTGCTTCGTTCAAAATCGCCGGATCCTTTGGTCTCTTCCTGAACCTTCTGCCAGTATACCGGATGCTCATACACAAACGGCATATAAGGAAGCGGTTCTCCCTTCCAGGACAGCGTCGATGCTCCCGGAATCGGCCATTCCTTACATCCGTCCCTGTCTCCCTGTTCGAATCCCTGCCATACAAAATCGCTGGCTGTCAATCCGATCGTCAGGGTGATGTCCTCAAAATAAGATGCCGCGGCCACTGCATCCATCCCGGCAGTACTCATTCCCATAATGCCGACCTTCCGGTTGCCCTTGCTTTTCAACCACTTTATGGCTGTCTCTATTCTCTCCAGCGGATAATTCACATGACTGTAATTCTTCCTGCCCGGCGACATACACAGCACATTTACACCGTTTTTATGAAGCCACTTTGCACCGCATTTTGCCATGTAATCATTCGGATCATCCCCAAACAATCCTATCACTGCGCAATCTGCTCCGTTTGGATTCTCATAATAAGTGCCGTAGAAACCGTCCTTCTCATTTTCAAAAAACTGTTTTTTCATAAACTGCCTCTTTCTGCCGTTGTATGCTTATTCCGCTGGAATTTACTGTGGTTAGCTATTTCTAACTCAGTCTAGCATACTTGCAGAAAAAGAACAATACTGTCGGCACATATGCTACCCTATTTTTTGATCTGATTTATTTGCTGAATCAACTTCAAAGCCTGCTTTCTTCTGTACGCTCTCCATCGCTGATAATGTGCAAGGCGAATCGTATTTGCCTCTATTTCACAGATTAGATCCGTATCCTTAAATTCTTATTCCAGCTTATTTTAATTTTCAAATAACCTTAGAACTCCCGTATCAGTTTAAACACAAAATACCCCGGAAAGTCCATTCATCCCATGAACTTTCCGGGGTACCCTTTTATATCTCTATTATCACTCTACCGATGTATAAATCTCTCCGTCCTCACAGTCGAAGGTCACCACATCCGAATAGGAATAGTTACCGGCGGAATCCCACATTTCAAAGATCATGGCGTAGCTTCCGTCGTACAGGGGAGCTTCACCGAAGGAAGTATCCTCCGTCACGATCAGTTCATCCACCGTGTACATTTCAAAATCATCATCTCCGCTGTAGGAAGCAAGCTGCCAGATTGTGGTAATTTCATCTCCCACTTCCAGAAGACGCATCTCTTTACTTGCCATACCGGAAGCATCCAATCCCCGGCTTGCACCGATGATCACCCACTCCTCTTCTGTAAAGTCATAGGCAACCTGCAGATTGTACTCTTCTCCGTTCAGCAGAATCGGTACAGAATACAGGTTGTAATCGTCACCCTCATAGGAAAGCTCCATGTACACCAGATAACCGTCAATAGCACCCCAGACACCGCGGAAATTATCATAGAAAATACCGTTGTCCCAATCCGCTATCAGGTCATTATCTGTACCCAGCAGCATCATCAAATCATCCTCGGGGTCCACATAATACAGGGAAAACCCAATACCCGCCAATACATCAGCGGCTTCTTCACCCAACGTCAGATATGCGGTTCCCTCATCATCCACATCAAGAGGTGCATCCTCCCAGTCTGTATCTGCTAGAGAGACAACGTCCGGCAATTCCTGAATATCCAGAGATGACAGATATTCATCACCGCCCTCTGCCAGTTCACCGGTCAGTTCATAAGCATAGAGATTTTTGAAAGCCTCACCGGTTCCCACATCTATATATCCGTTCAGATCATCAATGTCTCCGTTATAGGAATAATAACAGCTTAAGCCGGTTGCTTCGGACCGATAGACACCACCCACACGGTATACAACGCACTCCTCCAATGCATCAGACACATCCTGCGCCGAAGGAAGCATCCATGCCGTCTGACGGGCAAAATGTCCTAAGTCTATCATATTGGTATATCCCTGTTCCCTGGTGTTACCGCCGTAATTCTCCGTCTGTGCGGCAGCTCGTCCCAGTTCTGCGAAAAATCCGGGCTCTTCTGTTGCTGTCTCCAAAGCCTCCTGTCCGAAAGCTTCATATGCCTCTAAAAGCGGTGTCAATTTTGTCAGGTTCGTCACAGATAACGTCGTCTGATCCTCTGTTCCGACATCTTCGCATCCTTCATAATAAGCATTACAGATCGCAACACCCAGATCTTCGCCGTCCATACCGGGATTATCCGCCAGTTCCTCCAGCCAGCCTGTATAATACCAGCCGTTGCCCGGTTCAACCTCTTCGGAACCCACCAGATACTTTGCAAAGTTCTGGAATACTGCTGCCACATCAATGGTAGCCATCAGGCAGGTATCAAAACCGACCAGTTCCAACGCGGGATTCTCTTTATCTGCCGGCCATACCGCATCGAAAGCCTGATACATTTCCGACAGATCCAGGGAATCATAATCATAGATCTCATCAAATGCCGCACCGCTTACAGAACCGCCGCCGTGATTCCAAAAGGTAACTGCAACCCTATCGGCAGGAAAATTCTCATTGGCAAATGCAAGGAACTCATACAGCGTCTGCGCATCTCCCATATTGGCCGTATCCTGCTCCTCCAGCAGTTCCAGTCCCTCACTGCTGTAAAGCCATCTCTGTATCACCGACGAATCCATAATTTCGTTCTGCCATTCCACAGCACCACCCGTCTGGATTACCACATTTACGTTCTCCGGAAGCTGCACCTCCAGCATTTCTTCCAGATCCGTGGTTGCGAAACCTCCGTCTGTCTCCAGATCACTTCCGCACAGATACCAGTAAATTGCCCAACTGCCATCCTCCGCCTGCTTGTCATATTGTCTTGCAGAATCACCGTCCTGTGAATCCTCTTCGGTATAATCGAATTCTTCATCTGTGCATCCCACAAGGCTTAAGCACATGATAATTGTAAGCAATACTGCCAGAAATCTTTGCTTTTTTCGTTTCATAGAATTCCTCCTCATATGTTGTCGTTGCTTCTTTTAAGTATATTATATAACGATTTGATTCACAAGAATATTTTTTGTATGAATCGTCTCAAAAAAGTGCATTTACAAAAAGATGGGAGCACGATCTACTCCCATCTTTCGTTCTTCTATCTTAAATCAGTTCAGTGACAGTTTATGTTTGATTCTCTTTAAAAATACATAACCCACCAGGCAGGCAATTAGTTCTGTGATCGGAAATGCCCACCAGATCAGTGAGGCACTCATCTGGCCATTTCTGACAAAAACAGAAAAAATTCCTGCCAGTGGCAATATGATCACCAGTTGTCTCAGCAACGAGATCACAAGAGATTGGATACCACCTTCCAATGCCTGAAAGATTCCCTGATATGCTACATTGATTCCCGCAAAAATAAAGCTGATTGAAATGATTCGCATGGCACCGATAAAATATTCTCTGGACTGTCCGGCATTAAACAACGTTGCAAATGCACCCGGAAAAATCTCTGTAATCAGAGTACCCGCGATCATCAAGGCCACGGTATATAGGATGCCGTATTTCATTCCGTCTTTGATCCTCTTTTTGCTGCCCATTCCATATGCAAAAGCTATAATCGGTGTGATCGCATCTCTCAGTCCAAAAGCAAGGAACAACACAAACTGCTGCACTTTATAGAACAATCCGTATGCGGTCTGTGCCGAAGGACTGAATTTCAAAATCAGATTCATAACATAAACCATGATAGACATCAGTGCCTGGGCGATAATCGCCGGGAGTCCGATAACATAAATTTCTTTCACGATTTCCATATCCGGTTTCATATACCTGATACCATGTTCAAATTCTTTATTTAATTTTATATGGAAAAAGAATAATAACACCGCCGATGCCACCTGACCGATTACAGTTGCATATGCAGCACCTGCTACTCCCATTTCAGGAACCGGTCCAATACCGTAGATCATAATCGGATCAAGAATAATATTTACTACAGCTCCCACGACCTGACCTATTGTGGAATAAAGAGACCGGCCGGTTGCCTGTAGCAGCTTTTCAAACAGAGAAAAGAAAATGATTCCGAAGGAAATCACGCAACAGATTCTCAAATAGTCGGTTCCCATAGAAATCACCTGCGCATCCACCGTCTGGGATGAAATATATGTTTTTACTCCGAAAATTCCAAACAGCAAATATATCACATAAATAATGACTCCCAAAAACAGACTGTTTCCTGCCACTTTCGCAGCTTTTTTCGTATTTCCCTGTCCCAGGGTCATTGCCAGAAGCGCATTGGTTCCTACACCTGTTCCGATTCCAATTGCTACCATCAACATCTGAACCGGAAACACCAGTGTCAGAGCATTCAGTGCTGCTTCGCTTCCCACTTTCATATTTCCGACAAAGGCACTGTCCACAATATTATAGACCGCCTGCAATGCCATGGATAAGATCATCGGTATTCCCATCTGTACCATGAGTTTATTTACCGGCATCTCCTTCATTTTGCTACTTTCTGCCATTTTAACTTATTCCTCCTTGTTTTCTTTCCATTTTGTACATAAAAAAATGTGTACTTATCCCATAAGTTGGACTTACGCTGATAAGCTACACACTTTTTCAATGGCATTATATAGTGTGGTGTCAACCACACATAGAAAAACGAGTAGCAAAACTGGATTTACGCTGGTTTGCTACTCGTTCAAAAAGTATTATATTGATGATTTTCAAAAAAGTCAAACAAATCTTTCGGTAATAAATAAGGGGCACGCTTAAAAAACGGTTTACTGTAAATAAGAATAAAGTTATAATAAAGTATACAAAAACTGTCCGTGTATAAAGAGCGGCCAGAAGTGCAGGGCATAAAGGGTTGGCAAAGGCGTAAAAGGAATTATATAAAAATGATAATTTATATCTGCGATGACTCCAAAAGTGATCTGCTGCGGTTGAATCATCATCTGCAGGAGTATCTGTCTCATCTGGATCAAAAAATCGTAATAGAATCTTTTCAGTCCGGGAAAGAGCTTCTTCGGCGATATGAGGAAACGATCGAGAAGCCATCCCTCATTTTTCTGGACATTTATATGGATGATCCGGATGGCATGAGTGTGGCGCATACGCTGCGGGAGGAACATTATAACGGTGGTCTGATCTTTACAACGAGTTCCATGGAGCATGCCATGGACAGCTATAACGTGGATGCGTTGTATTATCTGCAAAAGCCCTATAATCATGAGGATTTTATGAATGCGATCCGGCGCTGTACGTCAATCTTCGAGGGCACCTCGAAGCTGTACCGGGTGAATGTGCAGGGAAAGGAAGTACAGATTCCCCTCAGGGATATTCTGTACTTTGAAACAGGTCGTCATGTGACACTGATACATACCATTACCGATATTATCTCCGTGACAAAAGTTCTATCCGAAGTCTGTGAAGATTTTGAACAGAATCCGGAATTTGTCAAAGTGGGCCGCAGTTACCTGATTAACCGTCTCTATGTCCGCAATGTGGATCAGACAGACATTGAAATGATGAATTCTGCAAAGATTCCCATTCCGGTTCGGCTTCAAAAGGAAATCCGGCAGCAACTTACTGCAGATAATTTTTCAAAGACGTAACAACATGTTCCCATAAATCCAGAGTGCTGTCGAAAAGGCCATTAATGGTATCTTCCCTGTGGGCTTTGGATGCTGTTTCCAATTCATAGAATTTCTCTCCAAGTTCCATGTGCCCGATCCCACGCGACTCTCCTTTTAACTGGTGAGCAAGATAGGTGAAGGCTTCAAAATGATGGTCTTCGGAGAGATTTTTTTTGCGTGTACGCAATAACTCCCATTTAGCATCGTATTCGTCTACAAAGCACTTCAATACTTCCAGATAAAAATTCCAGTCATCACCGGCATAGGACAGGCCCTTTGACACATCTATTCCCAGGCTTGAGAGCTGTTCCACCAGAAGATTATCACTCCCCCCAGGAACAATTTTAATATCCGTCTGAACAGGATCCTTCGTATTTTCATGAGAAATCCCGTCTGCAGGCTGGATCAATTCCTTGGGAAGATACTGATAAATCATATCCTCTAACTGCTTTCCTTCTACCGGTTTTTCCAGAAAATCATCAAATCCTTCCTTAAGATAAACATCCCTTGCGTCCGGATAAGCATTGGCTGTTATGGCAATGATCTTGCTGTCCGTACAAAGGTGTCCGCTGCGTTTCTTTAGAATGTGAAGCGTTTCGATACCATCCAGTTCCGGCATAAGGTGATCCATAAAAATCAAGTCAAAATGTTCTTTTGCAATGGCACTTAAGCATTCCTTGCCGCTCTCAGCGAGGGTAACCTGTACCTTCAGATATTTTAAGAGCCCCTGAAAAACGAAGCGGTTCATCTGGTTATCATCGACCACCAGAATCTTCGCCTCCGGAGCCGTAAAACGGGGAGGGGCCGGACAGAGCACTTCCATGTCTGTATCTGAGAACTGGGAAAAGGAACCAAGTTCCGCTGCATCTGCAATCTGTTGCGTAAGTTCGAAGGAAAAAATGGAACCGACACCATATTCACTGTCAATCATTAACTGACTTCCCATCTGCTGCAATAACTGACTTGCAATCGAAAGGCCAAGTCCCGCACCTTCGATATTCCGGTTATGCTTCTCATCCACACGGCAGAATGCGTTGGTGAGGTGACTAATATCCTCCTTACGGATTCCAATGCCGGAGTCTTCCACCGATACTTCAATGGATACGGAATCCGTGCTACGTTTCTTCTGGGAAACACACAGACGCACATAACCTTCATTGGTGTATTTCACCGCATTTGTCAGCAAATTAAACAGAATCTGCTGGAATTTGAGATCGTCGCCGATGAGTTTTACAGGAAGATGTTCGTCAACAAAGACCTCCAGCCGGAGATTCTTACTGCTTGTCTGGAGCCGGATAACATCCAGAGCATTGTTTAACAGCTTTCCGGTTTCATAAGTAACGAGCTGTAGCCCTTGGTTGCCCCGTTCCATACGGGAATAATCGAGGATAGTGTTCACAAGGGATAACAGGATGTTGCCGGATTTCTTGATATTTCCGGCATATACACGAATCTGCGGTTCATTGGATTCACGCATGATCATTTCATTCATACCTAAGATGGCATGAATGGGAGTACGGATTTCATGGGAAATATTGGCAATGAAGGTACTTTTGGCAAGATTTGCCTCTTCCGCCTTGCGGGCCATTTCATTCAGCTCCTGAATGTGGCGTTGTTGGTTGGTGTCATCGGTTATTTCAATGAGGTAGCCTTGGATGTGGCTTTGTTTTCCCATGGTAAAATAGCTGAGCCGGCATTTGAGAATCTTGTCGTTTCGGGTATAGTAACGGGTTTTGTCGGTATCGGGATCAAAATGTGCTACCCAATTACCAAATTCATTGTAAAGAAATTCCTCCTTCGGGGAAATTTTATGATCCATCAGAAGATTTTCAAGTTCCGGAAAATATTTTCTCGCGACCTCATTGCTTCCAATGTATTTTCCATGACGGCTGAACGAAACATAACCATATTCACGGCGCTCTTCACGAATGTGCTCCGCATTGATGGACAGATCATACAGATTGGTTCTGCGAAAAAGCACAAATAGAAGTGCCATATTAAAAACATAGGCAAAGGGAAGAAGCTGGATTTCACATGCGGTAATGCTTTCGACAGCATACACAGCCATACAGAACAGCTCCGTAGCCAAAAGGAAAAAAGTATTGACATAGGAGACTCTGTTTTTGTTTCGGAAAGCATAGACCATAACTCCAATATCTATCACTGCATAAACCACGATCAGGCAGGTATAAAGGATATGCGCCGGTCCATCCTGCGTAACGAGGAAGGTAACTCCATGATGTTGAATGATGGAAACATTGCGGTAATAAATAGTGCTGTAACCGCCTGTATAAGAAAGTCCCAGAACAACAAACCCGGCTACGGACATGGCAGTAACGAGCCAGACGGGAACCTTGATCCGGCAGAACTGGGCAACGGCAAGGAACATAAATAAAGTAAGAAATGTTCCGTCCAGATAGGCGATCCGATTCGCAAGAAGAGCTTCCTCCAGATTGTGTGACATGGCAAGCTGCCAGTAACCGAAATTTACAACCGCGGTAGTCATGGTAGAAAGTACATGATAATTTCCGCGGTACTGGCTGGTTGCGGCGAGTGTCAGAATTAACAACAAAACAGAGAATGCAAAGGCTGCAAAATACAAAGCGACCATAAAGAAGTTCCCCCTCTATGTATAACACAAAAAAGGGAGTAAGATTACTCCCTTTTTGTTCTATGTGGCTTATAGAAGAACTGTAAAATTACATTGCATCAACAACTGCACCCAGTACTTCAAGTAAGGAAATCATAGCATCATTCAAAGCTACTGCATCTTCCTCGGTAATGGAATCCTGAGAAATCTCACCCATCTGAGTCATAATATCCTGTGTCTGGGTAAGAGCAGCTTCGATGTCATCGTTCTGTTCGATTTCATCGGACATGTAAGCAGCTTCTACAGTGTCATATACACCGGATAAGGTGCTGTAGTTTTCCTGTAAGGTAGCGAAGGTCTCATCGGAACATCCCTCAGAAGCTACCTCATCACCACCCTCGGTCATGGCCATGCCATCAATAACAGCAGACAAAACATCTGCAATATCAAGCATTGCGGAATTCAGAGTATCTGCATCCTCTTCGGTAATGGAATCCTGAGAGATTTCACCCATCTGGTTGATTACATCTGCTGCCTGATTCATAACATCTTCAATATCTGCATCTGCTGCGACTGCATCATTCTCATAGAGATCTTTTACTGCATTGTAAGCTTCTGTCATGGCTTGGTAGTTTTCCTGCAAAGCGGAGAAGGTCTCATCGGAACACATCTCTCCATCTGCGGAAACTTCAGCAACATCTTCGGTTGCTGCACCTGTGGTGGTCTCATCAGAACCGCCACATGCGGTAAGCATAGACATTGCCATAACACCTGTTAATAATACTGCTAATAACTTCTTCTTCATAATAATTTTCTCCTTCTTTTTCCAGTTGCTGTCCCTTACGACACTTTCGCTATTTTACATGCATTTAATAAAAAAAGCAATACCTATCTGCCATTTTGTATTTAAAAGTGCCAAATTGTTGAAATTCCAATGAGGGACAGTACGAACCTTCTTTTTGGCAAAGTCACCAGCCATCTTTCCATTTTCCTAAAAAACAAAGACGCAGAACATTCCTCTGTAAAACAGATTCAGCTCTGCGTCTTAGCGTCTGGCTTTTTCATAAGCTCTATATGATATTTTTTTCTGCATGAAACCTGAATTATTTTGCATTAATAAGTGCAACAACCAAATGATTTATGACTCCGTCAGCTGCTTTACCTGCTTTTCAAATGTATAAAACAAATCAATGTAATTTTCAACAATTTCATTGCAATGCTCTTTCACAATTTCTCCATCATAATCATGTGCAAGTTCATTTCTGACTTTCAGCATTTCCATCCATTTGTCATCAGAAATCAGATTTGCCTGAAAAGACTCTTTGAGTACTTCTCTCGGTGATCCTGCAACAAAATTGGTAATCGCGTAATATTGTACCAAAATGTCTTTCATTACTTTCCATGACAGGTCAAAGGTGATGCTGAACTTTGCACTGGTTCCACTTAATACAAATGAATCTGTCAGATCTCTCTGTCTGGCCTCTGCCAATGCGTCCAAAGATTTACAAAAAGATAAAAAACGTCTGTTAAATTTCTCGTCCATATTGTCTGATATCCTCCAGTAATAACTCATTTTTACAGGTATCCATATTTACCAAATCTACAGAATACAGCGTTGGCAGCTCCTCTACCTTTTCAACAAGTATATCAAAATCCTCTGCTCCGGATACTGCAATATCAATATCACTGCGTTCTCTGGCAGTTCCTTTTGCTCTGGAGCCGTATAGGATCACTTCTTTTGCATTATATTTCCTGCAAAGATCTGCAACCCGACTGATTACTTCATCCGCTCTCATATTCATTCACTCCATTATTATCATATCCGCTATAAAACAAAAAAAGCAACAATGAATTTTTAGATCATTGCTGCAAAATATTAATGTTCCCAGCGGGAATCGAACCCACAACTAGTGCTTAGGAGGCGCTTGTTATATCCATTTAACTATAGGAACATATACACAACTGATAGTATACCGAAAATATCACTATTTTGCAACCTTATTCCTCAGGAAAATTGATATATCCCTGGAGCCAGATCACTCCTTTGAAGCGGCGTCCCACCTGGGGTTCTCCGTAGAGATCCTTAGCGTTGATACACACGTCAAAAGATAATTCGTTGCACAGAATCGTGAGAATATATACTTTTTCTCCCGTGACATCATTGGTCACCAGACGAAGTTCCGTGATTTCTCCCAGTACGGAGTACTGGTCGCACTCCACTCCATAGGGCATGAAATAAGTGTCCACCAGACTGAAAATGTCGTCTTTCTGGATTCTGCGGGAGATGGTGGTGTACATGTCCATATCTTCCAGCGTCAGGGTCTCAATGGCATCTTCGTCTCCCTGTCTGGCGGCCGCCAGCAGCTTGTTACGATTGGCGGAGTCTTTTTTTACCCGAAGGACCTGTTCTTCATCTTTTTTGATGGGTAACAGGATACTTCCGGTCAGGGACAGACCGGATAGAGTCAATGTGGTACCGCGGATCGGTAATTTTCCGGTGCTCTGGGCCTTGATGTAGGGAATCCGGTTCCGCAGGTAAAAGATCAGGGAAATTCCCACCTTGATATCATCACAGATACCGGCATAGGAATCCTTATCCGCATGACGTTCCACGGAGACATCTTCGTAAGAGGTAATGCCGCTTCCCGTCAGATACGGAAAATAATATTCATAGATGAACTTGTCATTATCGTCAAATTCCCCACAGACGGCCACACCAAAGGCGCCGGATTCCACAGCTCCTTTAGCTTTCGTGGCAGTGTGATTTTTGCTGAATTCACCCAGAAGGATTCCCTCCTGATTCATGGTATATGTGCGATGATCGGAATTCATGATCACGTCTGTCAGTAATTCTTTTAATTTCTTCCGGTCCGTATACTCACTGAACCCGATAGCTCTCATATATTTATGCAAAAAATCACCCTCTTTCCGTCTGTGTCATTTTCATAAAATACTACTTATTTCTTAGGCAGGACTTTCTCCTTGCCACCCATGTAAGGACGCAGAGCAACAGGAATATTCACGCTGCCATCCTCATTTACGTTGTTCTCCAGAAATGCGATCAGTCCTCTGGGAGAAGCCAGTACAGTATTGTTCAGTGTGTGTACCAGATAAGTTCCGTTTTCACCCTTGGTACGGATACCCAGACGTCTTGCCTGTGCATCACCCAGAGTAGAACAGGAACCGACCTCAAAGTACTTCTTCTGTCTGGGGCTCCATGCTTCTACGTCACAGGATTTCACCTTCAGATCTGCCAGGTCACCGCTACAGCACTCCAGAGTACGAACCGGTACATCCAGGCTGCGGAAGAACTCTACAGTATAGGACCACATTTTGTTATACCAGTCCATGGAATCCTCGGGCTTACACAGCACTACCATCTCCTGCTTTTCGAACTGGTGTACGCGGTAGACACCTCTCTCCTCTATTCCGTGAGAACCTACTTCCTTACGGAAGCAAGGGGAATAAGAAGTCATGGTAATAGGCAGGCTATTCTCGTCTACGATCTGACCCTTGAACTTACCGATCATAGAATGCTCGGAAGTACCGATCAGGTACAGATCCTCGCCTTCGATCTTATACATCATAGCTTCCATTTCTGCGAAGCTCATAACGCCGTTTACTACGCTGCTGCGGATCATGAAAGGAGGAATGCAATAAGTGAATCCCTTGTCGATCATGAAGTCTCTTGCATAGCTGATCATTGCGGAATGGATTCTTGCTGCATCGCCCATCAGGTAATAGAAACCATTACCGCTGGTACGTCCTGCGCTCTCTTTATCCAGACCATTCAGACGATCCAGAATATCTGCATGATAGGGAACCTCAAACTCAGGAACTACGGGCTCGCCGAATTTTTCGATTTCTACGTTCTGACTGTCGTCTTTACCGATAGGAACAGACGCATCGATAATGTTGGGAATGACCATCATGATCTTGGTGATCTTCTCCTGCAACTCTGTCTCGGAAGCTTCCAGCTCTGCCAGACGCTTTGCACCGGCAGCTACTTCTGCCTTCTTTGCTTCTGCCTCTTCCTTCTTGCCCTGACCCATCAGCGCACCGATCTCTTTGGAGATACGGTTTCTGGAAGCACGCAGATCATCTGCTTCCTGCTTTGCCTTTCTGCTCTCGGCATCCAGTGCGATCACCTCATCTACCAGAGGCAGCTTTTCATCCTGATATTTCTTGCGGATGTTCTCCTTGACTACCTCGGGATTTTCTCTTAAAAATTTAATGTCTATCATGACTTCCTCCATTCTGCTGACATATATTTATGCAGCATTATTCTAATCCTTTTTCAATATACACATTCAGAACCTTCACGAGATCCAGAATTTTTTCTTCCTTCAATTCCCGTCCGTCCTTATCGCGAATAATGCGGATCACTGGACGATCCTGAAAATCTTTGTTCTGTGATACCACAATTGCTTCTTCTCCGTCACTGGTCAGTACATGACTTCCGGCAGGATAGACAGCTGTAAAACTTAAAAACGCGTCTACTATTTTACCATTATATTTCTCATTTTTAAAGCTTTTTAAATATTCTACCGCTTCATAGACTTTGCTTCTCCTCTGGGCAATGCCGCAGATCATCTCATCGAAAGCATCGCATACGGATACAATCTGACAGGAAAAGGGAATCTCGGCTTCCTTCAGGCGAAGAGGAAATCCGGATCCGTCCAGTCTTTCATGATGATACAGGATGATCTTCTTCCCCTCATCTGAGATCCATTTTTCATCCTTTACGGAAGTATATCCATAGACCGGATGTTTCTTATACTCAGCCAGTGCTTCCGGCTTCATATCCTCCATGGTTTTTCCTTCATAATCCAAAGTAGTATACCGCAGTCCGATATCATGCAACAGACATCCTACGCCAATATCATGAATCGTTTGCTTGTCTACATCCAGTCGAAGTGCTGTCAGAATGGCCAGGGAACTCAGACTGATGGAATGTTCATAAATATCTGCACTCCGCTCTTTGATATCAAACACCTTTTCCACAACTTCTTTTTCATCCAGAATATTGGCAATGATCTCATCTGCCGCCTGGGTCAGCCCTTGCAGTTCCTTATTATTCTGATAAGTATGTCTCTCCAGAATACTTTTTACTTTGCTTTTTATGGATATTTCAATATTTTTTTTAAGTATTACAATTTCATTGTCCTGGTATTCTTTTACATATACCTCCAGAATACCCATTTCTTCTATCTTATCGATATATTCTTTTTTTAATACTGCGCCTTCCGGAAGAATGACCTGATAATCCCAAGTCATCAATGACTGTGCAAGAATTTCGTTTCCGGTCAGCTCGCTCAGTTTCATTCTCTTCATATGAAAACCTCTTTATTCTCCCATTGCCATGGCAAGTGCCTCTGCTTCTTCTGCTCCAAGATCAATAGCACACTGGCCAAGCTTAATTTCCTTTGTATAAGAATAACATCCCTCAGAACTATGTACAGAGTTGATAATAAAACCATTATTATTTTCATCCAACAGAGCCAGGGAAAAGCTCAGCTGTCCGCCCATCTGGTTGAATGCATCGTATTTTACCAGTCCCATTTTCTGATAAGTGGATTCCATATTCTTATATAAAGTGCGAATATCTTTCTTATTTTTCTCTGTATTTGCTTTGAGAAATTTATTATCCTCATACAGACCGGCAATATCCTTTTCCAGACTTGCTCCGTCTTTACCACTGAGAAACTTGTCAAGTCTCTTTTTTAATTTGCTTGTCTTTCTGATCTGAACGATCAACAGGATCAAAAAGATGATCAGCAATAAAATCACTGCACCCATTCCGATCAGAAGGTATCCCAGGTCAAATCCACCCAGACCGATCTGATTCAAAAAAGTACTACTCATATTAATAACCGTGCCTTTCTTTTGTGCATCTCTCTTTTTTCTTACTTATTTAATACATCCAACAGTCTGTCCAGATCCTCATGATTGTAAAATTCAATTTCGATCTTACCGGATCCTTCTCCCTTGGATGTTACGGTAACTTTTCTTCCAAGCTTTTGTTTCAGCTTTTCTTCAATGTCCTGATAGATTACCTGCATAGTCTTGTCATCGGTCTTTTTCGGCTTCGCAGGTTTATGTAGATTCTTTACCAGCTTTTCTACATCACGAACACTCAGCTTTTCATCAAAAATACGCTGTGCCAGATTATACTGTTCTTCCGGATTTTCTACTGCCAGCAATGCTCTCGCATGTCCGGTGCTGATCATCTCATCTACCACCATGCGCTGTACATCGTCATTCAATTTCAACAGACGGATAGAATTGGTTACTGCGGCACGACTCTTGGATACTCTTTCCGCTACCTCATCCTGTTTCAGGTGAAACTCTGTCAGAAGTCTTTTATAAGCCTGTGCTTCTTCTATAGGGTTCAGATCCTCACGCTGAATATTCTCGATCAGGGAAATCTCTACGATCTCCTGCTCTGTGTAATTGCGAATGATAACCGGAACTTCCTTCAGACCTGCCAGCTTGGCTGCACGCCATCTTCTCTCGCCGGCAATGATTTCATAATAATCTTTACGATCCTGTACCAGAATTGGCTGTAACAGACCGAACTGTTTGATAGAATCCGCCAGTTCCTGTAACGCATCCTCATCAAAATTCTTACGAGGCTGTTCTCTGTTCGGCTCTACCTTTGTAATCTTCACAAGGGTCTGCGGTTCCTTGTCTCCTGTTACCTTCTCTGTTTTTTCTTTGGCTACTGCTTCCTTTTTTGTCTTTGTTTCCCCTAATGCATTAGGTATCAGGGAGTCCAGACCTTTTCCCAATCCTCTTGCTGCCATACCGTTCTTCTCCTATACTCTTCTCTCTATTTGTTTTTTATGACTTCTTCTGCCAACTGCATATATGCTTCCGCCCCGGCAGATTTAGGATCATACATATTGATAGGCATACCATAACTGGGTGCTTCTGCCAGTCTGATATTTCTGGGAATCAATGTATTATACACCTTTTGATTCAGATTTTGTTTGACATTTTCTACCACCTGCATAGACAGATTGGTACGGGAATCATACATAGTGAAAACAACACCGTCAATATTAAGATTGGGGTTCAATCTTTCTTTTACCAGATTAATAGTATGAATCAGCTGACTCAATCCCTCCAACGCATAATACTCACACTGAATAGGAACTAATACACTATCTGCTGTAGTCATAGAATTGATGGTTAACATATTCAGAGAAGGAGGACAATCAATTATAATAAAATCATAATCTTCTTTGACATAATCCACTTCATTCTTTAATATGAATTCCTTCTTATCTACTCCGATCAGTTCGATCTCAGCCGCCGCCAGATTTACATTGGAAGGAACCACGGATACATTTTTGATAACATCTGAAATAATACAATCTCTGATGGAGCATTCTCCCAGAATCAATTCATAAATGGTATCTTCCAATTCATTCTTTTCAATTCCAAATCCACTGGTAGTATTTCCCTGAGGATCTGTGTCGATTACTAATACTTTTTTACCTTTTGCAGCCAGAGATGCAGACAAATTAATGGACGTAGTTGTCTTACCTACGCCACCCTTCTGGTTTGCTATTGCAATAATTCTACCCATATTTATTTTCCACCATGTCCTTCTTGTTAATTTAACCGTGCAAACCTCTGGACTGTCTGTCCATATCTTCTACAACAATATCATAGATTTCTCCGAGAGAAGCACAATACTCCAAAACCTTCCAAGGCTCATTGGTATGGAAATGGATCTTAATCAGTTCCTCATCTCCTACTGCTAACAGACAATCTCCCTTGAAATGTTCTGTGATGTAGTCGTTGATTTCATCTTCATCCAGATCTGTTCCCTCAATTAATAACTGTGTATCATATTTAAATTCTAACATTAAATAATCCTCCATTCTGTGATGTAAACCACTCTATAATAATAGCATGAGCATTTCTATGTTACAAGGCTAAAATGCTATAAAAACATGATACTTTATACACATTTATTAAAGCAAACACAAGATGTTGTGGGCAGACATTGTAATTTCATTTCAAAAGTATTATGTTTCACGCTGCTTTTATAAAATGTTTCACATTTTCATCCACTATATCTTGGGTTACAATGTTTCACGTGAAACATTATCTAGTATTATATTCTTATCTTTTCATACAATGTTTCACGTGAAACATTATATGAAAATAACCCTATATCTAGTAAATATATAATAGTTCAAACCAGGTTTATTAAAAAATCTGTTTTACGGCCGGTAAAGAATATCTATGTACTATGTACTTGTTTTGTTCTACTGACTATGTTAGGATAAAACTGTTTCAAAATCTATGTAATAAATAACGAGGTGAACAAGATGGCTATTAATAAAGTAAGAGAATATTTTAAACCTTTTCATATGGAGGATCATATTTTGGAATTTGATGTATCCAGTGCTACTGTAGAATTAGCAGCAGAGGCTCTTCATTGTGAAGGAAAACGAATTGCCAAAACTATGTCTTTTCTAGTTGGAGAACAACCGATCCTGATTGTTACAGCCGGTGATACCAAAATTGATAATGCAAAATATAAGCACTTTTTTGGAACAAAGGCAAAAATGATACCTGGGGAAGAAGTAGAAGCAATTATTGGTCATGCCATCGGTGGTGTATGTCCTTTTGCGGTAAATAAGAATGTGAAAGTATATTTAGATGAATCATTAAAAAGATTTGAAACAGTATTTCCGGCCGCAGGAAGTTCAAACAGTGCAATTGAATTAACAATATCTGAATTAGAAAAATATTCAAACTTCCTGCAGTGGATAGACGTCTGTAAGGGTTGGCAGGAATAGGATCTGCTGCCTAATACAATTTTATAAGATTATTTTTAATAGCAAACACAGCTGCCTGTGTTCGATCCGATACATCTATCTTTTTAAAAATATTAGAGATATGATTTTTTACAGTTCTCTCACTGATATTCAGAGAGGTTGCGATCTCCTTATTAAACATTCCGTTTGCTACTTCAATAAGGACTTCCAACTCTCTCTTCGTGAGACTATTGATTTTCTCTTTGTCCACATCTCTGGATACCAATCGACTGTTTAAAGCCGGAACAAGACTTGGTTGAATATAAGTATCTCCCTGCATAATGCAGTTAATAGCATTCTTCAATTCTGCTAATTCCGCATCCTTCATAATATAACCGTCGACACCAATGTCCACTGCTTTCAGAAGATATTCCACCTCATTATGTACTGTAAGAACCAATACTTTCACCGAAATTTTTTTCTTCTTAATTTCCTGAAGCACTTCTATTCCATTCATAACAGGCATATTAATATCCAAGAGCAGAATATCCGGATGAACCGTTAATAACTGTTCCATACATTCCACACCATTATTAGCCTCAGCAATCACAGAAATTGTTCCATCAAACTCCAATAACTGACGAATTCCTTCTCTCATCAGAACATGATCATCTGCCAACATAACCTTAATACTCATATATTATAATAACCTCACTTACTTTTACTTAGCTTTCGTAAGAATCTGTAGGAATCGTTATCTCTATAGTAGTACCTTTTCCCATAACAGAATTAACATGAATCGTACCATCTAACAATTCCACGCCCTCATGGATCAATGCCATACCAAAATGATTGTTAGACTTATTCTCTGCTTGTTCCATACTAAATCCTTTTCCATTGTCCTGTATAACAATATTATATTTTTTATTGTCTTTCTTACAATGAAATAAAACTTTGGAAGCATCAGAGTGTTTTTGTATATTCAAAAGGCATTCCTGTACGACCCGGTAAAGTGTAATACAAAAATAATCATCTGTTTCACATGAAATATCATCAATATCAACATCCATGGAATATTGCCTGTCTTCATTCAAGAGATCCAACAATCTTTCAAAAGAGGCCTTCAATCCCAGATCATCAAATGTCATAGGTCGGAGATTAAAAATAGTACTTCGAATATCTTCAATTACATTATGTAATCCCCTACTTACAATACATAATTCCATTTTTGCTCTAACCGGATCCTTATCCATATATAAGGATGCCAATTCTATTTTACGAACAAAATAAGCAATATTCTGCAAAGAAGTATCATGAAGTTCGGAAACAATCCTTTTTCTCTCTGTTTCCAGCATCTCTATCATCTTTCTGCCATTTTCTGTATCACAAGTCCGAATATCCAATTTATCATCTTTAGTATGGTTCATATAATACCTCATAGAACATATGTTCTATTTGTAAATATTCCATTATCTTATCTTAAAGGAATTTTGTTTTCATGTAAAATATCTTTTAAAAAAAGAAATTCAACGTATCGTTTCTATACCATATTATACCAAAGGTTCCTTTAATGGCAAGCCTGCTTTTCTAGGATATTTTGCAGGTGTTGTTTTTTCTTTTGTAATAATAAATAGGTTACGATAAATATCGGAATCCGGAAGTGTAAATTCCACCTGGCCATCCATTTTTCCGCCAAGTATTTTTACTGCATGCTGTGCCGCATTCATTTCCTCCACAATTTTCTCTGATTTGTAAGAGATAAACTTTCCTCCCACTTTTACAAAAGGAAGACAGTACTCAGATAATGTGGAAAGGTTTGCTACTGCTCTGGAGACACAGAGATCATATTTTTCTCTACATTTTCCCGGCTTGGCATAATCCTCCGCACGTCCGTGGATTGTCTCTACTCCGGTAAGTCCCAGAGAAGCAACCACTTCATTTAGAAAATTGATTCTCTTATTCAGGGAATCCAACAGGGTTACCTGTAGATTAGGAAAAGCAATTTTCAAAGCAAGACCCGGAAATCCGGCACCGGTTCCCACATCTATCACCGTTTTTTTCTGTGTAATATCATAGGCTTTGCAAAGGGATATGCTGTCCACAAAATGTTTTTTCATGACCTCATCGTATTCTGTAATGGCCGTAAGGTTCATGACTTCATTCCATTCTGTCAACATTTCATAGTATTTCAAAAATTGCCGGATCTGCTCGTCACTTAAAGTCACACTCAATGCCTTACAATCTTTTTCGAATTGTTCTGTATTATAATCTGCCATGCATTCCTCCATGGTATTACTTTGTCACTTTATAATGTTCCAGATATACCAGTAAAACAGAAATATCTGCCGGCGATACACCGGAAATACGGGAAGCCTGTCCTACAGAGACCGGGCGGAATTCCTTCAGCTTCTGTCTCGCTTCCAGTCGAAGGGAAGGAACCTCATCATAGTCCAGAGACTCCGGAATCAGTTTTTTCTCCATCTTACGATACTGTTCTACCTGACGTTTCTGTCTGATAATATAGCCTTCGTATTTGATCTCAATTTCCACCTGTTCCACAACTGTAGGAGGAAGAGTCTGTCTCTCCTTATCAATGGGAGCCAGTGCTGCATATCCCAGTTCCGGTCGGCAAATCAGTTCTGCCAGTGTTGCAGCGGTTTTCAGAGGAGAGCTTCCGCTTTCTTCCAGAAAATGTTGAATTTCTTTATTGGCACCTACAGAAGTATTTTTCAAACGCTGAATTTCCCGATCGATCAACTCTTCTTTTTCCACTAAAGCATCATATTCCTGCTGTGAGACCAGTCCGATCTCGTAGCCTTTCTTACGAAGACGCAGATCCGCATTATCCTGACGAAGCAACAGACGATATTCCGCTCTGGAAGTCATCATACGATAGGGTTCTCTGTTATCCTTGGTCACCAGATCATCGATCAGTACACCAATATAGCTTTCGGAACGATCCAGGATCAAAGGATCTCTGTGCAGAACAGACATCGCTGCATTAATTCCGGCAATCAATCCCTGGGAAGCAGCTTCCTCGTATCCGCTGCTTCCGTTAAACTGCCCGCCACTGAACAGACCGTTGATATTTTTAAACTCCAGAGAAGGATACAACTGCTTTGCATTGATGCAGTCATATTCGATAGCATAAGCATTTCTTACAATCTCACAATGTTCCAATCCGGGAACAGTTCGATACATAGCTAACTGCACATCTTCCGGCAGAGAAGACGACATGCCGCCGACGTACATTTCATTCGTGTGCAGACCTTCCGGCTCAATGAATACCTGATGTCTTTCCTTTTCCGCAAATTTTACAACCTTGTCTTCGATGGAAGGACAATATCTGGGTCCGGTTCCCTCAATGATACCTGCATAAATAGGAGAACGATCCAGATTATTCCGTATAATTTCATGGGTGTTCTCATTCGTATAGGTCAGCCAGCAGGAAGCCTGTTCCTTCTGTATAGACTCCGGATCCGTAGAAAAGGAAAAAGGAACGATCCTCTCATCTCCAAACTGCTCTTCCATCTTGGAAAAATCAAGAGAACGCTTGTCCATTCTGGCAGGAGTTCCCGTCTTGAAACGACGCATCTCGATTCCCATGGCTTTCAGAGAATCGGTCAGATGATTGGCTGCCTGTAACCCATTGGGTCCTGTATAAGTAATGGATTCCCCACACAGACATCTGGCCCGCAGATAAGTTCCGGTACAGAGGACTACCGCTTTACACTCATAGATGGCACCGGTAAAAGTCTTCAAACCGGTAATTTTCTTCTTATGATCTTCTGTCTCTTTCCAGAGAAGTTCGCAGACTTCTGCCTGCTTGATCAGAAGATTCTCCTGATTTTCCAATACCTTACGCATAGCTCTGGAATATTCCGCTTTGTCCGCCTGTGCCCGCAAAGAGTGTACCGCGGGACCCTTGGACACATTCAGCATTTTAGACTGAATAAAAGTCTTATCTATATTCTTACCCATTTCTCCGCCCAGAGCATCCAATTCTCTAACCAGATGACCTTTGGAAGATCCGCCGACATTGGGATTACAGGGCATCAAAGCAATACTGTCTACACTTACCGTAAAGATCACTGTCTTCAGACCCAGTCTTGCACAGGCCAGCGCTGCTTCACATCCGGCATGACCGGCACCTACCACACATACATCTACTTGCTTCTTTAGTTCCATAGTATTTTTCCTTCTGGTTATTACTTACCCATACAAAATTTAGAGAAAATCTCATTGACCACATCTTCATCTACTTCTTCTCCGATGATCTTACCCAGAGATGCATAAGCACTGGTCAGGTCAATGGAATAAAAATCTTCCGGCATCCCGTCTTCAATACTTCTCTCTACCAGTTGCAGACTGTTCAAAGCATCTTGAAGAGCTTCTTTATGTCTGAGATTGGTAACTATCAATTGGTTATTATGCTTTAATTCACCTTCGAAAAACATATTCCGAATGGTCTCTTCCAGTTCCTCCATCCCGGAATCTTCCGAAGAAGGATCAATGGTAGAAGTACGAAGAATCCGAATCTCTTCGGTATGTTCCAATACCTTTGCAAGACTGTCTTTCAGGCTGTCTTCGGTAATTTTATTCTCCAAATCCGATTTATTCAACAGAATGATCGTCTTTTTTCCTTCCAACAGGGATATGATCTCCCGGTCATCCTCATCCAGATCTCCTGAGGCATCTACAACATACAGTATCAGATCCGCTTCTACGGCATATTTTTTGGCACGCTCCACACCAATTTTTTCTACTACATCCTGTGTCTCATGAATTCCTGCCGTATCTATCATATTCAGGCTGATTCCATGCAGATTGATGGTCTCATGCAAAGCATCTCTGGTGGTTCCGGCGATCTCCGTAACAATGGCTCTGTCCTCTCCCAGCAACATGTTCAGCAAAGAAGATTTTCCTGCATTAGGCTTTCCGACAATCACTGTGGAGATTCCTTCCTTCATCAGTCTTCCGTTATCCGCTGTCGCCAGCAGTTTTTGAATCTCTTTTTCAAAACCTGTGACCTTACCGGCCAGCTGCTCCGGATATCCATCCAGACTGATATGCTCCGGATCATCCAATGCCGATTCAATAAAAGCAATCTGGTATAAAATATTTTCCCGCAGGCTGTGAATCTTATCCGAAAGCCGTCCCTTTAACTGACTGACCGAAGAAGAAAGCGCATATTCGTTCTGCGAATGGATTACATCAATGACCGCTTCTGCCCGGGACAGATCGATTCTGCCATTTAGAAAGGCTCTCTTGGTGAACTCTCCCGGCTCCGCCAGTCTGGCACCGGCCTGCAATACTCTTTCCAGTACTTTCTGCATGACCAGAACACCGCCGTGACAGTTGATTTCCACCGTATCCTCTGTGGTATAACTTCTGGGAGCTTTCATAACGGCAACCATTACTTCATCAATAATATTTTTATCTTTATCTACAATATAGCCATAATGAATCGTATGACTCTGCACTTTTGTCAGTATCTTTTTTCCGGATGCAGAACAAAAAATACTGTTTACTATATATATGGCATTTTCACCACTGATTCTTACAATACCGATTCCGGAATCCGATAATGCTGTAGCAATGGCGGCTATTGTTTCATTTTCATATTTTCCCATATTAATACTCGCTATTATTTATTTGGCATCAAACACTCTTCCTGTGGGAATCAGTGTCGACTCATCACCTGCATAACCTGTCTGTACATATTCTACCATATGGTCTTCTCCAAGGTATTTATAAAGAAGGTATCTACGCTCTCTCTGATCACCTTCTTTATATTCAAAGCAATTATCGGACGCCACACCATCCATCAATTGATAATAGGCACTCACCAGATCCGCATAAGAGATTGGTGCTCCGGATACCTGAAAATCATGATTTTCATTCAATCCTTTTATAAATAGAATAGGATGTTGTCTACCGGTTTCGTTCTCATTACGCTGCGGAGTATCCACGGCATCCCCCTCTATATTGTATCCATGATCCGAAAGTACAATAATGACAGAATTGTCATAGACTCCCGCTTCTCTTAATTTATCCAGATAGGCCATGGTAACGGTCATGGAAGATTCAATACAGGTATAGTAATTGGCATTGTCTATTTCATTGACATCCTTGTCATAATAGAAAGGAACATGAGCTCCCATCAAATGAATCAACTTAAATCTTTTTCCATCCACATAAGTAATGTCATCTTCTTTTACATCATCATAAAAAGCTTTATTCTTCCAGGAGAATAATTCTTCGTCCTTCGGCGTCATCTCCTGATTGTTCAGCATATCCACATTGAACCAGCACTTGGGCTTTAACAGATAAGGCGCATATTTCATACCGACCATTTTAATAATACGCTTATTAAACAAAGGCGCATCCCAGAGAGAAGATTGTGTATAAGCCAAATTGTTAAAGGCACCATCCATTACGCCAACTTCAAATTTATATTCATCCTCATAATAACTTAATGTATAACCCTGCTCCTTCAGACGATTGAAAAAAGGAGAATCCTTAAATATCCGGATCTGGTAATCCGAAAAAGGTTCTTTATTTTCATACCATTCCCCTGATATAATCAGTGGAAGAGAATGGTCGGTATAAGCATACCCGGACATTGCATTATTATAGAAAGTAAAATCCCGCATTTCTTCTGCATATTCCGGATGCTGCTCCCATACCTGCCAGAAACACTCTTCATCTATGGCATCCAACATGACAATAACAAAATTTGTATCTGTCGACATTTCAAACTGATCCAGTTTATTGAATTTTTCATACTGCTTCTTCGTAAAAATATCACCATTGATAGAAAGAACGGTAATCGTACTTGCCAGCATTAAAACCATAAAAATACTGATATAAAAAATTGCTTTTTTCACCTTATCATATTTCAAAATAAAAAATCCGATAAGGCAGATGACTGCAACTGCAGCCCACATAATCGTAGATTTTATCATTTCCGGCCGGTACCATGTCCAATTGATATCCGTACCATCCAGAGGAGGCAACCCTTTTATCATATAATTGCCTTGGATATAACATGCAATCATACAGACAAAATAACCGTACAGGGCAATTTCATATACAATCTTTGCCACCAGGTAAGCCACTGCAAAGCCTGCCAGACTGATAGCAAAAAAGAAAAAGAAATCCTTGATAATAAAAGGAAACAGTAAAAATGCATCGTACCAGAACTCTTCCATATTATTTACATAGAGTTCCAGCGGTGCATAGATCAAGAGCATAAAACAAAAAGTCAGAGACAGAAAAAAAGCAGGCTTTAATTCTGCAAGCATCTTTCCCTTATTCCATTTTTTCTGCAGCCAACTCTTCATTTCCTTATATCTCCTTAAAATATAGATAATTATACTCCATAAAACAGGTAGTTGTAAATAAAGCCGGTAAATAGAATCAAATTCTAATACCGGCTTTTTCACTCTTATGATAACTATCTCTTGAGAGTAACTACAACTCTTCGGAAGGGTTCTTCTCCTTCACTGTGAGTAGTAACATATTTATCATTCTGCAATGCGGAATGAATAATTCTTCTCTCATAAGGATTCATAGGTTCCAGAGATACACTTCTCTTGGTTCTCTTAACCTTATAAGCTATATTCTTAGCAAGATTCTCAAGAGTTTCTTTTCTGCGCTGACGATAGTTCTCTGTATCAACTTTTACATGAATGTACTCTTCAGACTCTTTATTTGCTACCAAAGATACCAGATACTGTAAAGAATCCAGTGTCTGTCCTCTCTTACCAATCAGAACACCCATCTCATTACCGCTTAACTCGATGTCCATGCTCTTCTCTTCTTCGTTGTACTTAATATCAATGGCAACTTCCATGTTCATTGCCTGGAATACATCATTTAAGAATACTCTGGCAACTTCCTCTACGGAACTCTTCTTCACAGCTGCCTTGATGACTGCGGGCTTTGCTCCGATTCCGAGGAATCCGGAAGAACCTTCTTCTACTACCTGATAATCCAGCTTATCACTGGTAACCCCCAGCTTCTGACAAGCTTCTGTAATGGCATCACTGACTGTCTTTGCAGATACTTCAATCATATCCATATCACTTACCTCCTCAATTAATCATAAGGAAAATTTATTTACGACTGTTTTTTTCATTATAATCTCTGACCATATTTGCTTTGGCCATCATACTTCCGGGCTTAGCTTCCTTTACTTCGGAATAGCTGTCCGCAGATACTTCACTGTTATCCACCTTGGAAGAAATGTTTGCTTTCTTCTGGATATTCTTGGTGCTCATGTTAGCATAAGCATTCAGCTTTTCCTGCTGTACTTTCATCTTCTCCAGCTTTTTCGCACTCTTCTCAGAATTTTTCTTGATAATATCATCAAAATTCATCTTGTCGATGTGCTTATTGATCACTACCTGCTGGATACTTCTGACAACGCTGCCGGCTACCCAGTACAATCCCATACCTGAAGGTAATGTGAAGCAGAACCATGCAGACATCAGAGGCATAATCATGTTCATGGTCTTCATGGAAGAAGCCATTGCTGCAGCCTGATCGTTACCACTGGTAGAAGAAGATGTATCCTGCTGAGGCATCAGTTTTACATTGATCCACTGGGTTACTGCGGAAAGAACCGGAATAGCGATTGCTCCGATTACCAGCAGCCACGCACCGTTAGTCCATGCCTCCTTTAATAAATAGGAGGGAGAGTTACCGATGTTCAGTCCCAGGAAGTTATTGTATTCTTCCAGTTTGCTTACCGTATTGGTAACATCTGTTGCAAGAGAAGGAAACTGCTCGCTGATACTTGCAAAATCAGCGGTAGATGCTTTGTTCAGACAGTCAATAATAGTATTCTGAACATACTCGCTATGGGTTCCCGCCACAAAGCTTGCATTGGTAAACTGCTTGCTGTACATACCGGAATTGGTCAGATTCTGCACCAGTTCCGTAGCACCTGCTGTATCAATAATATTATCTACCAGAGGGAAGAAAGCTTCCTTTACTCTTCCCACATATGCGGGAATTGCATAGATAACACGATACAAAGCAAACAAAATCGGCATCTGGATCAACAGATACAGACAACTGCCGGTAGGAGATACTCCGTACTTGGCATATACCGCCTGAATTTCCTGATTCTGTGCCAACTGGGCATCCTGATCCTTACGATTCTTATATTTTGCCTGAATTGCCTGAATCTCGGGATTCATCTTAGCAGAAAGTTTAGAGAATTTCTGCTGTTTGATGGTAAGAGGCATCATCAACAGATTCACAACGATTGTAAAAAGGATGATTGCGAGACCGATATTAGGAATACCGATCATGTTCAGAACTTCGAAGATTCCTTCCATTATCTTACCAAGTACCCATGCGACCTGCCCGATAATGAATGTGGAATTCTGTGTCAAAAGAATACCGTTCATTTATCCTCCTAATATTTGCCATATTCTATAAAATATTTTCTCAGGGTACCGGATCATATCCTCCCTTGGAAAAAGGATTGCACCGAAGAATCCTCCATGCAGCCAGAAGTCCTCCCTTGATCACACCATACTTTTGAATGGCTTCCAGACCATATTGGGAACAACTGGGAACATAAGGACATTTGGTACCTTTGTAAGGCGAAATATATTTTTGATAGAACCTGATCATGGCTATAACTAATTTTTTCATATACAAATCTTATTAATCCTGATAAAAATAAATTTTTATCAGATGGTGAAGTTTTGCAAGATGTAACAGCGCGCTCTCCGCTTCTTCATATCCTATGGAAGCCGCGGCCGGCCTTGCAATGATTACCATATCCAAACCACTATTGAATACACTTTCATGTAATCTGTAACTTTCTCTGACCAGTCGGGTGATCCGGTGCCTTATGACACTGTTGCCGACTTTCTTACTTACACTGATTCCGATTCTGTTCTTATCAAGGCCATTTTCCTTCACATACATGATAAAGTACTTATTGGCATAGGATCTGCCATTTTTGTACACAAAACGGAACTGATGATTCTTTTTCAATGATTCCGAAAACTGCATGCACTCCTCCAACCGTGAAAGTTAAGAGAAAAAAAGGTCACATTGCTGTGACCTATGCGGATAATTTCTTTCTTCCTTTTGCACGTCTTGCTGCTAAAACTTTTCTTCCACCGGGAGTACTCATTCTGGCTCTGAAACCGTGAACCTTGGAATGGGAACGCTTTTTAGGCTGAAATGTCATCTTCATGGAAAGGCACCTCCTTCTCTAAACCTTCTTATATAAAAAGGTAAACATATTTTTCATCATTTGGACGCATAAAAAATGCGCCTTCCTTTCGGAAAATAGCATATTGATTGTAATGTAAAAGCCCGTCAATGTCAAGCAAAATTCCATAAAAATGCTGAAAAATCAAGAGAAAACCGGCTTTCTAAAATTCATAAAATTTTTTAAAATGAGTTATCCACATAGATATACACCATATTTACCCACAAATAAGTTATCCACAGACTGTTGATTATTTGTGGATATTTATTTTTTTCACATGGATATTCTGTGTAAATCCAGTGTAAAAGTGGACAATTTTATTGTATATGTGGATATCTTAAACTATTTTTAATTTATCCACATATACACATCGCTATCCACATCTACTGTTTATACTCCCAGTTATGAACAACTTTATCAACAATATGTGGATAACTTTATCCATGACCTGTTCATAACTAACATTTGAATTATTTTTAATTCTATTATACAATGAAATGGAGTTTCGCACAGCGGGACTCTCAGCGGGAGGAAATCAATGGACGCAATCAAAGAAAACTGGACAACTATTAAAGAAGCTGTCAGAAGAGAATACAGTCTCTCTGACATTTCTTATCATACATGGGTGGAGCCTCTGGAGTTTCATAATGTGGTAAATGATGTGGTAAGCATCATTATTCCCTCTGACCAGGCGCATGCCCTGAATTACATTTCTTCGAAATATAAGAGTTTTTTTCAGGTAACCATTACCGAAATGTTTGATCATCCTTATGATATCAGCTTTATTTTGGAGAAGGATGTCAAAGCAGAGGAACCTTCCGAGAATGAAATGTCTGTTCCGAATCAGATCTATGGCATTAATTATGAAGATGCTCACCTGAACCCTAAGTACAAGTTCGATACCTTTGTGGTAGGAAGCAACAATAAATTTGCCCATTCCGCATCCCTCGCGGTGGCAGAATCTCCGGGAGAAGTCTACAATCCCCTCTATTTATACGGAGGTCCCGGTCTGGGCAAGACTCACCTGATGCATTCCATCGGACATTTTATTTTAGAACAGGATCCAGACAAAAAGGTACTCTACGTCACCAGTGAGGAATTCACCAATGAGGTGATCGAATCCATCCGTAGCGGTAATGCAGCTTCCATGACCAAACTGCGTGAGAAATACCGTAACGTGGATGTGCTCATGGTCGATGATGTACAGTTTATTATAGGTAAGGAAAGTACCCAGGAAGAATTCTTCCATACTTTCAACGCTCTGCACGCCGCCCATAAGCAGATCATTCTGTCTTCCGATAAGCCACCCAAGGAAATGGAGACTTTGGATGAACGATTCCGCTCCCGTTTCGAATGGGGCCTGATCGCTGATATCCAGCCGCCCGATTATGAGACTCGAATGGCTATCTTACGGAAAAATGCGGAGACCTATGACCGGCAGATTGATGAAGAGATCATTAAATACATTGCTACCAATATTAAATCCAATATTCGTGAGTTGGAAGGCGCCTTTAATAAAATCATTGCTTTTGCTAAATTAAATAAAGTAGATCTGACACTTTCTCTGGCCGAAGAAGCTTTGAAGGATGTCATCTACCCGAATAAGCCCAAGGAGATCACTCCCACTCTTATTATTAATGTAGTAGCAGAGCATTTTGGCGTAAAACCGGAAGATATTACTTCCAAGAAGAGAAATTCCGAGTTTGTACAGCCTCGTCAGGTCGTTATGTACCTGTGCAGAGAGTTGACGGATACTTCTTTTACAAATATTGGAAAGCTTCTGGGCAAAAAGGACCACACTACCATTATTCACGGCGTGAACAAGGTATCCGCGGAGATCCAGACCAACGAGGAGCTTCGCAACAAAATAGACATTATAACAAAGAAGATAAATCCTTCTTAGAAGATAAATCCTTCTTAGAAGATAAACCCTTCTTGAGGACAAGTTGTGTATATCTCTGGAATAAAAGGTGACTGCCTGTTGATAACTTGTTTTAAGGCTTTGTAAAGGAATCCTTAGAATGTGAATAAGCTAAGAGTTATTCTTAGGTTATTCTTCCAAATCCACTAAGATTTCCATTCCATTTTGCCTTGAAAAATAGTATAATAAGACTGGTTATGCACATATCAACAACCTTTATTAAGGAGATTACGAAATTCTTTTAATATTTTTATATAACGCGCGTTGGCGCGTACGCACATCAACCAGAAAGGAAGTTATGCACACATGAAATTAGTCTGTTCGAAAGCCAATCTTTTAAACGGTGTACAAACTGTATCAAAAGCTGTTCCCAGTAAGACTACTATGTCTATTCTGGAATGTATTTTAGTAGATGCTACTAATGGAGAAATCAAACTTACCGCCAACGATATGGAGCTTGGTATCGAGACTACCATAGAAGGACAGATTGTAGAAAAAGGTATCATAGCTCTGGATGCCAAGATGTTTCTGGAAATCGTACGCAAGCTTCCCGATAGTGATATTACCATTGAGACCGATGCTTCCTACAAGGTAGTCATCACCTGTGAAAAGGCAAAATTTACGATTATCGGTAAATCCGGTGAAGATTTCTCTTATCTTCCCGTGGTAGAAAAAGATGACAGTATTGTAATGAGTCAGTTTACATTGAAAGAAGTGGTAAGACAGACTATTTTCTCTATCTCTGACAATGATAACAATAAGCTGATGACCGGTGAACTTTTCGATATTAACGGAGAAGAATTTAAGATCGTATCTCTGGATGGACATCGTATTTCCATCCGTAAGATTCAGTTAAAGAACAGCTATTCTCCGAAGAAAGTGGTTGTTCCCGGCAAGACTCTGAATGAAGTAAGTAAGATTTTACCCGGAGATGCAGACAGTGATGTAACAATTTCATTTACTGCAAAGCATATTGTATTTGAATTTGACAAGACCGTTGTGGTATCCCGTCTGATTGAGGGAGAATATTTCAAGATCGACCAGATGCTTTCCAGTGATTATGAGACCAAGGTAAGAGTCAATAAGAGAGAGTTCTTAAGCTGTATCGATCGTGCTACTCTTCTGGTCAAGGAAGGCGACAAGAAGCCTATTATCGTAAATATCACAGATAACGGAATGGAATTAAAGATCAATTCCGCTCTGGGAAGCATGAACGAAGAAATCGATATTCAGAAGCAGGGCAAAGATTTGATGATTGGATTCAACCCGAAGTTCCTGATCGATGCTCTTCGTGTCATTGATGACGAGGAAGTAGATCTGTATATGGTAAATCCCAAGGCTCCCTGCTTTATCAAGAATGCAGAGGAAAGTTATATTTACCTGATCCTTCCCGTGAACTTTACAACAGTTGCTTAAACTTAAGAACAGAGGTTAAATCAATGCATACAATCCGTTTAAGGGATGATTATATTAAGCTTGGTCAGGCATTAAAGGCAGCCGGTGTGGTAGAATCCGGCGTGGATGCCAAGTTTGCTGTACAGGATGGTCTGGTAAAGGTGAACGGACAGACGGAATTACAGCGTGGTAAAAAGCTGGTATCCGGAGATAAAGTGGAATATGATGGTGAGACCATCGTGATAGAGTAAGCAGGTTACTATGATCATCAAATCAATCGAATTGGCAGATTACAGGAATTATGATTCTCTTGTATTGCAGTTTGACCGTGGAACCAATATCCTCTACGGCGACAATGCACAAGGCAAGACCAATATCCTGGAGGCAATCTATGTCGCTGCCACCACAAAATCGCATAAGGGAAGCAAAGACAGAGAAATCGTTAATTTTGACAAGGAAGAGTCCCATATCAGAACCTATCTGGAAAAGGACGGTAAAGAGATCCGAGTGGATATGCATTTGAGAAAGTCAAAATCCAAGGGAATTGCCATTGACGGTCAGAAAATCAAGAAAGCAGCGGATCTTCTGGGACTTTGTAATGTCGTCTTTTTCTCTCCGGAAGACCTGGGGATCATTAAAAACGGTCCCTCAGAACGGAGAAGATTCGTGGATATGGAATTGTGTCAGCTGGACAATTTCTATCTCTACAATCTCAATCATTACAACAAGATCGTAAATCAGCGCAATAAGCTCCTGAAGGATATGTATATGAATCCGGATCTGAAGGAGACCCTGACTATCTGGGATATGCAGCTGGTGTCTTACGGAAGTAAAATCATAGAGAGAAGAAAACTGTTTGTAGAACAGCTGAATGAGATCATTTATGACATTCATAAAAAGCTGTCCGGCGGCAGGGAAGAAATTCGTATTCAGTATGAGCCGGATGTGGAACTGAATGAATTCGAAAGCAGATTGAAAAACAGTCAGGACCGGGATATGCGGGCAAAAATGACATCCGTGGGACCCCACAGAGATGATTTTTCCTTCCTGGTGGGGGATGTGGATATCCGGAAATTCGGATCCCAGGGCCAGCAGCGTACCGCTGCTCTCTCATTAAAATTATCCGAGATCGAACTGGTCAAGAGAATTACAAAGGATACTCCGATATTATTACTTGACGATGTATTGTCTGAACTGGACAGTAACAGGCAAAACTATTTATTGAACAGTATCGGAGATATTCAGACAATCATTACCTGTACCGGTCTGGAAGAGTTTGTGAATAACCGGTTTGAGATCAACCGGGTATTCAAGGTATCCTCCGGGACCGTTACCTGTGTAAATGAAAATATGGGTCTGAAACCGGAACCGGAAGAATCTCCGGCAGATGAGTATAATTTTGGCAGCCTATAGGGCAGAATGTGAGGAATCATGAGCGAAGAAAATATGAACAATACCGCGGTAGAACATGAATACGGCGCGGATCAGATTCAGATATTGGAAGGTCTGGAAGCTGTAAGAAAGCGTCCGGGAATGTATATTGGTACCACATCCAGCAGAGGACTGCATCATCTGGTATACGAGATCGTAGATAATGCGGTAGATGAGGCACTGGCAGGATTCTGTGATACCATTGATGTAACCATCAATGAAGACAATTCCATCACCGTTATTGATAATGGACGTGGAATTCCCGTAGGTATCAATCACAAAGCAGGTATTCCTGCGGTAGAGGTCGTATTTACGATCCTGCATGCCGGCGGTAAATTCGGCGGTGGGGGATACAAGGTATCCGGTGGTCTGCACGGTGTAGGTGCATCGGTCGTAAATGCCCTCTCCAACTGGCTGGAGGTAGAGATCTGCCAGGGAGGTAAGGTATATAAGCAGCGTTACGAGAGAGGTCATGTGTGCTATTCTCTGAAAGAGATCGGCACCTGTCCTGTGGAAAAGACCGGTACCAAGGTTACTTTCCTGCCTGACGATACGATTTTTACCGAGACGACCGTGTATGATTTTGATGTATTGAAGAGAAGACTCAGAGAAATGGCTTTTCTGACCAAAGGACTGCGCATCATCTTAAGAGATAACCGTACCGAAGAGGAAGCTTCTCTGGAAGGTGGTTCTGTCATTGACGGTGCAGCTGTGGAAGCTATGTCCACAGAACATGAAAAGAAGCAGATCAGTGAGCTGTTACAGCGGGCGCAGGAAGATGCTCAGGATGGATCTGCATCTTCGGGTGTTCCTGCTTCTGATGATGCAGTAAAGGAGTCTGCTAAGGACGACTCAGAGGCGTTTGCAGATGCTTTTGCTACTTCCGAGGAATCCACCAAGGCCCGTACCGGCGGCAAAATCGGTAAGATACATACCATTACTCTGGAAAATGGTAAGAAACAGAAGGTCGTTGAATTCTACTACGAAGGTGGTATCAAAGAATTTGTTGCTTACCTGAATAAGAGTAAAGAGCCTTTATATGAAAACATTCTGTATTTTGAAGGTGAGAAAAATAATGTGTATGTGGAAGTATCCTTCCAGCACAATGATTCTTATAATGAGAGTGTATTCAGCTTTGTAAATAATATCAATACTCCGGAGGGAGGTACCCATTTACAGGGCTTCCGTAATGCCATTACGAAGACATTTAATGATTACGCAAGAAGTGCAAAGCTGTTAAAAGACAGTGAGCCGAATCTGTCCGGTGAAGATATTCGTGAAGGTCTGACCGCTATTGTCAGTGTCAAGATCGAGGATCCCCAGTTTGAGGGACAGACCAAGCAGAAACTGGGTAACAGTGAGGCAAGAGGCGCAGTTGACAATATTGTCAGTGAGCAGCTGACCTATTTCTTAGAGCAGAATCCGCAGATTGCAAAGTCGATCTGTGAAAAATCCATTCTGGCACAGCGTGCCAGAGAGGCAGCCAGAAAGGCAAGAGATCTCACCAGAAGAAAGACCGCTCTGGATACCATGGCTCTTCCCGGTAAGCTGGCAGACTGTTCCGATAAGGATCCGAAGAACTGCGAGATTTACATTGTAGAGGGAGACTCCGCAGGAGGAAGTGCAAAAACAGCACGTTCCCGTGCAACCCAGGCAATTCTGCCCTTACGTGGTAAGATCCTGAACGTAGAAAAAGCAAGACTGGATAAGATCTATGCCAATGCCGAGATCAAGGCAATGATCACTGCCTTCGGTACCGGTATCCATGAAGATTTTGATATTACCAAGCTTCGTTACAACAAGATCATCCTGATGACCGATGCCGATGTAGACGGTGCGCATATCAGTACTCTTCTGCTGACTTTCATCTATCGGTTTATGCCGGAGCTGATCAGACAGGGACATGTATTTCTGGCAAAGCCGCCTCTGTATAAGTTGGAGAAGAACAAGAAGGTGTGGTATGCCTACAGTGATGAAGAACTTGACAGCATTCTTGCTGAAGTAGGCCGCGACCAGAACAACAAGATCCAGCGTTATAAAGGTCTGGGCGAGATGGATGCGGAGCAGCTCTGGGAGACCACCATGGATCCCGAGAGACGTATTCTGCTCAGAGTCAACTATGATGAAGAGACTGAATCCGAACTGGATCTGACCTTTACCACCCTGATGGGCGACAAGGTAGAACCCAGAAGAGAATTCATCGAAGAAAATGCTCAGTTTGTTAAGAATCTGGACATCTAGTAACTATTCAGAGCCGTTCGCAACCGCCTTGATGAGCAAAAAGTAAGCCTTGAAAAAGGCGTTTTGCGAATCAGGATCTGAATAGTTACGGTATTTAATAATAGAGAGTCGTATTTTACGACAGAATGTGAGGAAACATGAACGACGATATTTTTGATAAGCCTTCGGAGGCTGAGATTGATAAAATCCATGAAGTCGATCTGAAAGAAAAAATGGAAACTTTCTATATCGACTATGCCATGAGTGTTATCGCATCCCGTGCGCTTCCGGATGTGAGGGATGGTCTGAAGCCGGTACAGAGACGTGTACTCTATTCCATGATCGAACTGAACAATGGTCCCGACAAGCCGCATCGTAAGAGTGCCCGTATTGTCGGTGATACCATGGGTAAATATCATCCTCATGGTGACAGCTCTATCTACGGTGCATTGGTTAATATGGCACAGGACTGGTCTACCCGTTATCCTCTGGTAGACGGTCATGGTAACTTCGGTTCCATGGATGGCGATGGTGCCGCAGCAATGCGTTATACCGAGGCAAGACTTTCCAAGATTTCAATGGAGCTTCTGGCAGACATCGGTAAGAATACCGTAGATTTTGTACCGAACTTTGATGATACCGAAAAAGAACCCGTGGTACTGCCCAGCCGTTATCCGAATCTGCTGGTCAACGGTACCACCGGTATTGCCGTAGGTATGGCCACCAATATTCCACCTCACAACCTTCGTGAAGTGGTACAGGCTGTCGTTAAAATTATTGATAATCGTGTGGAGGAAGACAGAGAGACTACTATCGATGAGATTCTTCCCATTGTGAAGGCACCCGATTTTCCTACCGGAGGACTGATTCTGGGTACCAGAGGCTGTGAAGAAGCCTATCGTACCGGTCGTGGTAAGATCAGAGTCCGTGCAGTGACCAATATAGAGACACTGCCCAACGGCAAGAGCCAGATCATTGCCACCGAGCTGCCCTATATGGTCAACAAGGCAAATTTGATCATCAAGATCGCCGAGCTGGTAAAACTGAAAAAAATCGACGGTATCACAGATATCCGTGATGAATCCAACCGTGAAGGTGTCCGCGTGGTCATCGAGCTTCGTAAGGATGCCAATGCCAACGTCATCCTGAATCAGCTGTACAAGCATACACAGTTGCAGGATACTTTCGGTGTGATCATGTTGGCGCTGATCAACAATCAGCCCAAGGTCATGAATCTGCTGGATATGCTGACTTATTACTTGAAGCATCAGGAAGATGTTGTTACCAGAAGAACCAAATATGATCTGAACAAAGCTGAGGAAAGAGATCATATTTTACAGGGTTTGTTAAAGGCTCTGGACTTCATTGACGAAGTTATCACCATTATCCGTGGCAGCCAGAATGCCCAGATCGCAAAAGAAAGACTGATGGAGAGATTCGAACTGTCCGATGTACAGGCACAGGCTATCGTAGATATGCGTCTGCGTGCTCTGACAGGTCTGGAAAGAGAGAAGCTGGAGAACGAGCATCAGGATTTGGTGGCAAAAATTGCGGAGTTGAAGGCTATTTTGGCAGATGAAAAGCTGTTATTGGGTGTCATTAAGACAGAAATGAGTGCTATCGCTGAAAAATATGGCGACGACAGACGCAGTAAAATCGGTTATGACGAACTGGATATCTCTATGGAGGATCTGATTCCGAAGGAAAATACCATCATTGCCATGACCAGTCTCGGTTATATCAAACGTATGACTGTAGATAATTTTAAGGCACAGAACCGTGGCGGCCGTGGTATCAAGGGCATGCAGACTATTGATGAGGATTACATCGAAGATCTGTTAATGACGACGACTCATCATTATCTGAACTTCTTCACCAATATGGGAAGAGTCTACAGATTGAAAGCTTATGAGATTCCGGAGGCAGGCCGTACCGCAAGAGGTACTGCTATCGTGAACCTCCTGCAGCTGGCACCCGGTGAGAAGATCACCGCAATGATCCCTATCCGGGAATACAGTGATAACAAGAATCTGTTCATGGTAACCAAGACCGGTATCGTGAAGAAGACTCCTCTGATGGAGTTCTCCAATGTCAGAAAGAACGGACTGACCGCTATTAACTTAAGGGAAGAGGATGAACTGATCGAGGTAAAGATCACCGACAGCAACAGCGAGATTTTCCTGGTAACCAAACAGGGTATGTGTATCCGCTTCCAGGAGACCGATGTCCGGGCTACCGGCAGAGCGTCCATGGGCGTCATCGGTATGAATCTCTCTCCCGGAGATGAAATCATCGGTATGCAGTTACAGACCCAAGGCAATGATCTGTTGATCGTATCTGAAAACGGTATGGGTAAACGTACCAATATGAATGAATTTACCGTACAGAAACGTGGCGGTAAGGGCGTGAAATGCTACAAGATCGTGGAAAAGACAGGTGATGTGGTAGGTGCCAAAGCTGTGAATGACGATAACGAGATCATGATGATCACTACCGAGGGAATTATCATTCAGCTGCGTGTTCAGGATATTTCCACACTGAGTAGAATTACTTCCGGTGTCAAGCTGATCAACCTGGACGAAGGCGTGAAGGTAGCACAGATTGCCAAAGTACGTGAGAAGCTTTCCAACGGTGACCATGAATTCGACAATATCGAAGAAGCCATGGAACAGGTAGCACAGGAAGCCGGTTCCGAGGATGAGGACGAAGCAGAAGAAAATCTGATCTTCCCCACCGAAGATTCGGAAGATGATGAATAAATATATGTGAGGGAATGAAAAATGGAATCTTATAGTATTTTCAGAGATCTGGCAATTATCATTGTATTTGCCAAAGTATTTGGTATTATTGCGAGAAAATGTAAAGCACCTCAGGTCGTGGGTGAAATCATTGCCGGTCTGCTGATCGGACCCAGCGTACTGGGACTGGTGCAGCAGTCGGATTTCCTGATACAGATGGCAGAGATCGGTGTTATCCTGTTGATGTTCTCCGCAGGTCTGGAGACAAATTTGAAGGATTTGATGAAGACTGGGTTTGTGGCATTTCTGATTGCATGTATGGGAGTATTTGTTCCTCTGGTAGGCGGAACACTGTTGTATATGGGTTTCTACGGAGTGGCTCCCTGGGGATCCGAAAAGTTCTATGAAGCAGTATTTATCGGTGTGATTATGACGGCTACCAGCGTAAGTATTACCGTACAATCTCTGAAGGAACTTGGTAAATTAAAAGGCAAAGTAGGTACCACTATTATGAGTGCCGCTATTATTGATGATGTCATCGGTATTATTGTGCTTACTTTTGTTATCGGATTTAAGAATCCGGATTCCAATCCGGGAAGTGTGGTTATTTCCACTCTTCTGTTCTTCCTTTTTGCCATTGGTGTAGGATTTGTACTGTTTAAGGTATTCCAGTATCTGGATAACAGATATCCGCATACGAGACGTATCCCTATTCTGGGATTGGCACTCTGCTTTGTATTTGCTTATATAGCAGAGGTGTTCTTTGGAATTGCAGATATTACCGGTGCTTATGTGGCAGGTATTATCCTGTGTTCTATTCAGGATTCCGATTACATAGCTGAGAAAATGGATATCAACTCTTATATGATCTTCGGACCGATCTTCTTCGCAAGTATCGGATTAAAGACCAGTTTTGACCACCTGAACGGGGAATTCGTATTGTTCTCTATCGGGTTTGTCATTGTTGCTCTGGTGTGCAAGATCATTGGCTGCGGTCTGATGGCGAGAATCTGCAGATTCAAGGGACCGGATGCTTTAAAGATCGGTGTCGGTATGATGACCCGGGGCGAGGTGGCCCTGATCGTGGCACAGAAGGGATTGTCTGTGGGAATGATCGGTGCAGAGTATTTTACCGCGGTAATTCTGTTGATCATTGTATCCAGTATCTCCACTCCTATCCTGCTTAAGATTCTGTATACAAAACATGCGGAAATTGATTAAGGAATATGGATCAGAAGCGTTTTGAAGAAGCAAAGAAAAAAATAATTGGCGTGGACCGTCAGAGACTGGGAATCGGAACTCTCTCAGAGAAGACGGTTCATGCCATTTTTAAGGATTATTATGAACCGAACGAGGATCATCAGGAGATTCCTATAGAGAACTATGTGGCGGATATTTACAAAGATGGGGAAATCATTGAGATCCAGACGAGACAGTTCAACCGGATGCGTGAAAAATTACAGACATTTCTGCCTTTATATCCAGTCACCATTGTCTATCCGATTCCCTACGAAAAATGGCTGATCTGGATCGACGAAGACAGCGGAGAACTGAGTAAAAAACGGAAATCTCCCAAAAAAGGTTCCGCTTATCAGGCCTTTAAGGAATTGTATAAGATAAAAATGTTCCTGAAGGATCCGAATATTCGTTTTAAGTTTGTACTGGTGAATATGGAAGAATATCGGCTGTTAAACGGTTGGAGCCATGACAAGAAAAAGGGATCCACACGGTATGACAGGATTCCTACGGACCTGGTCGAAGAAGTGGAAATCAGACAACCGGAGGATTATCTGCAATTTGTGCCCTATGAGCTGGAAGAACCTTTTCACAGCAAGGACTTTGCAAAAGCAGCACACATCCCTCTCTCACTGGCCCAGACGGTGTTAAACATTCTGTTTGAAATGGGAACAGTGGAACGGGTAGGAAAACAGGGAAACAGTTATCTGTATAAAGTAGTAGATATATAAAAGATATAAAAAGAGGATTAAGTCATGTGGCTTAGTCCTCTTCGTCTTCCTGATGGGATTTCGGCAGGGAGAAAATAAATTCACTTCCCACGCCGGGAGTACTGATAACATTAATATGTTCATCATGGGCATTGATGATCTCTTTTACAATGGAAAGTCCCAGACCGGTTCCCTTTTTATCCTTGCCGCGGGAAAGATCCGATTTATAAAACCGATCCCAGATCAGCTTCAGATCTTCTTTCGGAATACCGATTCCCGTGTCTTTTACAGAGACAAACAGCTTATTTTTCTTCTCTGAGGTCTCAATGTGGATCACAGAATCATGGTGGCTGAATTTAATGGCATTGTCCATGAGGTTATAGAGAACCTGCTGAATCTTGCCCATATCAGCGTGTACATACATTTCATTTCCGGTCAGGATCATCTCGATAGCAATGGATTTATTGTGGCAGGTGCCTTCAAAGGAAGCTGCGGTGTTGCGGATCACCTGATTAATATCAAAATCCGTCTTGTCTAAAAGCATTCCTTTGGTGTTCAGATTATTCAGGGTCAGCAGACTGTTAGTCAGCTTGGTCAGTCGTTCGGTTTCATTCAATACGATATTGATGTATTTTTCATGCATTTCCGGTGGAATCGTACCGTCCAGCATAGCCTCCAGATACCCTCGAATAGAAGTCAGAGGGGAACGGAAATCATGGGAGACATTGGCTACGAATTTTTTCTGGTCATCCTCGGAACGGGCAATCTCGCTGGCCATATAGTTCAGACAGGAAGCCAGATAACCGATTTCGTCTTCACTGTCCACCTGAAATTCATAGTGCATATTACCGGCGGCATACTGCTCTGTGGCATGGGTGATCTTCCGCAGAGGAATATATACGATCTCGGTAAAAAAGATCAGGATAATCAAGGACAGCAGGAACAGGATCGCCAATGTGATATAAGAGATATTCAACAGGCTGTTACAGGATTCCTGAATATCATTCATATCGGTATGAATGACCACATAACCTTTTACTTTATAGTTGGAAGTGATGGGAGCAAATACCGTCAGCACATCCGAGTCAAAGTTTCCGAAAAAATCACCTATAGTATAATAGGAGCCACTGGTCACCGTAGGATCAAAATTTTCGATAACTACTACATTTTCCACATCCAACGGAGTATTGGTATCCAATACCAGTCGTCCGGAAGGATTAATGATGCGGATCTCGGAATTCAGGTAAACCGCCAGGGAGTCCAGCTGTGTTTTTACGGTTTCCAAAGTGGTTTCACTGGTATACAGTCCACCGGCATAAGTTCCGGCAATCAGTGTGGCCTCGGAATAGAGACTTTCCGCCTTTTCCCGGATCAGGTGCTCTTTGGTCATATTGGGAACAAAAGTCGTGACAATGATAAACCCAAATACACCGAAAATAAAATATGCAAGTATAAATTTTAGATAAAGTGTTTTTTTCATAAGAAATCCTGCTTTTGGTATGACTTAATTGCGTACTTCGAACTTATAACCGATGCCCCAGATGGTACTGATCTTCCAGTTGGCATGATCCTTAATCTTCTCGCGGAGACGTTTGATATGCACATCCACGGTACGGGTATCACCGATATATTCGTAGCCCCAGATCTGGTCCAGCAGCTGTTCTCTGGTGAATACATGGTTCGGTGAGGAAGCTAAAAAGTAGAGAAGTTCCAATTCTTTCGGAGGCATTTCCACGGTATGTCCCATATAGATTACGGAATAATTGGTCAGGTTAATGGTCAGATCCGCATATTCCACACATTTGTCGTTGGAATTCTCGGTAGAGGTATTGGTGGGCTTGTAACGTCTGAGGACCGCCTTGGCCCGGGCCACCAGCTCCTTGGAATCAAAAGGTTTTTCCATATAGTCATCCGCACCCAGTTCCAGTCCCAGTACCTTGTCGAAGACTTCTCCCTTTGCGGAAAGCATAATGATGGGAACGGAGTATTGTGCCCGGACTTCCCGGCACACCTGATAGCCGTCGATGCCGGGAAGCATCAAGTCTAAGAGAATCAGGTTCGGTGCAAAGGTCTCCATAGCCGGCATCACGGATTCTCCGTCATTGACGATCATGGTCTCAAAACATTCCTTCGTCAGATACAGGGAGATCAGTTCCGCAATATTATTATCATCATCTACAATAAGAATTTTCTGTTTACTTACCATGTAGTATAGGCCTCCTGTTTTTATTTGAAAGTAACAATGGTCACACCGGCATCGCCCTCGCCGTATTCGCCCAGTCGGTATTCTTTAACATATTTTAGGCGTTTCAGGTGGGACTGTACGGCGCTGCGCAGAGCACCGGTACCTTTTCCGTGTACGACTCTCACACTGGGCAGATGTGCCAGATAGGCGTCATCCAGATATTTATCCAGCTTTGCAATGGCTTCGTCCACCGTACATCCCAGAAGGTTGATCTCTGAGGATACGGAGAAGGACTTGGACATTTTCAGTTTGCCGGTGTTGGTACGCTGCAGGGCAGGAGCCGTAATGGTCTCCTCTTTCACCGGCACGAGGTCATTAATATTGGTCTGCATCCTCATAATTCCGCACTGTACAAACAGATTGCCCTTGGCATCCGGCAGAGTATTCACGATTCCCTTCAGATTCATGGAAATGATCTTTACGGAATCTCCTTTTTTCAGTTTCTTGGGATCCACGGTCTTCTGATTGGCCGGTTTCTTTTGCGTATTACCAAGAGCTAATTTTCCATTCTTTTCGTTGATCTTGTCACGAACCTTCTGTCTCTTTTTCTCCAGTTCCTTGATGTCGGCGGAAGCGCCTATTTTATTAAAATCACGAATGGTTTCGTCGGCAACATCCTTTGCTTCCTGAAGGATGGCTCTTGCCTTTTCATTGGCATCCCGCAGAATCTTATCTTTCGCCTGGTCGATCTTTTCGTTTTTCCGCTGTAACTGTTCCTGTAAGGTGCGGATCCGTTCTTTGTATTCCGCAATCTCCTGCTGTTCTTTTTCAATGGTCACGCGGCTCTGTTCCAGATCGGCAATGACGTCTTCAAAGCTTTCGTCCTCTTTGCTGATCTGTTCTTTCGCGGCATTGATGATCTCATCAGACAGTCCCAGCTTGGAAGAAATGGCGAAAGCATTACTTTTACCGGGAATACCGATGAGCAGTCGGTAGGTGGGACGAAGGGTTTCTACATCGAATTCACAGCAGGCATTTTCCACGAAATTTGTGGAAAGTGCATAGATCTTCAACTCACTGTAATGGGTGGTAGCCATGGTGCGGATACCGCGGTCATGCAGGTAATTCAGGATCGCAATTGCCAGTGCAGCACCTTCTGTGGGATCTGTTCCGGCACCCAACTCATCGAATAAGCACAGGGAATCCGCGTCTGCATGCTGTAAAATGTGGACAACTCTGGTCATATGGGAGGAGAATGTGGACAGACTCTGTTCAATGCTCTGCTCATCTCCGATATCCGCATAGACCTCCGAAAAAATGGACAGTTCGGAACGGTCCAGCGCCGGAATATGCAGTCCCGCCTGTCCCATCAGAGTAAACAGTCCTACCGTTTTCAGGGAGACGGTCTTACCGCCGGTGTTGGGACCGGTGATCACCAGAAGGTCAAAATCCTTGCCCAGACGGACATCAATGGGAACCGCTTTTTTCTTATCCAACAGGGGATGGCGGCCCTTGCGGATCTGGATATAATGGTCGGTGTTGAAAATCGGTTCCGTTGCATTCTGTTCCATGGCAAGCTTCGCCTTGGCAAAGATAAAGTCCAGCGTGGTCATGATCTTCTGATCCGCGGCAAGCTCTGAGGTATGCACGGCGGCCTGACTGCTCAGATCGCCCAAAATGACTTCGATTTCTTCCTGCTCCTGTAGATCCAGCTCTTTTAATTGGTTGTTCAGATTCACGACAGCAGCCGGTTCGATGAAAAAGGTGGAACCGGTGGAGGACTGGTCATGTACCATTCCGCTGACCTGACTCTTATATTCTGCCTTTACAGGGATACAGTAGCGGTTATCGCGCATGGTAATGACCGCATCCTGCAAAAAGGTACGATAAGCGCCATTTACCATGGAAGTCAACTGATTGTGGATTTTTTCATTGGTGGACAGCTTGGAACGGCGGATACTTTTTAACCGGGGACTGGCATCGTCTGCCATCTCCTCTTCGGACAGAATGCATCGGTTGATCTCATTGGCCAGCTGTGTCAAAGGGGTAAGTCCTTCAAAATAGGCATCCAGACTGTCGTTGGGAAGGTCTTCCCGTTCTTTTCTGCCGTAGGTCTTGATCCGGCTGACATTATCCAGAAAAGATGCCAGCTTTAACAATTCGGACATGGACAGAGAACTGCCGATTTCCAGAGAACGAATGGAGAAGCCTAAGTCTCTGTTACTGCCGAAAGATGTGCTTCCGATACGGAAGAGACGGCCCAGGGCGTCTTTGGTCTCCCGCTGTTCGGTTCGGATGGCGGAAAGATCGATGGAAGGCACCAGCTCTCTGCAAAGCTTTTTACCGGGTTCGGAGTCGGCCTTCTCCGTGAGAAGGTCGATGATCTTTGTATATTCTAAAGTGGTGAGTACTTTTGTGTTCATGTGGGGCTCCTTAATATTATTAAAAATTCGCAGTACAAGCTCGAAAATGCTGCGCATTTCCTCGCTGTCGGGCTTTCATAATAAAACTATTTCTCCGTGCTGCGCACTCTCGAAATCGTTACATCCATTCGCAATCCGGACTATCGTCCTACTTGCTCATGTCTGTTTGCTCCCCTCATAGAAATCCTGCTTTGCCTGCAAGCAGTCACGCAGGATTCTATGGGTGAGCTTATTATATCTCATTATACCATTCAGTTGCGTTTTTGGGTACAGTTTTGTATAATTGAGATATTAGAGTCCTAAGAAAAAGCCGTGATATCTGTAGGCAGCAGAGGAGGCGTATTTATGGCGGATTCACAAGAGAATAAGCAGAATAACAGTGATATATCCGGGCAGAACTTCATGATAGAGAAGATTAAGGAGCGTCCGGTGAATAAGAAAAAGCTTCTGCGCCGGACATTGATTACGGCTTCCATGGCGGTAATTTTTGGTTTGGTGGCGTGCTTCACCTTTCTGGTGCTGGAACCGGTAATCAGCAACTGGCTGTATCCTGAAGAGGATCCGCAGGTCGTGGTATTCCCGGAGGATCAGGATGAAATGTCTCCGGAACAGATGCTGGCGGAGAACATGCAGCAGGAGAACCAGAACAGCCAATCCTCTACCGTTTCCGATGAAGTCATGGAACAGGAACAGATCCGGGAACTTTTGTCGGGAATCATATTAGACCTGGACAATTACAAGCAGATTTACAATGCTCTTGCCCAGTATGTAGTGGAGATGAATCGCTCTATAGTCACTGTGACAGGAGTGTCATCCGGTGTGGACTGGTTCAACAATGTGAAGGAGAATAAGGATCAGTCATCCGGTGTGATCATAGCGCAGAATGGAAAGCAATTATTGATTTTAACCGACTATTCTCCGGTAAAACAGGCAGATGACATTATTGTCACATTTAACGAGGGCACCCAGGCAGACGCTTCTCTGAAGGAAAAGGATGAAACTACAGGTCTGGCAGTGATTGGAGTGGAGCTGGATACTCTGAGTGAAGACTTTTTGAAAAATGATATTACCATTGCTACTCTGGGATCTTCTAATATCAGAGAAATTGCAGGACTTCCGGTAGTAGCTCTGGGGCGTCCCATGGGTACCAACGGTTCTATAGGTTATGGTATTATCACTTCTTCCGCCAGTGAGTCGGCGGCTTCGGATACCACTTACCGGATCTTACAGACCAATATTGTGGGAAGCCAGAATGCAGGTGGTGTTTTGTTTAATCTCCAGGGACAGGTCATTGGTATCATTACCAATGGTAAGTCCGCCACGGATATGAAAAATATGGTGTGCGCTTATGGAATTACGGAATTGAAGCGTCATATCGAGAAAATGTCCAACGGGGAAAAGTTCGCCTATCTGGGTCTGAAGGGTGTGGATGTTACGGAAGAAGCCAACAGTGAACTGGGAGTTCCCTACGGCGCTTATATTACAGAGGTGGAAATGGACTCACCTGCCATGCTGGCGGGAATCCAGCAGGGAGATGTCATCACGGGATTCGGAGAGCGTGTGATTGTCAGCTTTGATGAATATACGAATTCTCTGCTCAGCATGAAGCCTGGGGACAGCGTGGAACTGACCATTATGCGGCAGTTCCAACAGGAATACAAGGAAATGAAATTCGACATCACTTTAACGGTGTTGAAATAGATTGACAGAAAGGTTGGACAACAACATGAAATTCATTAAGGAGTTAAAAGAAGGCGACAGAGTATTTGATATTTATCTCTGCAAACATAAACAGGAGGCTGTGACCAAGAACGGAAAACCCTATGAAAGCGTGATTCTGCAGGATAAGACAGGAACCATCGACGCCAAGGTATGGGAGCCGAACAATCCCGGCATCGGTGATTACGATGATCTGGATTACATAGAGGTATACGGTGATGTGACGAATTTTCAGGGACAGTTGCAGATCAGTGTAAAACGTATCCGTGTCTGCCGTGAGGGAGAATACAATCCTTCCGATTATCTGCCGGTCAGCTCCAAAGGTATTGATACCATGTACAATGAGCTGAAGACACTGATCGGAAGCATTAAGAATCCCTATCTGCATCAATTGTTGCAGGATCTGTTTATTGAGGATTCCGATTTTGTGAAGAAATTCTGCAACTCTTCTGCGGCCAAGACCGTACATCACGGTTTTGTGGGCGGACTGCTGGAGCATACTTTAAGTGTTACCAAACTGTGTGACTACTACTGCTCTGCTTACCAAATTTTGCAGAGAGATCTGCTTCTGACGGCGGCTATGTGCCATGATATCGGAAAAGTAAAAGAGATTTCCGCATTTCCGGTAAATGATTATACGGATGATGGACAGTTATTGGGACATATTGTCATGGGCGCGCAGATGGTCGGTGAGCGCGCTGCCAAAATTGATGGTTTCCCTCACAATCTTCTGGCAGAATTACAGCATTGTATTCTGGCACATCACGGCAAGCTGGAATATGGCTCTCCCAAGGTGCCTGCTCTGATTGAGGCGGTGGCTCTGAATTATGCGGATGATACCGATGCGAAGATGGAGACCTTTAAGGAAATTCTGGAAAATAACAGTGAAAACAGCGGATGGCTGGGCTACAACAGACTGTTTGAATCCAATCTGCGTGCTACCAGAATGGAGTAAATAAGTAATAATCGAGATAACAATACAAATTATGTGAAAAGACAGGAAAGAGAGGAAGCATATGGAGATCAGTGCATGTGTAAAATATGTGGGTGTAAACGATCATCAGGTGGATCTGTTCGAAGGACAGTATAAGGTTCCAAATGGAATGTCTTACAATTCCTATGTGATCCTGGATGAAAAAATTGCTGTTATGGATACAGTGGATGGATTTTTCACCGAAGAATGGCTGAACAACGTGGAACAGGTACTTTCCGGAAAAACTCCTGATTATCTCATCATTCAGCATATGGAACCGGATCATTCCGCCAGCATCCCGGCTTTTCTGGAAAAATATCCCAAAGCCACGGTAGTATCCACAGCCAAGGGATTTCAGTTTATGGAACAGTTTTTCCCGGAATTTTTTGCCGGACAGGGATTACCCACGGAGCAGCGCATGGTTGCGGCAAATGATGGTGTTCTGGAACTGGGACAGCACAGCCTGCATTTCGTCTACGCTCCCATGGTACATTGGCCTGAGGTCATGATGACCTACGAAGCAACAGAGAAAATACTGTTTGCCGCAGATGGCTTTGGCAAATTCGGCGCTCTGGATGTAGAGGAAGAATGGACGGACGAGGCCCGTCGTTATTATATCGGAATCGTCGGAAAATACGGCCCACAGGTACAGGCAGTTCTGAAAAAGGCAGCAGGTCTGGATATTCACACCATCTGCTCTCTTCATGGTCCGGTGCTTACGGAAAATCTGGGCTTCTATCTGGAAAAATATGATCAATGGTCTTCTTATCAGCCGGAGGAATCCGGTGTAATCATTGCCTATGCTTCTGTCTACGGCAATACCAGAAATGCCGCGGAATATCTGGCAGATGCTTTACAGGAAAAAGGACAGAAAACAGTACTGTATGATCTGGCAAGATGCGATAAGGCAAAGGCTGTTGCCGATGCATTCCGTTACGACAGACTGGTGTTGGCAGGCATTACTTATAACGGAGATCTCTTTCCCTGCATGCGCAGCTTTATCGAAGGCCTGACTGAGCGTAATTACCAGAATCGCAAGGTAGCCATCATTGAGAACGGTACCTGGGCGCCCATGGCAGGCAAGTTGATTCAGGGAATGTTTGAAAAGAGTAAGAATCTGACATTTACGGAGACTACGGTAAGTATCAAGTCTGCCATGAATGCGCAGAACAAAGAAGAGATCGGGAAGCTGGCTGAAGAGCTTTCCTAAGGTTTTGGAGTGGGCAGCTCCTGCCAAATGGCAAAGAGCATATAGAATATGAGGATGTTGTTGTATGGAATACAAGAAGAATGATCGTGTAACGGTGACCATAGAGGATATGGGAAGTGATGGGGAAGGAATCGGTAAGGTAGACGGTTTTACCCTTTTTATCAAAGATGCTGTCATCGGCGATCAGGTGGAAGCCAAGATCATAAAAAGTAAAAAGCACTATGCTTATGCCAGATTAGAGAAGGTGTTACAGCCTTCTCCTTTTCGTGTGAAACCGAAATGCGCTTACCACAGACAGTGCGGCGGCTGTCAGTTACAGACACTCTCCTACTCCGAGCAGCTGCATTTTAAGGAACAGAAGATCCGCAATAATCTGATCCGGATCGGTGGATTCGATGCGGAATACATTGATGAACGCATGGAGCCCATCGTAGGCATGGAGGAACCTTTCCACTATCGCAATAAGGCACAGTATCCCATAGGAACCGACAAGGACGGCAATGTCATCACCGGTTTCTATGCCGGACGCACCCATACCATCATCGCCAATACAGACTGTGCGCTCGGTGCTTCCGAAAATCAGCAGATTCTTGAAACCATACTCTCCTACATGCGGAAAAACAAAGTGACCGCCTATGACGAAGTCACCGGCAAGGGTCTGGTGCGTCATGTATTGATCCGGAAAGGCTTCACCAGTGGACAGCTGATGGTATGTCTGGTTATTAATAAGAAAATGACAAAAATGTCATACCCTTCTGCCGGCGTACAGAAGAATACCAATGAGTTTTTACCAAATCAAGGTGAATTGCTGGCTGCACTGGCAGAAATCAAAGGTATGACAAGTATGTCAGTCAGTATCAATACGGAAAAAACCAACGTGATCATGGGTACGGAGATCCACAATCTCTGGGGTGAAAGTACCATTGAGGATACAATTCATGTAAGAGACATGCAGAAAGAAAATTATCCTTATACAGGGGATGCACTGACCTTTAAGATCTCTCCCCTCTCCTTCTATCAGGTGAATCCCGTGCAGACCGAGAAGCTTTACAGCTTGGCTTTGGAATATGCAGGACTGACCGGAAAAGAGACCGTGTGGGATCTCTATTGCGGCATCGGAACCATTTCTCTCTTTCTGGCAGGCAAAGCCAAAAAGGTATGCGGTGTGGAGATCATCCCGCAGGCCATCGACGATGCCAGAGAGAATGCAAAGAGAAATCATATTGAAAATGCCGAATTTTTCGTGGGCAAAGCGGAGGAAGTCCTGCCGGAGTTCTACGAAAAGGCAATGAAGCAATCCTCTTCCGACGAAATGCTCCACCCGGATGTCATCGTTGTGGATCCCCCAAGAAAAGGCTGTGACGATGCCTGCTTAAACACCATGCTCCGCATGCAGCCCGAACGCATCGTATACGTCAGCTGCGACTCCGCTACCCTTGCCAGAGACCTGAAGATCTTATGTGACGGCGGATATGAGATTCGTAAGTTCCGCGGTGTGGACCAGTTTGGGATGACTATACATGTAGAGTGCGTGGTTGCACTACATCGGGTCGATATGTAAGAATCCTTGATTTTAGGCACTTTGAGAGGCATATGATGTTCTCACAGAGTGATAGAAAAACCTACAAAAAGGCGATTTCAGACGGTGTAAATGTCTCGGTCATTTTGGATGTGGGGTGTGGGAACACATAAAAGTACAATTAACATTTTAAAGTTATTCAACAGAATAAGAAACGTGAAAGACCGTTCATTTTCAAGTAATTGGAGATGAGCGGTCTTTTTCTATTTGCAGATAACATTGGCATAACTGAGTAGAAGTTATTCTACCGGAAGAACGGAGGTTGTAATGGAAGAGATAAAGAATATCAGAATAAGCGAGTTAAAGGACTTTAAGAACCATCCTTTTCATGTGCAGCAGGACATGGAGCTGTGTGCTCTTATGAAAAGTATTGAGGATGAGGGTGTGATTGTTCCTTTACTTGTAAGACCGAATCCTGATGGGGAGGGGTATGAAGTGATTGCAGGACACAGACGAAAGGCAGCAGCACAGTGGGCTGGTCTTGCGGAAGTTCCGGCAGTTATAAGAGAGCTGGACGATAATCAGGCGATAGTGGCGATGGTAGATTCTAATTTGCAGCGGGAGAATCTAAAACCAAGTGAGAAAGCTTATGCTTATCGTATGAAGTTGGAAGCTATGAACAGACAGGGAAGAAAACTGGATATCACTTCGGCTCAAGTTGGACCGAAGCAGGAGAGAAGTAATGAGCTACTGGCAAGGCAGGTGGGTGAGAGTGTGGCACAGATTAAGCGGTATATACGGCTTACCCATCTGATCCCGAAGATACTGCAAATGGTGGATGAGGAAAAGATAGCTTTTACGATTGCGGTGGAACTGTCTTATCTGGCAGAGGAAGAACAGTATGAGCTTCATGCCGTCATGGATTTGGAACAGTGTACACCATCTTTGTCGCAGGCAAACCGGATGAAGCGAATCAGTCAGTCCGGTGGGCTTGATATGGATGCAATGTATGAGATTCTGGAAGAGGAAAAACCAAACCAGAGAGAGCAGATTAAGATACGAGCAGACAAATTATCGCAGTATTTTCCATCAGACTATACACCAAAGCAGAAGGTGGAACTGATTGAGAAGCTTGTGAAGGAATGGCATGAAAGCCAGCAACAGCTTGATGTGACAGAGAAAAGTAGAAAGAGAGGTAATGCGAGATGAGCAGGGAAACAAAGGATTTATCACTATTTGAGCAGATGGGCGGAACTTATTTCGAGAAAGATGGATTATTATATCCGATTTTTTTAACGAAGCAGGATGTGGAACAGATTGAGGTTGGAAAGTATGGATTACTTTGGATTTCTTTTATGAAAGAAAACTATCCGGACAGATACCGCCACCATATTAGAATGGGTCAGCTTCAAAGCATGGCAGCGGAAGTCAATGAGGAAGCCTATGAGATGTTAGAGAGTATTTCAGAGAAGTATTTGAAGAAACATAAGCCGATTAATTCGAATTCCATGATGGAGATGTGGAAGCTGAAGGAACAGGCAAAGCAGATTGCAGAGGAGGAAGTGTATGAGACAGTCGTTTACAGATTTTACTAGGAAGGATTTGGGCAGGGAAATTCCTGCCCACAACAGTAACTATCAGACAGATTTTATGACCGGAAATAATACCGGAGAAAGAGAGGATTTTATGAGTGAAACTATTAGAGAATATAACATGAACGGAAGCATGATTATCGGAATTGACAATGGGTATGGGAATACCAAAACTGCCAGAACCTGTTTTAAGACAGCGATTATGAAGTGTGATTCCAAGCCGGTACTTAGCAGGAATTTCATTGAATATGAAAGTGCTTACTATGTAATCGGAGAAGGTCACAAGGGTTTTGTGTCCGACAAGCAGCAGGATGAGGATAATTATATTCTGACTCTAGCGGCAGTTGCGAAAGAACTGGAGGCAAGGGGTATGAAGGAGAAGGTGAACAGAGTGCGGATTCATCTTGCTGTCGGACTGCCGCTCAAATGGGTACAGGCACAGAGGGAAGATTTTAAGAAGTATCTGATGAAAAACGCCTATGTGGAGCTTCATTACAAGGAACGTCTTTACTGCCTCACGATTGCAGGCTGTACGGTTATGCCACAGTGCTATGCAGCGGTCAGTGAGAATTTGAAGGAATTTAAGGGAATCACCTTGCTTGCGGATATCGGAAACGGAACCATGAACCTGATGTATCTGAATAATGGCAGACCGATGGAGAGTAAGGCATGGACGGAAAAGTTAGGCGTATTCCAGTGCTACCAGCGGATTGTCAATATGGTGCAGGATGCAACGGGAGATAATCTGATGGAGGATGTGGTGGAGAATATTCTTAGAACGGGAGAAATTGACTTGCCGGAGCCTCATGCAGGAATTATCCGAAAAGCCATTGAAGGATATACGGATGAGATTTTTCAAAAGCTCAGAGACCATGAGTTCAATGAGAAGCTGATGAAGGTTTATTTCATGGGAGGCGGTGCAAGGCTGGTGGAACAGTTTGGGAAATATAATCCGGACACCACTATGTTTAACCATGACATCAAGGCAAATGCCAAAGGATATGAGTATTACTGCTATATGATTATGAGATATCAGGAAAGGGCAGGAAGGTAGGTGAACTTGTATGACAAAGCAGTGCAGGAATCACAACATTCGTTTCAGCATGGGAGATGAAACAGCGGTGCAGGCGTGGGAACGTCTGCGCTCTGCGGAAGTGGAAAAGGATTTTAAGTCTAAGAATGCTTTTGTGGTAGCTGCCATCAATGATTATTATGAGAGACATCTGGCAGAGCAAAACGATCCCTATCTGGAAAGCAGGGAAAAGGAAGATGCCTTTACGGACAGAATCGTGGAAGCAGTTGAGAAGAAGGTGCTTGCCAACATTCCGGCTTTGATTGGAAATGTGGTGATGGCATCGGGAATGAATTTGACAGTTGGTGCTTTTGAGATGACTTCTACCGGGACGCAGGTGGCAGAAGTTCCTCAAAAAATCGGAAAAAAAGCAGAAAAAAATCTGCTTCCGGAAGAACCGGAGGAGAATGACCTGTTAGATTTCAGCTTTGGAATGTAGCTGAAAACGGATGTTAGTGATGTGATATGGCTATACTTTCCCCTTTATCCGTAGCCGTTTATGACGGTAAGGAAGAAGGAAAGGTGTAGCCATTTTTATGGAATAATATAGCCTCGTGGGTGTAGTAAACTGTTCTGAATTTTTGCCTCAGGCAAAGATGAGGGGCAGTTTTTTGTACTTTATAGAGATATTTATTCGGGGGTCTTAGGGAGCTCCCTAACAAGATGGAAAATGCATTGCGTTTTCCGTATCTTGCAAAAAGTGTCTGAAAGATTTTAATGGATTGGAGGATTTTTATTATGGAGAAACAGTTAAGAAAGAAAAAGGCGATTGTGCGGCAAAATCGTACCTTCCGTCTTTCGGAGTATGAATTACAGAAGCTGTCCGAGGGTGCAGCGGCGGCAAGTATGAATGAAAGCAAATATGTGAGGGAGCTGATACTTCATGGCGGGGTGGATGCAACTCACGCAGAGGACAGGAAAAATCTGATTCGTCAGATTAGTGGTATTGCTACCAATATTAACCAGATGGCGAAACGATGTAACGAGACGGAATGGATTTCTAACCGAAATGTGTGTGACATGACACATGCGTTGGGAGAGGTTTTAGGGTTATTGAAGCAGTTATTGGAGAGGTGGCGGTAAGGATGGCGATTACTAAGATTATGAATATGAAGGCGGCAAAGACAGGGAATATGGCGGCACACTTAAAGCATTCCCTTGAATATATCTGTAATAAAGCAAAGACGGATAATGGAATTCTGGTGGGCAGTATTAACTGTCTGCCGGATTTTTCTTTTGAGCAGATGATACAGACGAAGAAAATGTTCGGAAAGACCGGTGGCAGGCAGGGGTATCATTTTGTCATTTCACTGGAGCCGGGGGAAGGTAATAAGAAGCAGATGTTTGAGATTATCAGGAGATTTGTAGAGGAATTTCTTTGTGGAGAGTATGAGGCAGTTTATGCCGTCCATAACGATAAGAACCACCTTCATGGTCATTTGGTTTTTAACAGTGTCAACATGGTTACGGGCAGAAAGTACGATTATAAAAAAGGTGACTGGAAGGACATCATCCAACCGATTACCAACAGACTATGTGAGGAATATGGACTTTCCATTGTTCAGGCAGAATACAGCAAGGAGCCTCTCAACATGAACCGTAAGGAATGGGAAAAGGAACAGAGCTGGAGTGATGTGGTGGAAGCCGATATGAGATACTGCCGAAGCCGGGCAAAGAGTGTAGACGAGTTTTTATATTTTATGGAAGAGTTGGGATATGAAGTGAAATCCGGTGTCCATATTTCCGTAAAGGCAGGGAAGATGAAACGCAGCCGCAGACTTGACACCATTGATGAAGAGTTTTCGAAAGAAAAACTGGAAGAGTATTTTACAGAGGAAAAGTATTTTGGTGATTATACAGAACCGAAGATTTACGGTAATGGACTGGCACTCAGATATAAGCCGAAATCTGATTTACAGAAGAAATACTATGCGAAGGTGTATCGTTTACATGTGGTGCAAAAATACAGATTCCGCTATCACTACACCAGATACAAGGAAGATTTGGAGCAGATGCATAAGCTACAGGAAGAGTATCTGTTTCTGTGTAGGAAGAACATCAATAGCTGGGCGGATGTATTCAATGCACAGAGAGCCGCAGAGAAAAAAGTAGCAGAGATTGATGCCTGTAAAAAGGAATTGTATAAGGAGCACGCACAGAAAAAATACCAGTATGAAAAGGACGGCGATGCGGCTGCATTTCTGTTTCATGAGGCAGAGTATCGGAAAAAGCTAGATGAACTGAAGGCAGAACGGAAAGAGGCGAAGAATGAGAAGAATGTGGCGGAAAGGTGCCTAAAACAGAATCTCTATGCGTGCCTTGAAGTGCCGGATGATCTGGATATCGAGAATCTGTATCTGACAGATTTGCCGAAGGTGGAGAAGCAGGAAGTTATTGAAGAAGATGTGGATTCTGCAATTGAAGAAACAGTGGTTCCTAAGATGCTTGATTCGGAGAGCGTGGATGAGCAGATTGTAGATGTAGAGGAATCTGTTGATGTTCAGAACTATGGAGCGGTATTAACTGAGACGGAAGATGCGGTTGCAGATTTTAAACCGAAATTCTGTGATGCAACAGCGGATACGTTATTTCCAGAACCGGAAATGACTAGAGAAATTTATGAATCTCTGACGGATAAAGAGAAAGCAGAATGGATTGGCATTACTTCGGATAACACTGACGAATCTATCCGTTTATTTACGGAGAAGATGAAAGAACTCAGTATCAATTATCGTTATTTGTCTGAAATGCTGGATGAATTTATGAGATTGGAAGAGGCTGTTTCAAAAGAAAATAGAACGGAAGTCAGCGGCTATCAGTGGAGCAGGGGACAGGAGAGGAAGCGGTAAGCTGTAGAGTTTAGCATCAATGTTGCAAGGAATATGATACAAGGAGTATATGCCCCTGCTTATTTTGGACAGAAGCATGCGTTTTTTTATTGCTTTTTTCTCTTAAAAACCACTTTGCTGTATGAGATCCAAAGAACGGTTATGGGAGCGTACAAGAAATATTGGAGATAATTAACTAATTGCATTTTAAAAGTCCGTTTTATTGGACATATAGGCGTGCTATAATTTAGTCAGATAGAAAATCAGATTAAGAAAAAATTGGAACAAAAATTGGGATGTCAAATCCGGCTCAAGCCCTAGCGAATAGGCAGAAAGGAAAATGCATGGGAGCATTAGCAGTAATCGGAATTATTTACATTATTTACAAGTTGATATCAGAAGCATGTGAAAAACCATGGGAAAATGTCAATTACACATCTGCACAGTATCAGAAGGATTTTGACAAAGTTGTGGTAGGAGATATGACATTTAAACAGCTCGAGAAGAATGTTCACGCAGGAAAATATAGTAAGTAGGAAGGGTGGGTGGGGAGATTATGGCAATGTATGACTGGAATCACGATGGTAAAAAAGATGGAATAGATAATTTCATAGAATACAATATTTATAAAGAATCTACTGGGCAGAGCAATAAATCGTCATATTCACGAAGCAGTGAAGGAATATCTGGATTTGGAGCAATTCTTTCCGTAATAGCAGGGCTTGTAGGACAGGTTATTATTTATATGGCATTAGGAGTTGAAGTGGAGGATGTACCTGTAATTGTTATGATAATTCTTTGGATTGTCATTTCATCTGTTACAGGAGCTGTTTTAGATAATATTGGGGTGTGAAAATTTGCGTAGGGAGCCGTTGAGGTTCCCTATTTCTATAGGAAATATGGTTGATATTATTCCGATAACAGACTATAATAGGGGCAATAGGGAGGTCTATGCTATGGAATATTTAACAACTATGGAAATGTCAAAAATTTGGAACTTATCAACAAGAAGAATTGGCGTTCTGTGTTCAGAAGGACGCATAGACGGAGCAGTAAAAAAGGGAAAGATGTGGTTACTCCCTGCTGATAGTAAGAAACCTGCTGATGCAAGATTTAAGAAGGAGAAGAAGACTGAATGACAAATGCTATTAACTCAAATGAGCAGATGATTGAGAAAATCAACGAAGTGCTTCAGAACAAGAAGGATGCGGTGGTCAATATTGTCAATGATAAACTGACAATATCAGTTTTCTCATTATTAGAAAAAAATCTGCATAACGTAAAAGAAATCAATTTTGTAATTCGAGACGTGAAATTTTTGCCTCACCAGACAGAGATTGCACATGAATTTGAAATAAATCCTACAGATATATTGTTTAATTCATATGATATTACGGAGAAAAATAAACTACAGCATTTTTCTAAGGCTCGTAATATGCATGATTTTATACAGAAACATGTCAATATTCGTAAGGTAAACCCAGGTATCCGCATTGGCGGTAATATCCTGATTATAGATGATGATTTTATGATTCAAGGGTCATCTTCACTGGAATTATCCCAAAAGATGAGTAGGGAGTCATTTAGTAATATTAATTTTGATACTGTCTTAGCTGGTAGTGCGGACAGGGAGCAGATAATGGCAGCTTTGAATACATTTCGACAGATTTGGTTTAATGAACAGGTGTCTGTGGATTATAAAGAAGAACTGCTGGCTAGTTTACAGTACGTGTATAAAGAACATTCACCAGAGTTTTTATATTATTTTACCCTGAATGAATTGTTTGGAGACCAGCTGGATACTGGTGTAGAACGATTTGAGAAGGACAGTACCAGATTTAAAAAGACAGAGATTTGGAACGCATTGTATGACTTTCAGAAGGACTGTGTTGTATCAGCAATTCGTAAATTGAATACATATGGTGGCTGTATTATTGCTGATTCAGTTGGACTTGGTAAGACTTTTGAAGCTCTTGCTATTATTAAGTATTTTGAGATTGGCATGAACCGAGTACTGGTGCTTACGCCAGCAAAGCTGTATGATAACTGGAATTCTTTTCGAGGTGATTATAAGGATTCATTTCTCCACGAAACATTTAACTACAGGATTATGTTCCATACAGACTTGTCACGATATAGTGGTATGTCACGTTCGGGGCAAGACTTAAAGAAATTTGATTGGGGATTGTATGATCTTGTTGTTATTGATGAATCCCATAATTTTAGAAATCGTAATGACAGATATGATGAAAATGACCAACTTGTAATGACACGATATGCCAGACTGATGCAGGATGTTATTAAGCATGGTAATAACAATACAAAGGTGCTTCTATTGTCGGCTACACCAGTAAATAACAGTTTGGTCGACCTTAAGAATCAGATAAGTATTATTACGGGAGATAAGGATTATGCTTTTGAAGAAGAAGGTATTGGAAGTGTAGATAATCTTTTAAGAAAAACTTCTACATGTATCAATGCGTGGGAGCGACAGCCTGGGCATAAGAAAGAAGAATTGTTGGACAGCCTTCCATCAGATTTCTACAAACTGCTGGAGCTTATGACGATTTCCCGAAGCCGTAAACACATCACTAATTATTATGGAAACAAAGGTGTGGGGCAGTTTCCGAATAAGAATGTGCCAGATACACTAAACAGTGATATTGATACTATGGGAGAATTGCTTAAGTTCAAAGAGACCAATGAATTATTGGAAGCTCTTATTTTGAGCGTATACACACCTACCAAATATATCAGAGAAGACTGTAAGAAAATTTACATGGAAAAATATGCATTCTCTGGTAAACGTGGTGGACGTATGGAGTTTGATATACAGTCCAGAGGTATGATTATTCTACATAGATTTAATCTTTTCAAACGTTTGGAAAGTTCTGTGTACTCATTTGAAGAAACATTGCGTAGACTTCTTGAGCGTATTGAACGTACCGAGCAGCTATTGTTACAGGGGAGTGGACAGCTGGACGAAGAGAATGGAGAGTTAGAAGATGAAGAATTCTATCTGGAAGGTAAGTATGAGATTGATGTAAAGCATCTCCGCGTAGATGATTATTTAGATGATTTGGCGAGTGATAAATATATCATTCAAGAAATTCATAAACATGCCAGAAGGATTTTGGATGAACAACGTGACCAAAAGTTACAGGACCTCAAAAAAATACTTATCAGGAAGGTAACAGAAACACCATACAACGCAGGCAATCGTAAGGTGCTGATTTTTACTGCATTTGCAGATACAGCAGATTATCTGTATCGCGAGCTTGCATCTGTTATGAAAGAATATAGTGTGTATACAGCTTGTGTTACTGGTAAGAATATTCGCTGTAATAACCGTAATGTGGATTCAGATTTTAATTCGGTACTGTGTGCATTTTCTCCAATGTCAAAAATGAAGAAGGAGATTTCTGCAGAAGAACAGATAGACTTATTGATAGGTACGGATTGTATATCTGAAGGTCAGAATTTACAGGATTGTGATACGGTAATTAATTTTGATATTCAGTGGAATCCGGTGTCACTGATTCAGAGATTTGGGCGTATTGACCGTATTGGAAGTAAGAATACGAACATTCAGATGATAAATTTCTTCCCCGCTATGGAGCTTAATGATTATCTTGGATTGGAGCAGCGTGTTAAGGGTAAGATGACTACCTTGAATCTGGTGTCTACAGGTGATGAGGACATCTTGACTCCTGAAATGAATGACTTCAATTTCAGAAAGAGACAGTTAGAAAGGTTACAGGCAGAAGTAATAGATATTGAGGATGCCAGTGAAAATATCTCTCTTACAGACCTTAATATGAATGAATACTTAAATGAATTGTCTGAGTATATCCAGTCTGTACCACAAATTAAGAAGATTCCGAAGGGTATCTACTCTGTAACGGACAGTGAGCATAAAGGAGTTTTATTCTGCTTTAAACATCGTAACGATATGGAGAAGCCGAAGTCAGATAGTTCATTGTATCCATATTACCTGATTTATATATTAAATGATGGTAATGTATTATATGGTAATGGACAGGCCAGAGAGGTGGTTAAGCAGTTTAGAAAACTCTGCTATGGTAAGAGTACACCTGTCATGGAACTGTTTGGTAGATTCTTTGAAAGAACGAAAAATGCAACGAAGATGGAGTTCTATTCGGATCTGTTAAATAAAGCAATTCGCTCTATTAAAGGAGAAGAGGAATCCAAAGCAGTTCAGATGATATTTGATTTTGGTGGTTTCAATAATGCATTTGCAGGAGAGACAGCTGATGATTTCGAATTAATTTCATTTTTGGTGGTGGAATAAATGTTTAATTTACCAGAGTATTATAGAACAGATGTAAAATTGGCTTTGAAGGATTTTATACCAAAGGATTTAAAGCCAGATGATAAGAAGCGTATTAAGGATGCAGTCAAAGAAGTAAGGCTTATGTATCAGATTGCAGGAGAAGAGATTCCATCTGTAATCAATGATGAGTATAGGTGTCAGGCAATTCAATTTTACGATATGGAGTTGCAGAACATTAAGGATGCAGCATACTTAGCTTCGATGTATCAGAACTTAATTAAGTCATTGTGTGTGATTCGGATGCATGATACACAGGACGAACTATATTCATTGGCGGTTAAGAGATTAAATCAGACTGACGAGAATCAGATTGTGCTTGAGTACAGCCTTTTGACGGAGAAGTATCCTGTAGGATTGCCTGATTTCGGAAGGAATCGCCTCTTAAAATATTTGGACTATATGCAGATAAAGAATAAAACCAACAAGGTAAATCTGTATAAGGAGTGGTATTACAAGACGTATATGCTGATGAATGAAAAAGCATACGCAAGTACAGAGGGGATTTTAGATGGTAATAGTTGGTATGACAGCAACCGCATGGAACTGTTGTATGCATATTACAAGAAGCTGGTGGATACAAGAGGAATGTTAAAGAAAGCGGTATCAAATGCCGAGAGAATGAATTTGAATAAGGAAATAAAGAAAGCTATTCAGACACTGGATGATACGAATGCTACATAAAACTTGAAGTCACAATTTGTGATTTCAAGTTTATCAGAGGAGGTACTTATGGCATATAAGCAGGCAGAAGAGATTGCAGTCCAAGAGAACAAACAGTTGCCCGACATTGAAATATCGGAAGTTACAATTAAGAATTTAATATATGTGGTTCGAGGTCAGCAAGTAATGATGGACAGTGACTTGGCCACGTTATATCAGGTAGAAACAAGAGTATTGAATCAGGCGGTTAAAAGAAATATAGCACGTTTTCCTGAAAAATTTCGGTTCCAGCTATCAGAGGACGAGTACGATGATTTGAAATCACAATTTGTGATATCAAGTGAAGAAGACGAAAACACTCATGGTGGTAGACGAAAGCTTCCATATGTATTTACAGAGCAGGGAATTGCTATGTTATCAGCTGTGTTGCGGAGTGAGACAGCTGTACAGGTAAGCATAAAGATTATGGATGCCTTCGTTGAGATGCGTAGATTCTTGGCAAGTAATACCCTGATGTTTGAAAAAATAAATGAAATGGAAGTCAAGCGGCTGGCATTCCAGAAGAATACGGAAGAGAAGTTCGATAAGATTTTTCGCTACATATCAGAACATGAAGAATCTTCACAAAAGATATTCTTTGATGGACAGATATATGATGCATTCAGCCTGCTGGTTGATTTGGTATCAAAGGCAGAAAAGAAGTTGGCACTGGTAGATAATTATGTAGATGTAGGTACGCTAAATATATTAGCTAAGAAGAAATCTGATGTGGAAGTTGTTGTGTACACGGTGAGAAGGACGAGATTATCGGAAGCCGATGTAAACAATTTTAATCAGCAGTATCCGAAATTAGAAGTTAAGTACACTGGTGTGTTCCATGACAGATTCTTGATTATAGATGATACCTGTGCTTATCATATCGGAGCATCCATTAAAGATGCTGGAAAAAAGTGTTTTGGTATCAGTCTGATTGAAGATACAAGGATTGTTAAGGATATTTTGGAACGCTTGAATCTGGAATCGGAAGAAGCTGATAATGAATAGAGAATGTTATTAATGTAAACAATTAGAAAAATATAAAAGTCAATTTTGGCGGAGGAATAGAAGTGGCAGTTAGTAAAGATTCTATCATAAAAATAGATTTATCAAATATAGATATGTATAATTGTGTAGAAAATACGCAGATTCTTTGCGAGACAATGATAGACCGTTCGGATTTACATTTAAGAAGTTATATGGAACGATATATTGATATTTTGATGGGTGAAGCTGCAGAGATGGCTGTTATTAAGTGGTTGAAGCAGAATGGGAAATATGCAGTTTCAGCAGTAAACAAGAAGTCAGGTAAACCTGATTTGGGACATGATATTATATTAAAAGACATACGCGAAAGAGAAATAAAATGTTCGGTTAAATCCTCACTTTCTGTATATAAAAATAAAATTGATGATATCCTTGATACATTTACAGTGGCTACTAAAGCAAGTGAACTGAGAAAAGTAAACATACAAGTGTATTATTGGTTAGAGTTAAATGGTGAAAGCAGAACAACAGTGCCATCGAATGATAATATGGCTATCATTGGATGGATAGGTGAGAATGATGTGGAAGAATTTGATACATATAATACAGAAAAGAGACAAGTAGCAAAAATTAAACTTAGGGATGTACGTTCAATGCAAAGTTTGCTAGATTACTTGTTATAGAATTTATGTGGGAAGGTAAGGATGATTTATATGAAAGTAGATAAAATAAAAAGAAACATTAATTATTTTTTAAATGATAATGTTGTTAAATTGGCACAAATTTTTCCTTCAGTTGTTAAAGATGGAGAAGTAGATTTTAATGCTTTGAAAGAAGAATTGGGTCTGTTCACAGAGACTACAAATGAGAAGTATGAATTTACATGGGCAGGTAAGCAAAATGCAAAAAAAATTGCACAAGAAGATGTTTCAAATAAGACTCTGAAGTTCGTATCATCTGAGAGTAAAGAAGTGGATACAACAGAGAATATATACATAGAAGGAGATAATTTAGAAGTATTAAAGTTATTACGACAAAATTATTATAGTGCAGTAAAAATGATATATATTGACCCTCCTTATAATACGGGAAATGATTTTATTTATAATGATAGTTTCAAAATGTCTGAAATTGATAGTCTTGAGGCTGAGGGTGATATGAGTGACTTGGGTGAGAGGTATACTGTAAATGTCAAATCGAATAATAGATATCACGCAAATTGGTTAAATATGATGTACCCACGTCTGTTACTAGCTAAGGACTTGTTGTCGGATGATGGAGCGATTTTTATAAGTATAGATGATAATGAGGTTGAGAATGTAAAAAATATATGCAACATGATTTTCGGTGAGAATAATTATGTGGCAATGTTTCCGTGGAGAAAAAGAACCGCTAAATCGGATGTACCTTTTGGAATATCTCAAGATTATGAATGGATTATATGTTACGCAAAATCCTCAATGTTTAAATGTAGTATAGCAGGAAAAGAACGGAAATATTATGAGAGTGAAGATTTTCCAAATCGTCCATGGAGAGTTCATGATTTGACAAAACAGACGACGGCAAGTGAGCGTCCTAATAGCTATTTTACTATTGTCAACCCGAAGAACGGTGTAGAGTATCCTGCTAATCCGAACCGAACATGGGCAATAACGCAGGATACTTTTAAAATGTATTATGACGAAGATAGAATTGTGTTTCCAGGAGACTACCCTTTTTTGAATATTAGCAAACCGGTTTTAAGATATTGGAAAGAAGACGATATGAAAAAAGCTGGAGAGGATTTTGGGCGTATTGCAGTAAGTACTAAACTTGGAGATGACATAGGAATGTCGCAGGATGGTACAAAGGAAATAACTAATTTATTTGGAAGTAAAGTTTTTCCGTTTCCTAAGCCATCTTCATTAATTTACTTTTTGTGTAAAATACACACAGATGAGAGTGATATAATACTTGATTTCTTTTCTGGTTCTGCAACAACGGCTCATGCAGTAATGAAACTGAATAGTGAAGATAATGGAAAAAGAAGATATATTTTGGTTCAGATACCAGAGAAATTAGATGAGTCAAGCGAAGCATATAGAGCAGGATTTCATAATATTTGTGAGATTGGTAAGGAGCGTATTTGCTTGGCGGGTGATAGAATAAAAGCCGAAAATCCTGAAGCCAATGTGGATATCGGATTTAAAGTATTTCGTGTCGCAGATACTAACATCAAGTGGAATTCACTTGTGGATGCAGGTCAGTTGGATTTATCTCAAATAGAGCTCACACCTGACCTTGTAGATTTTATGCCTGGAGCTAATGACGTTGATATTGTGTATGAATTAATGCTTAGACAAAGAGATGTGGCATTGTCGGAAACATTGGAGCAGTTATCCGATATTGGAAATCGTACATACCTGTATGCAAGCAGTTATTTGGTATGCCTTGAAACAGAGATTACAGTAGAACTCATTAACAAACTGGCAGAGCTTGACCCATTGCCGATTAAGTTTATTTTCAGAGATTCTGCTTTTAAGGATGACATTGCACTTAAGGATGAGACCTTTAGAAGATTAAAGGCTCTGATTGAGAAGAACGCTGGAACTGACAAACCTACATATACTGTAGAATTTATCTAAGGGAGGAATGTATCATGGCAAAACGAATAACATTCCAGTTTGATGATGACCTTGATTATCAGTTGCAGGCAGTCAAGTCTACAGTAGAATTATTTAAGGGATTATCCAGAAGGGTAGATGGAATTTACCGCCCTGAGCGTATCCGTAAGGTTGGAGAGGGAGATCCAATAAGAAATAATGATATTGTAGTAGGTTCTAGGTTGCTGGAAAATTTGAGAAGTGTACAGTTACAGAATGACCTGTTCGCAGATTCTGCCTTAGCGGAAGGTAACAATTTTACCGTTGAAATGGAAACGGGTACTGGAAAGACTTATGTGTACCTTCGCACCATATTGGAGTTATATAAGGAATATGATTTCAAGAAATTCATGGTAGTAGTTCCGTCCATTGCTATCCGTAAGGGCGTAGAGAAGTCAATGGAGCAGCTGCAAGACCATTTTAAAAGATTGTATGATGTGGATTTGTCAAAGCACAGCTTCATCTATGACAGTAATAACCCAAAACAGGTTAGCTCAAAGTTGGTGGAGAGTAATGATTTAAGTATCTGTGTGATGAATATTCAGGCGTTCAATAAAGATACTAACAAAATTAGAACGGAAGATGAGTACGGACAGATTCTATGGGAAGATATCAAGTATATTAAGCCGATTATCATTATTGACGAACCACAGAAGATTGAAGGAACAAAGAGAAACAAGTCCAAGTCGTTAAAGGCGATAGAGGAGTTACAGCCATTATTTACCTTAAGGTATTCAGCGACTCACAAACAGTTGTATAACCAAATTTACAAGCTGGATTCCTATGGTGCTTATCAGAAGGATTTAGTAAAGAGAATTGAAGTAAAGACCGTACATGGTGTTATCCCGAAAGATTATCCATATATTCGTTATTTGTCATTTACTTCGGATTTAAAGGCAAGGATTGAGATATTCTCACAAGAGCAGGGCGGTACTATTCGATTTAAGACATTTAATGTCAGTGGTGGTACATCCATAGAAGAATTATCAGGAAATCTTCCGCAGTACAAGGATATGCGTATTGCAGAAGAACCTCATAAGTTAAAACCGTTACAGGTCGCAACGAAAGAGAAAATTATCGAATTGGAACAGGGTCACAGTACTTATGAAGTTGAAAAGAACGAAGCTGTCCGTATCCAGATAAGACTTGCTATCCAAAATCATTTTGTAAAACAGATGAATATTTTAAGAATGGGTAGAAAAATTAAAACACTTACGCTGTTTTTTATTGATTCTGTTGATAAGGTAAGAGATAATACCGCTCCTGACGGGAGAGGAGAGTACTTAAGAATCTTTGATGAAGAGTACAAGAAGTATGTGTCACAGAATGCAGTTACGATTGAAAAGTTTAAAGAGTATTTTCCTGATTATATGCATGTTCAGGCTGTCAGAGAAGGTTACTTTGCCAGAGATGCGAAAAATAATGCAGTAGAAATTGATGGCTGGGATTCTTCTGTGGATGAAGATAGTGTCAAAATTAAGGCGAAATCACAGGAAGATATCAATCGTGGTATTAGTCTTATTTTGGAGAAGAAGGATGAATTGATATCTTTTGATGAACCTCTTGCATTTATATTCTCACATTCAGCTCTTCGCGAAGGCTGGGATAATCCGAATGTATTTACACTATGTACATTAAAGTCTGGCGGTTCTGAGATTGCCAAGAAGCAAGAGATTGGAAGAGGTTTAAGACTTCCTGTAGATATTACTGGTAATCGTTGCTTAGACCGCAGAATCAATGAACTTACGGTTATTGCAAACGACTATTACGACCATTTCGCGGCTGCATTGCAGAAGGATTTCAATGAAAATATGAATTACGATAAGAACGAAGTTACCGCTGAAATTCTTATTTCTACATTAAAGACATCTGGAGTACCGCAGGAAAAGATTACGCCAGAGCTGGTAGATACATTGAAGCAGGAGCTTATTTCTGCTGGTGTGATGAATGGAGATCACATCTTAAAGGGTACGGCTTCTCAGGTTACAAAGCTCTTTGATAATATGACTTTTGTGGATGATACGCTGTATGAACATATGGAGAATATAAAGAAACAATTTAAAGAACTGATGGTACAGAAGGGTACAAAGAAGATTGAGATTCGTAATGGCGACAACGAACCATATGAGAATAGGGTACGAGCCTTTGTCTCGCAGGGCGAGTTTGAACAGATTTACTTTGCTCTTAGAGAGAATCTGATGAAGCGTACCATGTATAAGTTCAAGATTGATAAAGATAAATTCATTGATGATTGTGCTTTGGAAATTAACAATTACTTGATGTTTATGAAATCAAAGAATGAGTACAAGGTAGAAGTTGGTAAGGCTAAGTTCAATGAATCCGCTATGTTTGTTATGGAAGAGGCTACCTATGGAGCTAAGGAGTTGGAGATAGATGTAGAAGCTGATGCCAAGAGTGACTTTGAGATAGCGAACTACATTATGTACCATACAATGCTTCCGAGACTTGCCATATTCAAAATTATTAAGGCTGTTAAGAAGAGAGAATTGCTCAATAATCAGGATATTTTGGATACAGTTACCCAGAAGATTCTTAAACTGCTAAATGATACTAAAGCAGCCAATATTACTTCTTATGAAGTGATAAATGGATACGAACTGGACAGCCGAAATATCTTTGAACTTGATACAATAAGCGAAGAAGATTTTAATGATGAATGGAGAGTGTTTCAAGCAAATGCCAACCGCAGCTCAGCGATGAATGAGTACTATAAGCTGGATAGCAAAGGAGAGAAAGAGTTTGCTGAGAAACTTGAGAATAACCAGAATGTGCTCTTGTTTACAAAGCTAAAAAAAGGTGGTTTTGTTATTGATACACCGTATGGAAATTATTCTCCTGACTGGGCGATTGTATGTAGGAAGGAGAGCTTGAGTAGTCCTGAATTGGGAATTTACTTCATTGTTGAGACGAAAGCGGGCAAGCAGGATAATAACTTGCAAGAAGTAGAGCGTAACAAAATTCAGTGTGGTAAGCTGCATTTTCAAGCTGTTTCCGAACAGATTCGTTTTGATTGGGTTAATAGTTATGAAGATTTTAGAACTAAATTCGGGGTGGCGGAAAGCGAGTAAAGAAAGATATGTTTTCATCAATAGACGAGTTTGAAAAAAATAGAAATGCTATCAGCAAGAATCAAGATTTTATCGACCTTGATGAAACCCTTACAGAGCTTAGAGATTTTCTGAGCGAATTAGGATATCTGGCTTTTGGAAGGGATATCTCTGTTCTTAGGAGAATAGGACCTGTTAATGGGAATATTATTCTTGATTCAGCAACCAGAACAATGGAGAGTATTCGATATTGTTGTTTAAATGCTAATTTTGCCGATGCGTATTCGTTACTCCGTAAGTATCGTGATGATTTGCTTTATTATCTATATTTGTTTGCTGTAGCAGATAATAGTGATTTTACTCAATTTGTAGATGTAGACCAGTTGAACGAAGATGAGAAAAACATCTGGGATTGGGTACATAATCAGCAAAAAGATTTACACATAGGGGCTGTTTTGAAGTGTATTGCGTCACATCCCGCAACACAAAGTGTAGTGCAGAAGTTTAGGTTAAAAGGTTCATTTGATAGGTTGGCTGATAAGCTAAATAATTATGTACACTCTAATGGTCGTCTTTATTACAATGAATCATATGATAGATTGGCTTTGAAGCAGGAGATGAAAAAGAAGTGTGATGAGTTTAGCGAAGCTGCGATATTTATTACAGAGACATTCCTGTTCTTAGCTGTGCTGATAAATCCGTTACTCATTATGTCTTATGATTATACCGATAGTCTGGATTTTGGGGATACTCCGCCAGAGGGGTCACAGTATTGGGTGGCTCCATTTGTATCGGAATTTTTAAATAAGCATAAGAATGTATTGGATGAGAATTGTGACAGCTACTTAAGAGAGAAGACAGAGATGCGGGTTTGAAGGAGAAATTGTATGGCAGATATTAAATATGATATTGTGGAAGAACTGGGAGTACTTTCAGAAAGTGCAAAAGGCTGGCAGAAAGAACTTAATCTTATTTCATGGAATAGTGCGGAAGCAAAATACGATTTGCGTGATTGGTCGCCGAACCGTGAGAAAATGGGAAAAGGAATAACGCTGACAGCGAATGAAGTGCAGGAACTTTATAAGTTGTTGACGGAGATCGTAGGAGAATAATACATATGGCTTATACTTTGGTTTGGATGAAAATACAAAGTAAGGATGAAATATAAACAAGCTTTGAACGGAGATATTATGAAATTACAGGATAGGGATTATACGAAATATGCAAATGAAGAAGAAAAAGACGCATATGCTGCCGAAGAGAAGTATGCAAATCAAAAGGGATTGAAAAATAATAGACAATATCCCAGATTTTCGCATCCAAATGCAGAGGTTAGAAAATTTATTTGGCACAAAAGGTCGTTGTTTCCAAACAATTATTTGCATTTTACAGAATATCGAAATGTTGATTTTAGGTCTGAAGCAAATGCGTATAGCAAAATAATATATTCTGCATCAAATGAACATGATGTGCAAGAATATATTAAGGAAGATATGAAGTGGTTTATTCCGGGCTCTATATTTCTGGATTACAATTTTGGACATCATGATGCATATCTTTTTCCAGAGCAGAGTTTGGGCAATGAATATGTAGCGGATTACATGTTACTTGGAAAAAATTCGGACGGGTATAGTATTGTCTTAGTTGAATTTGAAAAACCAAATACGCCCTATTTAATCGCATCTTCAAATTCTGAGAGTGAGAGTGTCAGAAAAGGTATTACACAAATAAGAGATTGGAAGAGGTGGATAGATCAGAATAGAGATTATTTCATGAAAAATATAGGATTGAATAAGTTTGGAATTGATATTCCAATTTATAGAATTTTTTATTATCTTGTTGTCAGTAGACGTGATTATATGACGGATATTGCAAAGGAGGTAAGAAGCCAAAGTATGTATGAAATGAACAACTTGAAAATAGTTACTTTTGATAGACTGGCAGATAATGTTGTGAAGTTGCAGAATTGTCATTCGTGGTAAACCATATGTCTGAAACAAATATGAGACGTAAGTTATGAAATGCCTAGAGCGGAATGGTGAAAATGAGTTTAATATACCATTATTGTACATTAGACTCGTTTGTTCAAGTTATTAAAAATAAAACTATACGGATGTCAGATTTAAACAAAATAAGCAGATGCCTGACACCGGAAGAAAAACAAAATGTAAAGAAGGTAACGAAAAATCAACTTCTTTCTTGGGGATTATTACAAGAACAGGATGGAAAGATGGTTCCGACAAATGGATATATGCTTTTAAACCAAAATGATTTGCAGGAAGCATCTGTGCAGTGTGGAGTATTCAAAGGAACGACCAGAGCTACATTTGTTGATAAAAAGGAATATGGAGGAACTTTGTGTGAACAGATTGATGAAGCATATCAGTTTGTTCTTAGAAATATTCGTATGGGTGCAGAATTTGGCGGTTTGTACCGTAGGGATGTGTGTGAACTTCCGATAGATAGCATTCGAGAGTTGATTGCAAATGCAGTTAGCCACAGATCATATTTAGATCCAGGTAAAGTGCAAGTGGCATTGTATGACGATAGATTGGAAATTACTTCGCCGGGAATGCTTATTGGAGGCTTGACAATCGAAGAATTGAAAAATGGTTACAGCCAACCGAGAAATCGAGGAATTGTTAGTGCCCTTGCTTATATGAAGGTAGTAGAACAGTGGGGAAGTGGTATTCCGAGATTATTTGAAAATTGTAAAAAGGCAGGATTACGAGAACCGGAACTTATTGAAATGGGTGGTTGCTTTAGAGTAAATATGTACCGGAACACGGAAATCGCAAAAGAAAGTATGAATACAGCTACGTTCAGTGAAGATACACTACAAAATGACGCTTCGAATGAGGAAGTTCGGGATAAATTCGGGATAAATGAGGAAGTTCGGGAGAATTATGGTGAAACAGCGGCAAATATTTTATGCTTGATGCTTGAGAAACCGGAAAACACTTTAGATAGTATTGCGAACACGCTTGGTGTTACAAGAAGAACTGTTGAAAAACAGGTAAAGAAACTGAAGGAAGTTGGAATTGTTAGTCGTGTGGGAAGTAATAAAAGTGGGTCTTGGAAAGTTGATATAAAAGAGGATAGACAGTTATGATTGCGAACGCATTGCGTTCGCAATCATAATACCTAAAAAGGATTAATATAATTACGGGAGGACAAATGATGGCGGCAATAATATCATGGGAACAATTTTTAACATGCAATATTGACATACGAGGAATACAGTTTAAGTTTGAAGATTTATGTCGTCAGTTATTTGTAAATGAATTTCTTACAGAAAATAAGAAACAACGTCATTTACATTGTAATCCCAACAATCCGGGACTTGAAGCGGAACCTATTTATGATGAAAAGAACGAGAGATGGATAGGTTATCAAGCTAAATTCTTTGAAAAAAAGACAGATTACAGTCAGATTATGGATTCTGTTGAAAATATAGTTAAGTATTACAAGGGAAAAGTGGAACATGTATATTTGTTTTGCAATAAGGCACTTACGACCAACTGTGACAGTTACATAAATATTGTAAAGAAACTTGAGGAGGTGGGCATAACTTTAGAACCAATTACGGATGTTACGATTTTGGATATGGTACGTAAATATTCATATCTTGGATTATATTATTTTGACCAAAATTTTTTGAATATAAAATGGCTTGAGAATCATACGCAGGAAGTATTGAGCAAATTAGGTGAAAGATACAATGACGAATTCAATATAGATACGAGAGCATCCTTATATCTTTCATTGTTTGTACATGACGATAGAGCATTGCAATATTTTAATGAAAAGAAAAGTACGTTGTTAAAAAAAGTAGATGAGTTAGGATGGAAGTATGATTCTTATGCTGAATATAAAGACAAAATCCGAGAAGCAATTAATCAGTTAGAAGTTATTGGAACTGACACAATTTTGAATGTTTTGCAGTGGGATAATAGGATAAAAGAGGCTGTCAAAGAAGATATCGATGATTTTGAGAAACAAATGTCAGAGTGTAAGGAACAGAGAGAGAGGTTATGGACGAAGTTACGGGAGAAGAATAGTCACGATTCATCTGAAGAATTGAATCGAATAGAAGATAAGATTGATAAATTGTATACGCTGATAGAACTTGCATCAGGACTGCAAATTCAAGAAATTGAAAAGGCAGTTTTACAAGGAAAGTTCCTTTTTGTGGAGGGAAAAGCAGGAGTAGGGAAATCGCATACATTTGCAAATGAAGTGTTAGAATTATTAACGAAAAAGCAATATGCGTTGCTTATGCTTGGGGGCGACTATCTTGATGACTGTCCTATACAGGAACAAATTGCGTCTAACCTTCGCATAAACTACTCGTTTGAAGAATTAATAGATATTTTGGAAGTTTGGGGCTCCGTAAACAATTGTATTGTTCCTGTTTTTGTAGATGCATTGAATGAAACATGGAATTTAACATTATGGAAAAATGGAATACCGTCAATTTTTAATAAAATACAGGAAATGGAACATGTGCGTCTTGCAGTGTCCTTCAGAGAAGAATATAAAAAACAATTATTTGCAGATTTAAAAATGGATAAATATGAAGTATGCCATATCCGGCATAGAGGATTTGATGAAAATTCTATTGAAGCGGCACAAAAATTTATGGATCATTATGGGATTCCTTTTACACCATTACATTTATTTACGACAGGAATTACAAATCCATTATTTTTGACACTATATTGTAAAACATATCAGGGTGATGAAGTGAATTTGCCAACATTGTATGATAGAATTTTGCAATATGCTAACAGAAATATTCATCGAGTGTTATTAACAAATATAAGAGCGGCAGGGTATGATTCAGCAGAGGATTTGGTTACGCCAGTTGTTAGTGGGATTGCAGAATATATATTAACTACGGGAAAAAGAGTATTTACCAAGCAAGAACTTAATCAATTATCGGTATGGAATGATTTGGGCTTAAATGCTCGCCCTTTTATTACACAAATGATTAGAGAAAATGTTTTACATAGCTATGTATATTCTGAAGAAGAGAGAATATACTTTTCCTATGATCAAATGAATGATTATTTTTGCTCAAAGGAGATTATGTCTATATGTAAAACAAAGGATGCGGTTATCGAATATTTGATAAACGATGTATTATCTATTAAAGATGGAGAAATAGGTAAATACGGAAATCGTGATTTATTTATCAATACGTGTGCTTTGTATGCAGAAAAATATCAAGAAGAGTGTATTGGTATTATTGATGCAATAGAAAATGAACATGATAGAAATGATTTGTTTGACAGCTTTGTGGATTCACTTCAATGGAGAAAGAATATTTCGATTACTGTTGACGATTTATTAGTAATGTTTTCAAAATATTCTGCCGGAATTGAGAATGTATGGGAAATGTTTATCTCAAACAGTGTTAAGATTACTAATTCATTAAATGCAGAAGCGTTGCATGAAGTTTTGTTGAATTATCCATTAAATAAGAGAGATTATTTATGGACGAGATATATTAATGGCTTAGAGCAGGATTCTGAAAATAGAATTGTTCAGCTAATTAATATGTATGATAAGGGTGAACAACTTGAATTTTCAGATATAAAACAAAAGGAACTTTTGCTTATATTATTTGGCTGGTGTCTGTCGTCTTCAAATCGGTGGTTTAGAGATGTTACATCAAAAGCAATGATAGAAATTTTAAAAGAAGATTTTTCGTTGTGTGAATACTTGCTTACAAGATTCCAAGGAGTTAATGATCCATATATAATTCAAAGATTATATGGTATTGTTTTGGGAGCCTGTTTAAAACGGAAACAGGTAAATAAAGAAATATTCCAATCGTTAGCAGGGTATGTATATGGCAGAGTATTTGATTGTGAGAAAGTATATCCGGATATTTTACTAAGAGATTATGCAAGGCTGATTATTGAAAGATTTGTATATGAATTTCCAAGTGAGTCAGTTAAATTTGATAGCGATAAAATTACTCCACCATATCATTCTGCTGATATACCAGAGATTGAAGAACAGGGATATTTAAATGGAAATTTTGAAGGAGGAACATACTCGATAATTAGTTCGATGAAGTTTGAAGGTATGGGAATGTATGGTGATTTTGGACGATATGTGTTCCAATCGGCATTATCTTCCTTTGAAATTGAGCACAAAAAGATATTTAATTATGCGGTTTATTTTGTATTGCATGAATGCGGATATGAAGAAAAACTTTTCGGGGAATATGATAGGAATTTAGGAAGGTACAACTATAACCGACACAATGTGGCAAAGTTGGAACGTATAGGAAAAAAATATCAATGGATTGCAATGTATAATATTCTTGCACGGGTATCTGACAATTGTGCAAAAGCAGACCGCTTTGAAAAAAAGGAAGAGGTATTTGAGGGGGCATGGGATCCATATGTCAGAGATTTCGATCCTACGTTAAATAAGCATTTTATGTTGTGTCAAGATGCTCCGATTTTTCAATGTGTTGAAGAACACTTTAAAGCTTCGAGAGAAGAAAACATAAGGACATTTCCGCATGGTAAGGTTGAGGAAAATGAATGGATTGATTCAGCGTCAATATTTTTTGAATTACAAAAAGAAGATTTAATTCTGACAGATACAAATGGATTTCAATGGGTGGTCCTTACTAAATATGCAGATACAGATAGAAATAATTTGGCAAGTGACAAATTGCTAAATTGGAATTGGTTATATGGATATTTTGTTACGGATGAACAATTGGCACTCTTGGATAAGTATGCTAAGAAAAAAGTAAATATGCTTGATAGCAATATAACATGGATTCCGGAGACATACACTTTGTATAGTCGTGAATTTCCTTGGTCACCAGGAAGTAAAGACTTCAGAGAACTATTTTGGAAAAATATTGAAATCAGAACTGGTGAAAAAGAGATAGTTACCGAAAAATCTGAAGTTCCGGATTTTTCTAAATTTGAAAACTTACTAAAAAAATATACTTCCGATAATTGTGAAAACAGTAGTGAGAAACAAGATGGTGATAAAGGAATTGTAATTCCTATGAGAGAGGAAACTTATACAAAAGAAATTGACATAGTGGAGAATGTGGGTGAAATTCTATCTGCAACAGGATATTTACTTTGGGAGGAGGAATACGATGCCTCAAAGGAAGAAGCTATTTCGTATGGTGTTCCGTGTGCAGAGATTGTTGAAAAAATGAAATTGTGTCAATTAGAGTATGATGGATATTATTATGATCAGGAAGGACAGCTTGCATTTTTTGATACGGCATTGACAAAACAAAAGGCCGGAATCATTATTCGAAAGGATATATTGGATAAATTCTTGTTACAGATGAAAATGCAATTGGTGTGGTTTGTCAATGGCTCGAAGGAGATACATTTAAATGACTTGAGTATAGGCAAATACAGTGATTGGACTGGAGTATTAAAATATGACGGTGTTCAAGTTGTAGGAGAAATTTACAGAACGGAGCGAATGTACGAGTAGATTCCGATGTGAACTGCTAAAAAATAGAAATGGATTCTGTACTACCCAAGTTGTGATACAAACTGGTGCAGATGATATTAATTTGAAAGTTGACATAGGAAGTGACAACGAGGTGACATTGACGGTGTCACTTCCTATGTAAGAACCTATAAAACCAGTCATTAGAGTGCTTTAGATGGATAATGAGGTGACAAGGAAGTGACAACTCATATGAATTTGCACGAAAATACTATTTAGAGGATATAAGCAGTTTCTGCTTATATTCTTCCGCCAATTCCGGTTTTTGCCACCTGCGGTACAGATTATATAGGTACTGACAGGTGGTTTTTGAATATCCGTTTTCTTCTTCCAGAATATTATCGAAAACTGTTTCAGCAGATAGTAGGTAGGTTTCCGCATTTGCGGCTTTGTTAAGAGCATAGGAAATGATGCCTTTTGTAAGCAGGCAGACACCGTAATCTATGCAGTCTTTGCCGAGGTTTTCGAGTACCCGATTTTCATAAAATGCAGTCAGACGTTCGGCTGTGTTAAAGTCTTTGGAAAGTATCAGCATATTTACAAGGTTCATCATCTGCTGTAAGGTGTCGTGTGTTTCAAGAAGCCCGTAATCGGCATACTTCTGTCGTATTTCAAATGCGGCTTTCAAAGTAGTTACGGCATCCTCTGATTTTCTCATGAGCAGATAAGTATTCGATAAGTTGTTGTAAAGGTTGGAAAGAAGGTTGGCGGAGCGTTCTGTTGCTTCGCCTGCATGATATTCTTCCAAGAGTGCAGCAGCTTTCTTTAGTTTCTTTACGGCGTTATCGTATTCCTTATGTGGTATCAGAAGTTCTGCTTTGTAATCAAGAATCAGTGCTTTGTCACAGACTGTAACGGTATCCATTTCACTCATCACATATTCGATACGTTCCACCAGTTTTGGCAGATAATCCGTTACCAGATATTTGTCAAAGTGTAAACGCTCCATAGTAAGTACCTTGACAATCTTAAGCCACTTTCGTGGCCTGTTGTAAATTTTATTTTCGAATGTT
>CAKSAN010000007.1 GCA_934436435.1 uncultured Acetatifactor sp. | reverse complement strand
TTTTGACTGTGTATAGTGTGAGACTATTATTGCAGATGAAAGTTGATTGCAAAAGGTACTTGCTATGGAGCGTTTACCTTTCAACTATGATTCCTCCTCATAAATTTACGTTCTCGAAGAGTACAGAAAAGACCACTACCGAAGTAATGGTCCTGTATCCCTTCTGCCAATTAATTTTATTCTAATTTCCTCAACAATTCGTCTGGTTAAATAACTTTTATTCTTGAGTGCTTAAAATCTGCCGGATTCTTTCAGTATGTTTTGGAGTGCTTCCATTGCCTGTTTTTTATCAGTCATTCTGTTGGATGACATCTCTTCAATATTTTGAAGAATATTAATCACATAAAACATATTGTCATCCGGCATACGTTCTATCAATTCAACAGCACGTTCTTTCATCTGCGTCATTATTATCACTCCTTCCTTTTTCTTTATCATACTGTAAGTCTTACCGCATTTCAATAAATTATTTCTTAAAAAACCTCTTGCTGATATTTATATGCATCTTCGAACTTAACTGCTCCATTGATCCGTTTTACTTCTTTTGCCCATTTCACCTGTAGCTTACCGAGTGTCTGCTCATCCACTTCATGGCTGTATGCAATCACATGAGACAGCTTGTATCTTTACCTGTTTTGCCTTTCTTATTGACTCTACTGATTTTTTAATAAAAAAGGGCAAAAATCAGCATTTTCAAACCAATTTCCACCCTAAAAACTTTCATATCTTCAAGTATTGATGTTTGATAATTTATATACCTATTTGCGCCCAAATCAGCTGGGATTACGAGTCAGCAGGCACACCGTCTCCACATTCGCTTATAGGGTAATTTAGATGCAATTTGACAAAAGCATTTCAAATGCTATATCCACCATCCCGTCCAAGTAGTAATTTTACTCTATTTCTTCAAATTCTACAATCCCCCCAAAGAATTCACGCTTAACCTTTTCCCAAGCAGCATTATATGCACCTAACATACCACTATAAAATTTTTTCTTTAGCTTACCATCTAATATATTTTTCCTTAGTTCTATAGCCTCTTCATCTGTTCGCGCCATAAGAGGAATATATAAATAGTTTGTTTTTGAAAGTTTCATTACAATTGGAACCACAAAATTTTCGTCTACATAATGCCGTAATATAGATACAAAATTTATATTTCTGATTTTGCTATATGTTGCCATTTTTCTAAAAAAGAGATCATCACATAAAAGTGTCGCCTGCTCCTTTTTTGCCAACACAAATGCATCCAGGTGAATCAAATGTAATTTTGCTGCTGCAATAAACTGTTCTCCATCTATATAGTCCCCGATTGAAAATCCTATACGCTCATCATCAGATATTTCCACAGTCTCACATTCCATACAAAAGTCCATAATCCTTTCCCATATTTCAATGTGAGGATCATTTTCAATGACAGTTAATTGGTTATTTATATTAACTAATTTTTTTGAAGAAACAAAACTCATTTCCTTGGCCTTACTATATCTTTCGACAAAAAAATTTATGTATGACTTTGGTAGAAGCAAATCACTTTTTATTCCGTCAAGCACATTAATTAAATCCATCAGACTTAATAATACCAATGTAGACAGTGTCGGAATATACTTTTGATTTTCCTCATTTTCGTATGTCGGTAACCCTGCATAAAGCGCTTGGTCCTTGCCATTTAATAGCATCGTTAATGCATCAATATATCGTTCATAATCACCATTAGTGAACATGTCAATAGGCAGACCTAATTCGTTTCCTTTAAAATGATAGAAATTCAACAACGTTTCTGTTTCCTCTGTTCTGTCAGTCATCACTTTAATTTTCTCTATCGAATCCTCTATTTTTTCGGATGTCATAACCCAAATGGATCCTTCAAACTTTTCTGGATGTTCTCCTATCTTCCTGAAAATAAAACCAATTGCATATTGAGTTCTGGATTGTATTTCAGTTATTTGATAGTTAATATTCCCTATGGTTACTATCTGATTCAACCCACTTCCCTGTAATTTTAAATATAAAGGGCTTTCCGCAGGAATATGCCTGACCTCCATACTAGTATTACTCGGATCCAAAAATTCACTCTCTGAGTCAAGGCATAATGTAGTATTATTCTTAATTGCTTTATCTTCCGCAGAATACGCTTCCAGTGTAACAACCGAATTGCCCTTTACTCTTTTTAACCCGCCATGATCATGACACCAATTCAGGTTTTGATTATAATAGCCAAAGTAGCTCTTATAGATGTCGTAATCCTCTGTACTATTCAAATAATACAAAGCTTTATATGCGTATAAATCAGCCTCCTCTGCTTTTCCCAACCGTAGCATGGCCGCTGCAACTACCATACAGTAGTCTGGTTTTGTAGAGTTACTCAATACACTAATATATGGTGCATAGGTGTTAAAAGCGGTTTCATTTCTTTCAAAAAGCATGGCAATAATATTTCTTGCCAAGCCTTCTTCTTTTGTAATTTCGAAAAGTTCCTTAGCATATTTCAGCATACTAAATTTCTTTTCTTTTGCCCCTGCACACAGATACTTTATTTGCAAAAACTCTTTTCGTGATACATCCTCTTTCAAAAACATATCTGCTATTTGCTCAACTGCAATTAACTTATCCGATTGGATTAGTGTCTTATCATGAGCAATATATTCTTTATTACTAACCTTAAAAGCTATATCATAAATGTCCCTTACGACAAAGCGATTCAGCTTACTTACTCCACCGAGATTTTTAATCAGAGTCAAAATAAGTTCCATTTCTCCTGTCTGTGATAAAACAGATAATATTTCAGTTTTTTGTAAAAGAGAAAGTTTCTCTATTTCACCTAAATGTTTTTTGATCAACGGAACAATATACTCTTCCAAGTATCTCTTTTCTCGAATTCCAAAAGCAATATCGATAATCTCTCCAATGTCATTCTGAACATCCTTCAAAATGTTTTTAAGAGTATCTTCATATCTATCCTTTTCGTTGTAAAACACTGCTGTCAAATAAAGGCTTTTCAGTTTTGTATTTATCACGGAGCAATTAATATTATCAAATAATTTAATCACTTCTGCATATTTGTTTCTTGACAATTTACAAAGCAAATATCTGCACGCAATATTAGCATCCTCATTCCAATCCAATTCAGCATATATATTTTCAGCCACATCAATGCCGCCATTTAATTCTACGCAAAGGGCATACAAATATTTTACCATCGGATCTTCTTTAACTTCTTCCGTGAATTCCATATATCTCTCAATAGCAGATTCTAGATACTCTTTCTCGTTGATTCCCAGATTATATGCAGATTCAAGGTACAGCATGGCAACTAACTTTATATTACTTTTATATTGCTTATTATCTCGTAGTAAGTCTAACTGGCCAATTAGTTCAATCAATCTATCCTTATGACGGGAGTTATCCTCATTCCATGAGGAATTAACTTTCCGTATCTCTGCCATCACAAGATACAAGTGTATATCTTCTTTGTTATCTTTTTTATAAAGGCTATTGAATACGTCGGCAGCCAATGAATATTTTCGTAAATTAAATAATGATAAGCCATAATATTTCTTAATAGTATCAACTATCTCCAAAGAAGCGTCATCCATTATTTCTTTCCCTAAAGAAATAATGTTATCCCAAAGCTGAACTGTAAACATTTTATCCAGCACCATTATCTGAGCCTCAACGCAATGGCTGGCATATGTATAAGCCCCTATAGGTATCGGGTTACTATAGTATTGTTTCAGCCATAAAATTTCTTTTTTATGTTGCTGCGTTAATTCATTTTCGGGAATATCAAATTTCTTACCATCATGTATATCCAAAATAAATCTATAAAACAATAGTACTTCATTGCCCTCAACTGCAGTAAGATCATATGTAAATATCTTATCAAGTTCAATTCTGAGTTTATCAAATCTCATTTTCAAAACTAACGTTTTACACTCATTAATTTTTTCTTGAGCAAAACTTTGAAGTAATCCCGTATCAAAAATCTGACCGTTACTTCCCGTTGATCCAGAAGTACGCAATGACTCATCCTCTATGTTAACAACAATTCCAGTCTGTATCTGACTAATGAGAATGTCATCAGGTCTTCTTCTCGGCAAGAAAAAATAGTTTGCTATATTCTTATGTTTTGAAACCATATCCAATATTTCCTTATTAGATATAGGATATAATTCTATTCCAGATTTTTGTAATAATTGTTTTATGCTTATATATTCTTTCGCCGTTGTTGTAAGTGTTTTATTGCAAAACAAATAAATCAGGTCGAGATCTTTTCCATAATACTTAATAGCCTGATTCATTGATTTTTTTATTTGGGCATAGCTTATATTGTTTTCAAAATACTTTGCCTGAAAACTTATTTTTCTTTGTTTAGTTCCATCAGTATGTGGTGGTTCTAATATTGGTAATACTTCCACTCCTGGATTATTGTGATCAGAATGCGGAATTCTTCCCTCGCCTAAATATTCCACTGAAAACAAGCGTCTTGTCATATCTTCAAAGGCACCTGTTGCATCATCATTGCACACAGCAAATTGCATCCATGTTAAATTAGGGTAATTATTTTCGATATTCGCCATGCGCTAATCCTTCTTTCCACTTTATTATAAATTTATGCTTTTCTTAATGGTAGTTGTAAAATATGTTGTAATTATCAAAGCGTGTCACTCTTAAGCCGGCAGCACTTAAAAGCAGATAATTTTAATAACGGATGTCCCGGAAAAAAATCCATCAAACTTCCCGTTGCTTGCAAAATGTCTTCAGTTATTCTCTCAGTTGCTCGCAGATTGCAGAGGTTCTACCAAAATATAATGCTCTATATCCATCAGATCATACTTTGCCAGCTCTATAAATACTACCTCTGCCACGCTCTGCTCTCCTCTTATCTATTTTCTCCCGTACTTCTTCGATTGTATTGGTCCTGCCATCCTGCATTGCCTTATAGCCTTCGCCAATCACTCTATACAATTCCAGTTTTGCAATATCTGGTATCCTTCCTATAATCTGTGATTTTATTTCTATCATACAATTACCTCCTCCCTGCTTTCTCCCGTTCTCTATCTACATCAAAATTCTCTGGCAGTTTTTCGCTAAACTTTAGTATATTTTGTAGTCCTTTCATTGCCTGTTTTCTATCATTTTCTCTGTTAGATGACATTCCTTCAATGTCTTTAATCACATAAAGCATGCTGTTATCCGACATTCGTTCTACCTATTCAACAGTTCATTCTTTTATCTGCATCATCATAATCACTCATCCTTTATTCTTTCCTATGTATTTTTCAGCTGTCTGGAAATTTAATTTTCCATCTTGTATATTTCACCTTTCAATTCAGAAAAAACTTTTAAGCTGTCAACTATCAGTTTATTTATTTTCGTGATCTTGATTTTTGTTATATACCTATTATTACTATGAATTATGCTGTTTCTTACCCTTCTTAATTCAGACCATTTATCATAAAAATTTTCTGAATATCGATTCATTTTATGATGTAACCTCTCATCTAAAAAAGAATCAATAATATCTATTGCAGACTGTATTCCAGCAGTTTCATACTTATTTAAAAATATTTTTTGTCCCTTTCCCGTCAGTTTTCTACTAACCACTGTTTCAAAATAATCATTAAACAATTGTTCAATTAGCGATGCGACCATAATAACGTATGGTTTTCTAAAAGGATTTTTATTAAATACTTTTATTGCTGAAAAAATTGCCGTTGCTTGTTCACTATACATAATATGACAAAGTTCATCCTCAAATTTATCATCTATTTCTATCCAAGTTGCATCATCATTATCAGGATAGTTTTCAAGCATTTTCTCATACATGTTATTGTACTTATCCAATAAGGTTTTATCAATGTCGCACCATCTATCTTTTATTAAAAACTGATATTGTAAATTTAAATTTTCTTTATCACATCTTTTAGATTGTTCAAATAATTCGTTCGCTGAATGTACAAAATCCAATGCATTTAAAGGTGGAAAGCTATTTTCCCAATTCATTATTTCATGACATACTTCGCATTCCTTTCCGATATCAAATTCCTGTATGTTACCACATTTTTTACAAATAAATACACCCTTTAACATTTTTAGCACTCCTTAATATCAATTCAAAATAATCCAACGCATATGCTTTCAGCATTTCTACGTTGTTGTATACCACCTATTTCAATTATAACTCTACCGGTAGTGCTTAATTTTCCCACATGCATAATGTTTTTGTAGTCAAATGTCCTCTTAGCTATCCTTTACTTCCCAATAACCACCCTTATTAGCACCAATTCTCACTAATATTCCCGCGTTAGCAATTTCCTTCATGCTCTTCTTAACTGCACTTATCGAAATATTTAATTGCTCTGCAATTTCTGACTGTGTTACCTTCGGATTTTCCAAAATAATACCTATAATTTTCCGTTGTGTCTTATTGAGTTTTTCTAGTACACTTTTTGGTATACTTTCTGGTTCACTTTTGGGTACACTTTGGCGAATAACATTATAAGAGGGTCTATATAAGTTCACCCTAAAGCTGTCGCCAATCTCTAATAATTCCGGCTCCCTGATTCCGTATTCTTTGCATGAGCTGAACATTCTCTTAATACCAGTTCCCCAGCTTTCGATAATTTTCATCCTGCTAAATACTTCTGCAATACATCTGTTGCGAATTTTGGAACCACCTTCCTTAATTTGCTCTATTGTCAAGCCTCCATAAAGCATTCCCGGGGAAGTCACTTCTACTCTATCATCATATACCGCTACCTGCACACAAGCTCTGTCCAAGAAATTTCTGTGTGTTGTGGCATTTACAATAGCCTCTCTAATTGCTTCTGTTGGTAATTCGTATGCATCTGTTCTGACAAGACCTCTTATTTCTGCTCCTAGATTGATATGCTTCAGTACAAATTCATAAGCCTCTTCAATCTGCTCATAAAGTGGTCCCTCAAAATCTCTTTTATCAATAAAAACAACCCTCTCCGTTCCTTTGAATAAAGCACACTGGATTTTAGCGAATGGAAATGTGTTATTCGTCAATAAAACAAAGGCATTTGTCGGTATCAATGTTCCTTCCACATTTTTTAAGACACCCCAATTAACCAAATTTTGCACAGTAACATCTTTTACATTCTCTTTCTCGCTATTTGTCCGTGCTGCTTCTATCATACGATTTTTGATAGCCATACATAATGATTCCGCAGCCTTCTCATCGTACTTCTGTCCTACACAAACCATTTCATCAAAAGAAAGGTTGGTTCCCTGCAATTCCAAATCTTTTAATATTGCCTCATCAGCAGGTCTTGACGTTCCTGAAACTCTAATATAGGTACCGGCTTCTTTTCCAAACGATTTGATGTAATACGGTCTGCTAGCCCCTGGGTATATTTCAACAACAATTACACACTTTCCGTCAATAGTGTCTACCTCGATATTGGGGAAAATCTGCGGATAGCACATATCAGATATAGTGTTAGTAATACCATCCATAATTTTAAAAACTTCGTTCTTGTCTACACCTACTATTTCATGTGTTTCATCATCCACACCAATAACAATCTTTCCTCCTGCGGTATTAGCAAATGCGATAACACTTTTTATATATTTTTCACTTTTCTTAGGAACTTCCCTTTTAAACTCGATATTGGTTGATTCCCCAGCCTTAATCTCATCTGCTAACATTTCCTCCCTAATTTATATTTTAATAAAACGAGTAAAAAAACAGGCAAAAACCGGTTATTTTCCACTCCAATTTTTGCCCTCAATCCACAGTATCTTGTGGTTTATTCCGTGTATTTCCTTTATTCCCCATATTTTCGCAACAGACATACCGTCTCGACATTCGCCGTCCAAGGGAACTGGTCCACGGCCACGGCCTTGTCCACGCGGTAGCCATTCTCTAAAAACACTTCCAGATCTCTCACGAGGCTGGTGGGTTTGCAGGAGATATAGACGATATGATCCACCGCGTATTTTATAATTTTTGGCAGTGCCTTGGGGTGGATGCCGTCTCTGGGGGGATCCAGGATGATCATGTCCGGCTTCTCTTCCACTTCGTCCAGTACCTTCAGCACATCTCCGGCGATGAATTCGCAGTTATCCAGTCCGTTGGCTGCGGCATTCTTCTTCGCTGCCTCCACGGCTTCCTCCACGATCTCCACGCCAATGACTTTCCCGGCAGCCGGTGCCATAAGCTGTGCGATGGTGCCGGTGCCGCTGTAGAGGTCGAATACGGTCTTGTCGCTTCCGCCTAAATCTCCCACATAATCTCTGGCCGTCTGGTACAGCACCTCCGCACTGTAGGAGTTGGTCTGGAAAAAGGAAAATGTGGAAATCTTGAATTTCAGCCCCAGCAGTTCTTCGTAAAAGTACTCCTGTCCATATAACAATTCCGTATGGTCGCTCTGCACCACATCTGCGATGGAATCATTGGTGATATGTAAGATTCCCGCAAATTTACCGGAAAGCTTTCCATCCTGTTCCAGTGAAAGCAGCAGATCCCGGAATCCTGTGATTAATGCATTCACATCGCAGGCTCCTTCCGATGCTGCCTCTCCCTGCCATGGATTCTGCGACGTCGTCACCAGTGCCACCAGAATCTCTCCGGTACGGGAAGCCTTACGCACCAGCAGGTGACGTAAGAACCCTTCATGGCTCATTCTGTGGAAAAAGCTTACCTTCGCCTGTGCAAAATAATCTCTCACTGTCTGTAAGATCAGGCGGTAATCCGCATCCACGATCTCACAGTCCGCCACCGTCACAATATCGTAAAAGCTGCCTCTCTTGTGCATGCCCAGTGCCAGCGGTCCATCCTTGCACTCGTCTCCGAAGGAGAACTCCATCTTGTTGCGATATTCATAGGCCTTGGGGCTGCCCTTGATGCCTTCAAATGTCCAGGATTCCTCCTGTTTATTCAGCACACTGTCCAACAGCCGCTTTACCTGTTCCTCTTTGACCTTCAGCTGTTCCTCATAAGGAAGAGACAGATAGGTACATCCGCCGCACAACCCAAAAAGGGAACACGTCCGGCCGGTTTCCAGAGGTGACTTTTCCGTCACCTCCAAAAGCCTTCCTTCCGCCTTCCCTTTGCGTACTTTATTCACCGAGAACCTAACTTTCTGTCCGGGCAGGCTGTTCTTGACTACGGCAGTCTCATCTCCCACACAGACGATCCCTTTGTTGGGAAAATCGACCCTTACAACAGATCCTTCATATACCTGTCCTTTTTTCATGGGTTAGTTCTCTCCTTCGTCCTCGAAGAAGTCGTCATCATCCTCTTCCACATCATCTGCTTCGTCTTCGAAATCATCCTCGAAGTCTTCCAGATAATCCTGTGCAAAGAAGAAACGGTATACGGCATAAGCCACTGCTGCAACGGCAGCTACGGCACCGATGATGGCCAGTATCCATAACAGGATATTGCGCTCCTTCTTCTCTTCCACTTCCTTGCCCAGAAGCTTGTTGAGCTTCTTCAGTTCGCTGACTTTCAGCTCGTTCAGTTTGTCAAGATCTACCAGATTTTCAATTCTGTTCATATAATTTACCTGCCTTTCCGGCATCCATGTACTTTTTATGGATGCAAAGCAATTATTTTCATTCCTTTATATCATACCATGTTTCTGTGAAAAATACTATACTCACAAATCATTTTTCACATTATAACTGTTTTAACTTTGCAAAGGAAGCATACATAATCTTCTGTCCCGCCTGGTCAAACTCCACGGTGACCTTGTAGTCTCTGGGTTCTCTCACAATATTTAATACCGTGCCCTCACCGTATTTGATATGACGTACTCTGTCGCCTACGGCATAATCCAATGCATCCGGTGCCTTGAATTCGGTTCCCTTTTGCAGTCCCGCCAGCTGGTTCAGTCCGCTGATTCCTTTTGAAATATAAGGCTTATCCGCCTTTGCCGTAACACGGGGCTTCAAGGTTGCCTTGGGTCTCGGATCAAATCCGGTATTGCCGAAGCCCCCAAAACCACTATCCGAACCGGAACCGGATCTGGGTGACGCAATGGCTTCCAGCCCCATGGCACGAAGGGCTGCCTCATTGGCTCTTCTGGCCTGAAAATCCTCCAGATCATCGTCCCGGTATCTTCTGCTGGGCGGCAAGGTATTATCCAGTAATTCCTTCGGGATCTCCCGCACGAAACGGCTCACCGGATTGTACTGGGTCTCGCCCCGCAACATTCTGCTCTTGGCACAGGTCAGGGTCAGATCCTCTTTTGCTCTGGTGATTCCCACATAAGCCAGTCTTCTCTCCTCCTCGATCTCCAGCGGATCATCGGAAGCAATGGTCATAAAGCTGGGGAATAATCCATCCTCCATACCGGCGAGATACACCACCGGAAACTCCAGACCTTTTGCACTGTGCAGCGTCATGAGCAGCACCCGGTTGTCACCGTTCTCCACATTGTCAATGTCCGCTACCAGCATGATCTCCTCTAAAAATTCCGACAGAGAAGGCTCATCATGGGTCTCCTCATAGGCGGCCGCCTTGGTGATCAGTTCATCCACATTCCCCAGACGGTCCTCTGCGGATTCTTCATCCTGATCCCGCAGATATTCCGCATAATCGATCCGCTCCAGCAGAGATTTGATCAGATCCGGCAGTGTGTAGGAGGACAATCCGCTGCGGAGTACCTCGATCAGATTGACGAATCCCCGGATCTTAGTCTCCGCTCTGCCAAGTCCCTTGATCTGGTCTGCTTCGCACAGCGCATCAAATAAAGTAATATCCTTCATCTGCGCATAGTCCGCCACTTTTTCCAGAGATGCCACGCCGATGCTTCGTTTCGGCACGTTGATGATCCTGCGCAGAGCCACTTCGTCCCTGCCGTTATCAATGGTTTTCAGATACGCCAGAATATCCCGAATTTCCTGCCTGGCATAGAAGTTCACACCGCCTACCACATGATAGGGAATCCCTTCCACCACCATACGCTCTTCCAGAAGTCTGGACTGGGCATTGGTACGGTACAGTACCGCACAATCCGCATAGGCAACGCCGTCCTTTTTTACTTTATCGGCAATGTCGTCCGCAATATACTCCGCCTCTTCGTAGGCGTTGTCAAACTGCCGAAAATGTACCCGGCTGCCTGCTCCCTTTTCCGTCCAGAGGGCTTTTTCCTTACGGCCTCTGTTGTTGCGGATCACCGCATTGGCCGCATCCAGAATGTTCTGGGTGGATCGATAGTTCTGTTCCAGTTTGATCACTTTTGCATCCGGATATACTTTCTCATAATCCAGAATGTTGCGGATATTGGCGCCGCGGAATTTATAGATGGACTGATCGTCATCGCCCACCACACACAGATTACGATAGCCGTCCGCCAGCAGACGAATCAGCTCAAACTGTGCCGTGTTGGTATCCTGATACTCATCCACCATGATATATTTAAATCGCTCCTGATAGTTATAGAGTACCTCCGGACAGCTTTTGAACAGTTCCACGGTCTTTACGATGATATCATCAAAATCCAGTGCATTGCTCTTTTTCAGTGTCTCCTGATATTCTCTGTAGACCTTGGCGATGACGGATTTTTTATAATCTCCCACGGATTTTACTTCGAATTCCCGCACATCCACCAGTTCGTCCTTGGCGGAGGAGATCTCCGACAGCAGCGTCCGCTCCTTGTACATCTTCGTGTCGATATTCAGACGCTTGCAGACCTGCTTCATTACCGATTTCTGGTCATCCGTATCATAGATGGTAAAATTCGTATCATAGCCAAGACGGTCGATATGTCTTCTGAGGATCCGCATGCAGGTGGCATGAAAAGTCGCTACCCATACCTGATCCGCGCCGAAACCGGCGATCTGGTCCACACGTTCCCGCATCTCCTGCGCCGCTTTGTTCGTAAAAGTGATGGCCAGAATGTTCCAGGGGTTCACTCCCATCTCATCGATCAGATAAGCCACTCTGTGGGTCAGCACACGGGTCTTGCCGCTTCCTGCGCCCGCTAAAAGAAGGAGCGGTCCCTCCGTATGAAGCACCGCTTCTTTTTGTTCTTTATTTAAGGTATCATAAATACTCATGAATTACGCATTATCCCTTTCATTAAATTCCTGCAAAAACTTCCGGAAATCTTCGATGGGCATAGGCTTTGCATAGAAATAGCCCTGTACGATGTCGCAGTCCGCCAGCCGCAGCATGTCTAACTGCTCTTTCGTCTCCACACCCTCTGCCAATACCTTGAAGCCGAGATGCTTCAACATTTTAGTCAGATATTTGATAATTGTCAATGCTGTTTCTTCCCGCTCGCTGTTCATGGTGTCATCCAGGAACTGCTTGTCCAGCTTTACCGTATCCACCGCTACCTTGGACAACAGATTCAGGGAAGAATAGCCGCTGCCGAAATCATCCACCGAAATCTCCACACCTTTCTCTCGAAGGGTCTCCAGATTGTTGGTCAGCTTATTCAGATCCGACATGAAGACGGACTCCGTCACTTCCACTTCCAACAGCTCACTGGGCACCTTGTAATCTTTCAGGCGTTTCAAAATATTCGGCACAAAGTCTGTATATTCATTGTGCCTTCTGGAAAAATTCACGGAGATCGGCACCACTTCTTCTCCCTGTGCCAAAGCATCCTGCAAATATTCCATCACCTGATCCAGCACCGCGAAATCCACCTTGGTGACAAAACCGTTTCTCTCAAAAACATCAATAAACCTGCCGGGCATCACCATGGAACCGTCCGCCCGGATCCACCGTACCAGTGCCTCAGCACCGACCACTTTGCCGGTATGCAGTGACACCTTCGGTTGCAGATATGCACGAAATTCCCTGTTATGATAAGCGTTGACCATGCCGGATACAATCTCTCTGGTATTTTCCAGATCCTTGCGGATCTTCTCCGTATAGATCTCCACCGCGCTGTCCACCTTCTGGGTCTTGCACTGTTTTCTGGCCTCATTGGCATTATCCATCATGGAGGACACGGACCAGTCATTCTCCAGGATCTCATACATTCCCGTGGCAATGACCAGATTACACTGGTCGTACCGGCTGTTGGTCTTCTGGACAAAAGCATTGGTAAATTCCAGATATTCGTCCCTGGCATCCTCCACCGTATCTTCTTTCAATACGCCTACAAAATGATCCGAAGTCACACGGCAGAACAGCACTCCGTTCTGGCACTTTTCCTGCAATGCTATCGCAAAATCATGCAGGATCCGGTCTCCCACTTCATAACCATACATTTCGTTCACATACTGGAAATTGGAAAAGTCGGAGGACACGAAAAACAGTCCGGTCTTTCCGTGCGCCGACATATAAGCCTCCAGTTTATCTACGAACTTGTTATATACCGGCAGTCCGGTCAGAGCATCATAGTTTAATTTCCGGTTCAGTTCCCTTTGATCCCTCTCTGCATTTTTCAGCATACGCAGACGATTAAAGATCTGATGGGAAATTCTGCACAGCGCATTTTTCTCTTCCTGCCACTTTCTGTCCGTATGACGATCCGAGAAGACAACGCTGGCTTTCATTCCCTTGGATTCGGTGGACATCACGATCATCACGGACTGGGCCTCTTCCTTATAGATATCGAGGGTCTCCACCTGCCTGTAGATCGCCGCTCCGGATTCATCCGCCTTTTTACGGATCCGGTTCCATTCGAACACACCGGGATTCAGTATCCTTTTGGCAAAATCTTGCTTCTCTTCCCGATTCCATTGATAGCGGATCGTCGGTCCGGCCTCGTTAACTTCCACGCAGACCATATCATCGATTCCAAAAAAACTGCAGGTTCTCTCGCAGATCACCTTCAGTGCACTGGTCAGATTCGGCACATTTTCCAGCAGATCCATGCAGAACAGCACCAGATCTTCCTCGCTCTCGAACTGCGCCTCTTTATGGGCGATTTCATCCTCTTTATTCTCCTCGCTGTCCAGATAACTCTTGCCGGGTAATGCCACGCCTTCCTTGACGTCCAGCAGATAATAGGCACCCTTCCCTCTGCTCTTTACCTGATACAGGGCTGCATCCGCCCACTGGAACAGCAGATTGTAGTCCGTCACCGTACCGTCTGTCACCGCCACGCCCAAACTACAGGAGATATGCAGTCCCGTCTTGTCATCATCATAGCGGTCGGACATGCAGCGGTTCAGCTGTTTTAACTTATCCTCCAGCTGTTCTCTGGCCATGTCTTCCACATAGAAGACAAATTCGTCTCCGCCGATCCTGCCTCTTAGTGCCTCTGGGAAGATCTTACTGAGTTCATCCGCAAAAGAGCACAATACCGCATCTCCGAACAGATGTCCGTTGGTATCATTGATCTTCTTAAAGCTGTCCACATCCTGCACTACCAGATATGCGGTCTGTCCACGTTTCAGGTTCTGCAACCGCCTGCCGATCTGCTGTTTGATCGTTTTATTGTTTAATAACCCGGTCAGGGAATCCTTCTGGGATTTTTCCCGCAGTTCCCACTCTTTTTTCTTCTGGGCATCAATATCGCATACTTTCCCCAGAACCCGTTCCGGCTCTCCCTTTTCATCATAAAAAGTCTGTCCGATGACCTTCACCCACCGGGGCTTGCCGTCCGCACCCGTCTTGCAAAGTTCGATATAGATATCCGGCTTACCGCTGCGCAGTGCTTCCGAAAGCTGCCATTCCACTGTCTCTGTCCGGTCCCCGGCTTCTCTGAGCAGATAATCCGTATACCTCTCCGTGATCTGTCTGGGATACAGGATGCCTTCCCCCGAACCGGCATAGTTCATTTTATCGTTTACGACATCGTATTCAAAGATCAGATCTCCGGACATACGGATTACGGCCATCAGCTTTTCCCGCTCTCGGTGCAATTCTCTGGTGGCAGCATCCAGCCGTCTGTCCACATCCACTTTCTGTTCTCCTTGCATTGTAACCCTGTTTCCCAATCCCATACTTTTCTCTTCCATGCAAACCCTCTTTTACTTTCTCTATGTCTCTTCCACACGACTGAAATTCCAGATGCGCAGATTGTATTCTACGATCGGAGTATCACAATAAATACACTTTTTTGCCCCTAACCCCGGAAGTGGTGCCCCACAGTTCGGACAGTTCAGCGCCAGACCGGCATCTTCCTGATTCTCCACCATATCCTGATCCTGAATATAGACCAGCTCTACGTTGTACTTTGCCTGTTCCTTGTGTTCCTCGCTTCCCCTTATGACCTTGCCGTTCTCTTTTATTGCATGAAAATATTCTACCGCCGACTGCAGGACAATACTCTGTCTCCCCTTCTGCTTCCGGTACTGGTGGATCTCTGTTCTGTGAATATGTATATTTTCAAAGCTCTCCCTCTGGGACTGATTCTGCAACATCTCCAGCCGCAGTCTGAGCTGTTCTTTCAATTCTCTCGTTCCTTCCGACAAAAGTGTCGGATTCTGCTTGGTAATACTCTGCAAATAGGAGGTCAGTACATTCTCCGCTCTGCTCTTCATCTCATCATAATGAAATTCCGGGAAATCCCGCATGATGGACGGCATGTACAGATTCGTTGCGGAAGATACCGACTTCGGCGTCATTTCCACTTCCTTTTCCCTCTGTTTCATCCCTTCGATCATGGAATCCGTTCCGAATAACATTCTGGAGGTGTCCCGCATTTTCTTCCGGATACTGCAATAGGCATAATAAATAATGCCGGTCAACACCAGAAGTAATACCAATATAACAATAATCGCAATCAGACTTCCGCTCATTTACGTTTCTCTCTGTTATCCATTCTGTTGTAATGTATTGATCACACAGTTCAGAACACCATTCGCAAAGTCGTGCTGCCGCACTCTCACGTCACTTCGTGACTACCTTTGCTCATGAGCCGGCGCTCATCCCAGAAACATATTCGTTCGCAAAATCATGCAAGCATGATTTCTGCTCTCGATATGTTTCTGGCTGAACTGTTGACAGCAAAGTACAGCAGACACCAAAAAGGCATCCGCTGTACTGCTTTTTGTAAGAAACTATTCTGCTGAGTATGTATTATACTCTGTCATTCTCATCAAAAGGATCACCGCACTCCGGGCAGAACTTGGGAGGATGTGCAGGATCTTCCGGCTCCCAGCCGCACTTATCACATTTATAGATTGGTGCGCCGTCCGGCTTCTTTGCTCCGCATTCGGAGCAGAACTTACCCTGGTTTACCGCACCACAGCTACAGGTCCAGCCTGCATCGGAAGGCTTGGGTGCGCCACACTCGGAACAGAATTTACCGCGGTTATCCGTAGCACCGCAGCTACAGGTCCAGCCAAGTACCGGTGCCTGCATCTTCTGGTTCTGGGGCTGTGCAGGTGCTGCCTGCTGCATGGCACCATTCTGCTGTGCATCCATCTGGTACAACTGTCCGGCATTGATACCGCCTACCATATTGGCCATATTCATACCGGCAAATGCCATCATAGGGCCGGTGGAAGTATTGGACGCTGCCATCTTCATAGCCTCGGCCTGTGCAGCGGTCATGGTAGCTGCTGCCATTCCGGTGTTGCGCAGTACTGCGGTTCTCTGCAGATCAGCGATGGTCTTCGCATCCTCATCGGGGATCTTCGCAGAGTTGATATTGATCGTAACGATCTCAATACCACGAAGCTTGGTCCACAGATCGGAAAGTTCTTCCTTTAAAGCCTGTGTCAGATCCTCAGTATGTGCGGGAACTTCGCTGGGACGAACGCCCTGTGCTGAGATCTTAGCCAGTGCCGGCTGCAGTGCGGTCAGCAGTTCTGCCTTCATCTTCGCTACCAGTTCGCTTCTGGTATAGGACTCCGTCACGTTGCCGCATACATTCTTATAGAATAACAGAGGATCTACCAGGTGGAAAGAATACTCACCGTTACAACGCAGGGAAGTATCCAGATCCAGCCCGATATTTTTGTCAATGACACGGAAAGGAATGGGGCTTGCCGTACCAAAGAGGTTGTTCATGATCTCCTTGATATTGAAGAAGTAGATTCTCTGATCCTTCGCCGCATTACCGCCAAAGGTAAAACGCTTTCCGATATTGGCAAATGTATTCTTAACACTCTCGCCAAGATTTCCGTAGAATAAGCTGGGCTCTGTAGAAGAATCATATACGAACTCACCCGCATCGGCACAGAACTCTACGATTCCGCCCTGATCCACGATGATCATACACTGTCCTTCATTGACAGCTACGATGGAACCGTTGGAGATAATGTTCTCCACGCCCTTGGTATTGCTGTTTCGTCCATTGGTTACACGCTGTTGTCCTTTTACTACCAGCACGTCGTTGGAAAGGGAATCACAATAGAAATACTCTCTCCACTGATCAGCCATCATGCTGCTGATCGCATCTTTTGCTGCTCTGATTAAACCCATTACCGCACCTCCGTTTTATATATGAAAAGTCTTTTCTTTTCCACATCTCTTACATTTTAGCAAATTTTACACATTCCCTCAACTGCTTTTCGTAAAATATCGTCATTTTTCCTTTACAATGTGTGGCTTTTCTACTAAACTGTGATACGAGAGATGTTATGATTACACTATAATATAAAAGGATCGAAAGAAAAATGGGTAAAAAAGCTACAAAAGCTGCCGATAATATGTACTATCTTGCACGTTGTGAAGCCGCAGCGATAAATTCGGACTTCAGCAGCCGGGAAAAGGCTGCCGAACTGGTGGGCATCGACCGCACCAGGCTGGCCCGGATCGAACTGGACACCATTGCCCCCTATCCCGAGGAAGTCAAGGCCATGGCAGAGGCCTACAATACACCGGAACTGTGCAATTCCTTCTGTGCCAGAGAGTGTCCCTTAGGGCGCAACAGTGTCTCAGAGGTCGATATTGTGGATTTTGACCGATTGGCGTTAAAAGTACTGGGTTCCTTAAAGGATATCGATACCTTAAGGGCTTCCCTGATCTCGATTTCCGAGGACGGCATCATCTCCGAGGATGAGCGTCCGGCCTTTCAGGATATTCTGGATTCTCTGGAGAAGATCAGCACCAATGCCAAAGCTCTGAAGCTCTGGGCCATTAAAAATATACACATTAAGGAGGAGGACGTCTGATCCTCCCCCTTGTTTCTATCCCGTCTTTTTCTATCTTGCCGCCGCTTTCTCGGCAAACTCCGTAGTTACCAGTGTCTCGTATGGTACTCTCTCCTTCAATACGTCCGAATCCTCCAGAATGTTCTGCAACAGGTCAAAGGCATCCTCCCGGAAGATCAGATCCTCTTTCCAGGTATCCTGCTCCTGATATCTGGCAACAATAGCCGTCAGGGTATCGCTCTCGGTCTCCGCGAACTGCGGTGCAATACATTTGGCGATTTCCTCCGCGCTGTGCTCCTGCACGTAATCCATGCCTTTTTGCAGGGCATCGGTGAAGGCCTGGATCGTCTCCGCATTTTTCTCCAGATAGCTCTTCTTCGCAGAGAAAGAGGTATACGGAACATAACCGGACTCCTCTCCCAGAGATGCTACCACATAGCCGTCACCCTTCTGTTCCAGCAGCGTGGCATGGGGCTCGAATTCAATGGTAAAGTCACCCTGTCCGCCGGAAAATGCCGCTGCTGTGGAACCGAAGTCAATGCTCTGGTCGATGGACAGATCTGCGGCCGGATCGATATTGTTCTTCGTCAGGATATATTCAAAGACCATCTCCGGCATGCCTCCTGCTCTGCCTCCAAGAACCTTTGCCCCTTTCAGCATATCCCAGGAAAAATCATCCAGGGGTTCCCTCGCTACCAGGAAATTCCCGGCCCGCTGGGTCAGCTGTGCAAAGTTCACCACATAATCCTCTGTGCCGCCGGCATAGGTATAGATGGTGCTCTCACTGCCCATGAAGCCGATGTCCGCTTCTCCGGTCAGAACCGCCGTCATGGTCTTATCCGCACCGAATCCCGTCACCAGTTCCAGATCGATCCCTGCATCTTCAAAATACCCTTCTTCGATAGCCACATACATCGGTGCATAAAAAAGAGAGTGGGCTACCTCATTGAGCACCACTCTGGTCTTCTTTGGTCCGCTCGTCTGCTGTGTGCTGCCACAGCCCGTAAGTGCAGCTGCCGCAAGCAATACAGACAATACCATTGCCGTTACTTTCCTTGTTTTCATAATCGTTCATCCTCCCTGAGATTACATATCTATTTTATGTAATCTCAGAGAAAATGTTCCGGTTTCATTACAGGTTCGCCTTGATCTTGTCGATCATCTCCTGATACTCTGCATCGGTCAGAAGGGTCTTGCCGGGGTTCATCTCGAAAGTTCCGCCCCATTCGAAGCCGTCCTTGTACTTCGGGCACAGGTGCATGTGCAGATGGCAGCCGGTGTCGCCGTAAGCGCCATAGTTTAGCTTATCGGGATGGAATGCCGCATGGATGGCTTTTGCTGCATGTGCCACGTCCTCGAAGAATAATCTTCTCTCTTCCTCGCTGATGTCCACGATCTCGCTGACATGATCCTTATATGCTACGATACATCTGCCGGGGTGGCTCTGCTCCTTGAACAGGATCAGGCTGCTGACCTTCAGGTCACAGATAAAAATACCGAACTTGTCTAACAGTTCTCCTCTCATACAATATCCACAATTTGCGTCTTTCATTTGTTCTCCTATCTGCCCTCCTGCGGGGCGTGCCGTTAAGGCATACATTCTTATTCCGGTCCTGCCGGATGGAATCAGCTACAGTGTAATGTTGATTAGCTTATGGATGTTCTCCGGTTCATAATTCAGTACCAGTTCTACAGGAAATTCCAGTTCTTTCATCAGCTGCTCGGCTTCCCTGAAATTACCGATGGCAAAACACATATGGCTGTCCGTTCCCATTATAACAGGCTGGTCATACTTCATGCAAGCCTTTAACAATTCCGTGATATTCTCTCTGCCGCCCTGCCTTGCGGATTTCGGGTTCAGGGAAGAATTGTTGACCTCCAGTGCGACCTGTGCCTGCTTTGCCTCCCGCACCAGTTCCTCATAATCTAACGGGAATCTGCCGTCATCCGGATGTCCCAGTATTTTCACATAAGGGTTCTGAAAAGCCCTGACGGATGCCAGCGTATTCTCCTTGCGGCTTCCCGCCGTAAAGGCAAAGGGATGAATGCTGGCAAGAGCGTAATCCATTGCCTGCATATAACGTTCGTCCAGATCCAGTGTTCCGTTCATGTCACAGATATTGGCTTCCACGCCGCACAACAGACGCAGTCTGCCGTCCGCCTTCGGTACGACTCTGCCGGTGGTCTCCTCTCTGTCATATACTCTGGGGATCACCTTGTAATTGCTGAAAAAGAATTCGTGAGGTCCTCCCGGGGAGATCGGTCCATGCTCACTCATTCCCAGATACTGTAATCCCACTGCCAGTGCAGCATCTATATTTTCCAATAAGGTACTATACGCATGCCCTGCTGCCAGAGTATGCGTATGAAGATCCATGATTGCTTTCATTTATTTTCCGTCCTAATTCTTTTTCTTACGAGCTTCCTTCTCAGGCTCCTGTGCCTGCTTCATATCCGCTAATTCTGCCACCAGCTGTTCCACAATCATTTTCTTCATATAAACATCAAAGCTTAACAGGCAGATCAGGGCAAATTTCTGTAAAAACTCCTGTTCCTCTCCGGTCACCTCCGTAAAGGAATCTTCTGCTCTGCGAAACTTCTCCACAACATCTTTTTTCAGATCCTCCAGCTGTTCCTTCTCCAGCACCACCACTTCCTTGTAGACGCTCTCCAGGTCAAAGGCCTGTCCGTTCTGGAAATAGCGGTCGGTAAGGGGCTTAAGCAACGTCTGGATCTCATTCATAGGGATCACCCCTTTATAATAATAGATAAAAATGAGAAGCAGCACATGCTCTTTGGAATATTTCTTCTTCACCGGCGGCGGCAGCAGATCATTCTTGGCATAATTATTGATCATGGTCTTGGTCAGTACGCGCTCCTCCGTCTGGGGACGGACTGCCGAACGCAGCTTACGATCCATAAAAGTCAGTACCTGATCCATATACAGATCAATGTTCGGAATGTCTTCCGACTTGATATATTCTACTTTCTCCAGACTCTGTAAGATCGTCTGGAGTAATTCTTCTGTTGTTGCTGCCATAATATCCCTGCTGTCCTTTCCGTGGATAGTTTCCATAATAAATATTAACTCGAGAACCCGCGCTTCACGCTCTACTGTCTGCTGCGCAGACGGTTCTCTCGTTAATAGCCACAAGAAAACAAATATCTGCTGCGCAGCTACTTGTTTTCTCTATGTGGCTATTATATAGTATTCAAAACTACATGTCAACAGCCGCACCCCTTCACCGTTCTCTCCTTTGTGAAGATTTTATAACTATTTTGTTTCACGCCTTTACTTTACAACTTTAGTATGCTAAAATACCAGTAGTTTCGTTGTAATATTTACAACCACGGAAAGGTGTGTCGACAATGAATAAGAAAATCAAAACGGATGCTGTAGATTCCCTTTTTGATGCGGTATTGTGTCTACAGTCCCGTGAAGAATGCTACAGCTTCTTCGAGGACCTGTGCACAGTCAATGAACTGTTGTCTCTGTCCCAGCGTTTCGAAGTGGCTGCCATGCTGAAGGACGGCAAGACGTATCTGGAGATCGCCGAGAAGACGGGGGCATCTACCGCTACCATCAGTCGTGTGAACCGTTCTCTGAATTACGGCAATGACGGTTACGAACTGGTCTTCGGACGTATGGAGAAAAAAGAGCCGGAGCAAAATTAATTTTGTATTCCAACGAAAAACAGGGGCACATTCGTGTCCCTGTTTTTCTGTACCTTTTTATGCTTCGTTTGTGTTGGTTGCTTCCGCAGTCGGAGTTTCTGTTTTCTCCACCGTCTCTGCCGCTACCGTCTCCTGATTTTCTCTCTTTTGTTCCTCTTCCACTTCCTTCAGAGCCTCCGCAATAGCTGCCTTGGCGCTCTTGCGTCCGGCACGGACCGCTTTGGCGGCTCTTGCCTTTCCCTTTTTATCGGGAACTGTCTGGTTCATGTCGATCTTGCCCTGAAAAACGGCATGTTCATCAATAACGATCACCTTGGTGGCAATGTCTCCCAATACCTTTGCGGAAGCCGTCAGTTCTGCCTTCTCCGGTGCATTGATATTTCCGGTCACTTCTCCGCCGATCAGCACGGATGCCGCCTGTACATCTCCTGTGACCACACTTCCGGCCCCCAGGATCAGATTTCCTGTTACCGTTACATTACCACCGATCTTGCCGTCGATTCTGGCCGATCCATTCAATGTAAAATCGCCGTTCAGTTCCGCGCCGGCACCGATCAGTGTGCTCATTTTCATATCTGCATTCTTTTTTCCTAACATGTATCTTCCAAACCTTTCCGCAATCAACCACTGATTGCAAGCATATCCATAGGATTGATATAGCTTCCGTCCTTCTGCATCTGGTATCCCAGATCTGCATTATCCTCACCGATGACAAACAATGTGGTACCCTGCACTACGGAATCTCCCACGGTCACTGTGGCATCTCCCTTGTTCCGGTAGATCGTGATATATCCGTTGCCATGATCCACCCATACGCTGTGTCCGTAAGTCTCGTCATCATTTACGGCAATCACGGTACCGCTGGCCGCCGCCACAACAGTGGTTCCTACCGATGCATGGAATATGCAGATCGGCTCGCCCTCGGTGATTTCCTCCATGGAAGCAGATCCTGTCAGAGGGAATTCCGTGGGAAGACTCTGCTTCTCCAGGGTTGCGGACAATTCGCTCTCACTCTGTACCTTCTGGCTTACGGTGTCACTTAAGATCTGGATCTCTTCCTCCTGTTCCGTCACCTTTGCTTCCAGCTTGTTGTTCTGTTCGGTCAGTGTCTGGTTCTCTTCCTCCAGTGCTACAACCTGTTCATGGCTTCGCCTGCTGGCATTTTCCCATAGTTGTCCTTCGTAGATAAAGTAGCCGATCACTCCGCCAATGAGTACACACAGCATAAGTACCACGACTTCCACAATCCATGCACGTACACGGAACTGCTTTACATTGGCATCTGCCGCGTCTGACGTAAGGATCAGCACATGGTTCAACCTCCGCTTATGTTTACGTCTTTTCATAGAGTCACCTCCGCTAAACATCATCCCATTTTACCACAGGGAAGCCCTTACAGCAATCATATCTTAACAATTTTGTAATAATTTCCCAAGTTTTTCTTCATTTCTTCGTATTTATAAAGGATTTATCCATAAAATTTTGTGCAAATTTCCGAGAGGTCTATTTACTTTTACTACCTGCTGTGCTATGATGCACTTGCTGAGACAATGTTGTATACATTGCAAAAAGCAAATGACAGGAAAGAATTTTTGGAGGTATCTATTATGAACAAAGGTACAGTAAAGTGGTTCAACAATCAGAAGGGTTATGGTTTCATCTCCGATGAATCCGGCAAGGATGTATTCGTACATTACAGCGGACTGAACATGGAAGGCTACAAGACTCTGGAAGAGGGCGCAGCCGTTTCCTTCGATATCGTAGACGGTGAAAAGGGTCCTCAGGCTGTTAACGTAACCAAGCTTTAATCATAAAACAGATCAGACAGATAAGCGCAAAATGCCGCAGGCTTTTTATTTTAAGGCCTGCGGCATTTTTCATGCTCTGCATTCTGCATTTTGTTCTTTATGTCTACGCGTTCTGCTCCTGTTTTCCATTGCACACTGACAGCACCGTTTCCCAGTTCATGCTGCCGCCGAACAGATCCAGCGCACTTCCGATGGTCACATTCATCCGGTTCTGCCCCAGTTTTTTTAACAGAAGCAGATCTTCCATGGAATGAACACCGCCCGCATAGGTGATGGGATTTCCGGTATAATCCGCGATGCTCTTTACCAGTTCCTGTTCGATTCCCTGTGCCTTGCCTTCCACATCCACGGCATGGATCAGGAATTCGTCGCAGTACGCGGACAGCTTTTCAAGCAGTGCCTCATCCACCGCCTCTTCTGTCAGCTTCTGCCAGCGGTCCGTCACTACGAGATACTGCTCTCCCACACGCTTACAGCTGACATCCAGCACCAGATGCTCTTTTCCCACAATATGGACCAGTCTCTTAAGTCTGTCGTAGTCGATCCGTCCTTCCCGGAACACATAGGAAGTCACGATCACATGGGAGGCTCCGGCTTCCAGATACTCCGCCGCATTCTCCGCCGTGATGCCTCCGCCGATCTGAAGGCCCCCCGGATAAGCCGAAAGTGCCGCCAAAGCCTGTTCCTTTGTAGTCTGGTAATAAGGGCTGTCTGCGGCATTCAGCAAAATGATATGCCCACCTTTTAAATTATATTTTTGATACAATTTTGCATAAAAAGCAGCATCCTGTTCCGACACAAAATTCTCCTGTGCCTGATCACCGAGATCCTTTAAGCTTCCGCCCACGATCTGTTTTACTTTTCCATTATGAATATCAATACAGGGTCGAAATTCCATTTGCTCCCTCATTCCTTTGAAAATTTTTGTATATTTTTCTGACATCCACACATACTACCTTCAAGCCGACCACCTATGGTTCGGACAGAATATCCCTAACGGGCATCTTGAAATGGAGGACATTATGAAAAATCAGACAAATAACACAACCTCCCATATTGGGAAAAAGTTACTGGTTCTGGGTATCATCACAGTCTACCTGTGCATGGCAACCGCCTGTGGTACCAACAAGAACAACAATAACTCCGGCAGCATGGCTGCCTCTCCTTCCCCGTCCGCCTCTCCTGCCACTCAGGAGAGCACTGTGACACAGCCCACAGAGACCGGAACTGCTGCCACAGACAACATGGGCGACACCAACGGCAACGGTAATACCGTAGGGGAAAATGATTCCATGCTGGACAATGCCGGTAACGCCGTCGGAGAAGCCGGTGATACCGTAGGCAATATTGTGGACGATGCCGCCAACGGAGTCTCCGATATTACCAACGATCTGGTAGGTAACGGTAATGACAATAACGCCAATGGCAATAATACCACCAACGCAGCCACCGGAACCAATCAGAAATAAGTTATACCTCTTCCATGATCGTACCTTCCCGGTAAGCCTCCAGGAGTTCTTCCAGATAGAAGATATTCTCCTGGATCTCCTTGCCGGTATCCGTATCGGCTACCAGCTTTCTGTGAGGGAAATTCTCCACCACAACGGAATCCGAGAAAATATCCGATTCCTTGATAATCGCCGCTTCCGTGGATTCAAAGGGTTCATGGGCTACCAGACGCATCCCTCTGGAATTACATACCAGGGTATAACCTGCAATTCCTGTTTTCTTCTGATAAGCTTTGGAGAATCCGCCGTCGATAATGAGCAGCTTTCCACCGCATTTGATGGGGGATTCTCCGTGGATCTGCTCTACAGGCACATGCCCGTTGACGATATGGGCATCGGTCTTGTCCAGTCCGAATTCTTCCAGGATCCTGCCGATGACCTCCTCATTCTCCAACAGTTTATAATAGCTGTTCTTCTCTTCTGCGTGAGTCTCCTTGTCTTCCAGAAAATACCGTTCAAATGTGGCCATCTTCGCCTTGCCGAATACCGGGGATCCGGGGCCTGCCCAGATATACCAGATCATATCCTGTCCCAGGGCACGCTCCTTGGTATCCTTGGCATAATAACCTCTTCTGGCATAATATTCCAGAATGTCATACAGCGCTTTTCCGCAATATTCTTTTCCGCAGATCTCCACCTGCATAAAGCTGCCATCCGGATTTAAGGGCACACAGCCGTGATACAGCAGATTACCGTTATAGATCTTGTACATGCCGCCCTTGGAAAAGAGGAATTTCACATGGCGCTGTAATTTCTCACAGCGCATGAATACCTGCTGCAAACGCAGCATGACTTTGCTCTCTTCCTCGGTAAGCTCGTACGGATGCTCCGGATCCACCGTAGGGAAATCCACATCCTTCATGGGATACTCCCTGCCATCCACACAAACCGTCTTTTTCTCAAAATCGATCTTGTGCAACAGCATCCGGTCTTCCATATGGAACTCCGGATGTCTCATGATCAACTGCCCTTCCAGCTTGAACTGCAGGATGGCGATGGCCTTATGCATCTTGGTATCCAGTCCGAGATCCTTGGTATTGTAATCGGTGTTAAACTTAATGGTAAAGGCGTCGCAGTCCGTGTTTTCATAGGTTTCCAGCGCAAAAGTAGCTAACGGCAGCAGATTGATGCCGTAGCCGTCCTCCAGCGTGGCGAGATTGCCGTATCTGGCAGACATACGGACCACATTGGCAATACATGCCAGACTTCCTGCAGCAGCTCCCATCCACACCATGTCATGGTTGCCCCACTGGACATCCACCGAATGGTACTCACACAGGGTATCCATAATAATATGGGGTCCGGGACCTCTGTCGTAAATATCCCCGACAATATGCAGATGATCAATGACCAGCCGCTGGATCAGGTGACTTAGGGCAATGATAAACTGGGGTGCCCTGCCAATACGGATGATGGTATGGATGATCTCGTTATAGTATGCCTCTTTGTCCTGGATTTCTTCCTTCTCCGTGATCAGTTCTTCAATGACATAGGCAAAATCCTTCGGCAATGCTTTCCGGACCTTGGAGCGGGTGTATTTGGAAGAGACACGTTTGATGACCTGCACCAGACGGTGGAGGGAGATCTTGTACCAGTCCTCCAGATTGTCCTCTTCTCTTTCCACGATCTCCAGTTTATTTTCGGGATAATAGATCAGGGTTGCCAGACTCTTTTTATCCTTGTTGCTGATGGTGTTGCCGAATTCCTCGTCGATCTTGCGGCGCACGGAGCCGGAGCCGTTCTTCAGCACATGGTTGAACTGCTCGTATTCTCCGTGAATATCCGTCAGGAAATGTTCCGTGCCCTTCGGCAGATTCAGGATGGACTGGAGGTTGATGATCTCCGTGGAAGCTGCCGCTATATTTTTATACTGGTGTGAGAGGGTCTTCAGGACCTTCTGTTCCATTTCGTTCATGAAGTTCGCCTTTCTTTACATCGCTGCATCAATGACATCAGACATGTTGTACATTCCGGCGGGCTTGCCTGCCAGGAACTTGGCTGCCTGTACGGCGCCTTTGCCGAAGACGGCCTTGGAGTATGCGGTGTGGGAGAACGTAACCACTTCGTCGGCTCCGGCAAAGATCACATCGTGGTCACCGACGATGGTGCCGCCTCTGACAGAACTGATGCCGATCTCTTTTTTCGGTCTCTGCTCTCTGCGGGTGCTGCGGTCGTAGACGTATTCGTATTCACCGTTAAATTCCTCATTGATGGAATCTGCCAGTGCCAGTGCGGTACCGCTGGGAGCATCCAGCTTCAGATTGTGGTGCTTCTCCACGATCTCCATATCGAAGCCTGCGTTGGCCAGTACTCCGGCTGCTTCTTTCAAAAGCTTTAACATCAGGTTGATGCCTAAGGACATATTGGCGGATTTTAAGATAGCCACCTGCTTTGCGGCTTCGTCCACTTTTGCAAGCTGTGCCTCGGACAGACCGGTGGTGCACAGTACGCAGGGAACCTTTTTTTCCACGCAGTAATCCAGCAGCTTGTCCACTGCCACTGCTGCGGAGAAATCAATAATGCAGTCTGCTGCCACATCACATTCGGTAATATCCGTGAATACGGGATAGGGATTGTGTCCATCGTCTCTGGCATCAATTCCCGCTGCCAGCTCGATATCCGGATCCGCTGCGATCAGTCCGCTGATCACCTGTCCCATTTTACCGTTACATCCATGCATGATTACTTTTACCATTTTTCTTCTCTCCTATCTGTAATACATTTTTACTTAATTATCTAAAATTATCTAATTAAAAGATCCCGTCCATGACAAAATTTTCACAGACGGGATTCTTCCTCTCTTGATCTCTATATCCAGCCTACAGGACACCATAATCCTTCAGGGCTTTCTCAAGCCTCTTGGCATTGGCCTCTTCCATTTCGCACAGAGGCATACGGAATGCACCGGCTCCCATTCCCATCATGTTGAGTGCGGTCTTCACCGGAATCGGGTTCACTTCGCAGAACAGTGCATTGCACAGATCCATGGCATCCAGCTGCATCTGGCGGCTGCCTGCCACATCTCCGTCGAAGAACTTCTGACAGATCTCGTGAGTCTGTGTGGGTGCTACGTTGGAAAGTACGGAGATGACTCCGACACCGCCCAATGACAGAATCGGTACGATCTGGTCATCATTGCCGGAATAAATATCCACAACACCCTGACCGATGGCTGCCAGATGAGCGATCTGGCTAATGTTGCCGCTGGCTTCCTTGACACCTACAATGTTCTCCACATCCTTACACAGCTTCACTATGGTCTCCGGCAGGATATTGCAGCCGGTACGGCTGGGAACATTATACAAGATGGCGGGAACCTTCACGGATTCCGCAACGGTCTTGAAATGACGGTACAATCCCTTCTGGGTTGCTTTGTTATAGTAAGGGCTTACCAGCAGGATGCCGTCCACACCGTATTTTTCCGCTTCCTGAGACAGATATACCGCGGTCTCGGTGCAGTTGGAACCGGTACCTGCCACTACAGGGATCCTCTTTGCGACCTTGTCAGCACAGTATTTAATGGTGTCCAGATGTTCCTCATGGGTCAGGGTAGATGATTCTCCTGTGGTACCGCATACGATAATGGCATCTGTGCCGTTTGCAATCTGGAATTCGATCAGCTCACCGAATTTCTCATAATTGACGGATCCGTCCTCATTCATGGGTGTGACGATTGCCACGCCTGCTCCTTTAAAAATAGCCATATGCTTCCTCCATTTGCAAAACGCCAGCGCACAATGGCGCCGGCGCTGATTATCCAAGCTTATTTGATAGCGCCCCATCTGCTTACGAGATGACAGTCATACGCTTCTTAAACGCATGCCCAAGATAACATATACAGGATACCTTATCTTTCGGCGTGTTCCCCTTTCTTCTTCCTTCAACGGTACCTGTTACCTCCGAAAAAATACTCTTGAAAAACGCAACCTCTATCTTCTTAAATATATTTTATGATAGCATCAACCCAATTAGCTGTCAATCCCAGACCTTGAATTTTACCGTTTCGATCTTGGACACTTCGTCTGCCAGAACGCAGATCTCATCATTCAGGGTAATACCCGTCAGGATCACATCCGTATCTCCCCGGCATTCCAGCAATGCCTTCAGCGCGTCTTCCGTAATAATATCCTTTTCCACCAGTCCCAGTACTTCGTCCAGGATCAGCAGGTCGCACTCTCCCGTGGTCAGTACCTTCTTGGCGAAACCGATTCCGTTACGGATATTCTGGATCTCTTCCTGCTTCTTCTCCTCCGGTAATTCCATGAAATTACCGTCGGATTTTTCGAAGCGGAACAGCTTGATCTCCGGCTCCATTCTGCGTAAGAAGTCCGAATCCCCCAATCCTTTTCCCTTCAAAAACTGGATAATGACGACTCTCTTACCCTCTACTGCTGCCTGTACCGCTCTTCCGATCGCTGCCGGTGATTTGCCTCTGCCATCGCCGGTATAAATATAGATGCATCCCTCTGCCATTCCACACCTCATGGTCTATCTGCGTATCTCTGCCTGCAGCGATACACAGTTGCTAATATCTATGCATTCCTTTATACCATACATTGTAGTTTTTTGCAATCTTTTGTCGTTATACGATGGATTCCTGTGCCTCCTCCAGCAGTTCCAGCTTGCTGACCGACACCTCGAAAGCCACTCTTTTCTCCACATGTTCCTCATCCAGTTTCTTCATATATTCACGGCTCTGGATCCTGCCCCAGATGGCACAGCGCTCTCCCACTTTGAAGTGCTCCGCATAACGGGCATTGCGTCCCCAGCAGATGCAGGGGATATAATCGGACTTACCGTAGGGCCGGTTCACGGCCAGCAGCAGATCGGCGATTTCCCTTCCCAAAGGGGTTTTGCGGTATACGGGTTCCTTGCATATATATCCGTCGAGATAGATCTGGTTCGTCTTCGAGCTCTCTTCCATCTCCTCAATAAATTTCACTTCTCTTGCAAACACAGACAACACCAGTCTGTTCTTGCGCTCCTCATGGCGGTTGTAGGAACGGAACTGTCCGTTCACACACAGAAGCATCCCGATATAACTTGCCGTCACGTCCAAAAGTCTTTCCGAGACCATCACCGGTATGATGTCAAAGCTGTCACTCAGTCTCGTACATTTGATATCCACCATATAGAATCCTTCCCCGTAAATCTCATGGCTGTAGGAAAAATCGCTTACCACTTCCCCCATCACCGTTACCTGATTGTTTTCAATAACCTTATCTGTCATTTTTGTTCTCCCTTCTACATCTTCTGACTCTTCTACAACAATCCTTATGTATTGCACTACTATTTATACTCTAAAATCCACCGTTTGAGTACTAAAACCCATCGCGTAAAAGGGCAAATTCCGCACAAAAGGGATTTCTTTTGCATACTTTTTCATATGGAAAACCACCAAAAACGTTGATTTTACACGGTTTTTTCTTGCGTATGGAAATGATAAGTGCTATACTGAAACAGTTTGAAAAAAGGTTAAATCAATTGCACGCATTTTTAGAAAGGCAAGGATTTTTATGAGACAAAAAAGAGAAGATGTCAGAAACGTTGCAATCATTGCTCATGTAGACCACGGTAAAACCACTCTGGTGGATGAGCTGTTAAAACAAAGCGGTGTATTCCGTGAGAATCAGGAAGTTGCCGAGCGTGTTATGGACTCCAACGATATCGAGCGTGAGCGTGGTATCACCATTCTGTCCAAGAACACTGCTGTTATGTATAAGGGTACCAAGATCAACATCATCGACACTCCGGGCCATGCAGACTTCGGCGGCGAGGTAGAGCGTGTCCTGAAAATGGTTAACGGTGTTATCCTGGTGGTGGATGCTTTCGAGGGTGCCATGCCCCAGACCAAATTCGTGCTTCGCAAGGCACTGGAATTAAAGCTTCCCGTTATCGTATGTATCAATAAGATCGACCGTCCCGAAGCAAGACCCGATGAGGTCGTAGACGAAGTACTGGAGCTGTTCTTAGAGTTGGATGCGGATGATTCCCAGCTGGATTGTCCTTTCGTATACGCTTCCGCCAAAGCCGGTATCGCTTCTCTGGATGCCGACGAGATGGGTACCGATATGGAGCCTCTGTTTGAGACGATCCTGAACTACATCCCCGCTCCCGAAGGAGATCCGGATGCAGCTACCCAGGTACTGATCAGTACCATTGATTACAATGAATATGTAGGCCGTATCGGTGTCGGTAAGGTAGACAACGGTACCATCCGTGTGAATCAGGATGTGGTCATCTGTAACCACCACGATCCCGACAAAATCATCAAGACCAAGGTCAGCAAGCTGTACGAGTTTGACGGTCTGAATAAAGTGGAAGTCAAGGAAGCAGGCATCGGTTCCATCGTTGCGATCTCCGGTATCAACGAGATCCACATCGGCGACACTCTCTGCTCTCCCGAAAATGTGGCCCCCATTCCTTTCCAGAAGATCAGCGAGCCCACCATCGCCATGCAGTTCATGGTAAATGATTCTCCTCTGGCCGGTCAGGAGGGTAAATTTGTCACCAGCCGTCACCTGCGTGACAGATTGTTCCGCGAGTTGAATACCGACGTCTCCTTACGTGTGGAAGAGACCGAATCCGCTGACCGTTTCAAGGTATCCGGCCGTGGCGAGCTGCATCTGTCCGTACTGATCGAGAACATGCGTCGTGAAGGCTTTGAGTTCGCTGTAAGTAAGGCAGAGGTTCTGTATCATACTGATGAGAACGGCAAGAAGTTAGAGCCTATGGAGTTAGCTTACATCGATGTTCCCAATGAGTTTGCCGGTGCTGTCATCGAAAAGCTGGGGCAGAGAAAGGGGGAACTTCGCAACATGGGTTCCATCTCCGGCGGTACTTACACCCGTCTGGAGTTTTCCATCCCCGCAAGAGGACTGATCGGTTACCGCGGTGAGTTCATGACCGATACCAAGGGAAACGGTATCCTGAACACGGTATTCGATGACTACGGCCCTTACAAGGGAGATATCCAGTATCGTAAGATGGGTTCCCTCATCGCATTTGAAGCCGGTGAAGCCATCACCTACGGTCTGTACAATGCACAGGAGCGCGGTACTCTCTTCATTGGACCCGGTGAAAAGGTATACTCCGGTATGGTCATCGGTCAGACCGGACGCAGTGAGGATATCGAGATCAATGTCTGCAAGAAAAAGCAGCTGACCAACACCCGTTCCTCCAGTGCCGACGAAGCTCTGCGTCTGACACCGCCCAAGATCCTGTCTCTGGAGCAGGCTCTGGACTTCATCGATACTGACGAGCTGTTGGAGGTAACCCCTACCAATCTGCGTATCCGTAAGAAGATCCTGGATCCGACCATGAGAAAACGTGCCATGATCAATAAGAAGGCTTAAGAAGATATGTAAAAGACCTCCATTTACTGCAGGCGGTAAATGGAGGTCTTTTTGTATTTAAAAAACAATTAGTTCCATATGGCAGTCAGGACATGCTCTCCGGTCATCTGGACGACGGTGTCTTGTGTGATGATCTGACCGCTGTACTCCCATCCGGCGAAGGTACTGCCCTCTTTTACCGGGGTGGGGAGTTCCCCATAGATCTCACCGAAGGTCACCTGTTTCGACTCTGTGACAGAACCGTCGGTGTCAGTGCCACCGTCATAGTCGAATTTCACGGTGAACTGTGCGGGAACCCAGTGGGCGGTCAGGGTCATGTCACCGGTGACTTTCTCCGACTGAAAATACCATGGTGCTGTCTCTCCCTCTTTTTCCGTATACCACCCGTCAAAGGTGTAGCCGGGCTTGTAGGGTGTCTCGGGCTCTGTAAGGAATTCGCCGTAGCGCACCTTCCGGGCTGCCACTTCACTTCCGCCGTCCGTATCATACACAATGTTGAATCCTCCGCGTACCGCGAAGAAAATGATCATTCCCACGATCACCACGATCAGAACACCGATCAGCCCGTCCAGAATGCGGATGGGGACATCCTTACTTCCGTAGATGCCGCGGCCGAACCATTTTCCCTTCGGACGGACCGGCTCCTGCGTCTGTCCCGCCATTTCTGACGATGTGGTGACTTCTGCTGCCTTTTCTTCTGTATTCTCTGTTGTCACTTGTTCCTGATTCATAGTTTTCCTTCGCTTTCCTGCTTTACTGTGTCCTGATACCGGAAATGCACCGGACACCTGGTATCCGGCGCATTTTCTGACTTTTCATATACAATTCCCATGTGCCGCAGCACTTTATGCCGCGCAATCTCGAAATTGCAGTCACATGAATTTTCCGAAATTTCTTTTTACATGTGTTATCTGCGCGTATTATTTTCCTGAAAGGGTTATGTCATTACTTTCTTACCAGGTACTTTCTCATATCGATTGCACAGGCAACCAGAATAATGAGACCCTTGATCACATACTGCATGTTCATGTTGATGGACAGGAAGTTCAGTGCTACGAAGATGATTCTTAAGAGGAATACACCAAGTACCACACCACTGATCTTACCGGTACCACCTACGAAGGAGACACCTCCGATAACGCAGGCAGCAATGGCATCACACTCGTAGTTCAATCCGGTATTGGCAGTGTTGGAACCGATACGGGAAGACTCGATAAAACCGGTCAGTCCGTACATGGCACCTGCCAGTGTATGTACTAAAATGGTGGTTCTCATTACGTTAACACCGGATACCTTTGCAGCTTCCGGGTTGGAGCCTACGGCGAACATGTTCTTACCGAAGGTGGTCTTGTTCCAGATGAACCACATGATAATAACGATCAGGGCTGCCAGCCATACATAGTTGGGAATGGCAATTCTGGCACCACCGGCGTTGAAGGAGATCACACTGCCCTTTACCACGTCGTTGAAGTGCTGGTCCAGACCGGACAGAGGCTGTCCGTTATTGCCGTTGATCATGATGTACATCAGCAGTAAGCCGTATACGATCAACTGGGTAGCCAGGGTTACGATAAAGGGATGTAACTGGAACTTCGCTACGAAGAAACCATTGACCCATCCTACCAGACCACCGACGATCAGCACGATCAGGATCACCAGCGGGATCGGAAGCACCGGAAGATCCGGGAACATCTTGGTGGCATAAGTCACGGACTGCATCAGGGAGGCCGTGATACATGCGGTCAGTCCCACTACACGTCCTGCGGACAGGTCGGTACCGGTCAATACGATACATCCTGCAATACCACAGGCAATGGGAAGGTTCGCTGCGGACAGGCTGATAATGTTGACAATGGAAGCCGCCGACAGGAAATTGGAGTTCTGGATGTAAGTGTAAATGATTGCTACGATCAGCAGGATGTATAAAGCATTGTTAAGGAAAAATTCCTTCCAGTAGGTCTTCTTGTCTCTGCTGTCCAGCTTCTTGTAGTCTGCAAAATTTTGCTTTACACCGTTAATTTTATTCTGAATTGCTTTGCCGGGATTCATACGCATATCCTCCTATACATATTTTGCAGCAAGAGACATGATCTCTTCCTGTGTCGTATTTTTGGCATCTACTTCTCCTGCCAGCTTACCGCCGCTCATGACCAGAATTCTGTCACATACGCCTAAAAGCTCCGGCATCTCCGAAGATACCATCAGGACAACTTTGCCCTTGTTGGCCAGATCGATGATCAGCTGGTAGATCTCATATTTTGCACCTACGTCGATACCTCTGGTAGGCTCATCCAGCATCAGCACCTCCGGCTCTGTGAGAAGCCATCTGCCGAGGATAACCTTCTGCTGGTTACCACCGGACAGCGACCGGATCTTTGTTTTCTGGGAAGGAGTCTTGATATGCATGGCATCAATGGCCCATGCAGTGTCCTTCTCCATGGATTTATCACTCAGATAAAATCCTGCTTTTTTATGTTTCTTCAGACTGGAGATCACAGTGTTCTCCCGGATATTCAGAATTCCGAAGATACCGGTGGCACGACGTTCCTCCGTCAGAAGTGCAAAACCGTTTTTAATGGATTCTCTGGCATTGCGGTTTCTGACCTCTTTGCCATCCAGTTTGATCACACCGTCTTTTCTGGTGGCCACACCGAAGATATTCTCCAGTGTCTCCGTTCTGCCGCTGCCGTCCAATCCGGCCAGCCCTACGATCTCACCTTTTCGTGCCTTAAAGGACACATCCTGTAATAAGGAATATCTTGCGCTTAAGTGTTCTACCTCCAACGCCACCTCTCCGGGCTTATTTGTCTTGGGCGGGAACTGGTTGGTCAGTTCCCGGCCTACCATCAGCCGGATGATTTTGTCCGTGGTCAGGTTCTGTGCAGGCTCCGTTGCGATCCAGGTACCGTCACGCATGACGGTGACTTCATCTGCGATCCGCAGAATCTCCGCCATCTTATGAGAAATATAGATAATACCGCATCCTCTGTCCCGAAGCATGTTGATGATCTTGAACAGATGCTCCACTTCTTCTTCCGTCAGGGATGAAGTAGGTTCGTCGAATACAATGATCTTACTGTTATAGGATACCGCCTTGGCGATCTCAACCATCTGCCTTTGTGATACCGGCATCGTACTCATAATTCTCTTGGGGTCTACTGCGATCCCCAGTTCTTCAAAAATCTTGTTGGTGTCTTCCAGCATTTTATGCTCGTTGACCATAATACCTGCTGTCATGGGATAACGGCCCAGCCAGATATTATCCATGACATTTCTTTTCAGTGCCTGGTTCAGTTCCTGATGAACCATGGCCACTCCATTATTCAGTGCTTCTCTGGAATTTTTAAAATTGACTTCCTTGCCTTCCAGTTCGATCTTGCCTGCATCCTTACTGTAGATGCCGAACAGACACTTCATTAAGGTGGATTTACCGGCGCCGTTCTCTCCCATGAGCGCGTGTACCGTTCCTTTTTTTACGGTAAGGGATACATGATCCAGTGCCTTTACGCCGGGGAATTCCTTGCATATGTCTGTCATCTGAAGTAATACTTCCTGTCCCATACGCATCCTCCTATACATAAAGAGCGGCCGCTGCCAGATGCAGCAGCCGCTTCTTTTATTTACTTGTTATTCAGATCATTCTCCGGTGTAAGTAGCGTAAGGGATGTAGATCTTGTTGCTAACCTTCTCAGAGATGTTGAAGCTGTTGGTATCTGCCATCAGATCCTTGCCAGCCTGAATGTTCTTAGCCAGGTAAGCAATACCGTTTGCCATACCTTCTGCATCCTGCTTGATGGTACCGGTCATCTTGCCATCTGCGATCAGCTGTTTTGCTGCGTCAGTTGCATCAACGCCGAATACAGGAATGGTGGTGCTGCTGCCATCGCCTAAGTTGTAGCCCTTGTCATTCAGAGCGGAGATAACACCTTCAGCCATACCGTCGTTGTTGCAGATAACCAGCTCGATCATGTTGCCAGCGGACTCATTGTACTGAGACAGGTTGGTGGTCATGTAGTTGTTAGCTGCGGTTGCGGACCAGTTACCGTCCTGGTCAACCTGATACTTATCGGTATTGGATGCATCGAAGTACTCCAGAGCGGGCTTACCGGCTGCAGTGATTACTGCATCTGCATCTTCTACGCCGTACTGGGTACGATAGATTGCTTCTACGTTACCTAACTGACCCATGAACATTGCATAGCTGATCTTGCCGTCGCCGTTTAAGTCGATGTTGTCAAAGTTGTCTACTACATACTGACCAACCATCTTACCCTGCATATGACCTGCTTCGGGAGCATCGGTTCCAACGAATGCACACTTGTCATAGCTGCCTAATACCTTACCTTCATCCTCATCGGATTCTACCGCACGGTTGAAGAAGATAACAGGGATTCCTGCTGCGCTTGCCTTGTCAACGATGGCCTGGGAAGCGTCTACGGAACCGGATGTTACGATGTTGACGATCAGAAGGTTGGTACCCTGTGCGATAGCGGTATCGATCTGCTCGTTCTGGGTGGTCTGGTTACTGTTGCCGTCATAGTTCTGGAACTTGATGCCTGCTTCGGTAAGAGCACTGTCCAGTGCGGTACGCACGCTGGAAATGTATGTATCACTGTAGGTGTAGTAGAATACTCCTACATTCAACTCTCCGCTTCCTCCGCCGCTCTTTCCGCACGCTACGAGACTGAGCATCATAATGCCGACCAACAGCAGTGACATGAACTTTTTCATATGAAATACCTCCTTGTTTTGATGAAATTGTATGTGTTTCATCTCTTGATGAGGTAATTATATGGCATCTTGTACAAAAAAGATATGCAAAATCTTACGCACGGGGTTAGAAATTATACTATTCTGTACACATTTCGTTCATGTTTTGTACATATTTTTACGCTTTGTGTGATCTCATCCTATTTTTTTGTACATGGAATATTCAAACCGCACAAACGGGATACGCATATTTCCTAATATCCTTCTTCTTCAAAAGAGAACAATATCTTCTGGCTTTCCCGCTCGTACATGTTCTCTCTGGTCACGATGGTGGTGGCCGTATCTATCACGCCTGGGCCGCCGGCCTGTCCATTCAACAGATTCGCCGCCGTCTCCACTCCCAGATACCCCATGGCATAGGGGTTCTGTACGATCAGTGCATCCACCTCCCCGGTCTCCAGCATTCCCACAGAGACCACATTGGAATCAAATGCCACCACCTGGGTCCGATCTCCCCGGTCCAAATCCCGGATGGCCCAGCCCACGCCGAGACTGGTCCATTCATTAAAGGTCACCACCACATTGATCCGTGAATCCGACAGAAGCATCTCTTTTGCTCCCACTCTGGCATCCTCTGTGGTGGACAGGACATTGATGGTAGTAATATTTTTAACTCTCGGATCCTGCTCCACTGTCTGGCGGAATCCCAGTTCCCGCTGTTGTCCGTTGGCGGAATTGATATCATAATTCACGATACCGATATACAGTTCGTCTTCCTCCGTCGCCAGAGCTGCTTCCGCTGCCTGTATTCCCGCCTGCAGATTGTTCGTTCCGATGCGGCAGCTTACCATGCTGCTGTTGACGTCGCTGTCGATAACGACAATTTTAATTCCTCTCTGGGCTGCCTGATCTATAATTTCCGCATTGGCATTGTAATCCACCGCGGAGAATACGATCACATCCACCCCGTCCTCCATAGCCTGCCGCACCATTTCGTTCTGTGTCTCATAATCCTCTTCTGATTCCGGGCCGTTAAAGGTCACATTCAGATTGTATTCCGTGGCCGCTGCCCGGGCACCGGCAAAAACACTTTTCCAAAAGGCACTCTTCGTGGATTTTACAATGAACGTCACCCGGGTCTTCTCCGTCTCCGCTCCTTTTCCACAGCCGCTCATGCCTGTAAGCAGCAGGATTCCCACAAGCAGCAGGGACAGTAATTTTTTCATTTTGTATTTTTTCATACTTTCTCCCATCCTGCCGCTACATTTTCTTCCACCTTCGGCATCCTTATGATCACGATGGTTCCCTCGTCCAGTTCGCTTTCTATGGAAAGGCCGTACTCTTTTCCGAAGTAAATCTTGATCCTGTCATTGACATTCTTTATGCCGATGCCGGAATTGTCTCCCGGCTCCTTGTGGAGAATCGACCGGCACTGTTCCTCGGACATGCCGACACCGTTATCCTCTACCCTGAAGATCACATCTTCTCCCTCGCTGTAGATCCTTATCAGGATATGTCCCTCATCCACCATGCGGTCCAGTCCGTGATAGATGGCATTTTCGATGATGGGCTGTAAGGTGATCTTGTTACAGTAATATTTCAGACAGTCCTCCTCCACCTGAAATTCATACGAAAACTGATTTTTATAACGAAAATTCTGGATCTTCAGATAGCTTCCGGCATGTTCCACTTCTTTTTCAATGGTGATCAGTTCATGTCCCTTGCTGATACTGATACGGAACAGCTTTGCCAGAGCATTGACCATCTCCACCGCATCCTGACACCGCTCCTCCTCGCAGAGCCACCCGATAGCATCCAGCGTATTGTATAAAAAGTGGGGATTGATCTGTGCCTGCAATGCCTTCAGTTCCGTTTTGCGCAGGGATATCTCCTCCTGACGCACCTGATTCATCAGCTTCTGGATCTTTCTTACCATATGTTCGTAAGACTGAGACAGGGCCTCGATCTCCGAGGTTCCTTCCACGGGCTGGTAGACATATCCCGCCGCATCCCTCTCGAACTCTTCCATAGCCCGGATGAGACGCTGCGCCGGATTCGTCACCAGTCTGGATACCAGAAAGCTGACCACCATGGTCGTCAGCAGAATGACCGCCAGCATGACACAGATGTTTCCCAGCAGTTCCATCTCTTTGGCCGTCACCAGTTCACTGATGTAGCTGACACCCACCACCTTCCAGTCACAGTTATCCAGTTCCCGGACGCTGCAGATCAGTTCTTTGGTCTCAAAGGAACCGTTATGGCTTAAGTTCAGTCCTTCCGTAGCTTCCGTCTTAAGTCCCGAATACAAAAGCTGCTGTTGAGGATGATAGATCATCTCTCCGTTACTGTCCGTGATGAAGCAATAGCCGTGCTGTCCGATTCCCACATTGTCCACATAATCCGATATTTTGGAAAAACGGATATCAATGACCACCCGAAGCTTCTGTCCATTTGTCCCCGGAATCTCCTGCAGCACCGATACCACCCAGGGATAATAGTCCTGCAGCAGGGATTCCACATGGGGTTCCGACAGATAAAGCACTCCCGGATTGTAGGAATCCAGTGCTATATAAGACAGATCTTTCAGATAATGTTCCTTCAATGTGTGAGTCCCCGTATGGGAATTTACAAGTTTTCCCTGTTCGTCATAAATGTAGACAGCCACCAGATCCGAGCGGACGCTGCAAAGAGTCTCCAGCGTCTGATCGGTATTTCCTCCGTTCTTCGTCAGATTCTGTTCGATCAGGCTCATGATCTCCTGCATATCCCCGATATAGTTGGAGATCGCATTGGAAGCCTGGGTCACCGCCTGTTCGCTGCTGGTCTGTGCTGCCTGTTTCATTCCGTCAACGTAAAGAGATAAAAAGAAAAAAGTGGACCATAACAGGAATAGGGTAACCAGCCCGACCACCAGTATTGTAATGATAAAGGAAAGGGATGTCTTTCTTTTTTTCATATCTTATTCTTTCTCCTGTCGCATGGCATTGGGAGATACGCCGCAGTACTTTTTAAAGCAGTAGCTGAAATAATGCTGATCGCTGTAGCCGCACCGCTCTGCGATCTCGCGCATCTTCATGGAACTGCCCAGCACCAGTTCCCTTGCCGTCTCGATCCTCTTTTTCGTCAGCAGGTCCACAAAGCTTGCTCCGGTCTCTTTTTTGATCAGTGTACTGAGGTAATTAGGGCTTACATGGATGCTGTTGCTGACACCTACCAGAGACAGGGACGGATCTCCGTACTCTTTGTCAATGATCTGCATGGCCTTTTCACACAGGATCTGGCTGCTCTTTTTCTTGCCCGCATTGATCAGTTCCCAGACCTCCAGACACAGCTCCGTGAAGCGGTCCCTGGATTCCCTTACCGGCCCTTCCAGCATGGCAAAACGCTGGAACAGAGCTGCGTCTTCCGTCACCGTATAAGCGATACGGATCAAAGCCGAGGACATCCGAAATATCAGGAATTTGCATTTTAAGGCAGCATCCTGCTGTATCTCCAGCCTGCCGAATACCTCTTTCAGGAAATTCTCCAGTTCCTCTCTGGAACCGCTGCGGATCAGGGTTTCCATCTGGGTGACACATTCTGCCGCCAGTTCCATGTCCATGGTGTTGTCCCGCTCTTCATCCGCAATGTAATGAATGCCGCTCTCTCCCGGGGTACAATATCCCAGCGCGCTCATGGCTCCTCTGTAGGCCTCATGGCATTCTCCCAGATGCTCTCTGATACGGCTGACACCGATGTGGCAATGCATTTTCAGAATACGTTCCGTACTCTGTACCAGTTCTCCCACTGCAATATGCAGATACCGGTCGAAGGTGGCTGTGGTAGCCGCCAGCACCGCCACAAGCCTGCCATCCATGGCAAAAGTATAATGCTTCATATATTTTTGCAGGATCATATCTACGGAATGTACCAGTTCCGGCCGCGTGCGGTTCTGCCCTTCGGTATCCTCCACCGTGATGGCCAGCACCGCATACTGAAAGGCATTGTTGTGATTCTTCAGAAAGCCGCTGCGGATCGCCTGCTCTGTCAGCTGTTCTTCCCTCTCGTCCCCTTCATAGCTCACATAATCATCCAGCAGAAGTGGCAGGAAAAACTGCTGCAGATCCGGGTTGTCATGTTTTCTGGCATCAAATTCCGCAAAGATCCCGTCAATCTTAAGCTTTATCTTTTTCAGTTCTTCCGTCAGATCCGCCATGGTGATCGGCTTTAACATATAGCTGATGATATTATACTGAATGGCCTGCTGGGCATAGGAAAATTCATCGAAACCGCTTAAGAAGGCGATCTGGGTGGTAGGCCGGACTTCTCTGACCTGTCTGGCCAGTTCGATTCCGGACACAAAGGGCATCCGGATATCCGTCAACAGCAGATCCGGTTCCATCCGTTCCACCAGTTCCAGTGCTTCGATGCCGTTCTCCGCCTCTCCCACAACCTGAAAACCGATGCTTTCCCAGTCAATCTTCCTTATAATTGCCCTGCGTAATTCTTCTTCGTCATCTGCCACTACGATTGTATACATAGCTTTTCCTCTCCGGTGTGTATTATTTTAAGGTAAGTATCTTCCCCGCAAAAGCAATGGGAAGAGAAATCTTTCGGTTACTGTTTTCCCCTGCAAACAGAATCTGGGCAATGCCGTCAGCGGAGACCGAGACGATTCTGCCGGTTCCGTATTTCTGATGCAGGACTTCCCTGCCGGGTGCGCAGGCTGTGATACAAACCTCCACCTCCCGGGGCGGCAGCTTCTGCTTCTTTTGATCCGGTGTCTTTCGCAGAAAACCTCCGGTTCCGACAGCCGTCCCCGTCTTTCTTATGGCATTTGAGGGCTTATCAAACACTTCTCCGGAAAAAGCGGAGGTCAGATTCGGCCCAAAGGTAAATATGTACAGTTGTTCCTTTGCTCTCGTCATTCCCACATAATAAAGTCTTCTTTCTTCCTCGTAGGCATTCACCTCCGGGGAATCCGGCTTACACCCCCTCCCCGGAATCTGGGAAGGGATCACTCCCGCCAGCATATCCGCCAGATACACTCTGGTGTATTCCAGCCCCTTGCTGGAATGGATCGTGGAAAGAACAAAGAGACTCTTTGGATCGCCGCAGCCCTCTCTCATCATCTCCTGTAATTTCTGTAACCTCGCCGGAAAATCAAACAGGCTGTTCTCCTGATCTCCCAGCGCCTTTAAGATCTCCGCCTTGCCGCTGTCCAGTCCGTGAGTATCCATGTATTCCTGATACCCCATATAGTTCAGGATCCGGTAGATGGCTTTTCCCGCCGACTCGTACCGCATATTGTCCAGATGAGTTGCCAGTGCCTTGCACTGTTTTCTGGTGTAGACGGATACTCCGTCCATCTCCGCCACCGTATCTAACAGTGTCAGTCGTCTGGTGTTGGCATCCACAGCCTCCATGGCCGCTTTTTTGCTGATACCGGCACCCATTTTATAATAGATCCTAAGAAATGTCTCCCCATCCCAGGGATCCAGAGACAGCTGAATAAAATCACAGATGTCGTTTACCACCGGGTGGGAGAAAAAAGTCATATCCGAATTTTTCACCCGATAGGACAGTCCCTTTCGCTCCAGAAGATCAATGATGGGAAGTGCACTTTCGTTATTCCGGTACAGTACCGCCGTCTCCTGTTCACAGTCCTGCGCTACCTTTAGCAGGTAATTGTATTGTCCCTGTCTGGACACTGCCTTGATCTCTGTGACACAACCGCCGGCCGCCCTTGCCGGAACCATTTTCTTGGGATGCCTGTTTTTATTCCGTCTTATCAGGGCATCCGCCGCCCGGACGATCTCCTGTCTGCTGCGGTAATTGGTCTCCATAAGAAGCAGTCTCGCTCCCGGGTGTCTGTCCTCAAAGGAAACCAGGGCCTGGGGGTATGCCGCCCGGAATCCGTAGATACTCTGATCCTCATCCCCCACCATGAACAGATTCCTGCTCTGCGCTGCTAACAAATCGATCATATCATGCTGTATTTTCGAAGTATCCTGTGCCTCATCCACACAAAAATACCGGTATTGTTCCCTGAAATGTGCAAGTACCTCCGGATACTGTTCCAGGATCCGCAGCGCATAGATCATCTGGTCGTCATAATCGATCATCTGCATCTGTTTCAGTTTTGCATTATAGACCCGGAAGATTTCCGGGAACTTCTCTACTTCTGTATCCATATTCCGGATCTCTTCCGGCGTCAGGCGCATATTTTTCGCATAAGTTATATCCAGCTGGGTCTCTTTGATGTCATTCTCCGTAGCATACTTTCCCGTCACTTCCAGAAATGACTGTCTGATGACCACGGAGGTCTCCCTGTCTGCCACCTGAAACGGTGTTTTGCCGGTACGATAAGCAAAATAATGCAGTACCTTCTGGGAGATCCCGTTAATGGTACGAAACTCCAGCCGCCCTGCATCCGCCTCTCCAAACATCCCCGCAAATCGTCTGCGCATATCGTTCGTGGCCGCCACGGTATAGGTCACTGTCAGGATCTCTTCCGGACGGATTCCCAGGCAATAGATCATATATCCCAGTCTGCTGACCAACACCGTAGTCTTGCCGCTGCCGGGAACCGCAAGGAGCAGCACCGGACCTTCCGTGGCCTGTACCGCCTGCATCTGCTGTTTGTTTAACTGGATGTGGTAGTTCTGTACAAATTCCGAAAAAGTCAATCTACTGTCCTGCCTTCCGCCTCCGGCGTATTTCCGTTCCCTGCTGTTTCTATCGGTTCTCCGTCCAGTACCGCCTCTAAAAGGACACCGTTCTCCTCATAGGATAGCTTTAAAGAGAAAAAAGGACGATTCTCCTTAAGAAGCCGGAAGAATATCTTATCCCCTTCCCAGAGATCCAGTTCTTCTACCTTGTCGATCTCCACCCATTCCAACGTTCCTTCGTCGCATTCTAAAGGCTCCCCGGTAAATCCGTCTGCCGTATAGAGACACATGTATTCACAGATTCCCTGATACAAAAAGGTAATAAGTCCCCGGAAACGGTAGGAAGTCAGGGTATACCCGGTCTCTTCCTTCACTTCCCGGAGCACACAGTCCTCCGGGCTTTCGCCCGCTTCGAAATGCCCGCCCACGCCGATCCATTTGTCCTTGTTAATGTCGTTTTCCTTCTTCACCCGGTGAAGCATCAGGTACTTCCCATCCCGCTCAATGTAACAGAGCGTCGTCAGATTGTTCCGCTGTTGTATGTTCATATAGTTTCTCCCGGTGCTTTTCCTGTCATATCAAGAATCAGTATAACAGATTTCAACCTTTGACTCAAATAAAATGTAACCGGGACTCAGTGTTCCAGCATATTTTCAATGAAAATCCCATACCCTCTGGTGCTGTCCTGCACAAGGACGTGAGTGACGGCTCCTACAATTTTTCCGTCCTGTATGATGGGAGCACCGCTCATTCCCTGGACGATTCCCCCGGTAAGGGCTATCAGTTCCGGATCCGTGACTTTCAGTTCGATCCCCCGGTTCACATTATCGTGGTCCAGATGAAGCTCCGTGATCTCTATATCGTAATATCTGGTAGTACCGTCCACAGTACACAGGATCCTGGCCGGACCTTTTTCGATCTCCTGTTTCAGGCCGATAGGCAGTGCCTCTTCCGTTCCCAGTGCCAGTGCTTTGCTATTGCATCTGCCGAAGATTCCCCGGACGCTGTTGCTGGTAATATCCCCCAGAATCCGGTCATCGGAATAGACGATCATCCCCGTCATTTCTCCCGGATGTCCGGCGGTCCCCTTCTGGATCGAAATGATCTCCGTCTGATAAAGGGTTCCGTCATTCATTTCCATCAGGGTGCTGGTATCCACATCGTTGATGCCATGCCCCAACGCTCCGAAATTGCCCTGACTGTCAATATAGGTCATGGTTCCCACGCCCTGGGCGTTGTCCCGGACCCAGACACCGAGCTTATATTTCCCGGTCTGATCCCGCACCGGCCGGATCTTCACATCGAAGCTTTCGTCGCCTCGCCGGATGGTCAGGATCTGCTCCCCGCCGTCGCTGTTTTCGATCCGTGAGATCAGCTCGTCCTTTTTGGTGACCGCAGTGCCGTTTAGTTTCATCACATAATCGCCGCTCTTCAAAATATGCTCTGCCGGCGATACTTTTCCTCCGTTTAGGGCCTGAAATTCCCCGGTTCCCACCACCAGCACTCCCTCGGTCTTGACATAGATGCCGATAGGGACTCCCACCGGAATCAGCTCCTGGTCCTCGATCACCCGGATGCCCACCTGTTTCATCGGCAGGATTCCAAACAGTTTCACCTGCATCAGAAGCTCATCCGCATTGCCGGTCTTCATGGTCACAGGGCGGCTCAGATCCACATTCACGGCCCCTTTAGGGATATTACTGTTCCCCTGTTCGCTGACGCTTAAGATCTCACCTTTTGCCGGGATGTCCAGTTCCAGAGCCTCCTCTGATTCCGCTCTCACATGAATGACCGAAGGGATACTGCTGTCTATGAGATAATAGCCATACCCCATAAGTCCCATCCCCGCCAGCATCAGTGCAACACAAAGGCAGGCCCGGTAGATTCGCAGCCTGCGCACCTTCTGCTTCCAGTGCTGCAAAATGACTACTGCTTCTTCTCCTGCCTGCCTTTTTACTTTTTCCGTTTCTGTGATCCATAGCTTCATACACATTCCCCCGCTGCCTTTACTGCCTCTGTATAGGGTATAGTGTACGTCGCATTCTTATTTTTAACCTGAGATCATAGGGAATTACCGTTTACAGTTTTCTCCAGTTTATCCACATATGACCACATTGTGGCTGTTTTTGTACTCCTCCGGGCAGCTGTCCGTAAGGATCGTCCCGCTCTGGAACGCGCCGAAAGTCACGGAGCTGACCTCACCGAATTTGGAATGATCCGCCAGGATAAAGCATTCCCTGCATTGTCCCATGGCCGTCTTCTTCACCATAGCTTCATTCATATCCGGTGTCGTCAGGCCGCTTTGTCTGCTGATGCCATTGGTCCCGAAAAAACCTTTGGTAAAATGATAGCTCTGCAGATTCATCAGTGCCTGATTGCCTACCACAGCCTCCGTGGAACCCTTCAGCTCTCCGCCCACCAGATAGACGCGAAAACCTGCCCCCGCCAGTGTCCTGGCATGGGCTACCGCATTGGTCACGAAAGTCGCTCCTTTTTCCGTCAGAAAAGAAAGCATGCACGCCGTCGTGGTTCCGGCATCCAGGTAGACAAAATCCTCAGGCTGGATCAGTGCCGCCGCTCTGGCCGCCACCAGTTGTTTCGCCTCCACATTGACCGCTGCCTTCTGCTCCACGGTGGGTTCATGAGTGGCAATGGTACGATCCCTTGCCACGGCTCCTCCGAAGACTTTGACCAGTTTCCCGGCATTGTGCAGTGCCGTGATGTCACGGCGTACCGTGGATTCGGAGGTATTTAACAGTTCCTTTACCTCCGCCACGGTAATGCTGTTCTTCTCTTCCAATAATTTCAAAATGATGTCATAGCGTTGTTCTGTCAGCATACCTTACTATTTTCTCTTTCCTTTGTCACATCTGTCTCCAGTACGATCTTCCGGACAGGAAGAATGCTTCCGGGAGACATGGATAATTCATCCACACCCATGGCAAGGAACTGTCTGGTCAGCGTCGTGTCCGCACCCAGTTCTCCGCAGATACCTGCCCAGATACCTGCCTTGTGTGCATTCTCCACAACCATCCTTATCATACGCAGTACTGCCGGGTGATGGGGATCGTAAAAAGCATCCAGCTTGGGATTCTGCCTGTCGATGGCCAGCGTATACTGGGTCAGATCGTTGGTACCGATACTGAAGAAATCCACTTCCTTCGCCAGTTCCTCACTCATCATAACAGCGGCCGGGGTCTCGATCATAATACCCTGCTTCGGCTCTCCGAAAGCCACTCCCTGTTCGGTCAGTTCCTGCTTGACTTCGGCCACGATCTCTTTGATCCGGTGTACTTCATCCAGACTGATGATCATGGGATACATAATGGAAATATTGCCGAAAGCACTGGCGCGGAACAGTGCACGGAGCTGTGTCTTGAAGATCTCCGGTCTGGTCAGGCAGATACGGATGGCGCGGCACCCCATGGCCGGATTCTCCTCCGGTTCCATCTCGAAATAATCGCACTTTTTATCCGCACCGATATCCAGTGTGCGGATGATCACGGGCTTGCCCGCCATGGTCTCCGCCACGGTACGGTAAATCTGGAACTGTTCTTCCTCGGTGGGGAAGGTCTCTCTCTCCAGATATAAAAACTCACTGCGGAACAGTCCGATACCACCGGCATCGTTCTGCAATACGGCTGCCAGATCCTTGCTGTTGCCAATATTAGCATAGAGCATGATCTTCTTACCGTCAATAGTGATATTTTCACGTCCCTTTAAGGTCTGGAGCAGTTCCTTTTTCTCCTGCTCCTCCTGCTTTAACTGCTGCATTCTGCCAAGAGTCTCTTCGTCGGGCTCTACATAGATGCAGCCGTTTCGTCCGTCCACGATACCAAGCTTTCCGTCGATGTCATCCGTCAGAGGAATGTCAGTGCCGATCAGGGCCGGGATGCTCATGGTGCGGGCCAGGATCGCCGTATGGGAATTCACGGAGCCGTGTACCGTCACAAAGGACAGTACCAGGTCCTTATTCAGCTGAACCGTCTCGGAGGGAGCCAGGTCATCTGCCACGATAATCACAGGTTCTTCCGAGGCCACCATGCCGGAGGCTCTGCCCCCCAGTACGCTTAAGACCCTCTCGGAGATGTCCTTGACATCCGCGGATCTGGCTCTCATATAATCATCTTCCATGGATGCGAACATCTGTGCAAAATTATCCCCTGTGGAAGCCACGGCATACTCCGCATTCACCTGCTGCATACGAATGATATTTTCAATGGATTCGTTGTAATCATCATCTTCCAGCATCATCTGATGGATCTCGAAAATGGCGGCGTTGGCTTCGCCCACTTCCTTTAATGCCTTCTGGTACAGACCCTGCAGCTGCTCCATGGCCGTTTGCTTCGCCTGTCTGTAACGTTCGATCTCCCGGTCGGGATCTTCGATCTTGATACGTTTTACCTGCTGTTCGTCCTTTTTATGAACACTGATCCTGCCGATGGCAATTCCGCCAAATACGCTCTTTCCCTGGTAGACTTCCATGACTTTTCTCCTCTCCTGACGATAGTTATTCTCTGCCATAAGCTCACGAATTCGTGCTATCGCACTCTGCGTTCGCTAATGAGCCCGGGCTCATTACTTTAGAGATTTGCTTTTACAAATTCGGTTACTGCCACATAAGCTGCTTCCTCATCCTCACCATCGAAGGTCAGGGTGATCTCGTTGCCGGCCTTGACAGCCAGACCCATGATACCGAAGATTCTCTTGCAGTCTCCGGTCTTGCCGGCCTTGGTCAGGGTAATGCTGCTGTTAAATTCCTTGGCTGCTTTTACCAGCTCTCCTGCGGGACGTGCGTGGATACCTTCGGGATCTGTGATAACATATTTGAATTCTTTCATTGTTTTTTTCTCCTTTCCGATTTCTGTTTTCTATGATTTTAGGTTTTATGATCTTATTCTTTTTGCCTTAAGCTGCTTTTTTCTTCAATACACCCAACAGCAGTGCGGATACGACCGTACCTGCCACCAGTGCTACCAGATACATCAATGCATTTCCCACCACAGGGAATACGAAGATTCCGCCGTGAGGAGCCATCAGTGTGCAGTGGAATGCCATGGAAAGGGCACCTGCCAGTGCGGAACCGATGATGCAGGAAGGAAGTACATGCAGAGGATCGGATGCTGCGAAGGGAATCGCACCTTCTGTGATGAAGGCCAGACCCATGATGAAGTTGGTAGGACCTGCATCTCTTTCTTCCTTGGTGAACTTGTTCTTGAATAACAGGGTTGCCAGTGCAATGGCGCAGGGAGGAGTCATACCTCCGATCATAACGGCTGCCATAATATCGTAGTTGCCTGCGGTGATGGCTGCGGTTCCGAATACATAAGCTGCCTTGTTGAAGGGGCCGCCCATATCAATGGCCATCATGCCGCCGAGAATCAGTCCCAGCACGATTCTGCTGGAATCGCCCATGCCGCTTAAGAAATTATTCAGTCCGGTATTGATACCTCCCATGATCGGTTCCACCACAAAGTTCATTGCCAGTCCCATGATCAGAATACCTACTACCGGGTAGATCAGTACCGGTGCCAGTTTCTCGATGGCATCGGGAAGCTTGTCACAGATCTTGCGAAGACCGAGGATCAGATAACCGGCTAAGAACCCTGCTACCAGTGCACCCAGGAATCCGGACTTGCCGTTTGCTGCCATCATGCCGCCCACAAAGCCAAGAGCCAGTGCCGGTCTGTCGCCGATAGCCATTCCGATGAAGCCCGCCAGTACCGGAAGCATCAGGCCAAAAGCCACGCCGCCGATATTTTTGAACATTGCCGCTACGGGAGTGATGGTACCGAAGTTCCCTCTCTGGTCTGCCGGAAGTGCATTGATGTCAATGCTCAGGCCGTCGATCAGGAAGGCAATGGCGATCAGGATACCGCCGCCTACGACGAAGGGAAGCATGTGGGATACACCATTCATCAGCTGGGTATAGATCTTGTGTGCAGCACTCTCCTTGCCGGTCACGGCTGCCTTCGCTTCACCGCTTTCTCCGTGGAACACTTCCACCTTGCCGCTTACTGCCTGTTTTACCAGCTGGTCTGCCTTGCTGATACCATCAGACACCTGACAGCTGATGACCTTCTTGCCGTCAAAGCGGTCCATGGGTACCTTGGCATCGGCCGCCACGATGATACAGTCCGCTGCGGCGATCTCTTCCGCGGTGAGTACATTCTTGGCCCCGGCGGAACCTCTGGTCTCGATCTTGATCTGACAGTCTGCTGCTTTCGCCGCCTTCTCCAGAGCTTCTGCCGCCATGTAGGTATGAGCGATTCCGGTGGGACAGGAGGTCACAGCCAGAAGCTTGAAGCTCTTTTTCTCTTCGGTGGTAATGCCCGTATCACTTAATCTGTCGTCGATACTCTTGGCACTCTCATCCGCCGCATCAATGATCTGTAAGAATTCGTCCACGCTTTTTGCGTCTCTCAACGATTTTGTAAAGTTCTCATCCATCAGCATGACGGACAGTTTGCTCAATACATCCAGATGTACGTTATCTTTGGTATTGGGTGCTGCGATCAGGAACAGAAGTGTCACCGGTTCGCCGTCCAGGGAATCATAATCCACACCTTTTTTGATCACCATGGCTGCCAGTCCGGGAGCCTTCACCGCATCACATTTTCCGTGGGGAATTGCAATGCCTTCGCCGATTCCCGTGGTGCTCTCTTCCTCTCTGGCATAGACCTGTGCACGGTACTGCTCCACATCCGCCAGCTTTCCGCTCTTTGCCATCAGTTCCACTGCCATATCCAGCGTTGCCTTCTTATCTGCCGGAGCTGCATCCAGGGAAATACTTCTTTTGTCCAGTAAATCCGTAATTCTCATGTTGTAACCCATCCTCTCTTATACTTTTTTCTTTTACTTTTTCATTTACACTTTCTGTTTACTTTGCCGTTATTTTACCTGTTTCAATACCTGTAGAACTTCTTCTCTGGTGGCCAGATTCTCTGAGAAAGCACTGGCGCTTCCCGCTGCGATTCCCATACAGAATGCGTGAGCGTAATCCTTCTCTTCCATCCATCCGGTGAGGAAACCCGCTACCATGGAATCTCCCGCGCCCACACCGTTGACCAGTGTTCCCTTCGGTGCCGGTGCTTCCAGACACTGTCCGTCCGCCGCGATCAGCACGGCTCCTTCGCCTGCCATGGAGATCAGTACGTTCTGTGCTCCCATCTCCTGTAACTTCTTACCGTAAGGAATGACTTCCCCTCTGGTGGAGAGCTTCACGCCGAAGATATCTCCCAGCTCATGATTGTTGGGCTTTACCAGGAACGGATGATACGGTAGTACCTTGACTAACAGATCTCTGGTGGCATCTACCACCGTCAGTACTCCTCTGCCCTGAATCCTTTCAAGGATTCTCTGGTACATGTCATCCGGCATGGTGTAAGGGATGCTGCCCGCCAGCACCAGAACATCTCCTTCGCCCAGTCGGTCAATCTTCTCCATCAGTTGTTCCAGCGCCTTTGCATCAATATCCGGTCCACAGCCGTTGATCTCTGTTCCGTCGATACTCTTTAATTTCAGATTGATTCTGGTCATTCCGTGATCGATTTTGATGAAGTCAGCATTTACGCCAAATTCGTTCAATCTCCGGATCAGTTCCTCTCCGGTGAATCCCGCCGCATATCCAAGTGCCGTGGAATCCAGTCCCAGATTCTTCAGGACAATGGAGACATTGATTCCCTTTCCTCCCGGAAGAATCAGCTCTGATGAGGTTCTGTTCGTCATTCCCAACTGAAAGTCATCCACGGATACGATGTAATCCAGTGACGGATTGAATGTCACAGTACAAATCATTGAAATCCCTCCTGTCTGTTGCCTTTCGTGTTCTTATGATGTTATTATATCTTCACATTCAGTCAAAATCAATCAATTTTATTCACAAATATGATGATTTATTTTGGTTGAATTTGCACAAAAGAAAAGGATGAAGTCATTCTTCATCCTTTTTTTCGTCTTTCCCTATAGCATTTCCCTTATCGGGCTTCTTTAAACCCGTTTGCCTGTTCTTTCATTTCTTTTGCATTAGAGAGTGCCGCCTCGGTGAGCGCATCACTGCCCAGAAGTCTTGCCAGCTCCGCCAGACTTTCCTCCGCAGCCACTTTATGAATATCCGTGATGGTCATGTCATCGGTACTGCTCTTCTCGATAACGAAATGCACATCCGCCATAGCCGCGATCTGGGGCAGGTGGGTGATGCAGATGACCTGATGGGCTCCTGCCAGAACACTCAACTGCTCCGCTACCTTCCATGCCGTTCTGCCGCTGATACCGGTGTCGATCTCATCGAAGATCAGAGTATCGATCTCATCCCGTCCCGCCAGCACTGTCTTAATGGCTAACATGACACGGGACAGTTCACCGCCGCTGGCCACCTGGCTTAAGGGTTTCAGGCTTTCTCCGGGGTTGGTGGAGATCAGAAATTCCACATCGTCATAGCCCTTTGCCGTGACCGCCTGACCGGGTCTGACCGCGATGTCAAACTCCACCGTCAGGAAATTCAAATTGATCAGGGCATCCTTCAGCTTCTGTGTCAGTACTGCCGCATTCTTCCTGCGGATTTCGGACAGCTCCTCACAGGCTGTTTTTAACAGTTCCTGTTTCTCCTTCCACTCCGCATTCAGCTTCTGCATATAGGCATCATAATCCGCCAGCTTTTCCAGATAGGCTTCCTTTTCCTCTTTGTATTGCAGGATCTCTTCGATGGAATTGCCGTATTTTCCCTTCAGATGATTGATGGTGTTCAGGCGCTCTTCGGTGCTGCGGAAGTCCTCTTCGTCAAATTCCAGATCCGACATATATTCGGAAACATCATGGTTGTAATCCGACAGAAGGCTTTCCACCTCTGCCAGCTGCTGCTCCATCTGTTCCAGTGCAGGATCATACATGGTCACGCTGCGCAGTGCCCGAAGGGCTCTGCTTAAGGAATTCCCGGCGCCGTCCTCCGCATCGTTTCCGCTGAGGCGATAGCTTTCCGCCAGACTTTCTGCGATCTTGCGGCTGTTGGACATTTTGCGGTATGCCTGCTCCAGTTCCTCATCCTCCCCGGGCCGTAAGGAAGCATCTGCGATCTCTCTCTGTTCAAACTCCGCCAGAGACTGTTCCCTGCCTCTGGAAGCATCATCCAGTGTTTCCTCGGCAATTCTTTTCTCCAGAGCAGCACATTCATGGTAAAGCGCAGCCACCCGTCCCGCACACTCCGCAAATTCCGCTCCCGCATAGGCATCCAGAATCTCCATGTGCTTTTTCTTATTTAACAGGGACTGGTGCTCGTGTTGTCCGTGAATGTCGATCAGCAGCTCGGAAAGCTCCTTTACCTGCTTCGCCGTCACGGTCTCCCCGTTGATACGACAAATACTTTTCCCGGAGGAAAGCTTTCTGCTTAAGATCACTGTGCCATCCTCCGAAGGCTCCAGATCCATGCTTTTTAATTTCTCCGCCAGTCTCTCTTCCTCACAGTCGAAGACCAGTTCCACCAGACCGCTCTCTTCTCCCCGTCTGAGCATGTCCTTCTCGAACTTTCCTCCCAATGCCAGATTCACCGATCCGATCAGCAGGGATTTACCCGCACCGGTCTCTCCTGTCAGTATATTCAGTCCTTCTCCGAACTCTACCTCTGTCTCCCGGATGAGAGCCAGATTTTTCACGTGTAAACTACGAAGCATGTATTTCCCCCTGTCTTATCTTTCAATCATCAGATGGATCTTGTCCATAAGGATCTGGGTATCCTCCACGGTCCGTACCGCCACCATGATGGTATCATCACCGGCGATACAGCCCACCACTTCGGAGAATTTCAGGGCATCCAGTGCTGCCGCCACTGCCATGGCCATGCCGGATACCGTCTTGATCACCAGAATATTCTGTGCCATATCCATGGAAATAAAACCGTCTCTGAGAACGCGGATATACTTATCTCCCATATGACTGTCATCCTGTTTTAAAATGACATATTTCTGTTTGCCGCCACCGGTGGGCACCTTGGACAGCTTCAGTTCCCGAATGTCCCTGGACACCGTGGCCTGGGTCACGGCAAATCCCGCTTCCTTTAAGTAGCCAGCCAGCTCCTCCTGGGTCTCCACATCTCTTTTTTCTATGATCTCCACGATCTTGCGATGTCTTGTTTTCTTCATCTTGGCCTCATGCCTTTCTCACAACAAACAACTCGTCAGGAATCTCTCATTTTCCGATGCAGCACGTCTAAAAAGCTCACCTGATTCAACTGGATGAATTCCGTGATCTTCTCGGACTGCACGATACGGATCCGGTCCCCGGTACACATGGTCACCTTGTGGCTGCCGTCATAATTGGCCTCCACGGTCTGGCTCTTGCCCTCTCTGCCTGCCGGAATCTCTATGATGATCTCATCCTCCGGAGACAATATAATGCTTCTCTGATTCAGGCTGTGGGGACAGATCGGTGTCAGGGTGATCAGCTTCGCCTTGGGCTCCACCAACGGGCCTCCCGCCGACAGATTGTATCCCGTGGATCCTGTGGGAGTGGTCACAATCATTCCGTCCGCCTTGTAATGGTTCAGAAGCTGCCCGTTGACATAGATATTGAATTCTATGATCTGTAAGGAGCCGCTTCGGGAAATGACGATATCATTCAGTGCCCAGCCCTCCGATACGGTTCCGTCCGCGCCGCAGACTTTACCGTTCAGCATCATCCGGCGTTCCTTCTTATAATCATCCCGGATCAGACGATCCAGAGCCTCTTCCAGTCCGGAGGGTTCGATCTCCGTCATATAGCCTACGGTTCCCAGATTCACACCGATGATGGGCACCAGAATCTTCTTGGTCTCTCTGGCAGCCTGCAATACTGTGCCATCACCGCCTAATACGATCATGCAGTCTATATCTAACGGAATATCCGTTGCTTCCTCTTCCGCCAAGGAATCCGCCTCCGCTTTCCAGTCGGACTCCTTGACTTTCAGCTTCACGGTACAGCCCTTGCATTCCAGATAATTCTGGATTTGTTTTGTGGTCGTAAGTTCTTTATCCTTATGCTTATTGGTATATATCAGAAAATGCTTCATAGCTTCCTGTACTCCTTGTCTGTTACAGCATATGAGAATTATCTACGATGCCTTTGACCACGGCATCCCACTCCGGCGTATAGGACAATCCAGTCTTTTCCTCTACGATGGTCTGTAAGGCACTCTCCGCTTCATGCTCCGTCAGCGAAAGCTTTTCTTCGGAGATTCCTTCCGGTTTACGGATATGCAGCAGATATTCGATATTGCCTTCCGGTCCTTTGATGGGGGAATATTCCAGATGCAGCACTTCGAAACCGATACTTTCCGCATAATCGATGATCTTACGGATCACCTCTTCGTGGATCTGGGGTTCTCTCACCACACCGTTTTTCCCCACCTTGCCTCTTCCGGCTTCGAACTGGGGCTTGATCAGGCATACCATCTGGCCACCGGTCTTTAACAGATTTCTCGCCGGAATCAGAATCTTGGTCAGGGAAATGAAGGACACATCCACACTGGCGAAATCCAGCGCATCCGGGATATCTTCCGGTGTCACGTAGCGGAAATTGGTCTGTTCCATGCATACCACCCGCTCGTCATTGCGCAGTTTCCAGGCTAACTGTCCTTGTCCCACATCCACGGAATACACTTTCGCAGCTCCGTTCTGGAGCATGCAATCCGTAAAGCCTCCGGTGGATGCTCCGATATCCATGCAGATCATCCCGTCCAGCAGAAAGCCCCATTGCTCCATTGCCTTTTCCAGCTTCAGTCCGCCGCGGCTGACATACTTCATGGTATGATCCCTGACTTCCAGCTTGATCTTGCTGACATCGAATCCGGTACCGGCCTTGTCCTCCTTCTGCCCGTTGACATAGACATTGCCGGACATTATGATGGCTTTTGCCTTTTCTCTGGAAGGGGCATATCCCTGCTCTACCAGGATCACATCCAGTCGTTCTTTCATATAAATCTCCTATAACTCTTATAACTTTTCCAGTATCTTTTCCGTGATGCTTTCCGCATCCAGTCCGATTTCTTTTTTCAAAAGTTCTACATTGCCATGCTCCACATAGGCATCCGGAATCGTGAACATGACACATTTGATCTGCTTCTCATGATCATTTAAACAGGTCAGGACTTTCTCTCCGAAGCCCCCGCTTAAGACATTCTCTTCCATGGTCACGATCATTTCGTGATCCTCACAGGCCGAAAGTACCGCTTCCTCGTCGATGGGCTTGATAAATCTGGCGTTGATAATACTTGCCTTGTAGCCTTTTTCCTGCAGAAGCTTCTGTACTTCCTCCGCGGTCTTCACCATGCTGCCCACGGCAAACAGTGCAATGCCGCCTTCTCTGTCGATCCACTCTGCCTTACCCAGTTCGATGGGGGCTCGATGTTCGGCGAGTCCGGCATAAGCGGTTCCTCTGGGATAACGCACCGCAATGGGAGCATCCAGCGCCACGGCAAATTTCATCATATCCGACAATTCCCATTTGTTCTTCGGCGCACAGATATGCATGTTGGGAATGCCCGACAGATACGTATAATCGAAAATCCCCTGATGGGTCTCGCCGTCGCTGCCCACCAGTCCGGCACGATCTATGGCGAACACCACCGGCAGATTCTGGATGCACACATCATGCAGAATCTGATCGTAGGCTCTCTGTAAAAAAGAAGAATACACTGCAACAATGGGTTTCATGCCACCCGCCGCCAGTCCGGCTGCAAAAGTCACCGCATGTTCCTCTGCGATTCCCACATCGAAGAACCGGTCCGGGTACATATTCCGGAAACGCTTTAAGCCGGTGCCGTCCGGCATGGCCGCCGTGATGGCCACCACCCGTTCATCCCGCTGTCCCAGCTTGCACATGACGGTGGAAAATACATCGGTATAATTGGCTACCGTGCGGGGATGGGAAGGGATTCCCGTTTCAATATCAAAAGGCTCCGCCCCGTGGAATCTGGCAGGGTGCTTCTCCGCCGGGCCATAGCCCTTGCCCTTCTGGGTAATGGCATGGATCAGCACGGCTCCCTTGACTCTCTTTGCTTCCTCAATGACCTTGATCAGTCCTTCAATGTCATGTCCATCCACCGGGCCTAAATAAGTCACACCCATATCCTCGAAAAACATGCCGGGGATCACCAGCTGTTTAAAACTGCTCTTGGCACGGCGGATGCTGTTGATGATACCGTCCCTGCCGGGCTTACTCTTCAGAGCATTGTAGATGCCTTCCTTCAGATCCAGATAGCCGGTAGCAGTACGGATATTGTTCAGATATTTGGATACGCCGCCTACATTTTCGGAGATGGACATATTATTGTCATTTAACACAATGATAAAATTGGTCTCCAGCTTCGCCGCGTTATTCAATGCCTCGTAAGCCATGCCGCCGGTGAGGGACCCATCTCCGATCACGGATACGATGGTGGTCTTCTCCCCTTTTAAGTCTCTCGCCTTCACCAGTCCCATTCCTGCGGAGATGGAGGTAGAACTGTGCCCGGTATCAAATGCGTCAAATCTGCTTTCTTTTCTCTTGGGGAACCCACTCATGCCATGGAACTGGCGTAAGACATCGAAACCGTCCTTGCGGCCCGTTAATATTTTGTGGGTATAAGACTGATGACCTACATCCCAGATGATTTTGTCCTCCGGGAGATCCAGGGCCAGATGGAGCGCCATGGTCAGTTCCACGGCTCCCAGGTTCGAACCCAGATGTCCTCCGGTCACACTGATCTTCTCGATCAGGAACTGCCGGATCTCCTCCGCCAGTTCCCCATAGTCTGATTTATCTATCTTTTTAATATCGTTCGCTTTCTCGATCTTATCCAGTAACATTCGCTTTTCCTCTGCTATTTCGTTCTATGGACCAGGTGCAACAACAGTTCCTTCAGGAATTCATGTTCTCCCTGGAACCTGTCCAGAACCGCTACCGCTTCCCCGGTAAGCCGTTCCACTTCCCTTCCGGATTCCTCCAGTCCGTGTAATGTCACATAGGTCTGCTTATGATTCTGTGCGTCGCTTCCGGTGGCTTTACCAAGCTCTTTGCTGTCGCCGATCACATCCAGAATATCGTCCTGGATCTGGAATGCAATGCCCACGTTATAGGCACACAGCTCCACCGCTGCGATCTCTTCATCGGTTGCACCTGCCAGCATGGCGCCGATCATCATGGCCGACTGGATCAGGGCTGCCGTCTTGTTGGCATGAATGAACAGAATCTGCTCCGTGGTCAGAGGGTCTGTTTGTTCTTCCGCCTCTATATCCGCGTTCTGTCCGCCGATCATGCCGTAGATTCCGGCTTTGCGGGCTAAAATATTCAGTGCTGACGCTACTCTGGGGTAATTCGGATCTACCGGTGCCCCCGCAGCACATGCCGGAAAAGCACGCAATGCGGTCTCAAAGGCATAATTTAGCAATCCGTCGCCTGCCAGCACTCCCATACCGTCGCCGTACACAGACCAGGTGGTCCTGCGGCCTCTGCGGTACTCGTCATTGTCCATAGCCGGAAGGTCATCGTGTACCAGAGAATATGTATGGATCATCTCGATTGCCGCCATAAAAGGCTCTATAATATCACTGTCCCCGCCGAACATCTTATAGGTCTCCTGCATCAGCATGGGGCGCAGACGCTTTCCGCCCGCCATGAGACTGTAGTTCATGGCTTCAATCACGGTCTTCTGGTATCCTTCCTCCGTCGGGAGATATTCCTTCAGCAATTCCTCAATAGCTGCTGTTCTCTTCTGTAATTCCTGTCTGAATAATGTTTCTTCCATGTCTAATGCCAACCTTCCTCTACCTTCCGGTATGCTTACTGTGGATCCAGAGGCTCCAGCTCTCCTTCCTCATTCAGCTTCATGACCTGTTTCTCCACCCGGTCGATCTGATCGTTGCACTGTTTTAACAGGTTCATTCCCTTACTGTACGCCGTAAAAGCTTCTTCCAGAGAAATATCCTCCGCCTCCAGCTGTTCAATCAGTTCCTCCAGCGTGGAAAAATTTTCCTCCAGACTATGCTGTTCCTGTTCTTCCGCTTTCTTTTTTCCTGCCAAAATAGCACCTCCGTCCATGGTCCGTTCTGCCGGATCACACGGTGAATCTGTCTTCCTGTTGTATCTGTTCCACCCGGGTATCGATTACGCCGTCACTTACCCGGATCCGCAGGCTGTCACCTTCTCCCACCTGCGTTACGGAACGGATATTTTTGCCATCCGCATCCTCCACGTAGGAGAAACCGCTGTTCAGCTTCTCCAGAGGGGAGACCGCCTTCATTCTCTCGATGTAGAGTGCCAGCGCATGTCTGCGGTCCCGCAGGATCCCCTGCATCCGGTTCTGCAGCCGGTCTTCCAGCTGCATGCTGTAAGTCCTCTTCTCCCGGATCCGATTGGCGGGACTTAAATATTTCAGACGCATCTCCATCTGATCTGCCTGCTGTCTCTTGTGCTGTAACACTCTTCCCATCCGGTAATACAGTCTGTCCTGTCTGTCCCGGATCTCATTCTCTATATCACTGACCTGTGCCACCGCCAGTTCCGCCGCTGCCGACGGGGTCGGTGCCCGCAGATCCGCCACATAATCGATGATCGTCGTATCGGTCTCGTGCCCTACCGCCGAAATGATGGGAACGGAACAGTCGAACACCGCCTGTGCCACTATTCTCTCATTAAACGCCCACAGATCCTCGATGGATCCGCCACCCCGGCCCACGATCATGACATCCACGCCCTGTCTCTCCAGTGCCCGGATTCCGTTTACAATGGAAGGTGCCGCCGAAGCACCCTGTACCAGTGCCGGATATAAAATGATCTGCACATAAGGGTTCCGCCGGGAAGCGATCTGTATAATATCCCGAACGGCCGCGCCGGTATCCGCCGTCACTACGCCCAGAGTATGGATATACTTCGGGATCTGTTGCTTGTATTCCGGGGCAAACATGCCCTCTTCCGCCAGTTCCCGTTTTAACTGTTCGTATTTTTCGTAAAGGGCTCCGGCGCCGTCCAGTGTCACTTCCTTGACGTACAGCTGGTATCTGCCGTCCCGTTCATAGACATTCACGGTGCCTTTTGCGATCACCTGCTGCCCCTCAGTCAGCCGAAAGGCCAGTCCTCTCCGGTCTCCGGCAAACATGATGCAGTTCAGGGCGCTGGCAGAATCCTTTAACGTAAAATAAATATGTCCAGAGGGATGGTATTTACAGTTGCTTACCTCACCTTTTACAAACACCGTCTGTAAAAAGTAATCCTGCGTGAACATATTTTTAATATAGGTATTCAGTTGTCGTACGCTGATTACATTCTGTATTCTACTCACCAGACTTCATGATCTTGGCCAGAATCGCATTGACAAATCCGCCGGAGCTCTCCTGTCCGTACTTTTTGGCGATCTCGATCGCCTCATTAATGGCAACGCCATCCGGGATGTCGTCGTCATAGCGCAGTTCGTATGCACCAAGGCGCAATACCGCAAGTTCCACTTTACCCACACGAGTGGTATCCCATCCTTCGGTATTCTCATTCAACAGCTTGTCAAGTTCGGGAATCTTCTCCCGGATCTTCTCAAAACGGGCCGCAATGGCATCCGCATCCTGCCAGGAAGGAACTTCCTCGTTATTCTCACGGAACAGCGCGATCTGTTCCGGTATTTCTTCCGGCGCATGAAATTCCACACGGAATAAAAGTTTGAAAACCTGTTCTCTCTGCTCGTGTCTTCCCATAATATCTTCCTGTGATTCCTCTTATTTGTCCTTCTTCATGTTCACACCGGCAATGCGGATGTTCACATCCAGGCAGGTCAGTCCTGTCATATTCTCAATGGCATTCTTTACCTTCTGCTGGACAGCCTGACAGGTGGCGGGAATATTGTATCCGTACTCCATGGTCACAGCCAGATCCACGGTCACATTCTTGTCCGCTACTTCCACCTTGACCCCTTTGGTCAGGCTCTTGACACCCACCTTACTCATGAGTTCGTTGGTAATATTGCCTGCCATGGCACTGACACCGTCGACCTCGGTAGCTGCCAAAGATGCGATCATAGCCACTACATCATCTGCGATCTGTACGGTACCGATGCTCTCGTCTTCCTTTAATACCAAGTTCTTCTTATCTATTTCTTTTTCCATGATAGCTGATCCTCCTAATAATAACTAATTAGTTACAGTATACCAAATCCTTAATCATTTGTCACCCAAAAAGTCAAGGATAATTGTTTCCCGTTCTGCGCATAGGTGACGGTACCGCCATTCCCCTGCATCTGCATATAGGAAAAAATCTCCTGTTCGTCGATCAGGGCATGGCAGATCTCCTCATAGCAGATCTCATCCGCACATTTTAATGTAACATCCGTTCTGCCGTCTGCTGCCGCCCTGTCGAAGATCTCCCGCATCTGTTCCCTGTCGTAAGAGGTAAAATATACGCCCTCCCGCACATAGTAATTTGCCTGCGTGGCGGTACACTCCGGCAGGGGAATCATACTGTCGATCCGGTGAGTGCGAAGCAGGTCCTGTGTGGTCACACACAGATAGTCATAATTGATCTCCGGCAGGTTCCCCTGCGCGTTGCCGTCCTCCATGCGGTAGGATGCATCCCCCCATGTGGTATCCACATAATAATAGCTGCCGTCCACCCGCACCAGATTCCAGGCATGGGCTTCTCCGGTGTCCACAGTTCCCTGCACCAGGGTGCACATCACCCCCAGATGATTCAAAAGATACTGGGTCGCCTTGGCATACCCCTGACAGACAGAGGCTCCTCCCAGAAATACCGAAGCAATATTCTGGTTGTCCGCAGCATTCAGGTCATAATTTGTAGAAAATATAATGGTTTCGTATACTTCTTTTACCTTATCATACTCCGGGGCTTCCCCGTCCATACCGGACAGCCATTCCGATGTCACACTGCGGATGGCTTCCGCCCGCTCCGCAGCCTCCTCTTTCGTCAGGTCGTAGGTGCCCGCAAAATCGATCCCTACGGTTTTCTCCCCTCTGGAATATTTGGTATAAGTATATCCCGTGGTATAAAAGATCTCGGGATGATCGATCAGAACGCACTGAAAGACCTTATCGATATCCTGCTCATCCATTCCCTGTTCCAGAGGCTCCGTAGACAGTTTTATCGTATCGTCCATGGATCCCAGTGCCTGTTCGATCTCCTGATACCAGATCTGTTCCTGCGCATCCAGACTCTCATATGCAAAACGAGAGCCTCCCTCCTCCAGAAGGGAAAAGCTCTCTGTATTGTCATTTTCCGAAGCCGCCGTCTCCGGCACAGGCAGCGTGTCTATCTGTGTCTCGGGCAGCGCGATAGTCTGGGGTACTTCCTGCAGAACCTCCTGTGAGGAACATCCTGTCAATAAAAGCAGTATCAGAATCCCGGCACATAATTTTAACTTATTCCCCATTCTATCCCCCTACACACTTTTTGTTTTGATTCCTTAATTGCGTCCGAACTCCGTCAGCACCAGCCCCTTATTACGATCCAGAGTCATGCCGATACTCCAGGAATTGACAAACAACAGCAAAGGATTGCCCTTCATGTCCTTGACCTTCTTCATATCGGAAGTACCGGACAGCTTGGCAAGGTCGATCTCGTCCTTGTTCTCGATCCAGCGGATATGCTCATAAGGCAGGTTCTCCAGACGGATCTCCACGTTGTACTCGTTCTCCAGACGGTATTTCAATACATCGAATTGCAGTACACCGACCACGCCTACGATGATCTCTTCCAGACCGGTATTAAACTCCTGGAAGATCTGAATGGCGCCTTCCTGTGCAATCTGCTCCACACCCTTGACGAACTGTTTTCTCTTCATGGTATCCACCTGACGCACTCTGGCAAAATGCTCCGGTGCAAAAGTAGGGATACCTTCGTACTGGAACTTCTCTTTGGGCATACACAGAGTATCTCCGATGGAGAAAATACCGGGATCGAACACACCGATAATATCTCCCGCATAAGCCTCGTTTAAGATCTTACGTTCATCCGCCATGATCTGCTGGGGCTGGGACAGTCGCATCACCTTATTGCCCTGCACATGACGCACTTCCATGTTGGCATCGAATTTGCCGGAACAGATACGCATGAATGCGATACGGTCTCTGTGAGCCTTGTTCATGTTGGCCTGAATCTTGAAGACAAAGGCACTGAACTCATGCTCCGTCGGATCGATCATACCGATATCCGCTTTTCTCGGAAGCGGTGTAGTGGTCATATTCAGGAAATGTTTTAAGAAGATCTCCACGCCGAAGTTGGTCAGGGCGGATCCGAAGCATACCGGGGTCAGATTACCCTTCTGCACTTCCTCCAGATCGAACTCTGCGCTGGCACCGTCCAATAACTCCACTTCCCCAAGCAGCTTGTCCGCAGCTTCCTCTCCGATCAGCTCCTTCAGATGCTCTTCATCCTGAATGGGAATCTCAGTAGCAGTTCCTTCCTTTGTTCCCTTCTCCGTATCGGAATAAGCGATCACGCACTTTTTCTCACGGTCGTAGACGCCCTGAAATTCCTTACCGGAACCGATGGGCCAGTTGATGGGACAGGTGGCGATTCCCAGTTCCTTCTCAATATCATCCAGCAGTTCAAAGGTATCTCTTGCCTCACGGTCCATCTTATTGATAAAGGTGAAAATAGGGATCTTCCGCATAACACAGACCTTGAACAGCTTTCTCGTCTGGGCCTCTACACCCTTGGAAGCATCAATGACCATGACTGCGGAGTCCGCCGCCATCAGGGTACGATAGGTATCCTCAGAGAAATCCTGATGTCCCGGGGTATCCAGAATATTGATGCAGTAACCGTCATATTCGAACTGCAATACGGAAGAAGTAACGGAAATACCTCTGTCCTTCTCGATCTGCATCCAGTCGGATACCGCATGTCTGGCCGTTGCCTTACCCTTTACGCTTCCTGCCAGATTGATGGCTCCTCCGTAGAGCAGGAACTTCTCGGTCAGGGTCGTCTTACCGGCATCTGGGTGGGAAATAATGGCAAAGGTCCGGCGGCGGTTGATCTCTTCTGTATAATTATTACTCACAACTATAGTCCTCCAAATATATCTAAAAATCTATTTTCGCAGCTTTCGGGAATCTGCTTTCTACGACGGATCTACCTTTAAAACAGAACTTCCCTCAAACTCCGGTTGGATTCCGAAGTAATCCAGCACCGTTGCCCCGATATCGGAAAAGGTGGGTCTGGTTCCGCGGCTGCCCGGTGTCACAGGGGCACCGTACAAGATAAAGGGCGTGTACTCTCTGGTGTGATCCGTGGTGGCCGTATAGGCGGGATCACAGCCGTGGTCCGCGGTGATCATCAGAATGTCTTCCGGCTTCATGTGTGTCTGAATTTCCGGCAGCTTTTCATCAAAATAAGTCAGTGCCTTGGCATAGCCGTCCACATCTCTTCTGTGTCCGTAGAGCATATCGTAATCCACCAGATTGATAAAGCAGAGTCCTTCGAAATCCCTGTCCAGATATTCCAGCGTCCGCTCAATGCCTTCCGCATTGCCGGAAGTGTATACATGCTCGGTAATGCCCTTACCCACGAAAATATCCTGGATCTTGCCCACGGCAATCACATCCTTGCCGGCCGCCTTCAGCTGATCCAGCATGGTCACTGCGGGAGGCAGCAGAGAAAAATCATGTCTTCTGGGAGTTCGGGTATAATGTCCGCTCTCGCCGATAAAAGGTCTGGCAATGACACGGCCCACACCGTGTTCTCCCTGTAAGATCTGTCTGGCGATACGGCAATAATCATATAACTGCTCCACGGGAACCACATCCTCATGGGCAGCGATCTGGAACACACTGTCCGCGGAAGTATATACGATCAGTTTGCCGGTGCGCACATGCTCGTCCCCGTAATCCGCAATGACCTGTGTGCCGGAATATGGCTTGTTGCACAGAACATCTCTGCCGGTACGGATCCGGAACTCTTCCAGCACATCCTCAGGGAAGCCGTCCGGGTAGGTGGGCAATGGCTTGGGAGAATAGATGCCTGCGATCTCCCAGTGTCCGATGGTGGTATCCTTTCCGCGGGAACGCTCCGTCATACGGGCATATGCCGCTGTGGGATGCTCTGTCTTCTCTCCGACTTCCACGCCGTCAATGTTAAACAGTCCCATGTCTTTCATATTTTCCATATGAAAATAAGGGCTCTTAGATACGCTCCCCAGTGTATTTACATTGATGTCTCCGTAAGCTGCGGCATCCGGCATTTGGCCGATCCCGAAGCTGTCCAATACTATTAAAAAGACTCTCTTCATATACATTCCTCATTCGCGCATTTTCTATGAAAATGGCTGCTTGCTCATGTGGTACGGGTCTCGAATCTCCGGATGCTCCCGCAAGCGAGCTTGCATCGCACCGTCGACTCTCGACCCTTGGTATCATAACATAATTTTCCCCCTATGTACACAAAAATATCACTGTGCAATGGTGCTGATGACGATATTTTCCGCCGCAATATCCGTCTTTCTTTTTACGATGTCTTCGATCTGTGCCCGCTGTACATCGGTCAGCTCTGCCGCATTGACCACCACATCCACGGCATCTCCGTTGATGCTGACCACAGCTTCACTGAATCCCTTGGCCTGCAAAAGCACCTCGGCCGCCGCCTCTTTTTCCGCAATATCGGTCATGCGCACCATGCTGTCCACAGCTTCCTGCTTCTGGGCATCACTGAGTTCCGTACTGTTGATGATCTCCAATAAAGTCTCTTTATTCCGGGCTCTGGTCTGTTCCTTGGAAAGTCTGGCGGCAGACAATACCTCCACACCGTTCGTTCCGGTCAGTACGGCCTCCCCGGGGATCTCTCCCTCGTCCGGCGTTGCTTCCGCCACCTGCATATCTTCATCCAGATAATCTTCCATTACGATTTCCACATCCGAATCCAGGCTTTCCATATCTGTGACAATGTCTGTGGAATCCACCGCATTCAGAGTCTCCGTATCATCCGCTGCCAGATACTCCTTTTCCAGGTTGGTCCCCGCAAATTGCAGATAACCTGCAATGGCTATCATAATGGCAAGTGCGGTAATCATAAGCTGATTCTTCTTAATTAAGTTTTTCACTGCGTTCCCCTTTTCCAAAGGCCTGTATCTGCCTTCTTGATTTTATACTCTATTGTATGTACCCTCCCCGTCGGATATGTTTCCTGTGATTCATTTTTCCAGCACCTTGACTTTGTGGGCTTCCACGCCGAAAAGCGCCTGTGCGATCTGGGTGATCTCACTGGTCATATTCCCCTTTCCGGCACCTTCCGCCACCACCAGCACACCTTCCACCTTCGGTGTAAGGGTCTTCACCACAAAAGGGGAGCCCTGATCGTTTTCCTGATAGACGGTCTGGTAACCGGTATTGGAAGAACTTACGGTACGGGTTCCTCCCGCAGAATCCTGTTCTTCTGTCTGGGAACGTTCCGCGGTCATGTCTTTCTCCACGATTCTTTCCTCGGAGGATTCCAGCGTGATCATGACTTCCACCTCTCCCAGTCCCCGGACGGATTCCAGCATTTTTTTCAACTTTCCTTCCAGATAGGCAGTATATTCCTCCGGACTTTCTGCGGTCACTGCCCGGGTCTGCGTCTCCACCACATCCTGCTGTCCCGCATCTTTCTGTCCGGAAGAAGTGAAAATTCCGGCATTGTATTGTTCCGTGATCTCTGTGTCCGCCGCAGCGGGATCCTCCTTTTTGACCGGCAGAGCAATGATGAACAGAAGAACCCCGAGTAACACCAGGATCAGCAGATTATCCCGCCGGAACCACTTTGGAGGTTCCGATCCGTCTGTTCCTTTCCCTATGATTTTTTCCAAGAATTCTCCCATTGTTCTGCCCTCTTTCCGCCCTTTATTCCAGTTCTATCGGTGCTACTTCCACACGGATCCCGTCTGATTCTGTTGTCCCCCCTCCGGATACGTTTCCCTCCGGCCATCCGGCATCGTTTTCCTTTTCGAAGGCTCCCTGTCCGGAAACCGTTGTTTCCACAGCCTCCTGCCCGTATCCCCCCGCTTCCGTCTTCTCTGCCAGGGCAGCTGCGGTATTTTGAACCTTTCCCTCCGTCTGCCCTGCCTGTTCCGACGCCCGGGTCAGCACTTTCTGCAATTCTTCTGTGAACCCCGCCACCTGTTCCTCTGCATTCCAGACTTCTCCGCCGCCCAGCGCGGTGAGAACCGGCTGCAATAATTGCAGCAAAAGCATGACGGACAACAACAATTTTAAATATTTATCATAAGATTCTTTCGGTCTGAAATGTACTACGGTCTGTGCACAGATCAAGAAGATCCCTGCCTGTCCGATCACCCGGTATAACCACTGCATGCTCTCACATCCCCCTGCTTCCGATGGCCAGAAGTGCCAACGTGATCATAAACAACAGCATGGCCGTGCCCGCGGTGCGAAACAAAAGCACCCCTGCATTTCCCATGTGGTCCGTACAGTTGGTCACTCTTTTATCGCTGACGATTCCCATAAACGCTGCCGCTAATTTGATCAAAAGTGCCGTAAACAAAATCTCCAGAAGCGGAGCCGCACACGCTGCCAGCAACAATAGCAGCAACAACACCCCGATACTGTTGCGGACCACCACTGCGGAGCCCACCGCCAGCTCCAGGATCCCGTCCGCCGCATTCCCGATCCCCGGCAGTGCGGAAAGTGCCTTTTCCACAGCGGATGTCTTCACGGAATCCAGAACCGGCGTGATCAGCGACTGGAACACACTGATCCCCGTGACCACCCCCAGAGAGGCCTTCAGTATCCAGCCCACTGCTTTTTCCAACAGTTCCGTCAAAAGTGTCAGCTTTTCCTCCACCCAGATTCCGTTGATCATGGTCAGCAGACCGTAACTGTAAATTAACGGCAGTACCACACCCAGAAGAATTTTCTCTGTACCGTAGATCAGGAGCAGCAGTAACTGATACCCTGCACCCACTGTGGCCGGTCCCGAGGCCACTCCCACTGCCAGAAGATAGGTAGGCACCATCAGTCTTACAAACAATACGATATTCTCGATGGCTTCCTTTGCAGTTCCCAGTATCCCCGAAAAGCATTGCAGCAGAATCACCCCCATGAGCAGATAAATAAAATAAAAGCTTAAGTCTGCGATCTGGTGTTTATTGAAGACCTCCACGAAATGGATCAGCAGTGCAGAGAGGATTCCCAGCACGATCAGCCAGATCAGTATATTTTTCCTGCCTGCAACGTAATCCCCCATCCCCTGTATCACTTCCTGCAACAGGCTTCCCGCAGCCCCCAGTACATCTCCCTGCAAAAGCTGTCCCATCAATTCCGACACAGAAATGTGAAAGGCGGGAAACAATTTCTGCATTCCCCTTTCCAGTTCCTCCATGCCATATTCCTGCCACACTGCATCCATCTGCCTCTTTGCTCCTATAAAATGCCATAGATCTGCCGGATCACCGCCAGAAGGATCGGCAGTCCCGCGAACAGTACCGACAGTTTCCCCAGAATCTCAATCTGGTCCGAGACTGCCGCAAATCCGGCATCCTTACAGATACCGGCACTGAACTCACACAGATAAGTGATCCCCACCACCTTCATCAGAATACCGAGATACCCTTTTGCATCCCCGAGGTACTGCTGTAATCCCGCGAACTCGTCAAGCAGCTGCCCCGCCAGCCCCAGTACGTAGGAAAACACCAGTACACTCAGCGCGAATCCCACAAGCAACGCATATTCCGGTCGTTGCTGCTTGAACTGTATGGCAAACAGCACTCCGGCGATCCCCAGCAATGCGATCTTAATGATCTCTGCCATCTTCCCCTCCTATTTTTTGTAAAACCTTAAAATGAAAACAGAGTCTGTACGGTAGTAAACAGTTCATAAATATAAGGAACGATCCAGCTGAGAACCAGAATCAGTCCCGCCAGGCTGATGAGAAAAGCATGTTCCTCCCTGCCGCTGTGTTTTAAGACCTGGCTGAGTATCGTCACAAGGATTCCTACCGCCGCTATTTTAAAAATCAGTCCTATTCCCATCTTTTCCCGTCCTTTTCTCTTCTCTCTGTGCCCCCGAAACCGGACTCAGATCAGCAGCAACAGCAACAGCAGTCCGCTCATGGCCCCCAGTCCTACGGAAAGCCTGCATTTCTGTGGAATCTCGCGCTGCTGCATATCCGCCGCATATTCCAGTCCCTGTTTGGACAGCTCTATGCTCTTTATCTGCATGGTCTCGTCCGCGTAACCCTCTTTTCCGGCAAACAGTAAAAATTCATCAATGTCTTCTTTTTTCAACGGAAGAGTCCGCAGCTGTCTGCGGAAGCTTTTCTCCGCCATCTCCAGAAATCCCATACCTTCCGTCTCCGTGTATTCCCGGTATACTTCGGTACAGATCTCTCCCAGTCTGTCTTTCCGCTGCCTGCCGATCTGTCTGCAGCATTCCGGAAGTGTGGAACTGTTGTACCGGATCTCACTGATCCACTGTTCCAGAATACGGATCAATTCCCGGATCGTATGTAGTCTCCCTAAAAACTGTGCCCGGTACCATAGTCCAAGTCCGAGACAGCCCAACAGGATCAACGCTCCTCCAAGCATCTGCATTCCATCCGTCCCCTTCCTTTTAAGATCACCATACGGTCAAACATCTGAAGCAGACAGTCTTCTCCCAGACGCTTTCCCGCGTCCGCTTCGTCTGTTCCGTGCAGGGTAGCCAGCAGACCGCAACCGCAGGCCGCAACTTTATGTAATGCCCTTCTGTCGGCTTCCCCGCCCAGTTCATCCACGGCAATGACCTGCGGTGACATGGAGCGCAAAAGCAATAGCATTCCCAGTTCCTTGGGACAGGCATCCAGCACATCTGTCCGCATTCCCAGATCATTCTGGGGACGGCCCAGATAAGCCCCCGCCAGTTCGGAGCGCTCGTCCACCACTCCCACCCGCAGGCCCGCACCGTAAGGATTTCCGTCGGAGATCTGACGGATCAGATCCCGTAACAGGGTGGTCTTGCCGAACCCCGGTGGGGATACAATCAGAGTATTTTGAAAGGTGCCTTCCTTATATAATTTCGGAAGGATGCCATCCGCCGCTCCCCGGATCTCATGGGATACACGGATATTCACAAAAGAAATATTTTTCAGGGTCCGAAGCCCTGTCTCATTTTCCAGCACAGCCTGTCCGCACAACCCGATCCTGTGCCCGCCTTCCACTGTTAAAAATCCCTGCCTGATCTCATCGGCGTAAGCATAGACAGAATCCTGACACAGCCAGGCAATCAGCTCCCGGATCTCCGCTTCCGTCGCGGAATGCGCTCCGTAGGGATGTTCCTGCCATTCGCCGCTGTTAGTTAAGAAAAAATCTCCTCTTGTCGTTTCCACGATCACCGGCCTGTCCACGCGGAGACGGATCTCGCAGACTCTTTTCCCGTTGTCCGCTGTTTTCTGCCAGAATGCCCTTCTCTTTTGCGGAAAAATACGAAGCAGGCTGTCCATGTTTCCCCTCCCGGATGTATCTCTTTTTCCAATATATGTCTCCGCGAACAAGATATTCCTTCCAATCTTCTCTTTTTTATAAATGTGTGGTATACTACCCAATGTATGTTGAATGACTTTTATTTTTCGGAGGAATCTTATGAACATTATCATTGTGGGCTGCGGCAAAGTAGGCTACACCCTGGTAGAGCAATTAGGCGGTGAGAATCACAATATCACCGTGATCGATACAAATGAAGAAAAAGTAAATTCCATCACGGATGATCTGGATGCCATGGGCATCGTAGGCAATGGAGTCAGCTTCCAGACGTTGTCAGAGGCCGGTATCGACCACTCCGATCTGCTGATCGCCGTGACCGGATCCGATGAGCAGAATCTTCTCTGCTGTGTCATTGCAAAAAAAGCCGGACATTGCAAGACCATTGCCCGTGTCCGCAATCCTATTTATAATAATGAGATCGCCTTTCTGCGGGAAGAACTGGGGCTGGCCATGATCATCAATCCGGAGCTGTCCAGTGCGGCTGAGATCGCCCGTATCTTCCAGTTCCCTTCCGCAGTTAAGATCGACACCTTTTCCAAAGGAAGGATCGAGCTTCTGCATTTCCGTGTGACCCATGACTGCCTCTTAAATAATTATGAGCTGATCCACATCCGTACCACCTTAAAATGTGATGTACTGGTATGTATGGTCACCCGTGGCGATCAGGTACTGATTCCCCGAGGCGATTTCGTCTTCCAGGAAGGAGATGTGGTAGCCATCGTCTCCACACCGCCCAAAGCCAATGATTTCTTCAAGAAAATCGGCATTGGTGCAGGCAGGGCCCACACCGCCATGATCGTCGGCGGCGGAACCATCGCCTACTATCTGGCAAGACGGCTTTTGGATGTAGGTATCAGCACAAAGATCATCGACTTTGATCCTGCCAGATGTGAGCACTTAAGCGAACTGCTTCCCAAGGCCTCCATCATCTGCGGCGACGGTACGGACGAGCGTATCCTGATCCAGGAAGGTCTGGCAAAGGTGGATGCTTTTGCGGCGTTAACAGGGCTGGATGAGGAAAATATCCTCCTGTCTCTGTATGCGAAGAGAACTTCCCACGCCAAGGTGGTCACCAAGATCAACCGGATCAATTTCAGCGGGGTCTTAAGCGACATCAAGCTGGACACCATCTCCTATCCCCGTCTGCTGACTGCGGATATGATCATTAAATATGCGAGATCCATGAACGAATCTCTCAACAGTAATGTAGAAAATCTGTACAAGCTGGAGGATGGCCGTGCAGAGGCGCTGGAATTCTATATCAAGGAGGCTTCCGCCGTTACCAACGTGCCGTTAAACCGCCTCCACATCCGCAAGAACATTCTGATATGCTCCATCGTCCGCGGCGGTCAGGCTATTATCCCCGGTGGTCAGGATGAGATCCATGTAGGCGACTATGTGGTCGTAGTATTGACCCATGCCCGTCTGAATGACATTAAGGAAATTATAGAAGGGTAATTATCATGAATTTTGCAATCTTAAGTTTTATCATTGGCTGTATTTTACAGTTCGAAGCATTGTTTTTACTGCTCCCCTGGATCGTAGGCATGATCTACGGAGAATATCAGGTGGCATTCATTTATCTGATGACCGCCATTGTATGTTTTATTCTTGGAAAGCTGCTTAGTTTCAAACACACCGGACGGTTCAAGGAATTATATGTCAGAGAGGGTTTCACTGCAGTGGCCTTAAGCTGGTTTATCATGAGTGTATTCGGTGCCATCCCTTTTGTCCTCACCAGGGAGATCCCGTTTTATATTGATGCACTCTTCGAGACCATCTCCGGCTTCACCACTACCGGTTCCAGTATTCTGTCCAATGTGGAGGCGTTAAGCTATGCCAGTCTGTTCTGGCGCAGCTTCACCCACTGGGTCGGCGGTATGGGTGTATTCGTATTCATCATGGCGATTCTGCCGATGATGGGTGGTTCCACCATGAATCTGATGCGTGCGGAAAGCCCGGGACCTTCCGTCAGCAAACTGGTACCGAGAGTCCGGGATACGGCCAAAATTCTCTACGGGATCTATCTGGCGATTACCGTGTTAGGTGTGATCGTGTTGTGTGTGTGCGGTATGCCGTTATTTGATTCCCTGTGTACGGCCTTCGGCAGTGTCGGCACCGGTGGCTTCGGCATCAAAAACGACAGTATTGGCGGGTATTCCCCTCTGATCCAGAATGCAGTGACGGTGCTGATGATCTTAAGCGGTGTCAACTACACCGTATACTTCTGTTTGTTAAACAAGCAGTTTAAGGAAGCCTTTTCCATTGAAGAAGTCCGTTGGTATTTTGTGATCATTCTGGTCAGTGCCCTGACGATTGCCTGGAATATCCGTCCTCTCTATGCGACTTTGGGAGAGACCTTGCGGCACTCCTTTTTCCAGGTAGGAACCATCATCACCACCACCGGTTTCGCCACCACCGACTTTAATCTATGGCCCCAGCTGTCAAAGACGATCCTGCTGCTCCTCATGATGATCGGGGCCTGCGCCGGCAGTACCGGCGGTGGTATGAAGGTCTCCCGTGTGCTGATCCTCTTCAAGGCAATCCGCAAGGAGCTGTCCATGATGATCCATCCCCGTATGGTGAAAAAAATCAAGATGGACGGACACAACCTGTCCCATGAGACGCTGCGTTCCACCAATGTCTATATGACGGCTTATTTCATTGTACTCTTCGTGTCTCTACTGATCGTCAGCCTGGATGAATATGATCTGACTACGAACTTCACCGCCGTGCTGGCCGCCCTGAACAATATCGGACCCGGTCTGGAACTGGTAGGCCCCACTCAGAACTTTGCATTGTTCAGTCCTCTGTCCAAATGTGTGCTGATGTTCGATATGCTGGCCGGACGACTGGAACTTTTCCCCATGCTGGTGATCATGCTGCCGTCCTGTTGGAAAAAATATTAAGACACGAAAAAACAGGCTTTGTTTTTCTTCCAAAGCCTGTTTTTTATTATTGTTGCTTACCGGATGCGGATGATCTGGCCGATCCGGATCTTATTGATGTCATTGATCTGCGGGTTCTTGCGGATCAGTTCAACAAGTGAAATCTTATGCTTTCCGGCAATCCGGGAGAGGGTATCCCCTGCTTTTACCACATATGCACCACCGTTAAACACTATGTTTTCCTTTACTGCCTCCGGGGTAACACTGACACGGTATTCTCCTCCGCAGATCAGTGAAAACATTGCCTGTCCGGCCTCCGTGATGCGGAAGGATCCACAGTATTCCCACTGTCCGTTCTCTACATTTCTGCGGTACAGATTTGCATATTTGCCGGCGTTCTCTTTTCCCATGGCCACATGCATATTGACAGGTACCGGGAAACTGCCGGTGTCTCTCACCGCGATACGGTCACCGTCTCTTTTTGCCGTCAGATCAATGTTCTGAAGTTCTGTCAGCTCCAGGCTTCTCAGATCCCGGCCACTGATACTCAGGGCCAGTCCGTTTCCGCTGTGGAAAGCGATCGTTACTCCGGTCCCCCGGATGCTGTTCAGTACAGCCACCGGTACCTTTGTCTCGCCGGTACATATAAAGTTCAGGTTTTCGTTAGCACCCTTTTCATTCTTCGCCGTGATCTGTGCCTGTACCTCTGTCCAGTTCACAGTGATCACTGCATCGGAAGAATCATTCCCCGAAGATCCGGTATCCGTATTGTTGTCCTTAGACTCATCCTTTCCGGATTCTTCCGGCTTGGGATCTTCCGATTTAGAGTCATCCGGCTTAGGATTTTCCGGTTTGGAATCATCTTGCTTAGGATCTTCCGGTGTGGGTTCCTCTCTCTTGACAGGAGATTCCTTTGTAAAGATCAGACCGTTTGCATCCGCCTGCGCCAGAAGTGCCTCCCCTGCAGTGAATGCCTCAATGCCGTCAAAATAGATCACGGAATCCACGGTCCAGTCTCCGGTATGTCCTTCCGGAATGATGGAATTGCACCAGATCGCAAACCGGGTAATCTTTGCCGTATTTAATGTTCCGTTCTTTTTGCCCTTGAAAGCGCTGAAGGGAATCGTTACATAGCTCGCCTCTGTTCCTTTGACAAAATCACTTAAGTATACTTCAAATTCCTCGCCGGAATCATCTGCCAGCTGAATAACCAATTTCTGACCCATGCCATCCGGATCCACCCACATGGTGATGGCATTATATGCGGAAAGGTCAAGATCCTTCAGTGTCTTGTTCTGTCCGGTCCATACTTCACTCTTTGCTGTGCTCAGATGATAACGGAACGCGCCTCCGTAGGCACCGTCTGCCTTATGATCGCTGCTCAGCCTGAAGGAAGAACTGCATCCTCCTGCAGAGTTCTCGATATAGGCACTCTGTAACAGGCCGTCGCTGCCTGCATAGTAATCAAAGTTATCGATGACATTAGCTGCGGCTCTGTCCTTATCCTTGCCAAGGCTGATATTTTTCACTGTAGCAAGTACTTTACCGTCTGCCACCAAAGATACGGTAGCGGTATCCGTCTGCCCGATCTCAGACAGCATCTCTGCGGTAAATGCTGCGGCATATTCCCGGATGCTGCTGTCTGCCACCTTCGCCGCTTCCACAGTGATCTCTTTTCCGTTTGCAGAATTCTTTACTACGAAACTTACTTTTCCGGCATTCTTCACGCTAGCGCGGAATACCGTGGCTTCTTTGATGGCTGCCAGTTCAAAAGGTGCGATCAGATAGCCCTGTGCGGTATCATAAGCCTTACCCTGCACCGTTCCCATGTTGTTATAGAAGTTGGTTCCGTTACCGAAAATACTGTTGTCGCTGTTATAGAATTCAATGAATTCATTGATCAGTTCCTGACCATAGGTGTCATTGTACTTATACGGTACATAGAAATTGGTGTCTCCGAAGTTCGCCCATACCAGCCAGTAAGGCATGTCACATTCTGCTGCAATATTACTTACCTGCTGATACCAGTTGTGTCCCAGAATGGGATTGCCGGATACCAACAGACCCTCGTAATCAGAGCCGTCCTTTTTCATGGCCCGGACGCCGGTCTCGGAAATTGCTGCCACTTTTCCTTTTTCCGCTGCCAGATTGCTTACGACCTGACAGGTAGCTTTCAGATTCTTGAAAAAGCTGTCATCAAAGGCTGCCGGATAAGTGCTGTAGTCATCATAATAGTCAAAAGCCAGCACATCCACATATTCATCCCCGGGATAACGGGTCAGGTACTCCTCTGCTCCGGATAACGGTCCGTTGGGAGAATATACATAAATCAGGTTGTGGACACCCTTGCTCTGGAGATACTCCTGTGTGTAACGCCACAGGCTCTTATAGGTCTCCACGCTGGTGGAGGATCCCCACCAGAACCAGCTTCCGGTGTTCTCGTGATAAGGGCGGAACAATACCGGAATATTATCCTTCTGCAAAGCATTGGCATACTCGGCAATGATATCCAGATATGCAGTGAAGCGATCATTGTATGCTCCGCCGGGCAGGATCTGCTCCGCACAGTTGTTGGAAGTATCCTTTGCCTCTGAGAAATCACAGGCTGTGAAATTATAGCTTCCATCCGCATTCACCGTAATCTTCTCATTGGTGAAATTCGGCATATGGGTAGAAAGGGTAATGATGGCTCCCTGTCCTGCCGCCTGCTTACTATAGGCAATCGCCTGTTCCAGAGCTGCCTTCGCATCTGCAATGCCAAGCTCTGCTCCGGTCAGTGCCAGACTGTCAATACCGTACAGACCGCTGACGCTTCCGGTGATCTCTCTGACATCACCTTCGGTGGCCGTGCTGCTGACCATTTTGTTGATGTCATTCTCATGTCCGAACAATACCTGATCATTCTCGCGCAGTGCCATCAGATACGCATACAGTGCGGTCGCAGATGCTCCGGCATTTGCATCAGAAAGTCTCACTTCCGCAGGTGCATTGGAAATATTTGCCTGTGTACCTTCTGCCTTCGGAATTGCCGTGATCTTCACGTAATCTCCTGCTGCATTGTACTGGCTTAAAGTGATATTGTCCACGTAGACGCTGCCTTTAAATTCCGTATTCACTCCTACAAAGCCGATGGTCAGATCTGCCAGTCCCGTTTCGGACGGAGAGAATTTCACCTGGACCTTCGCCCGGACCATGCCGTCTGCCAGAGTCTCCTCCTCTGTGATCTCCGCCTCTTTGTTGATTCCGGCATTGGAGAAGATCTTAATCTTACTTCCGGACATCGCGGCGGGATAATAGTAATCAAAACTCAGCAGATTGTAAGCGGAAATATCGTAACCTGAGGTAAATTTATTTTCCAGTTTTGCCTCGCTCCAGCTGTAGCTGCCCATGCCGGTGTAGTCCAGATCCACTTTCATCATTTTAGAACTGTTATAATCTGCCACCGTATTTACAATGCTGTTGTCATACTGCCATGCGCCGCCGTTAGCCCAGTCGTCGCAGGTGCCATCCTCAAAATCGTCGATAACACTGGGATCCTTCTCAGGAAGTGCAGGTTTCTCACCGGATGTCTGCACATCATATAATTTAACGTTCTCGATATAGATGGGGCCGGCATAATCGCACAGATACCCTACCACTTTAATTGTCAACTGTTTAAAAACATCTTCCTCTACGGCTTCATCAAAAGGGATTTTGATCGTTGCCACGCTATAGTTATCATCAAGCTTCTTAAAATCCTCTTTTTTCAGTTCGGGAATCACCTTGGACTCTGTCCAGCTCCAATCACTTCCCAGCCGGGCAATTCCCTGTACCTTAATGCTTCCCTCATAAGCAGGTGTTCCGGGAAGCACGATATCCATGGTCACATACGCTCCCTCATGCAAAGCTGCTTCCGTTGTAAGAGCAATATTGTAGGAACCGTCTTCTCCATGCTGACACCAGGTACTTGTCTTGTCAAATACGACCTCTTCTCCGTATACCTGTTGTCTGTCATTCACCTCTGCCACCAGGACTTCGGATGAGGTTTCACCGGAATTCCCATTTTCCGATCCATTATACAGTTTTACATTCTCCACATAGATATCCCCGGAGAAATCACATAAATACCCCGCCGGTTTTAAAGTAAAGCTGCTAAGCACATCCGCTTCCACCGCCTCGTCAAAGTGATAGGTCACCTGCACACTGCGGAATCCGTCCTTTACTTCACCGAAGCTGTCGATGGTAATATCCTTGCATTCATCCGTTGCCGGAGTCCAGTCCCAGTTACTTCCCAGACGTGCCACTCCCTGTAACTTTAAAATGCCGGTAAACGTAACCTCCTCGGGAATCAATACATCCATGGTCACATATGCCCCACTCTTCAGTGGTGCCGTCGTAGCCAGCCCGATATTCTCTCCGTATTTCCCAAGATCACTCCATGTGCTTGTAGCATCCAGCGTAATTTTCTCTCCGTAAATATGTACTCTGTCTGTAACCGCCGCAATCGGCTCTCCTGTCTCTTCTGCCGCATACACACGGATTACTCCTGCATCCCCACCGCTTACTGTCTGTGCAGCAGCTGCTTCCGTCTGCTCTTCTGCCCGAACCACAATGGGTGCCGATTCGTAGACACTGGAAGCCAGCATGACCGCTGTTAATAACAAGGCTCCTGCTCTAAGCTTATTTTTCATTTTTTACCTTCTCTCCTTGATATTTTCCGAGAATAAAGGGGCGCCTTCCTGTATTCTCTGTCTAATTCAAGGATAGCAAATGTTCTTAATTTTGTACATTGTTGCTAATTTACGAATTTAGTTTTTATTAATGTGTATTTTGCCTAATTAAACAACTTAATTTTAATTAAATTAATCAAAAGTAGCTAATTTAATCAAAAATCCGGGCAGAATGCTCTGTCCGGATCCCATGTACTCATCAAATTCCCCCTGTAAAATTCCATAGATCATTTTCTATGAATCTGTCATATCCTTTAACATTTTACAATCCGCGATCATCAGAAAAGCGGCCCTGTCATTTTCTTTTTGTCTTTTCTGGTACTCTGTCGGCAAAATACCATATTCTTCCCGGAACAGTTTGGAAAAAGCCTGGCTGTTGGGAAAGCCATTCTTTAATGCGATTTCGCTTATGGTATGATCTGTTTCCTCCAGCTCCCGCAATGCATGTTCAAACCGGATCCTCCGCAAATAGTCTTTATATTTGATCCGGCCATACTTGCGGAACATTTTTGACAAGTAGGTAGGGCAATACCCAAACGTTGCTGCCAGGGTTTCCAGTGAAATTTCCTCTGCGTAGTGTTCCCTCAGGTACCCGGTGATCCTGCAAAGGCGTCCCGTCTGTTCATTTTCTGTACAATGTTCTTTGCTTTCCTCCGGTATCCGGTAAACAGTTACCAGAAGATATTTCAACTGGTAAAAGATACTCTGCATCAGCAGTTCATAACCGTACTCTTTCCTAAGCTGCTGCCTGTACATCCTCTCAAGTAATGCGAAAAGCTTTCCATCTTCTTCTCTTTTTTCACGGGAAAACCACAGCGTCTGTTCTTCCGTTGGAATCTGTAAAACCACCGCCTCATTTCGTCCCGACGCATGAATGGAATGTGCTTCACGGATATATTTTCCTTCTCCACCTTCGAAACGGAAAAGTTTAAAGGGCAGTCCCCGGTCCGGCACCACTGTTTCTTGCCGGTATGTCTTCTCTTCCTTCATAAGCATCCCTAATATTCCACGGAAATACTGTTTCCCATCTTTTCCACCTTGAGGCAGGTTACCCTCTGACCGGTAAGCCTTTCACTTTCTTCATCCGGCTGCTGTCCGCCAATGGCAATCCGATATTCCCCGGGTCTTACCACGCAGTCTCCCTCTTCGGTAATATATGCGAAATCCCTAGGGGAAAGTGTAACTTCGATCCTCTGTTTTTCTCCCGGCGCAAGATGCACGCAGGAGACTCCTTTTAATTGAAATCCCGGTTCGAAATCTAACGCATCCTTTTTCTTCACATAGACCTGCACTGTCTCCCACAGGGGATATCTGCTCTCATTTATCACACTGGCAGATACTTTCACCTCCCCGGAAGTATCTGTCAATTCTCCGGATACACGTTCCTCTTCATAACGGACTCTGCCGTAATGCAGACCATATCCAAAGGGATATAACACATTTTTATCGGTATACCGGTAAGTCCTGCCGGCCATGCTGTAGTCTGTAAATTCCGGAAGATTTTCTGTTCCCTGATAGAATGTCACCGGCAGTTTCCCGGAGGGTGAAAATTCTCCAAACAGCATTTCTGCTATCGCCTTGCCACCTCTGGCTCCCGGATACCAACAGTCCACGATTGCCTTCACATTCTGATTCTTCTCCGCCCAGGACAAATCCATGGCGCTTCCTGCCATCAGCAGAACCACCACCGGTTTTCCTGTCGCTGCAATGGTTTCCAGAAGTTCTTCCTGTAGTCCCGGCAGATTTAATCCCAGTTTGTCTCCGCTGGCATATTCATTTCCGGCATCGCCCTGTTCTCCTTCTATGGTTGCATCCAGTCCAAGACACATTACTGCCACATCTGCCTGTTCCGCGGCAATCAGAGCCTCCTGCATACGATCTTTCTTCTCGCCAAGGCCTTCTACCTTGTCCTTATACAGGTCACATCCCTGCGCATAGAGAATCCTTTTTTCTTCTCCTACATACTGCTGGATTCCCTCCAGAGGGGTGATGTATCTGGAAGAGGTTCCCACATAATTGCCCACCAGTGCATCTCTGGAATTGGCATTGGGACCGATCACTGCAATAGTATGGATTTTTTCTTTCTTAAGCGGCAGGAAATCTTCTTCATTTTTCAATAACGTCAGACTTCTCCGAGATGCTTCCACAGACAGCTTTACATGCTCCGGACACTCCACTTTCTCATAGGAAATATCCGCATAAGGAGAAGGGTAATCCTCCATCATGCCCAGACGGATCCGAATCTCCATGAGACGTTCTACTGCTTCCGCGATAACTTCTTCGCTCACCAGTCCCATCTCATAAGCCTTCGGCAAATGCAAAAAAGCATTGCCGCAATTCAGGTCACAGCCGTTGTTCACCGCCATTGCAGCAGATTCTTCCGCGATCCCCGTCACATGATGATGCAGATGGAAGTCGTTGATCGCCCAACAGTCCGATACCACATGCCCTTCAAATCCGAATTCCTCCCGCAGAATGTCCTTTAACAGCGTCCTGCTTCCACATGCCGGTTCCCCGTTGACCCGGTTATATGCTCCCATAACCGCTTCCACTCCGGCATCTTTGATGCAACGCTTAAAGGCATACAGATAGGTGTCATACAAATCATGCTTTGATACCCTGGCATCAAATTCGTGGCGGAGAGCCTCCGGTCCACTGTGTACCGCAAAATGCTTTGCACAGGCCGCAGCCTTCGGGTGTTCTCTGTCCGGTCCCTGTAATCCTCTGATATAAGCACATCCCAGTCGTCCGGTCAGATAAGGATCCTCTCCGTAAGTCTCATGGCCTCTTCCCCATCGGGGATCCCTGAAAATATTGACATTGGGAGCCCAGAAAGTCAGTCCCTTATAAATTCCGCGGTCTCCCTTTCTGGAAAATTCATTGAATTTAGCTCTTCCTTCGGTGGAAACCACATCTCCGATCTCCTGAAGCAGGTCTTCGTCAAAAGTTGCTGCAAGGGCGATTGCCTGCGGAAATACCGTTGCCACTCCGGCTCTCGCCACTCCATGCAGTGCCTCATTCCACCAGTTATAGGCAGGAATCCCCAGTCTCTCTATTGCCGGTGATTCATACAGCATCTGGCTCATTTTTTCTTCCAGTGTCATCTGCGCTGTCAGCTTTTTTGCGTATTCTCTGGTCTCTGTACTCACTTTGTTCTCTCCTTATCCTCTTATCATCTTACCATTCATGTATAATCATAATACTTCCGCCTCAGACAGCTGTCTACCCACAATCACTCTCTTCCTGCTGCTCTCTTATTTATAAATTCTGTAATTTCCCGAAAGCGCCAGCATAGCAAACAGATACAGGAAATTGTCATAATAACGTCTGTCTCCGGTGCGGAGAGGAGTATTCCAGAAGCGGTCTACACATTCCTTTACATAAGATCCGTCCGCTGCCAGTGATGCCTGCGCATTGACCGCCACAATGGCAACCGGATGCAGTGCCTTCTCCTCCAGTCTTGTTCCATCAATCAGGAACACGTCGTCCCAGTGTTCTCTCTGCTCTTCACAGTAAAATCTCTGTAGACGATTGGCAATCTCCGTCTGCCACGGGTCTTTGTCATACCAAAGATGATCCATGGCAATGTTAGCTATGGTACGGTATGCATCACTATAATACCAGTCGTGCCTTCCGAAGATCTCCTGATGTCCCGCATGGGGTGTCCCGTCATAGTCTGCATATTCTGCAGAAAGTCCGGTCTCCTTGTGGCATGCCTTATGCAGATATTCTCTGCTGGCTGCCGCTGCCTGTTTCCAGAATTCCCGGTCTCCTTCCTCCGCATTTTCCGCGAACAGTTCATAAAAATGTGGCAGATGATAGGAAGGATCCGAAAAATCCATGTTTGTGACAAATTTGATCAGGTGATTGGAAGGCTCCCACATAGGTTCTCCCGGATGTCCAGGCTCCCCTTTGTGAATGCATTCCCGCAGGATTGCCTTTGCCTCTTTGCTGTAAGCAAATATTCCTTCGCCATCCCCCCAGCGGGCAGAGGCAAAAAACAATGCCATGGCGAAATATTCTTCTCCGTCCGGTGCCGGTCCCTCTGCATTGTGTGTTCCATCCGTACTGCAGGACCAGGCAAAATAATTACGACAAGGGCCTTCCGGAATATACATATAAGTCCGTACCCACTTCCAGAGGCGGTCGAATTCCGCCTTCTTATCCATCTGCACGCAGGCCATCATGCCATAGGACATTCCCTCCGTGCGTACATCATGATTGCCGGTATCCTCCAGATACGCCATATCTCCGCCTGCCTCATGATAAAAACGTTCTTCCTCCGTTCCGTAAAATATGGTTTCAAAGGTCTGTTCCAGTCTTTCTGTAATAGCGGTCTCTTCATATCCGCACTCTTTCAATACATTTCGATAAATTCCTGTCTGATACGCTCCTGCCATTTTCCCGTTCCCCACTTTTTATTCTTTGACACCACCCAGCGTAAGTCCGGCTACAAAATATTTCTGTAAGAAAGGATAAATACAGATAATGGGCAGCATAGTGATAATTGTTGCCGCAGCACGCACAGAAGTCGGTGTTACGGTTCCCGCGGCATTCTTCATTGCTTCCGCCGAAGTTCCCTGATTGGTTACGGAGGATAGCAGCTTCATCAATTCATACTGCAATGTGGTCAGGTTACTGCTCATGCGGTTGTACAGCATGGCATCAAACCAGGAGTTCCACTGGCCTACCGCCACAAACAGGGCAACTGTGGCATATACCGGCTTGCATAACGGAGAATAGATTTTGAGAAAAATAGTGCTGTAACCAGCACCGTCCAGTTGGGCGGATTCCTCCAGGCTGTCAGGGATTCCGTTCATATAAGTACGGATCACCAGCATATTAAATGCGCTTACCATTCCCGGGATTACATATACCCAGAAGCTGTTGGTAAGGCCCAGTCCCTTATATAACAGGAATGTCGGAATCAGTCCGCCGTTTACATACATGGTGATGACCCAGAACAGGGAAACCTCCCGCTGGAACAGGAATCTTTTGCGGCTGACAATAAAAGCAAGAATTGCATTGGCCGCCAGAGACAGCAGTGTTCCGATCAGAGTTCTGGCAACTGTGATATAAGCGCCTGTGATCAGATTATCTTTATGTAAAACCGTTGTATAGTTTTTCCAGGTGAATTTTCTCGGCCACAGGTAGATTCCTCCCCGCAGGGCATCCGTACCATCATTTAAAGAGATTGCCAGAGTATTCAGCACCGGATATAACGTTACGATCACAAACAGGACCATGATGATGCCGTTTATGAACGGAAAAATGTCGAATTTTTTGGATTTGATCTTATACTTTGTATCCATCATTGTAATTACCATCTCTTTCTGTTTTAGAATAACTGCTCTTCGCCATTATGTTTTGCAATCTGATTGGCCAGAACGATCAGGATGATACTTACCAGGCTCTTGAAAATACCTGCGGCTGTACCTATTGCATAATCTCCCTGGCTGATGCCCCATTTCAATACATAAATATCAATCGTCTGGGAGAACTTCTGTACCAATCCGTTTCCTAACAGATACTGAATTTCAAATCCTGCATTTAATACATTACCCACATTCATCAGCAATAAAATTACGATGGTCGGTTTGATTCCCGGAAGAGTAACATATTTAATTTTATTCCATCTTCCTGCGCCATCAATGGCAGCAGCTTCATACAGGGAAGGGTCAATGGATGTGATGGCCGCCAGATAAATAATGGCATTCCATCCTGTCTCCTTCCAGACATTTGCAAATGCTACAATAGGCCAGAAGTACCCGGGATGGGCAAAGAAATTGATCGGCTGGCTGAGCACATGCAGATTTACCAATACTTCATTTACAATTCCGGTACCAGACAACATATCATGCAGGATACCGGTTACGATGATCCAGGAAAGAAAATGTGGCAGATAAGAGATCGTCTGTACTGTCTTTTTCCCACCATTACTCTTGATTTCATTCAATAGAATAGCAAATACAATTGCGGTAACGAAAGTTGCCACAAGGTTGATCACGCCCATGGCCAGTGTGTTCCGGATGACCCGCAGGAATGTCACATCCGAGAATAACATCCGAAACTTCTGAAGTCCCACGAATTCGGAATGCAGGATTCCCAGCTGTGGCTTATAATTCTGGAATGCCATCGCCCATCCGACCAGGGGAAGATAGTAAAAGATCACTCCATAGATCATCATTATTCCTGCCCAGAAAAGCAGAACTTTTTGCCTTTTGATTTCTTTCCATGTAATAGGTGTTCTGGTTTGTTTTACTTTTGGTTTCGATTTTGTTCTCGTTAACGACATATCCTCACTCCTTAAAAAACAGGCAGATGAAATTTTACCTGCATCTGCCCGTTTTCAAATTTCATTTATATGTTTTTATTTGAACTTTGCTGCCAGTTCCATTCTGCTATCCAGTTCTGTCTGTAATTCACTGATAAAATCTTCCGGATTGCATGCATTGTAGGCCTTCATGTAATCTGCCCATGCGCTGTCGAAATCATCTGCCATTACGACCTGGGGCAGTCTCTCATGCTTTACTTCACCGATCTTGGTCCATGCCATACCACCGGGGGTACTGGTATTGAAGTTGTTGGAGAAGGACCACATAGGATACCATTCGCCGGGAGCTTCGTTGGTGCCCAGCATTTCCACATAAGTCTCCGCACCGTATGCCTGGAATGCTTCTTTTACGTCATCATTTAATCCATCGAAGAATTCCTTCGCCTGGCCATCGGGTTTGTTTGCATTGATACCATCATCACTGGTTCCGTTGTACTGAGGGAAATAAGAATAAGAGCACATATGGGATGCCTTATACTCTGTATCGGAAGCCTGCATTCTCTGCTCCGCTGTTCTGTAGAACTCACCGTTCTCGTCTACTTCATAGTCAACACCTTCCACCCCCCAGAAACGAAGGTTATGGATATCCTGATCCAGCAGATCATTGATCAGCTTCAGTGCACCGGGAACATCCTTACAGCTTACGGTAATGGCAAGTCCACTTCCGGAGTTGAATGCACCACCGGCATTATGCCACTGGTTCTTTACGCTCTCATCAATCGTAATAGGCAGGGGAATGTAGTCACACCCCTGTGCATCCAGTCCGGCCTGTTTGATAGCATCGCCTGCGGTGTATGCGAAATCCCACCACTGATCGATCATACCAAGGACACGTCCTGTGGAAAGTTTGGAAATATACTCATCGTAGGACTGGGTAAAAGACTCCGGATCTACAATGCCTTTATGATATTCCTCGTTTAACTTTCTGAAATATTTTACTGCGGTATCGGAAGTGTTGTAATCCAATACTGTCAGAGTCTCGGGATCCACCATACAGCTTCCGTCATTGGGATAGCCATCCAGGAACTGCGGCGCATTCTCCAGACAGAAGTATCTCCAGTCATCACAGAGAATGGTGTAGGGGATATTGGCTGTTCCGTCTTCCATAGTAGGATTTGCTGCATTGTATGCTTCGATCAGATCAAAATATTGATCCATGGTCCGAATTTCCGGATAATCTGCCCATTTCAAAACTCTTGCCTGAATCCAGAATGCTTCATCATTATGTGCGCATACCTTCTCTTCATTCTTGATACAGCTAAACTGAGGAATCCAGTAAATGTGGCCGTCATCCTGTCGAAGTTTCTCCCACTCCAGATCAGTAAACAGGTTCTTGATGTTGGGATAATCGTCCAGGTAGTCATCCAGCGCCACCAGCGCTCCTGCCTCATATAGCTGTGTGGTTCCGGTCTGTCCCTCGATGAAGTCCGGATACTCGCCACCGGCAATCATGGTACCCACAGCTTCGTCTGCGGACTGTCCGGTCAGCCAGGTCTCTTTTACTTTGGCTCCTACCTTCTCTGCGATCAACTGCTGTACTTCATTGTCATCGTTGATCTCTGATCCCGCTACCCCAAAAAATGCGGTGAACTCTTTGATGCCGGCTTCTTCTGTGGTACTGTCGGTTCCTGTGTTCGCTGTACCGCCTCCGGATGTCTGGTTGCCGTCACTGCCACATCCGGTGAACAGTGCCGCTGTCATTGCTGACACAAGTAACATGCTTACAAGTCTTTTTTTGTTCATGTTGTAACTACCTCCCTTTCGATAAGTCTATTTTACCTTTTTGAGAGGAGCAAACAATCAGAGGAACTATAGCAAAAGACAGGGTAAATTATAGGTGGTCCTGTAATTTACCCTGTCTTTTCAATTTTTACTCTCCCTGCTGCATCTTTTTGCGAAATCTTGCGGGAGTGCAGCCTTTGATCTGAATAAACCGGTTCGTAAAGTAGTCCAGATCATGATATCCCACATCCTCTGCGATCTGTACGATCTTTTTATCGGTGCGTAACAAAGCATCTGCTGCCTGCTCCATCCGATAATTGTTCAGGTAGTCTTTAAAAGATTGTCCGTACTTTTTCCGGAAAAGCTGTCCCAGATAAGCACTGTTGACATAATATTTCTCACTCAGACTTTTCAGTGTAATATTTGACGCATAGTTTTCCCGGATTTCCTTTTCCACCAGTCCCAATATGCCTCTGGATACATTTTTACGCAGTTGGGACAGATAATCCGCATATTCACAGGCAAATCTGGTCAGATGTGCTTTACTTCCGCGCTTTACCCCTGTCTCAAAACTGCTCTCACTGATGACCCTTAAAATTTCCTCCTGATTCACGTCATCATCCTGTTCACAGGCTAAATGGATCAACTGGAACAGCAGATAATTGATATTCAGGGTCATGGTCTCTCCGTAGATACCTCGTTTACACATTTCTTCGTAAAAAAAAGCTACCGCTTCCCGGATCTTTAGATGATTGTTCTGTTCGATTGCCTTCAGCAGACCATCCAGACTCTGCTTGCACAGGATCAGTCCTTCCGGGGATACCTGTACTTCCTCTTCATAAAAATAGATATTTTTCTTTGCCCGAAACCCCTGAAAAGAACGCAGCATGCAGGTATTACCGTAAGATTTTGCTATACTGCTGATATCCTGTACTTTTTTCCCCACCAGCATTACTACATTTTTTTGCAAATTTAATGTAAGATATTCCCGAAACTGTTCCAGATACCGTTTTACATCCACTCCGTTTTTTTCCGGAACATAATCAAACAAAAGCATCCCGATGTCATAGATTTTTTCATTGACAGAGACATCAAACACGCTTAGATCTGCATCTTCTTTCAAATATTCCCTGCTGTACTCATACAGCCGTCTCTGCAATGTCCGCATTTCCCGGTCTGTCGTTCCCTCTTCATCACAGGATTCTTCCATCTGAATCTCCACATATCGCACACCGGTTCCGCATCGCATATGTTCGTGTACGTATTTGACATTCAGATCATCAAACTTCCCCTGAATCAGTGCAATCATATGTCTTGCCAGATAAGCCTGCTCCAGTTTCCGGTTTTTCTCACAATCCAGTTCCTCCCTATTGCGCAGTGCAAGTACCTTATTCAGCACCTTGCACAGAATCTCACTGTCTACCGGCTTTAGCAAATAATCTGTACAATCATTCTGCATTGCCTGTTGCGCAAAACCAAATTCCGCATATCCGCTCAGTATGACAAAATATGCATCCGAAATATTCTCTTTACGGATGTGTTCCAGCAGTTCCAGTCCTGTCATCTGCGGCATTTTTATATCGGCAATGATCAGATTCACTTTTTCCTTTTTCAGAAAGTTAAGTGCTTCCACCCCATTTGCCGCAGTTCCTGCAATCTGAAACCCTTCCCTCTCCCAATCCACTAAAAGCTTTAATCCCTGTAAAATAAACGGTTCATCATCTACCAACAATACTTTCAGCATCTGTTCTGCCCTCCTGCAAACAAGGAATCCGTATCGTAACCGTCGTTCCCACTCCTTCTTCTCCTTCTACACGGAATTCCACCCGGTTTTCCGTTACCATTTTCAATCTGACACAGGCGTTGATAATGCCTACTCTTCCACCACCCTTGAGCATCTCAATGTTTGCATCACGCATATTGTTCTGCAACGCGGCAATTCTGTTCTCCGACATACCGCCTCCGGTGTCTTCAATTTCTATCTCCATTCCTTCTCCCTGACGGACTATCTGTACAAAAATCCACCCAGGGCTTGATTTGCTTTCGATTCCATGCACACAGGCATTTTCCACAAAGGTTACAATCGTAAGCTTGGGTATCTTAAAGTCTTCGCATTCTCTTTCCACTTCAATATTATAATTCAGTCGTTCTCCGAAACGGTACTTCTGAAGTGCCAGATAGGCTTTTACAAACTCAATCTCCTGGAGAATACTCACAGAGTCGCTGCCCCATTCCACATACTGCCTCTGCATCACAGCCAGTTTTGCCACCATATCCGCTGTCTCATTCTCTTTTTTCAAAATGCTGTGCATCCGGATACTTTCCAGTACATTAAACAGAAAATGGGGATTGATCTGGCTGTGTAATGCCAGAAGTTCTGCATTTTTCCTTCCCACCAGCATCTCCTGCTCACGGATTTTATTCTTATATACGGTCTCAATCAGTCCATTGTTCCGTTCCACCATGCGATTATAATTGCGGATCATACTGCTGATTTCGTCTTTTCCACTTTCATAGGGCATGGGAATCAGGTGATCACTGTCCACTGATTTAAATACCCGGCTCAGCTCCGTAATCCTCTTCGTAAAGGAACGGTTGAATATCTGTACAAAACAGAAAGGAAAAATAACATTCACCGCAAGCAGCAGCAATATAATGGGAAGTTCATTACGGATACTGGCAAGAAAACTGTTCTCTACCGGCTTCACATAGATTGTAAGTTCCGTACCGTACAGGCTGATGGAATGTTCATAAGCTCCCCGCAGTGGACTGTCCAGCCGCTGAAACTCGCTGCCGTAACTGCCGTATTGTCCATTGGAAAGAAGAATTCTGTCCCCTTCACAGATCAGCACCTCATTGTCATAATTCATGTTTTTCAGGGTACGCACCATGCTGCCGTAATCGAACTCAATCTTGAGATATTTTTCCGCTTCCGCATCATAAAAATCCAGCCTTTGTAAATAAATAATACGCCGTTCCCTGGTAATTCTCGAACTGCTGTCATCGTAGACGAAAAAGATTTCTTTGCTTTTACCATCTTCATTCAGACGCAGGTAGCTCTCGGTATCTCGAAGCTTATCCAGTGTATTGACTCTTCCTCCGTTTACAACAGTGTCGTTGTCCGTATACAGGGTAAATATCATACCATTCATTCCCAGAGCATTTTCCAATAGCGTCCTGCTCAGGAAATCCTGATATGCCGCCACATATTCCGCCGAATTATTGTACCTTTTGGATAAGAACTCTTCAAAATCGCGATTGGTATAAATACTGTTGGCTATCTCCCCGGCATTTCCGATCATACTGCTCAAACTATATTCCACTGCACTGGCAATATTTGACATCTCATGTTCCCTGCGCTCTCTGTCAAATTTTGTAATCGTCAGGAATACAACACTGTCTGTCACAATCAGTGGGATCAGTACACAGACAACATAGAAAATATAAAATTTTCTTCTGATGGTAAAATCATCCATCCACCGATCCAGCTTATGTAATACCTTCCCCATAAGATTCTCTCCTATTTTATGTGAAAAAGAGCAGACGTTTCTGTAGCCTGCTCTTCTTTATTATAGGACATCTATGATCTGCCCGCAATCCATTTTTATATGACATTCTGCACAAACCAAGCAAAATCCGCATAGTTATTGCTGTTCTGTCCATTGGCAGATGCGTACATTCCTATCGTGCACCCCACAAATCCTCCTGCTTCCTCCGTTGTATAAGGAAGCAGACTGATATTCTCAGCGATCAATCTCTCCTTGCCTTCCAGAGATAGCCATATCCTTGCCTTCTGCCTGTCACACTGTATTCGTATTTTGAAAAAATGTCTGCCTTCGCCTGCCGGCTTTTCGGCAAGAATTCTTTCTTCCCCATGAATACAGGTCGTCACAACAAAATAATTCTCTGCCGCCTTCTTCCGGATCTCCATGCGCAAATGGTTTTCATGGTTCTGGTATAGTACCATTCCCGCCGCCTCAAATTCCTGCTTCGGCTCAAATTCCATCCCGGTCTCCGCGTAGAATGCATAGTTCTTCTGACGTATTCCAAAGTAAGAGCAATGATTACGGTCAGACATTTTTTCTTTTTTTGTATAAAGCCGCAGCATCCCCGGCCTGTGGCTCAGGGAATAGTTCTCTTCCGGAATCCTCTCTATACTTACCAGCCGTTTGTCCAACTTTTTCTCCCAAAAGCTGATATAATCGGAAGTACTGCTTACTTCCTCCGGAAAACGGTATTCCTTCGTGGGCAGTTCCAACGTATCCTCCAGATGTCCGACACCTTCAGCGATCACGGGCCAGCCATTTTCCCATGTAACTTTCGCCAGAAAGGTCTCTCTGCCCATGCTGCTGTGCCCCTCACAGGGTCTGGATGCCAGCATTACCACATACCAGTTCCCCTTGCCATCCTCCACCAGGTCTCCGTGTCCTGCATAGATCACAGGATAATTTTTCCCCAGATTCCTATGGGTAAAGATCGGATTTCTGGGACAACCCTCGAACCACTGAAACAGATTTTTGCTTCTGGCAATGCTGATGCTGTGCTCCGGTCCGGTTCCTCCTTCTGCATGCATCAGATAATAATAACCGTCGATCTTATAAAGGTGCGGTCCCTCCGGCCAGATAGCACCTTTTACAGCCCCTTTCCAGATTGTCATGCTTTCTCCCACAAGTTTCATCTGCCGAAGATCCAGTTCCTGTAGCCAGATTTCCCAGTCTCCGTTATAACGGACACCTTCTGGGTTCGGTCTCGTACCGCAATAATAGCATTTCCCGTCGTCATCGAAAAAAAGACTGGGATCAATCCCCAGGGCGTCCTCGCCGAGATAATACGGATCTGACCACGGTCCCGCAGGGTCTTTTGCCGTTACGATGAAATTACCTCCGAAGCTTACATTGGTAGTGATCATGTAAAACAGTCCGTCATGGAACCGGATCGTCGGTGCATAAATTCCCTGTGAGATCTCGCTCCCCTCCACCGGGAGCTGCTCCGGTCTGTCAAGAATATTCCCGATCTGCTCCCAGTGTGCCAGATCTCTGCTGTGGAAGATCGGAACTCCCGGCGCATACACAAAGCTGGAATTCACAATGTAATAATCCTCTCCCGCCCTGCATATGGATGGATCCGGGTAAAATCCGGATAAAATAGGGTTCTTTGCTGTAACCATTTTGTTTTCCTCTCTCTGTTCTATATCGTGTAACCAAAACCTAAGATCGTAAATTTTTTATTCCGGTCTTCCTCTGTCACTGTAATCCGTACTTTATGGGATCTGCTTTCTGTCTCCCAAAACAGTAATACAGCATTACAATGCAGCCAGTTGTTCTTATGGGGATCCGCCGTCATACAATATACATCATTTACAAATACATTGGCTTTCCCCACATCCATTTCTCCGGAATCCTTAAATATAAGAAACAGTGACTTACAGGTAATCTCCATTTCAAATCCCGGCATCTGCGGTCTGCTTCCATCATACATCCAGTTATACGGAAATTCCGGTGTCTGTGTAAGGCTTCCGTCCATTTCCACACTCTGTAACTCTATATCTGTGGAAGTAAAACCACCCGCCCGGATTTCGGCTCCCACATAACGGTTCTTCTTATCCAGTAAAAAAATTCTTTCAAAATCAGCACCGATCACTGCCGGTCCGGAAAGCTTTTCCGACAGAATCTGTTCCTCCGTCATTTCTTCTGCAAAAGTCCCAACTCTTGCAAGTTCTGCGGCATCACAACGCTCAAACAGATATTGCAGACAGTCCGCCATAATGGTATGCCCTGTATTATTGGGATGAAACATATCATAAAAGAACTGATTTTTAGATAAAATCCTTCCCTCGCCGTATTTTAAAGAAAATTGTGGAGTTACCGCATCACGAATGCTCACCATGGGAAGATCATAAAAATCCCCCACCAGTCTTAACCGCTCCTGCAGATTCCAATCATTTGCAAATACCGAAAACAGGAGAACCACTGCCGGCTTCCATGGCAGTTTCAACGCTTTCCGCACCAGGCTTTCATAACAGACACCCTTTGTCTCATCTCCCTCATCGTTTACTGCAAATTCAATAACCACAATATCCGGTCGTTCCCCTTCTCTGAGCACATCCCGGTCAAACCGGATCATTCCCAGTTCCGAAGGTGTTCCGCCGACTCCGGCTTTGATAAACCTGACATTGTTCTGTGTCGAAAAACGATTCTGAAACAGTTGAAAGGACTTATACGCATAGCATTCCGTATGGATCGGCGTTGCTCCGGCTCCCTGCGTGATAGATCCACCGATATAGGCAAGTGTTACCGCCTTTCCTGCCCTGGATTTTTCGATGGTCTTACGGATGCGATATGGGTTGCCCATCTGCAGCAACGAATGGCTGATCATCTTACAATACTCTTCCGAATTCATGTCTATGGTCAGATCCTCTTCCTCTGGTGGTGCTTCATATCCATCATTCAGGAAAAGTCTTACACTGACTTTTCCCATCCGCTCCGGCGTTGCAAACAGAATTTTAATCTGTCCCGGCACATGATCATCCTCTGTCCACCTATAATCCGACAGATAGATTCTATGTTCCATGCCGTCACACTTAAGAGAAGCCGTAAGATTCGTTCCACCTCCGTACAGGTCCTTTTTCCCATACATCTGAAATACAAATTCTGCGGTTTCTTCCGGCTGGTCTGTCTCCACGCTCACGCCGATACTATGTACCAGTCTGCCAAATCCCTCTACTGTCTCCAGAAGTCTCAGTTTTTCCTTATCCGTAACATTTCCTGTGATTTGTGCACTGTTGATCAGCCGTCCGTCACTTTCATAGATAAACTGGATTCCGCTTCCGTCCTTTTGTCGTTCTCCAAAAATATCTTTGTCTTTTAATATATAGAAATAAGGTCTTGCCTTTTCCGGATCCTTCGGTGCTGCCGGTCCTGCCATTTCCATCCCTCCCAAACTTTTATCAGTTCTATTATAGTCCGGCTTCCCTTGCACAAACACCCGGGAAAGTATAGGAAATGCAGGTAATAATTTTATATCTGGCAGGCTGCAAATCGTCTCCGGAAGGAATTCCAATCTTCTCCACCGCTTCGTTCCATGACGATTGCTTTTGCTTTTTGTCCATCCGGAATATATTTCTTTATAATGTTTTGCATCCGTTCCGCTGTCTCTTCCGCATCTGTCATCACCAATAAAGTCTCCACGGCTTTTCCTGCTGCCAGAAAATATTCCATAATGTTCAGTATTTTCCCCTGGTGCAGGAAACAGGTTGCGGTCTCTGTGGGAAGTGCTTTTAAAAGCATCACTCTCCGTTCTTTTTCCGTTCTTTCAAAATATGCCGGCGTATATACATAGATCGTACTTACTTTCTCTTCGTCCGCAAGATAATCATAATGTATATGCACCTGACCGTGCACTGTATCCGCCAGTTCTGTCAGTGGGAACTCCGGATCCGGCATTTCCAGATAATTCACAGCCCTATCTCCCGAGTATCCCACCGGTGCATCCGGATTCATCACATCTGTACCGTTTACCCTGAAATATACATTATGGTATCCCGGGGTGATGTTGTGGATTTCCCCTGTCCAGTATCCTTGTATTTCCTGATCTTTCCTGAGTTTTAGGAATTCTTTTCCGTCCAGGGCGGCTTCTACCGAGACTGCCTCCGGTGCCTCGAAGCATACGGCTGCCGTTCCCTGTTCCGTAATGCAGATTCCGTGAGGGATGTCCGGGTATTTTCCTGCAGGCCTCCCTGCTTCATCGGTCTCAAAGCGGATCTGGCGGTATACCGGATCAAACATCAGCATCTGTTCTTCCATGGTTTGTATCCGAAGTCTCTGTCTTGTAATTCTGGCAGTTTTTTCTACAGGAATATCATCCGTCTCCGTCCCTGTTTTCCGAAACAGTAGCGGCACAAAGTCATACAGACTTTTTCTCCAGACATGCCATTCGTGATATCCCTCATATACTTTGGAAATGCAATACTTTCCTGCATTTTCAAACTTTTGTTCTATCTGTTTCATTCCCGTTCTGATCTGATCCTCATAGCATCCACAGGACATAAATACGACATCCAATGTTTCCTTACTGTCGCAGATCCGTTCCATCTCATGAATAGCAACTCCGGAAAATACACCGGCAGACGAAAACAATTTCATATTTTTTGCCACAATATCCGTAGTCTGTGCCGATCCCAAGGAAAGTCCCGCCATCGCCCGGTAGTTTCTTCCCTTTTTCACCCGAAAATTATTTTCAATATAAGGAATAATATTATAGATTAATTCACTTTCAAAATCCCCGGGATAAAATACAGGTTTTTCTCCATCTTCGAAGGCATAACCGCTGCTCATGACTACGATCATTTTCTCGCATTTTTCCTCTGCAATCAGATTATCCATGATAAAGTTTGTCCTGCCCTGCCAGATCCATCCGGTCTCGTTCTCTCCTACGCCATGCTGCAGATACAATACCGGATATTGTTCATCTCCTTCCTCATATCCATAAGGAGTATAGACATAACATTCCTTCAAGTGACCACTCACCTTCGAGATGTATTTACAGATGCTGACCGTACCATGGGGAATTTCCTTTGCAAAGTAGAAATCCATTCCCTTCTCAGGTACCTCAAAAGTATTGATCGCAGCAAAGCACCCATAGGAAATTCCGGCGCACGGATTGCAGATCCGGACACCGTCCACATACCAGAAATAATAGTGCATCCCCCAATGAAAATCTGCGACTTCTGCCCAAAACCCTCCCTGCCCATCGGGCACCAGATCTATTTTCTCATTTGTAAAATATCCTCCCAGACCGGCAACCTGTACTTTTTTTGCAGCCGATGCATACAGATAAAAAATAACTGTACCATCTTCTTTCACTGTAACGGAGGGTCTTCCTGTATTCCTTTTTTCGATTGGATATCTATCCAATGCTGCGTTTCTCTTCTCGTTCATAAAAATACCCCCAATCCTTTTCTTTAGTGTAAAGGAATTTGGAGGTATTTTTCTATTTGTTTTTTATACTTTTATGCGAAAAACTTATCCTTTTACTCTTTTTTCCACCTCAAGCTGCAACATCTGGTAATAAACCTCAGGGTTGCAGGAATGGTACTCTTCCATATACTGCTCCCACGCAGTTTCAAAATCTTCTGCCAGAATCACCTGGGGAAGCCATTTGTGTTTCACTGCTTCCATCTGATCCCGGATTTGTCCGGCAGGAGAATTAGCAGACAGGGATGTGGTGTAGCTATACATGGGGTACCATGCTCCGGGAGCCTCATTGTTGCCAATCATGTCCACATAATTTGTCACTCCATAAGCAGAAAAACATTCTTGAATATCCGTCGGTTGATTTTTATAAAATTCCGTTGTCTGATATTCCAGCGAAAACGCATTGATTCCATCGGAAAGCCTTCCTTCTACTCTGGGAAAATAAGAATAAAAACAAAAGTGTTTTCTCCTTTCCTCCGAAGTCAACCACCGCTTTGCCTGCTCCTCAGTCAGGTAGAACAATCCGTCCTCGTCCACACGGTAGTCGACTCCCTCTTCGCCCCAGAATCGCAGTTTAATGATCTCCGTTTCCAACAGATCGCTGACAAACTGCAAAGCTCCGTCAATATCCTCGCAGGATACCGTAATGGATAAGCCTGTAGAACTGTCCAGCTCTGCGGAACGCGTTACATGCCATTTATTGGTAATTCCCTCTTCTCTGGTAATCGGGAGCGGAACATAATCGCAGCCCTGTTCCCTGAGCCCCTGTTCATCATAGGCATTCTGAATCGAATAGTAGAACTGCCACCACTGGTCCGGCATTCCGCAGACCGCACCTGTGGATAGTTTTGCCAGATAATCCTCATAGGTCTCTGTAAATACCTCTGCGCCGAGAATACCTTTGTGATATTCCTCATTCAGCTTTTTAAAGTACCATTTTGCGGTATCCGTGGTATTATAATCAATAACCTGTAACGTATCCGGATCCACAATGCAGCTTCCGTCATTGGGATAGCCATCCAGAAACTGTGGAATATTTTCCAGGCAGAAGTACCGCCAGCCATCACACAAAATCGTAAACGGAATATTCGGGGTTCCATCCTCCATCACAGGATTCGCTGCCACATAGCGCTCAATGAGATCGAAATATTCATCCACTGTATGAATCTTCGGATACCCCGCCCATTTCAGCACTCTGGTCTGGATCCAGAAAGCCTCACCGGAGTGGGTCACCTCCACATCTTCACCATGGGTCACTCCAAACTGCGGGATCCAATAGATATGACCGTCCGGTCTGCGGAATCTCTCCCACTGTTCCTCTGTCAGGTAATTTTTGATATTGGGATAATCCTCCCAATATTCATCTAAGGGAAGTAACGCCCCGGCCTCATAGAGACTGGTATCTCCAGAAATAAAATCCGGATACTCGCCGCTTACGATATAACTGTTCAGCGCACTTTCCCTGGACTGCCCCACCAGCCATAATTCTTCACAATCCGCCCCTGTCAGACGGGCGATTTCTTTTTTTATATCATTATTCTGGTCAATGGATTCTCCCTCCACCGCAAAAAAAGCTGTGAAATGCTTCACATTGTTCTGTGCCGCCGTCTGCGTGTATGCAAAATATAATATTCCTCCCAAAAGTCCAAGTACTGCCACTGTCGCAATGATTCTTTTTTTCAATCGTCTGCCCTCTTACTTCTCTGTGTTTCAGGCTTTCAGCCATGCGATCTCCTGTTTATACGGCGGGATCGTTTTTTTCGTTTCTCCTTCTGCACACAGCCAGGGAGTCTCCAGGATCTTCGGTACAGCGGCAAACCGCTCGTCATGGACGATTCGGTGCAGGGTCTCATAGCCAATGGTACCCTGCCCGATATTGGCATGACGGTCCTTGTGGGCTCCCAGAGGATTCAGGCTGTCATTCACATGGATCACTGCGATCTGGTCCAGCCCCAGAATCTCATCAAACTGCGCAAGCACTCCCTCGTAGTCATTCACCAGATCATATCCGGCATCGTTCACATGGCAGGTGTCGAAACACACCCGCAGCCTGTCCTTCCGCTCTACCCTGTCATAAATCATGCGCAGCTCCTCGAAGGTTCTGCCAACCTCACTGCCCTTGCCTGCCATAGTCTCCAACGCGATATTGACCTCACTGTCATCCGCGTCAAGCACCAGATTCAGTCCCTTTGCGATCTGCTCCACAGAAGCTTCCACACCGGCGCTCAAGGAAGAACCCGGATGCAATACCAGTACCTTGCTGTGAAAGGCGGCGGTGCGCTTTACTTCTTTCGCCAGAAATTCCACTCCGAAATCGAACATTTCCGGCTTCTCCCTGTTGCCTAAATTAATGATATAGGGCGCATGAATGACCACCTCTCTGATGCCTGCTTTTTCGGCATAGGCAAGTCCTGCCTCCAGATTCAGGTCCTTTATCTCTTTCCGTCTCGTGTTCTGGGGCGCTCCCGTGTAGACCATCAGTGCGTTGGCACCATAGCTTTCCGCCTCCTTCACAGAACCTAGAAACATCTCTTTTCCCGACATTCCCACATGGGAACCCAATAATATCTCTGACATGATTTCTCCTTATTTTAAAAATTGTTTTTTTAAATTTATCCCTCTCACAGCTATCAGTTTGGCACAATCGGGAAGGTTTTACAAGAGATTCTACCAGTTTTTCTTCTCTTTGGAGCTGTCGTGCTTCGTCTTACGCTCTTCCACCATTTTCACGAACCACTCGATCATGGCCGGATCCTGATGAGAGAAAAAGGCACTGGTCGTGGTATCCAGCTGGGCGATTTTCTGCATATCTTCTTCGGACAGGGCAAAGTCAAATACGTTAAAGTTCTCGATCATACGCTCCTTGTGTACAGACTTGGGAATGATGATCACGCCTCTCTGGATATGCCAGCGCAGCATCACCTGTGCGGTAGTCTTGCCGTATTTGTCTGCCCATTTTTTCAGTTCCTGCTGCTGGTTCAGTGGATGTACTTCCATCTGATTGACCATGGGACGGATTCTGGTGAAGTTGGCGAACTCTACCATACGGTCCACATAATGGTTGGAAATGCCGATAGCCCGAAGTTTTCCGGCATCATACAGTTCCTCCAGTGCTCTCCAGGCACCGTAGGTATCTCCAAACGGCTGGTGCAGCAGCATCAGATCCAGATAGTGCAGCGCTCACACTCGTCCTTTGTCACCTGATAAACTCCGTAACCTAACTGTGGCATTTTTACGCCGTTGCTTAATGTGATATATTCCATTGTAATGTCCTCCTTACGCTGTAAAGCAGGTTTTCGTTTCTTATATTTTTGTTATAGCAGTCGGTAGTAGCTACCGGTCAATACTTTTTTTCTAAAATTTTTATAACAGAAAAACGGTGAAGTCTGTTGACTCCACCGTCCTGTTCTTACTCTTTATGCTATTTCGAACTCTATTCGTAAATCTGCCGGTTTACAGATGTTCCAACAGTCCGCTGATTCCCTGCTCCTCATAAATATCCTTGTAATATGCCACTTCTTCCTGGATCAGCTGGTCAATGACCTGCATGCCGAGGAGTTCCACCGGCGCCTTGTCGTCGGTCATGAGGTAATCTCCCGCCTCATATGCCACGCTGTTGTCGGCTACCCGCTGCATCATATTTTGCAGCCCCGCATCCGCCAGTGTCCCCACATGATCGGACAATACTTCAATCATATCGCTGCGTTCAGAAGCAAACAGTTCCCGGTTGGTGGAGCCTGCCACATCTACGGTGTAGACATTGCTTAAAATTTTACTGCAAGGAGGGACTGTTTCCCAACGTGAAACGCGACAGCCGCAATTACCGCGTCTTCGACGACCACGACATCAAATGGATCCAGAGTCTCGGGTGCCTCAGAAACTGCGGTCTCACCATCGCGGAGATGAAGGAGTATCTGTCCCTGTGCCTGAAGGGCGAATCCTCCATTCCTGCCAGAAAAGAGATCCTCTCCCGGAAAAAAGAGGCGCTGCTGGCCTCCATGCAGCAGTTGCAGGAAGCCGTGGACTACATCGACTGGAAACAGAACTTCTATGACGATGTGTTATCCGGAAAGACCGCTTATTACAGCAATCTTATCCCTGAAGCTGCACCGGCTTCTTCCGAAAATACAGCTTCTTAACTCTGCTCCGGTTTAATATTTAAGTCCCTACCGGATCAGAAGCAGCCACGCCAGGCCATAATAGGTCACAACAGCAACAAGATCATTGACTGTGGTGATCAGGGGACCGGAGGCCACGGCCGGGTCTACCTTGATCTTATGGAAAAACATGGGGATCACGGTTCCCACTGCACTGGATATCGCCATGGCCACCAGAAGGGATACTCCCACACAGCCAGAGATGCCGAAGGCTCCCATCCACGTATAACCCTTGAACAGATGCGCATAGACGCCCAGACAAAGCAATGCCATAATGCCTAACAGCGCTCCGTTTAAAGAGCCGGTCTTCACTTCCTTGACAATCAGCTGGAACTTCTGTCTTCCTGTCAAATTTTCATCTATCAACACACGTATGGTCACCGCCAGAGACTGTGTTCCCACATTTCCCGCCATATCCAGTACCAGAGACTGAAAGCAGATTACAATGGGAAGCACCGCCACCACGTTTTCAAACAGTCCTACCACGGAGGATACCCCCATGCCCAGGAACAGCAGAATGATCAGCCATGGCAGACGTTTTTTCATACTCTGGATCGTGGGCTCCTTCAGATCCTCTTCTGCGGTCAGACCTGCCAGCTTTGCGTAGTCCTCGCCCATCTCATTGTCCACCATTTCGATCAGATCTTCGGAAGTGATGACACCGAGGATCTTCTTTTCAGCGGACAATACGGGAATGGAATCCTCCGCATAATCCAAGATCCGGTCCATACATTCATCGATCTTCTCATGGTCGGTGACATAAGGGTAAGATTTTAACACCAGATCCTCCAGATGCGCATTTTCCCTCGCCCGGATCAGATCCTTCAGGTCGATGGCTCCGGCGAAAACACCTTTTTCATCCACCACGTAGATGGTCATGATGTTATCATTTTCCCCGGCCTGCTTCACCAGCTCACTCATGGCCTGTTTGATGGACAGGTTCTCGGGAATGCAGATGTAGTTCGTGGTCATGCAGCTGCCGATCTCTTCCTCATCATAGGACAGCAGCATTTTTACATCTTTTTTCGCATCCTCGTCCAGCATCCGGACGATCTGTTCCTTTTCTTCCGGATCCAGATTTTCCAACAGGTCAACGGCATCGTCGGAATCCATTTCGGAGATCACCCTTGCGGCGCTCTCCACGGTCAGTTCCTTGATATATTTCCGGGGATCCTCGATATATTTGAAGATCTCCGCGGTCTTCTGTGCTCCCAGCAGGTGATACAGGCGCTTGCGCTCTTCCTCGGTCATTCCCGCCATCATATCGGCGATATCGTTCTTATGGAAATTTAAGAGGAAATCCAGAATCTCCTCATCTGTTTTCTCACTGCGAAATAATTCTGCCAGTTCGGAATATGTCTTGTTCATAGTCTAAGTCTCCTTTCTCGTTTTCATCTTTTAGATGCAACAGAACTATTCAGCGCCACATTCGCAAAACCGCTCTTTCAGAGCTTTCCTTTTGCTCATTGAGGCTATGTCGCCCTATAAATATCACTAAACATTCTTTTGAATGCAAGCATTCAACGAATATTTAGCAATATTTGTATGGCTCTGAATAGTTACAAAAAAGGCAAAACAAAAGAAGCACCACACGATGCTTCCTCTGCATGATTCTCTATGCACAACAAACCAAAGTACAGCCGTCACTTTCCACAGACAGCCGTACCCTGCTCGCAGGAAAAAGCACCGTGTTTTCTACTTCGCCCATAACCATCGCAACTGTCCATGAAATTCACCTCCATACTTTTTTCCGTGGTTATCGTAGCACTGTGCTTTTTATTTTGCAAGCTATTTTTCTTATTTTTCCAATTCCTTATATCTTCTTGACGGCCGATAGATCATTAGGGCAATGAAGATCAATACTGCCGTGGTGGCGAGGCTTGCCGGGTATGCCATCATAATAGTGTGGAAGGTTCTGTCCTTCGGAAATACCGCGTATACCCAGGCGATCCTCACACCGCACACGCCTAGGATCGTAAGGATGGCGGGAACCGTGGAGATGCCGAAGCCCCTCAGATATCCGGACATCACCTCATACAACATACTGAACAGATATGCAATAAAGATCAGTACCAGTCTGGTGTAACCCAGTTCAATGACCTGCGGATCACTGTTAAACAGGGACAACAGGAACCGCCCGCTGCTTAAGATCACGATGATCGAAAAGATGGATACCACGCAGTCTTCCAACAGACACAGCAATAAAGTTCTGCGGCAGCGTCTGATCTGTCCGGCACCGTAGTTCTGGCCCACGAAGGTCGTGCAGGCCTGACTGAAGGAGTTGAACATGTAGTAAACCAGAATTTCGATATTATATGCTGCACTGGATGCCGCAATGACCAGTGTACCCAGACTGTTGATGGCGGACTGGATCACGATGTTTGCCAGATTGAATACGGCACTCTGGATCCCGGCAGGAAGGCCGATCCGCAGAATCTGTCCCAGGCACTCCCCGGAAATCCGAAGTTTTGTCGGTTGCAGCCGGATCCATTTGTCGGTGCGAAGCAGACGGAAAAACAGGATCAGGGCGCTGACGGCATTGGAAATCACTGTGGCAATGGCCACACCGTCCACCGACCGTCCCACCAATACTACAAAGAACAGATTCAGCACCACATTCAGCACGCCGGCATCCCCACCAGATAAATGCGGATATCATCCCTGCGGCCGATGGCATTGGCGATGACCACATTGGTGCCCAGAGAAATGCCGATAAACAGATTCAATATCATGCCGATGATGGGACTGTTGGCTCCCACGGCCGCAATGGCAACGGTCCGGTCGGTGCTTGCAAAATTACCTACGATGGCAATGTCCGAAGCATTGAACAGCTGCTCCAGAATTCCCGTTGCCGCCACCGGCAGAGCAAACTGCGGGATCTTGCTCCAGATGGGGCCATTTAACAGATCCAGTTTTTTGGCTTTTATGCGCTCTCCCATTTCCATCTCTCCTATATCTTCTTTGATTTCTACCTGATTTTACTTTTCTTTATTTCCGCCCTGTAGTATACTGTTGTGCTTTTGCAATAGCAAATATCTATTATCTATGGTGTATTATAGTTTATAGGAATGATTTATTTTCAGAAAGGGAGACATCGTTTTGGATATCCGAGTAATGCGTTATTTTCTGGCTATGGCCGAAGAGAAAAATATCACCCGCGCCGCAGAGCGTCTGCATATGGCACAGCCTTCGCTCTCCAAACAGCTGATGGAGCTGGAACGGGAACTGGGAAAGCAACTGCTGATCCGTGGGAAAAAACAGATCACCCTCACGGAAGAAGGAGTTCTCCTTCGGAAACGTGCGGAAGAAATCATAGAATTGCTGGAAAAGACAGAACAGGAACTCCGCTCGGATTCCCAGGAGCTCTCCGGCAATCTCTACCTCGGCGGCGGAACTCCCGACTGCGTGCCGCTGCTGCCCGCTTTCGCCCGCGCTTCCCACCACCTATGCGCTGGTCTGGAAAAAGCACGCCATGCTCAGTGCAGCCGCGCAGGCATTTATGCAGGTGTTAAAACAACCGTAGCTGCCCATCAATCCAGGATTCCTGTACTGCTTCCCGGATCTGGTCCTCGGGGTGGCCGGTGCCGATCAGGAACGGGGAATGGGGATCGTGGTGGTGGAAATTCTGTAGTACGGTCTGTTTGTCGTAATTGGCATAGCAGTAGATACAGCCGTGGGGACAGGTATTGTAGGCGCCGATGTCTGCTCCGAGGAGGCAGTTGCATTCTGCTCTCGGGGCTTTTTTCTTAGCCGGAACCGATAGCAAGCATCCCGTGCCCCGCTCCAGCACCTCCTGTGTCATGCACCCGGAGGTTTCCACACCGTATTTTCCCAGTTCCGGATTCTCACAACAGGTACGGATTGGCATCCCGTATCTGCGCCCAATCTCTGCAAACTGCTTTACCAGAAATTCCTGCTCTTCCTTCGTTACCGCTCTTACCTGCGGGAAATTCCGCCTTGTCTTTTCATACAGATCAATAAAACTGATCACACAGAAAGCTGCCGCTCCCTGCAAGGCTGCCGCCATTTTTTCAAACTGCTCCACATGATATTCTGCCGTATATTTTTCCGAGAGAAAAATGGGATCGTAGCGCCATGCTACCGCCTTTTGTCCCACGATGCCGGATAACTGCCGTACCGTCTCTACCACCTGAGCACTTTCCGGCACATTCGGTTCGATCTCTTTTCCATAGGGAGTGATCGTAACGAACCAGAACTGTCTGTACGCCGCGATTCTGGAAAGTCTGGAGAGCATCGGTTTCGGATTTTTGCTGCAAAAACACAGAATATCCACCACCTCTGGAGTCAGACGATATTTTGTCACCAACTCCGGATGATAAGGATTGCGCACCAGTACGAAACCGGCTTCTATTCTATTGTAAAACCATTCGCTGTAATACGACGGAATGTCCGTCCGGCAGCCTGTGTTGAGGATCATGCTTTTGTTACCAGAGTACCCTTTTCATACCTGCTTGCTATTGCCTGTTTTTGATAAAGTTTTCTTTTCCTTATCAGATCATTATAATACTTTCTGTCCAGAATTTCCTGCTGTTTCTTGTTCTCCAGTTGTTGTTTTTTCCACAGTTCCTCATGTAAGTTCCGTATTCTCCACCCCGCCTTAATAAATTTTCTTTCCGGACATCTACCGGCTGCAATGGTCCAGGCACCGTTTCCAATTGTTTCTTCACTTATACTAAAGGCAGTTACAAACCTTTTTGCAGGTCTATAACTGCCTATCTCATGATTACTATACGATGTAACAAACTAACGGCCATCCGCCAGCAAATAGACCGTAGTCTCGTCCCCTCTTAGATTTACCAACTCTGCCACATCCGGCCAATTGTCCTCATTTTTAAATAAAATCATCAGTGTGGTTACTGTCGTTACCATATTTCCAAAATAAAGTTTCATCCTTTTTCCTCCCTAATTAACACTTTTATACCACGCAATGACTGCCTTCAGATTTTGCACTGATACCCGGTTGCCGCCATTTACCATCATATCCAACATATCATCCTCTTCCGGCGTGCGGTCTGTTTTTTCTGCCAATGCCTTTCCTGCCGTTTTGACCATGATATTCATCATAAAGTGGTAGACTCCGTGAAGTTTCTTTACATCAAAATTACCCTGTAATGTAAACAGTGGTATATTTTGCGGAATTGCATTTTTCTCTCTTACTTCCTCTGACTGTGTACCGGTCTGTCCCATGCCCACGCCGCATACAGCACATACTTTATATCTTTTTGCTGCATCCTTATAGCCTTTAATTCCACTTGCCATGATCCATCCAAGATAAATGATTTCTGTGTCTGCAGATATTCTGGCTTTTGCCTGTTGCAGACTAAAGACCGGCAGATTACATTCTTTCCCTAATAATTTTGCATATTCTGCCGTGCTCCCGGTATTTGATGTGTAAATAATTGCTCTCATTTCTTTTTCCTCCATTACTTCCCTGATAATGCTTTTTTCCATTTCCAGTTCCATTCAACGATACCTCCAAATCTATGCCTGGCTCATCGTATACACAAAAAAGACGCACGGGCAGATTAATTTCTGCTCTGCGTCTTAGCGTCTGGCATTTTTAGTAATGAATCAATATCATTCTGCATTCTTCACAACAGTTCGCTTCCACTCTTGTCCTGTGACCCGGTTTCAGTTTTGTTACCTCTACAAACCCCTCTGCATTTTTTGCATTTTCAAAAACTCCCGGTACTTCATTTGCAAAACTAAAGGCTCCATCTTTACTTCCAAATAAATACCCTTTCCTCATTTCTTTACCACATTTTGAACATTTCATTTTTCAGTCCTTCTTTCATATCTGCAATAAGTTACCCATCGGTCACTTTATATTATAGTAACCGATGGGTAACTTGTCAACATCCAATGTTATATATTCTCTGAAAAATTCATCCGGTATAACTCTATTCCCAACACTGCATTGTATCCTGCGGCAGCAAATACGCTGAATCTCTCCATAACTCCGAAATACTTCTGAATTCGTGCTATGTATAGAAGTTTCACACCCATGGAACGTAGAACATAGTGAATTTACACGTTTTTTACACTTCGTAGAATATAAATATTACAGATATGTCCCACAACAACTGACTACCTTAATACTTCAAGAACAGCCTTGACAAACTCTTTCGGCTTTTCTATATGAATCGCATGTCCGCAGTCAAAACGAACAAGGGTACACTCCGGTATCAGTTCCATAACGCGCTGCAAATCATCCTCGCCCAGTGCCGCCAGTAAAAGACCATCCTGTCCGATCTCGGTTTTTGCTTTCAGAAACAGTGTTTTACAGCGAATACCACGCAGCAGATCCTCGTGGGGGATCCCTGCATGGAAGCGATCTGTATAGAAGGCCTCGCCAAAGCAGGGATCGTAGTTGTTCATGCCCTGATAGGCGGCAAGTCCGGATTTCGGCCAGAACGGAACACGCAGATTTTTGTCAGGATGTTTTTTCCTGTACTTTGCCGCCGATGTGATCAATTTGGGACGTACCTTCTCCCTCGATTTTTCCGGGAAAAATTCCCAGACCCGCTGATGGGAAAAGTAATACAGAACAAAATCTGTTTCCTCACTCTGGTTCAGAAATTCATGACAAACCGTGGACAAATCCACATAGTTAAATGAATTTTTCCGCCGCTCCCCCTGACAGGAAAAGAACGGCGGATCTTCCAGCACCAGATTCCCGCACAGATCGCTGTGTGATGCCACATAAGCTGCTATCAGTCCGCCGGAAGAATGCCCTAGCAGGCAGACCGGCCCTCCGACAACATTTTGAAGAAAATCAATGACCGCATTTCCCAGGTCTGCTACATTGTATCTTGCATCATCATGCAGGCTCCCGCCGTGACCATAGTAATCCACTGCATACACATGGAAATACTTCGCCAGCTTATGCATGACGCCGAAGAAACTCGTGCTGTCCACAGCCTGGGCATGAAGCAGCACAAGCGGCTTTCTTTCGTTTTGTATCTCGTAGTACTGAAGCCCGATATTCTCACCTTCATAATAGTGCTTTTGGTATTTCATATTTGTCACCTCTATAATTTCCGGGGATATTCTGGAAAATGGCATTTTTAACCATCCCCTGACATCATAGCACATTTCGACATGGATGTTTATGATTCCTGATAAAAACTTCCTTTATAAAAATTCCCATTCCCTGTTTTCACGGCCTTCATTTGAAAGCACACACACCCTTATATTCTTCTTTATACCACTTTTTCATTGTTTTCCTCTTTATCCGCAAGTGCCTTAATCCTTACCACCATGTTCTCTATGGCTTCCACTCCCGCACTGTTCTCCTGCGTTGCCGCTGTTACATGTTCGATGGCATTGTAATTGTTCTGGGTGCTGGTATTTACCTGTTCCATTCCTTTTGCCACTTCACTGCTCTGCTGCCGGATGGTTTTCACCGTTTTATCCATTTCTAAGATCTGCCCGGACATCTGATGGTTGGAAGTTGTGATAACCGCTGTAGAACTTCCCACCTCCCGGATACTGTTCATTCCGGCTTCGGTCAGCCTTACACTCTGTTCCATAACACTGACGGCATTCTCCGTATTGCTGACCGTCTCCGTAACAATCTTTCCGATATTGTCCACCGCATTTTTGGTCTGCTCCGCCAGCTGCTGGATCTGTCTGGCAACCACTGCAAATCCCTTTCCATGCTCCCCGGCTCTCGCCGCCTCAATGGATGCATTCAGAGCCAGAATATTCGTCTGTGTGGAGATTCCCGTGATCACTTTGATGATTCCCAGTATCTCCTTGGATTCCTCCCCCAGCTGCCAGATGATTTCTTTACATTCATTGGTACTTGTATGGATCTGTTCCATACTTGCAGTCGCATCATCCATCTTACTCTGGTTGTCCTCTGAGCGTTCATTGATCTGTCTTGCCAGCTCTGCCACCTGTCCGTTAAGCTGCCCCAATTCCTCCAGTCGGGCATTGATATCCTGTGTTCTCTGATTGATTCCCGTGATTTCTTCTGTGTTCTCGCTGAATCTCTGCAACACATTGCCGGTCTCTTCTACGATCTGCCCGTTCGATTCCATGGAACTTTCTGTGATCTCCGACAGTTCTTGTACCATTCGCGTAAGCTCTGCAGAAGTCTCCTGTGATTTTTCCTGCATCACCTTCATGTCATGAATCATCTTTTCCTGTTCTTCGGCGTTCAGCAGATTGGACAGCATCCCCGCCGTCCTCTCACACAGCATGGTAAAAATGGCCGCAACCGCAGTTAATACCATGGCCCTCGGAACAATACCATAAACAATCAGTTTATATAATGTCGGGAAATTTTTATCAGGGAAAACATCAAATGCGAAACAGGCCCATTGTCCCACCGACACTCCTACAACCGAAAATACCGTTGTTAATACATTGATTCTTTTGGAAAAATACAGACTTGCAATGGCAATGGCATAAATATATAAAAGCACTGCATGATAGCCCAGCGTAGCTGTTACTATCGTGGTAAATGCCACAGCACACATCGCCAGAAGATATTTCACATATTCTCCCTGCTGTTTTCCTACATTTACGACCAGTGTGGGAATCCACAAAAGAGCGGATCCGCCTATGTATGCTGCCAACATGGTTTTCATATCCACAATAAAAATTCCCACTACGTTCAGCAAAAATACTACCGTAAAAATTAAAAAGGTAATCCGCATCACCTTTGCCACTGCCTTATTTGCCTGTTTTTCATTTTGAAGCAATACTCCATTCTTCATGATTTTTCCTCCTTTAAAATAAAAAAGCAGAACGAACCCGATGTTGCATCAAGTTCAGTTCTGCGTCTTAGCGTCTGACTGTTGTAATAATTTTATTGGAATGTCGGTGCGGATATCAGTGTAATCTGTCGTGTTTTGCTGCCTGCGGCTCCTTCTTTTTTCATGTACTTCACCGCAATTTCATTCATTTCCGAAAGAAAGTCCGAAAATTCCCCATCCGTCAATACGAATGTGCAGTTTGTAAGTAACAGCATGTCTTTTTGAGGATCGGCATTGCCACCGGAAAAATATTTTGCAAAGGATGCACAAATACTAAGCAGCGACATTTGCACAGCGTTTCCGCCTTCATCCGCAACCTCCAGGGCACTCTTGTTTAATTGATAAACGTTTTCCACAGTGCCGCGGATTCGATTTTCTCCCACCACCATAAGGATATCGTGATCTGCCATAATTTTTATGTGCCGATATAAGCTTGCACCCGGAACATCCGGCAATAACTTCCTAATATCCTTGACCGTGCCTGTTTCATGGATCAAAAAATATTGAAAAATTCTCTGCCGGACAGGATTCATTACGATTTCCGCCATCTCCATTTCTTATCGCTCCTCGCATTGTTCTATATTATGATTATATTCTCATTTTTAATAATGTCAAGAATATTTTTTCTGTCCATAACAGAAAACGCAGCACAAACCGATTCTCCCGGATTGCACTGCGTCTAAGCGTCTGGCATCTTGTAACTTATTTATTCTGTTTCTCCCGGGTCAGCGCCCCAAAGACTGTATCCCGGTCATAAGTTCCCGCCGTAAACCCCGGAACTTCCTTAATGGCTTTGCAAACGCTGACACTAAAGCCGGTCAGGATCTGCCCGATTTCCTGATCTGAATACGGACAGTCGCCGGTAACGATAAGTGTGGACAGGCTATGCACTACCAGCCAGAGATCCCGAAAATACAAGTCGGCCTCTTCCCCTGTAATATGATAAATGTTGGCCAATGTGGGACGAACAAGCTCCTGCAGGTGATACATTGCTTTCATCGCTCCATATTCCTTTTCCTGTGTTTTGGTCAAAAACAAAAGCCGGTACAATTCCGGTTCTTCCCGCGCGAATCGGATATACTGCATTCCTACTCCCAAAAAGGGGATTCGCTCTTTCAACCCTGCGTCTGCATAACGGTCATAAATCTCTACCGCATCCTTATACACTTCCGTCTTGACAACATCCATGGATCCAAAGCATGTAAAAATCGGTTGCGTAGAGGTTCCGAGTTCATCTGCCATTGTTTTTGCAGTCAGCCCATCAATTCCTCTGACCCGTACAACATTCAAAGCAGCATCTACCATTTCTTCCCTTGCAAACTTATTCTTCGGAGCCATAATATATATCCTTTCACATAGGTCTTTTAATATATATCATCCAATGTATATCATGTATTATATATTTCTTTTCTATGTTTGTCAACTCACCCCTACAATTCGTCAAAAATCACTCTACCCCATACATCTCCCTACAGATCTTTTTCCCGGCTTCCGTCCGGAAAATATTCCGATAGGCATTCTGCATGGTTTCCTCGGACAGTTCATCCTCATACATATTTACGAGAAAATCTGCCTCCACCAGAATCTGATAATCGATCCCGTCTATATTGTTGTAGGTATGGTGATGGGCGATCAGGTATTGCACCCGTCCGGAAACTTCTTTGGAGAACCCCAGATCCGCCAACAGTTTTTCGGCAATAGCCGGACCTTCTTTTTCCTGTAATTTTCCGTTGCTGTTTCCGTATTTTTCTTCGCACAGATGAATGCCGATATCGTGGGTCAGTGCCGCTGTCTCCAGAATAAATAAGGTTTCCGCATCCACATTTTCCATTTCCGCGATCAGCTTCGCATAGCTGTGCACCTTGCAAAAATGTTGGATACGCTTTGCATCCCCGTGGTAAAGTTCGATCATTGCCATATGTAATTTGTTGATCATTTTTTCGCCTCCTGCAGTGTTTCCTTCGTGATGATCGCAATGTCGCAGGGCATCCGTCCCTCCACGATGGTAAATTCTGTCTTTGTAAGATGCATGTCCGCAAAAAAACGTCGGTAAGAATCCGCATCAAACTGCTGTTTAAAGTCTGCACCCAGCTTTTCCAGCAATTTCACGGCAGCCCTGCTGCTCTTTTCCGATTTATTAATGTAAGTCGGGAGGATCACTTTTCCGCCTTCCTTACAGACCCGCAGCAGTTCCTCCATGGCTTTCTGCGGTTCCGGCAGCAAGTGGATCACATTACCCGCCACCACTGCGTCAAAGCTCTGATCCTCATAGGGCAGACGTGTAATGTCCACCTGTGCAAAAGCAACATTGGCTTTCGAAGCCAGATGCTTCTTGGCCTGCTTTAACATTCCTTCCGAATAATCCGTTGCCGTAAGGTGCTTACATTTGTCGGCAATATACCGGCTGATAGCCCCTGTTCCACAGGCACATTCCAGTACCACATCCGTTTGCTGTAATCTTTCGGCCACTTTCTGTCCCGTCTCCCGGTAGACCTTTTTGTTATAAATATTTTCAAACAGATCATAAAGACCTGCAACTTTATCCCAAAACACTGCGTTCTTCTCTCCTTCCCCACATATCATGGATCTCTCTACTATCACATCCGTCCTTCAAAATCCACTACTGGATCTTTGACACGATGCCTTCCTCTGTCAATGTCTGCAAACACTCCTGTGCATCCTCGTCATGCATCATCTGCCACACCTGTTCCATGCCCGGTGCCAGCGGCCTCTTCAAAAATTCTTCTCCCTGGATCCAGTAGACCTTTCCTTCCTCCGAGGAAATCAATTCTCCCTCATACTCCGCCGTCTTATATAAAAAGCCCACATTCCGTATGTCCCCTGTCATCCAGTGATAGATGCCGGTCAGTCTGGGATTTCGAATCGTCAGTCCGGTCTCTTCATAGATTTCCCGGATCACCGACTCCTTGAAGGTCTCCCCCGGTTCCACATGCCCGCCGGGAAAAGTCGTTCCCGAATACCTCTTTCCCACCTTGTCCAGCGCCAACACATTGCCCTCGTTATCATAGACCATGCACATATTCATAAAGACCACTTTTTCGATTCCAGCCATTGTATGCACCTCTCTTGTGCTCATTTCTTAAGTAAGTTTAATATAACATAATCTTACTATGGCAGCAAATTATGTTCATTTAAGTAAATGGAAAGTTCGTCAAATAAATATATGTATTTCCAAGGAAAGGGCACAGCAACGATAAATTCGATGTCTGTGCCCTTCCTTTTGTTTAAAAATGGGTACAATGCAAGAGAACGCGTCGCGCTGTGCCCACAGCTTGTTTTAAAATGGGCACAGTACAAGAAGGTGAGCTGCGCTGTGCCCACGGTTTGTTCTAAAATGGGCACAGCACAAGGGAATAAGTCTATCTGTGCCCGCAGCCTGTTTTAAAATGGGCACAGTACAAGGAGATAAGCCACTCTGTGCCCACAACTCTTGACGGAGAGGGTACAATCTTGGAATTATAAGAGTTTGTGCCCCTGACATATCCAACGTGGGCGTTCGCCCGGTTTAAAACTGCCATCCGCAATGAGCCACGCTATTCATAAGATTGTCAGCATAGAGCGCTGTCAATCTTATTTCATATCGCGGCGTTCGCCGCATCACGGCATAAGTAAAGACAGCGATTTGTGCGCAAGCACCCATCGCTGTCTTCACTATACCTATGCGCGGCTCATTGCTCGCGTAACTTTCCATTCTCCCTCTATCTCTCATCCACAGTCTCAAAACGCTCCGCATCCAGATAGCGAATCACTTTTGCGGGATTTCCGACTGCCACGGCATAATCCGGAACATCTTTTGTTACTACAGATGCTGCGCCGATGACGGCATGTTGTCCCACGGATACTCCGGGCAGAATCGTTGCCCCGGCACCGATCCAGGCTTCCCTGCCGATCCTCACCGGCTTGCAGGTCAATACCTGAAGATCATACGGATCATGGTTATTGGAGATCAACTGTACGTTGGCTGCAATCTGTGCCCCGTCTTCTATGGTAATACCGCCCCTTGCCATGGCCAAAAGTCCGGAATTGATAAATACTCCCTTTCCGATCTTCATGGTGCTGACACAGGCTCCGCTGATGGGGGCGGCTACATAGCTGTTCTCCCCCAGATTGCCACCAAACAATTCTTTCAGCAGCTCCCGGTATTCCTCTGTAAAAGGCATCGTCTGGTTCAACCGGAATATCACCTGTGCTGCCCTTACATTCTCCGCATGATTTTCCGGATCCGGAATCCGCATGTCCACTCTCTTTTCTTCACATTCCATGTGTCAATTCTCCTTCTCGATTTCATCATTCTTTACTATAGCATATCTCTGCAACTGCGTAAAGAAAGGGCATTCCGTCTTCGGAACGCCCTTCACACACCATACTCACGGTATTCCTCTTCACCGGTCTTACTTCTGCCGATCCGGTCGCTCTTAGCAAACCCATCATATGTCTCCTTCTTGAACTCCTGGCTGAAAATCACTCCCAGCCTTCCAAAAAATCAAGGATCTCCCGCATGCTCTCCTCTCTGGCCCGTTCACAGGCTGCCGGATCCACAGCTTCCGCCTGCAAAATTTTCCGCATCTGCTTCCGGTAGTCTTCCGGAAGTTCTGCTCCCAACAGATGACTCCCCTTCTCATAACAGGTTGCCTGCACACGATAGGGATATTTGCACTGTTCCAAAATCTTCTGCATCCTTGGCACCGCCTCATCCGAAGGCCAGCAGTCATCGTATCCGGGATACTGCATGAGAATGTCCGCATGCATCTGCTCCACCTTGATCCGCGCCTCTTCCGAAGGAATATTTTCCTGATAGCAGCCTCTTAACATCCGTTTCGGGCCGTACTTTTTATTGCAGGCAGTCCGTAGCAGAACGCTCAGAATATTTCTGTGCAATGTCACCGTGGGATCATAGGGCAGAGGCTTTCCCCGGTAGGTAAAAGTGGACTTATACAATGGTTTCGTCCCCTGAAAGGCTTCCGTCGTGTGGTCATAGGGAGAGCTTACCGCCAAAAGCGACACCACCGGCAGATAGGAGGCCGCCGTGATGGCATACTTCGCTCCCGCAGAAATACCGGTCATGCCGATTTTCGAGATTCCCGCTTCCTGAAGCACGCGGATCGCCCGTTCGGCATATTCCACCGGTGTTTCCACCGGATCCTCGGGGAGACCGTCCCACCCGGCAAAAGCCACCAGCAGTCTCGACCAGCCTGCCTTCTCCAGATATTCCGAACCGCTTTTCGTCAATGCATAGTCCGCGCCGGAACCGGGAAATACGATCAGTGCTTTCCCCTCATGCCCCTTTGCCGGGTGCCAGTATCCTACAAATCCATCTTCCTGTAATGTGTACTTTTCCTTCATCCTGTCCTCCACTCCGTAACCATTGTTACTTGTTAGTTTTTGCTAACCATAGTATAATGATCATAAAATGACTTTCAAGATTTCCAGAGTCATTTAGGAAGGAATGCTGTTATGCCGAAAATTTTCACCGAAGAAGCCCGCTCGGAACTCTCCGTAAAATTGCTGGATGCCGGTTTTGCCGCATTAAAAAAGGGAGGGCTTAGCCATCTGAATGTGGAACAGATCGCTGCCTCCTGTTATATCGCCAAGGGTACTTTTTATCACTTTTTTCCCTCCCGCTATGAATATCTCTACCGCATCATGCTCCATGAAAGACAATGCTCCAAGGACGCCCTGCATTCCTTTCTGAATGAAGAACGGAAGCTGACCGCCGGAATATCTGGAAAATGAACACAATGACGCGGTTACCATGAACATGCTCTATGACCTGTTGGCCTCCCCCAGAAAAGAGGCGGATTTAAAAACCGCCTGCAACCTCATGAAGCTGCTGGCGGTCTCTCTCCAGATGGAGTCCCTTTTTCTTCCGGAAGCCTATCCTTCCATGATGGACCGGCTGATCAATCAGATCTCGGACTGTATCTGCGCATAAGCCTCCGGCTCCAGATCATAGCCCAGATAGGCAATTCCCTGATAGACCGCCTCTGGGACGGTTTCCGAAGAACTTAATTTTTGACGGATGGCTTCGATCAGATCCCGCTTCGCCGCGATGACCTTCGCATCTGCCCCGTAAAACTGCGTCATATCATAGTCCGAGGTATTGCCGCAGGGGTTCCGGCAGATGGCACAGTCCGGTGCAATGATGAATTTCTCCGTATGGATCTTCTCCACTGTCGCTTCCTCACTGCCTGCATCCGTCAGCCGCAGAAACGCCTCCCGGATCACGCTGTCGGTCTGTTTCGTTTTTCCGTTATTGGACACGGCCCCCACCAGCCCGATCAGGGCACTGATAATTCTGTCTCCCTGCATTTGCATATCCATATCACGCTCCGTCATTTCTTTGCTCCGGTATCAATATTCCAAAATTATTCCAGAATCTCTCCGTCAATGGAGATGGTCACTACCTGCCAGGGCAGGAACTTTCCGCTGTCCTGTATGGCCTTCTTCGCCGCCATTTCCAGTCCACCGCAGCAAGGCACTTCCATGCGCACGATGGTCACGGACTGAATGTCGTTATTCCGCAGAATTTCCGTCAGCTTCTCACTGTAATTCACCGCATCCAGCTTCGGACAGCCGATCAGCGTCACTTTGCCGCGAATGAATTCCTTATGAAAATTCGCATAGGCATAAGCGGTACAATCTGCCGCAATAAGCAGCTTTGCCCCGTCAAAATAAGGAGCCTGTAACGGTGCCAGTTTGATCTGTACCGGCCAGTTGCACAACTGGGATCTCATGGCAACAGTGCTGCTCTCTGCCACAGTTTCCGCGTTCTCCGTCCGGTTCATCTGACGCATACGGCTTCCCGGGCATCCTCCCCGGGGAATCTGCATGCCTTCCCGCTGCATCTTTTCCTGCTGTTTCAGCTGCTGTGCTTGTTTTACTGCCGCCTCGTCATAAGCAGGAGCCTCCCGCTCTTCGAAGGTTATGGCACCCGTAGGACACCCCGGCAGACAGTCGCCGAAACCGTCGCAGAAATGCTCTCTGACCAGCTTTGCCTTGCCGTCAACAATATCTATCGCACCCTCATGGCATGCGGTCGCACAGATGCCGCAGCCGTTGCATTTTTCTTCATCAATGTGAATGATTTTCCGAATCATAGTTACCTCCCTGATTGGTCTGTTCTCTTTGTCTCCTCGAATACTATACCAGACCAAGGCAGGTTCTTATGTTGTTTTTCCAACAATTTTGCTATTTTCTTCGCATACAGAAATCACATTTTTCTCCGCCGGTGGCCAGCGTCTGGGTTCTCTCGAAAGAAAAATCTTTCAGATTCCCATAGATGTATTCATCGCTCTTGCAAAATCCGGGACCAAGCTCCGGGCATTCCAATTCTTTCATATACTTACAATACGGGCATTCCAGAATATCAAAATGTGTCTCCTGCTTCGTCACCGGGCCCAACTGATTCCGGAAGCCTCCTTTTGTTCCGAACATCGACTTTGCCGCACTCCGCATGAAGGGAAGAAACAGTGCTTTCATCCCCGGAAAACGCAACAACCGGTTTAATGCTGCCGCGGCATTTAATCCGTACTCCCGCAACGTTTCATTCAGCCACTCCATGGCGGATTCCGGATAATATTTTTTTACCACCTTATAGATTGCAGCCCTTTCACAACACTGTTTCCAGTGTGCTTTCGCCGTGCGGTTCAGATCCGTGTGGTTGCCCGACACCAGGCGGTCATAAGTATCATTTGCCTCGTTACAGATCCTCTCCGCCGTCTCTGCATCGGATGCCTCTCTGATATGATCAAATAGCGGCTTGTAGGAACCATCTGTTTTAAAAACTGCTTTTGCCATCTTTTTCCCTCCCGTGTGGATCTTTTGCTTCTTTTTATATCTAAATCTGTTCCAGATCCCGATATTCTTTCAGAACGGGACTTTCATTCCCCACGTACCAGTAATCGCAATGATCTCCGCCCAGGGCTTCCGTCTGGGTCCGAATCAGGCGCGCATGCATGACCTCCGCCAGATAATGATCCGTCTTACACAGATAGGGAAGCAGTTCCCCGTATCCGTGCTCCTTCGCATGCTTTGCAATAGGGCAGCCGACGAGGTGAAAACAGAAGCCTTCCGTCCGGTGATCCGGATTGATCTCCACCTTCCAGCTATCCATCCATTCGCCCTTTTCCTGATGCTCCTTCTGCATCTTAATAAAATTCCGGTAAGTCTTTTCGAACAATTTATAGGGCCATTTGCTCTTATTGCCGTTGACGAATTTTCCGAGGAATTTCATCTTGTCCACTGCCCGGCGCTTGATGGTTAGCAGCGCTTCTCCGTCCAACTTGTGGCCGCTTGCCTCGTAAAAAGAGACAATGGTAAACCAGTCCAGCATATTGGCTGCCATCATATTCTCCCCCAGATCCGGCATATCGTTTTTTACAAGCTCTTTATAATGCTCCTCTGCCTTGCGGAAGATCTCCTCTGCCTGTGCGGGATATAATTCCCTGCAATACTGTTCATAGGGTTTTGCATATTGGGATGCTGTGTATGCTCTCTTCATGATTGTTGCCTCCTCTACACGCAAACAGGCCACTGCCTGCACGATCGTATCTTTCGTACCGGGATCCTTCCATGCGCCCAAAAGCATCATCGGTTAGTAGTTTCTAACTGATAACATTTTATCACATTTATCATGACGCCGCAATTCCCTGTCTGCATCAACAACCTGTATGGATATTAGCTCCTGTCAAGAGGTACCTTTCTTCAAGTCTTCGAGAAAAGAGCTCTTTTTACCGTCGCCATATCAAATCAGGGCTTCCCGGCGGTAAACACAGAACGCAAGGGACAAAAAATACCGCCTGTAAGGATAACAACTCCTTACAAGCGGTAAATACAACAATTCCTATCACCTAGAAAGACACGATCAGCTGCATCTTGAATCTCTCTTCGCCGTATACTGCATGAGGGATATCCTTGGGCATGATCAGGGTCTCGCCCTCTTCCACATAGAATACTTCGCCGCCTACGGTGAATCTGCCCTTACCTTCCAGAACGGTCACCATGGCGTCGCCGCCTGCCGCATGGGTGGAGATTTCTTCGCCCTTGTCAAAGGAGAAAATCGTCATGCTCACATAGTCGTTCTGTACCAGCGTCTTGCTGACTACCTGTCCCTCCTGGTATTCCACCAGATCCTTCAGATTTAATTTGGTCTGCTTGTCGATATTTTTATACATTGTTATCCATCCTTTCTTCCTGCATCGTTTTGCATCCTCAGACACGCGCCATTTGCAAATATGCACTATCCTGTTTCCCGTCACTCCAGCCTGCCTCTGCGCATGTTCTGACGCTCTCACCGAAACTTTTCTTGACTTTCTGAGGCGATTATACTAGAATCATCCCATCAAGTATGTTGGTTTTCCAACAAAAAGGAGAATTTATTATGAACAATCCTCTCTTTCAGAATATTTTGCCCGAAGACATCCCCGTTATGCTGAAACGCCTGAACGCCCATACGAAATCCTATCAAAAGGAAGAATACATCAAGCATGCCGGGGATCCGGCGGATTTCATCGGCATCATCGAATCCGGCTCCATTCACATTTTACAGGACGATTACTACGGCAACCGCAATATCACGGCTTCCATCCCCCGGGGCTCCCTGTTCGGGGAGGCTTTCGCCTGTGCGGGGATTCCTTATCTTCCTGTAGATATCGTGGCCGCGGAGGACTGTACCGTGATGTTCTTAAACGGGAAAACACTGTTAAACACCTGTGACAACGGCTGCAAATTCCATCACACGCTGGTACGCAATCTTCTGGGGATCGTGGCCCAAAACAATATGTATCTGAACCAGAAAATCAAATATACCTCCCGCAAGACCACCCGGGAAAAACTGATGGCCTACCTTACCGATCAGGCAAAAATGAAGGGAAACAACGATTTTACCATCCCCTTCAACCGGCAGGAACTGGCGGATTATCTCGGGGTAGAAAGAAGCGCCATGTCAGCAGAACTGGGCAAGCTCACAAAGCTTGGCATCCTCCGGACACAGCGCAGTCATTTCACCTTATTGAAACCCATGGATTAATTTTTGATCACCTTTTCAAAATCGGAAGCCGGATGCTTGCACAGCGGACAGATAAAATCCTCCGGCAGTTCCTCTCCCACGTATTCGTAGCCACAGATGGTACAACGCCATACGGTCTGGCCGTCTGCGGTCTTCCCCGCCTCTTCCGGCTTCGGCTTTACATTTTCCTGATAATATTCATAGTTTGCGGAGGGCTCCTCGCTTAAGACTTCCATCTCCGTCACTTCCCCGATGAACATGGTGTGGGATCCCAGATCCACGGTCTGGCTGACCTTTACCGCCAGCCAGGCATTGGTGCCCTCCGTGATATAGGGCACGCCGTTCTCTGCATTTTTGTATGCTGTATAGTCCGCAAATTTGTCCACCTCTCTGCCAGACTGGAAACCGAAACGCTGATACAGGGGAAATTCCGCTTCTTCACTGAGCACCGACACGGTGAACACCCCGGTCTTCCATAACATATCGTGGGTATAATTTGCCTTATTGATACAGACACAAATCTGATCAGGGGAGGATGCCGCCTGGATCGCCGTATTGACGATACAGCCGTTTGCTTTTTCTGCATCTCTCGTGGTTACGATGTATAATCCATAGCTTAATTTGTACATTGCCTTCTTGTTCATATAAGTTCTCCTTTTCTCCTGCGGCCTGTTACCTTTTAGTATCTCTTGCCTGTTGGGTTTTATTTGCCCTGAATTTCTTTTCCTTCATTATTATATCTAAATTATAATATATCCAAAATTATCTGTCAATAATATTAATAACGATTCCTATTTTTATATTTAAAAATAACACCGATACCTTCCGATACCGGTGTTGCTTACATTTTCTTATAAATTATAAATTCTACCTGATTGCATAACGCCATCCGGCCGAACACAATATCTGCTGCCGTAGTAGACAGTGTCTCGTGGTCACTTTCTCCTAATAGGTCACCACATTGTGGTACACTCTGTAATACCCATCTCCCAGATCCACCAGCTGCAACTGGATCGCAAAATAGTCCATACCGAGATTCTTCAGTACATCCACCACATAGCCCTGCTCGTAGGCTCCGGTGTTGTAGGACTGCTCGATGGTGCTCCACAGACTCTTGGACACTACATTGTCAAAATGCTGGTCTCCGCTTCCCAGTGCGGTCAGCTGCTTCTTACAGTCCTCATAATAAGAACTCAGATCTGCCAGTGCATCGGCTCTGGGTGCCGGTGTGGCTGTGGTATCATTGTCTGAGCTGTCCGTATTGCCGGAAGGATAATGCATGGGCTCCTGTGGATCCGGATTGATATAATCGCTGAGAGAATTGCCCGACTGCTCCGGATCCTGCGTACCATCCCCCTGCTGTCCGGGATCCGTACCGTTCCCGTTCGCAGTATCTCCGGGATTTGCAGTTCCACTGTTCGGATCCGGTGTCGCCGCATTCCCCTGTGAAGCCTGTCCAGCGTCCGCCGCCCCTGTGGTATCCTCCTGTCTATAGGCAGTACCGTTGCAGGCCGGCAGATAGACCGACAGATTCTGTCTCACATGGGTTGTGGCGAAATCCGCATCCGTCTTGTTAAAATAATCATAGCGAAGGGTGCTTGCGTCATCCCAGGTCACATCCACATTGTAATAACCGTCATCCAGCTTCACAATATTCCATGCATGATCCCCACCGGAATACCCGGCGCAGTAATAACAGGGAATGCCCAGCTGCTGTAACAGATACTGGTAAGCTCTGGCATAACCGGCACACACGCTCTTCCCGTTTACCAGTGCGCTGTAGGCACTCTGGTTCATATCCGCCGTCAGATCATAGCTCACCGCCGCTGCCAGTGCATCGTGCACATACTTTTCTCTTTCATAATCACTGCCAAGGGCTGTTGCCCCGGAAATCAGGTTCTGCACCGCCGTATCGAACTTTTGCTTTGCATTCTCCAGATCATCTGCCGTGCTGTTATATTTTAAATCGATCTCCACACACTGCCCATTGGCCAGATATTTGCTGGAATATCCGGTCTCCATCCAGAACAGCTCGGGATGATCCCCAATGACCGCCTCGAAGGCTGTTTTCACATCACTGGCGGATACCGTATTCTCCGGAGCAAATTTTTCCGTCAGCTTCTGTGCGTTGGCATAGATCTGCCGGTAAACGGACTGCTGATTCTCCGTCAGCATCTGATAATAGGGATATTCCTCTGCGGAAAAGGAAAGGTCGTCTCCGGTCTCTCCGGGGGATAAGGTTTCTTCCAGATTCTGTGCTTCCTGATCCGGGATCTCCTGCTCGTCCGGCTGTATGGGCGTAAATCCGGTCTTGCCGCCCACATCCTCCGGAATCTGCAACTGATCCAGTGCCGGAGCCACATAGCCGTTCATTTCTCCGGGCGTACCGTTCGGAAGGGTCACCCGGATATTGCCGTTTCCGGAGTTCTGTCCGCCTCCGGTCTCTTCTGTCCCGGTCGCTGCCTCCGTCGTATTGCCATACAGCTTCTGTGCCAGGGAACTGGTCATATTCGGATTCAATGCGAATATCAGGATCCCGCCGCACAACAACAGGCAGATCACCGCGATTCCTATCATGATCTTATTGACTATCTTCATCTTCATGCTCCTATCAGACCGGGCTTCCTACCTTACAGCGCTGCCCGGATTTATCCTAAAACTCTTTTCTGTCATTATTACTGCTCTTCTTCGGCGGCAAGTAATCCATCCGATGAATAGCGGTTTGTCGCATTCCACAGGATCCATTCTTCATACCCCGCGTCATAGACCGCCTGAATCTGTTCCCGGATCTGTGTTCCGTTATAAGAAATATGTCCCGGAACCCAGGTGGCGGTAAAAGCCTGTAACCAGGGTCGTACCACAGCCCTCTCCGTCTCCGGAATGTCCTGCAATTCTTCTACGGAACCCTGCATTGCGGCCGATACCGTCTCGTAAGGATTGGCATCCGGCACTTTCAGTCCGAACACACCGTTTGCATAATGGGACGGATATACCATGGGGCTGATGGCATCCACGGTCTGTCCCAATGCTGTGTAATCCTGCCCTACGGTCTGCACGTCCGTCTCACTTCCAATGATCGTACCAAAGACATCCGCCGTGACCACGCAGCCTTTTTCATGAAGTCTGTCTCCCGCATAGGCGAGAAAATCCTGTATGGCCTGCCGCTTGGGGTAGGCTTCCATATCCACTCCGTAGTCCGCCGCATTGGCATCCGATCCCACCGGAAATCTCACATAATCATACTGGATCTCGTCAAAGCCCAGATCTGCCGCCATCTCGGCAAGCTCTGTCAGATATTCCCAGACCTCCTGCCTGTAAGGATTCACCCAGGCCAGTCCGTTGGCATCCGTCACCGATTTGCCGTCAGGCTTTGTCAATGCCAGTTCCGGCTGTGCCGCCGCAAGAACGGGATCCTTAAAGCACACGATCCTCGCAATGGTATAAATATTGTGGTCCTTAAGTTCCTGCATCAAAGCCTGAATATCCCGGATGTAGCGTACTCCGGCCTGCATTTCCGTTATCCGGTCCAACACGGGAATGTCCTGTGTGATTTCTTCATTCGTCAGCCGGAATGTCACATTTCCCTCGTCGTTTTTCACATCAATGACCATGGCGTTCAATTCCGTCTCATCCACCAGCCGGATCAGATCTTCCATCCCGGCACTGCCAGCCTTCGGGCCGGTAACATAGATGCCTTTCACCTTCGTCCGTCCCGCCATTCGGTCCGCCGTGGTCTGCTCCTGCCGGGGCACCGCTGTGGGCTCCGGCTCCTGTCCCCGGGTTCCTTCTGCCCCGGACGCTGCGTCCGTCTCCTCTGTAGCTCCGGCGGTTGCCGCATCTGTTGCCCCCTCCGATGTATTTTCTCCAGTGGCGGTTACTTCCGCGAAAGCCACCGGAGCTACCGCTTCTATTCCTATCTCTTCCGTCCCTGTCAGAGTTATCCCATTGTCTGTTCCACAACCGGTCATACCAAATATAAGCACGATCCCCACTACCAGAAGTCTCTTCCCCAGACTCTTGTTTCGTATCATTGGTGTTCTCCCTATATACCGCCGGTCGGTGCCGTTTTCTCCGTCAGGCGGTACAAAAACTTCATATGTTCCAAATCTCAAAATAAATTTACCGCTTCGACACACCTATTGGGATTTCAGGCGGTAATTTTTCGTTATCAATGCTGATTTAAACTCGCTTTTTACCGCTGAAATACTGTTATCAGATCTTCGAGCGGTAAATAATTACTGCGTCTTTCATTTTGCATGAAATAATTACTGCTTTTAACATAAAATACACTATTTTGGCGGTATTCTATGCTCTTTATCGTTCCTGCAATTCATACATGTAACTACTCCGCGCCGTATTCGCCAAATCGAATCTTCTAATATTTCATGGCTCTGAATAGTTACATTATATTTTCAATTGTTGAAAAAAGCAAGAAATGCTACACTATATCTATCGGCTCTGTCCAAGGTTGCGAAAAGAGCCTCCCTGAGTTTCCCCAAAATAAAGTATTTTACCACAAGAAATGAGGTTTTCCATGTATCATAATTTTATCTTCGATCTCTACGGCACCTTAGTAGACATCCACACCAACGAGAACAAGCCCTCCCTCTGGAAAAAGCTTGCCCTGTTCTATTCCTTTCAGGGTGCTGCCTACACGGGAAAAGAACTGCGGAGCAGGTATCGTCAGCTGGAGGCTGCCGCCCGCAAAGTTCCCTCCCCTTACACCTGTCCGGAGATCTGCGCTGCGGATATTTTCCGAACCCTGTATACCGAAAAAGGGATCCAACCTACCGAAGCCCTTCTGACCGCTACCGGTCAGTTCTTCCGGATTGAATCCCTGCATACTTTACAATGCTATCCCGCTGCCATCGACACTCTGCAACAGCTCCATGCAAAAGGCTGCGGTGTCTACCTCTTATCCAATGCCCAACGGATCTTCACCGAATACGAATTGCGTTCCCTGGGACTCTGGGAACTGTTTGACGGTATCCTCATCTCCTCGGACGAGGGGTGCTGTAAGCCGGACCCCGCTTTCTTCCAGATCCTGTTTGGCCGCTACGGATTGGACCCCGCCGGCTGTCTGATGATCGGCAACGAACGCACCAGCGATCTGGCAGGCGCTGTGGCCGCAGGGATCGACTGCTGTTACCTGCACACCGCCACTTCTTCCGGCTCCGCAGAAGAACCGCCGAAGGAAGCCCGCTTTACGGTTATGAATGGTGACTCTTATGCCCTGCAAAAACTTCTTCTAAGCTTAGCGGAAGTGAAGTGAATCACCCGGAAGTCAGTTTTTCCGGATGTTTTTTCATCCATACAAAAGCCGCCCCGCAGATCACCACAGAGATCATGGAGCCTGCCGGTGCCGCCCATCCCATGGGATACAGGGTATCGGCAAAATGAGTAGATGCCCAGTACGCCAGCGGAATTCTCGCCAGCAAAATAGATGCCACATTGTGGATAAAAGAGATTCCCGACAATCCATAGGCACAGAAATATCCACTGAAACAGAAATGCACCCCCGCGAACACGCAGTCCCATACATAGCTTCGCATATACTGTCCGCCCAGCCGCATAACCTCCGCATCTTTCGTAAACAGTCCCACCGCAGGCACAGCCAGAAACTGCATTAAGGATGCCGCCACCAGACCAAAGCCTACCGCAATGATTGCCGCATACTGCAAGGTCTTAAGCGACCGGTCATGCTTCCCGGCTCCCATATTCTGGGCACAGAGGGCAGATACCGTAGACAGCATGGAAGAAGGCACCAGGAACAGGATACCGATCAGCTTTTCCACTATTCCCACCGCTGCCGCATCATTGATGCCCCGCAGATTGGCAAAGACCGTAATGACCAGGAACGAGATCTGGATAAATCCGTCCTGTAGACATACCGGCACGCCGACCTTTAAGATTCTGCCCAACATGTCCCCTCGGGGCTTCAGATCTGCTTTCCGGAATCCCGGGATCATCTTTTTCCTTAAAATGAAGGTCAGTGCTATGATCACGCTGATCACCTGGGACAGCGTCGTTCCCAGCGCCGCTCCGGCGGCTCCCATGGAAAATCCGCCGATAAACAGATAATCCAGCCCAATATTGCAAATACATGCCACAATAATAAAATACATGGGACTTTTCGAATCTCCCATGCCCCGGAAAATGGAACTGATGATGTTATACGCTGTGATAAAGGGAATTCCCACAAAACAGATCAGCAGATACTGTTTCGTGCCGGATACCGCTTCCTCAGGTGTGGACATCAGGTTTACAATGCCGCCTGCTGCCAGCAGAAGTCCCACCATCAGCACAAGCGATACGGCGACAAATAAAGTGACCGTATTACCTACCGCCAGATTCACCTGTTTCCTGTCATTACCGCCCACGGCTCTGCCGATCATGACCGTAGATCCCATGGCCAGTCCCACGATCATCACCGTCAGCATATGCATGACCTGGCTCCCAATGGATACCGCCGTGGTACTGTCCACCCCGTTAAACTGCCCGATGATAAACAGATCCGCCATACCGTACAGGGTCTGTAAAAAATAGGAGAAAAAATAAGGCAGCGAAAAATAAAAGATCGTCTTCCAGACGCTGCCTGTAGTCAGATTTTTTTCCATGGTCTACTCTTCCTCCGGATAAGTCAGTCCCCAATCCTTCCGGATCCGGGTCATCATTTTCATGACATCCTGGGTGAAATCCAGTCTCATGAGCTCCGGATGTCCGGCGATGGCCTGCTCCATATCCTCTACTTCATACACCAGAGCATCTGCCGTGGCTCCCGCCGTGATCTCCTCGGTATGACCGTCCTCAGTGTAGGTGATCACCGCTTTCTGCCCTCTGGGATACTCGTACATTTCCACGTATGCCTTGTCAAAAGAAACCATGCCCCGCTTGGGCTGCTTGGCATGCAGGGACAATGTAACCGTAGCCATCTCCTGCTCGGGATTCATCAGAAGAATTCCCGCCTGCTCGTCCACACCGGTGGGGGCCAGCTTCACCTGGGAGGTGATCTGATCCGGACAGGAACTTAAGAACATCCGTACAAAAGAAAGGGCATACACACCAATGTCCAGTAACGCTCCGCCTGCCAGATTCCGATTAAAGAACCGGTTCTTCATATCATATTCCTTATAGCTTCCGAAATTCATCTGAAGGATCCGCAGTTCACCGAACTCTCCCGCATTCACTCTTTTCAACAGTTCCTTATAGATCGGCATATGGTAGATCGTCATGGCTTCCGCCAGTACCACACCGTGCTCCTTTGCCAGCTGCACCGCTTCTTCCAGTTCCCCGGAGTTCAACGTAATGGATTTCTCACACAATACATGCTTGCCCGCCGCCAGTGCCTTCCGTAAAAATTGGATATGTGTGTTATGTGGTGTGGAAATATAGATAATATCCACCGCCGGATCCTCGCATACTTCCTCAAAACTTGTAAATACCTTCTGTACGCCGTATTTTTCTGCAAAGGCCGCGGCCTTCTCCTGCGTCCGGTTCACGACTCCGTAGAGCTTCTGCCCTCTTTTTTCCATGGCCTGCGCCAGTTCATTTGCAATGACGCCACAGCCCGCACTTACCCAGTCGGCCATCTATCGTCTGCCTTCCTTCCTGCCATTTTTATTCTCATACATCTTCGCATCTGCCTCGTCGACGATCTTGCGGATATCTGCACCGCAGCCTTCCGCCCAGCCCACAGCACTGGAGATCGGAATATCACCCTGTCCGTCCTTCTCAAGCAATGCGGCACCAACCGACTCCACCATGGCCTGGATCTCGGATTCCACCGGGGTCTCAATGATCATGACGAATTCATCTCCGCCCACACGGTAGACCTTGCGTCTGTCCGCAGACAATTCATGCAATGTGGAGGACAATGTCTGGATCAGCCCATCGCCTGCGGCATGACCGAATTTGTCGTTGACATATTTCAAATTATTTACATCCCAGAAAATGACTGCCAGTCTGCGCACCTCGGGATAATAGTTTTCGATCATTTCCTCGTATTTGTTCTTATTATACACCTGGGTTCCCAGATCCGTCTCCTTGCGGTAGGTCAGGTCTGCGATCCTCTGGGCATCCTCCTGTCCGCTGAGACTGATATAACGCAGAATCACAGTGAATATGAGCAGGATCACCGCCCTTGGCAACACTGCGTAGAACAGGATCGTGAATACCGGATCCGGCTCAAATCCAAATTGCAGGGTTCCCGCATTCCACTGCTCCACATACCAGGCTCTGGTATGATTGCTCCCCAGAAGCAGATTAAGATCACAGATTCCATGATAGAATCCTGCCATCATACTGAACGCCATGGTCACATCATTCACGACATATGCGATCCACAGTGTTACCTTCTCCCGGTACTGCACCGCCAAAAGCAGCGGCAGTACATAGATAAACACCTCATGGAACGATAGGAATGCAGCAATGACCGCCGAGATCACACAGATCAGTGTCAGGAACACATACTTTACCCAGGGCTTCGACAAATCCACTTTTTTATAAATATACAATACAGGAATCCCCATGACTGCCGATAATCCCACAGCTATGGTAAAGATCCCGGCATCCACAATAAATATCCTCGCCAGGGTCAACAGCCAGATGATCAGAATCGTCACAAAGATCCAGAAAAATCCCTTCAATGTCCGTAAATTGGAGTTGATCTCCTGTTGGTGTAATTCCTGTTTATACTGCTCCTGATAATTTTCCATTGTAATTTCCTATGCTCTTCTATCCTGTGTAGTTGCTGCGCATCATGGTTATAACAAGTACAGTATAACATATTCCGTCGTTTTTTTGTATTTTTCCCCGTAAAAACTTATTTTCCCGCGAATTTCTCCGAATACGCAGTTATGCTTTTCTTCAGACGTCCCAGTCCGTCCCGCAGCACTTCCCTTCTGCATGCCAGATTCATACGCAGGAACCCGTAGCCGTTACCGTACTCTCTCCCGTCACAGACATACAACCCGCTCTCTTTACGGATAAACTCCGCCAGATCCGACAGATCCCCGGGCAGACCGTTGCCGTCGATCCACAACAGATACGTGGCATCCGCGGCTACCGTCGTAAGCTCCGGAATCTCCTCCCGGATAAAGTCTTCGGCAGTCTTGCGGTTCTCCCACAGATATTCCCGCAGTTCATCCAGCCATTCGCCGCCCTGACCGAAGGCCGCAATGGGCGCAATGGCGGCGAACACATTGGGTTCCGCCACCTCATCCGTATTCAGTCCCCGGTTCACCCGGTGTCTTATGGTCTCATCCGGCACGATCACCGCTGCGGTCTGGATCCCCGCCAGGTTAAAAGTCTTCGTGGGTGCCACACAGGTAATGCTGTTGTTTTTACAATGTTCCGACACGGAAGCAAAGGGAATGTACTCCGTACCCGGTCTCGTAATATCACAATGGATCTCATCCGACAGTACCAGCACATGATACTTATAGCACAGTTCTCCGATGCGCTCCAACGTCCCATGATCCCAGATCTTTCCTACGGGGTTGTGAGGATTACAGAGGATCAGCATACTGGTCTGTGGATCCGAAAGTTTCTCTTCCAGATCCTCGTAATCAATACTGTATTTTCCATCTTCGTAGCGCAGTCTGCTCTCCAGTACATTCCGTCCGTTGTTTACAATGGAATTGAAAAAGATATTGTAACAGGGGGTCATGACCACGATCTTTTCCGCCACGGTAGTCAGTTTACGCACAATACTGGAAATGGCCGGAACCACACCGGTACAGAAGATCAGCCAGTCTTTTTGGATGGAAAAATGATGTTTGTCCCGCCACCAGTTCTGATAGGCACTATACCACTCCTCTGAGACCTCCGTATAGCCGTAGATTCCCTGTGCTGCCCGATCCATGATGAGCTTAGTCACCGCAGGGGCGGTCTCGAAATCCATATCCGCCACCCACATGGGAAGCTCTTCCGCTCCCACGTTCCATTTCATACTGCCGGTGCCCCGGCGGTCGATCTCTTTGTCAAAAATACTGCTCATACGCTTTTCCTCTCCATTTTACTTTACGTGTGAAAAATTTATTCTCACACCGGTGCCCTGTCCAGTCTGTGGGCGATCCGGCCACAGACGATCTGCGTCTTTGACGAATCGATCTTGGTGGGATCCAGGATCAGGGTATCGATTCCTTCCGCCCGCAGAATGCCTGAGGCGGGATTCAGTACACTGGTAATCTCTCCGGTGATCTCCACATCCAAGGTGGAATATTCGAAAGCCAGCGTGGTGTTTAGCAGCTTACAGTTCTTCATGACCAGATTCTCGATATAGCACATCCCCTGCAGGCTCTCGATGGTACAGTTGATCAGGGTCAGATTCTTTGCATTCCATCCCAGATATTCCCCGGAAATAAAGGAATCATACACCGTCACATTCTCGGAATTCCAAAAAGCATCCTTGGACAGCATCTTTGCATGATGGATCTCTGCATTTTTCACACCGTCAAAGGAATAATTTCCCACCAGTTCAAAATCCGAGATCTGCATGTCGCTGCAATTCATGGCAAAATAATCTCCCTTTGCGCTGACCTCTTTCATCGTGACCTTCTGACAATGCCATAAAGTCTCCTCCGCATGGGGCAGAAATACATGATCCAGCGTAAGATCCTTACATCTGCGGAAATTCTTCGGGGCTTCGATCATGGCGTTTTTCACCTGCAAATTGTCCGTATACCAGACACCGGCTCTCGCCATCTCCGCCCAAGTGCAATCCTCTGCCACAATATTTTTGCCGTACCACAGCGGATACTTCCACTGGAACATACTGTTCTTCAGGGTAATATCACTGCTCTCCTTCAACGGAGATTCGCCCTCTCCAAAGATGGTATCTTCGATCTGTAACTGCTCCTCATGGAACAGAGGTCTCTCTCCCGTATAAAAGCCACCGCTGATCTTTGTTATATTTTCACTCATTATCTTAGTTCTCCTGTTTCTCATAGATCCTTTGTAACTATTTTCATTTGCATCTGATATCTTACCTCTTTACTGGGAAATAATCAAGCTTCGGTTTCTCTCCCGGTATTCTCCGGGAGAAATACTATAGTTTTTTCGACAAATCCGCAAAACAAAAAATCGTAACAGCCTTTGACATTATCTTCATCTTTCCGAAGAATCTCGTGTCCTTTCAGCTGTTACGATTTTAATGTTTTTATAAATTATCAGTATTCTAATACATAGGTTGCTGTTCCCGTGATCTGGAAGCATACCTGTCCGTTTGCATTAGAAACGGTTCTGGCAATCAGGGTTCTCTTGTTGTCAGCATCCACTTGGTAGATAGTCACCTCATGCAATTTTACGGGTACGGTAGTATGGAATACAACCGTTGCTCCCAATGCCTGTTTATGGGTGAAATCAATGGTTCTTGAATGATCCGTGATAGTATCCTTATGCTCAAAGTTAGTTTCTTTGTAACCGGATAAATCATTCTTTGCAAGAAATGTTACCGCATCGGAGTCACCTACAAATACATGTAATCCTCTAAGTGCTGATGCGGATACCTCTTTTATGGTTGCGGCAGGAATTGTTTTGTCAAAACCGCTGGCATCTACATGAAGGAGATCCTGATTTATGCCGGATACACTTTGCTGTTTTTCTTTTGTCTGCGTAGAAATGGCTTTGGTAATAGCCTCCCATCCGGAAATCTGCTCTCCTACAATATTCGTTGTCTTCAATACCGGGGAGGAAGCCTGTGATTCAGATTCGGAAGTATTATCACCGGAGTCTCCGGGAGTCGGCGCCGGGGTTCCAGGTGCTGGGGTTCCAGGTGCTGGGGTCGCAGGTGCCGGGGTTCCGGGTTCCGGAGTCGCAGGTGCCGGGGTTCCAGATTCCGGGATCGCAGGTGCCGGAGTCGCAGGTTCCGGAGTTCCGGGTTCCGGAGTCGCAGGTGCCGGGGCTCCAGGTTCCGGGGTTCCGGGTGCCGGGGTCGCAGGTTCCGGAGTTCCGGGTTCCGGGGTCGCAGGTTCCGGGGTTCCGGGTTCCGGGGTCGCAGGTTCCGGAGTCGCAGGTGCCACAGCATTTGGATCCTTTAAGACATAAACTATCTTATTCCTCATATTCTCCGCTAACGTATCATTGGAAAGATAGAATCTTGTACTCAGTTTACCGGATGCATCTGTTTCTTTCGAGGTCGTCCAATAGTTTACTCCGTAGCTGTAAAATTTTCCTATAATAACTTCATACGCATCTTCCGGAAGTGAATCCGCAGTATAGTATGTATTTAAAAACTGTTCTCCCACGCTACTGGTAAAAATCGGCAAATCAGCGTTTTCCAAATCACTTATCGTAGTTGCTCTTACCCAGGTTTCATTTCCCGTCCACTTATGCCAGTGTGCATAAATGGTTGTTGGTGCATTATACTCTTTATATAGACTCAAACCCTCTGTACCTTGCAAAGTAGAAAACCACCCGGTAAAAATATACCCTTCCTTTGTAGGCGTAGGCATACTTGTAAGCAATCCACCCGCCGTCTTGTCAGTGATGACTGCTAAATTTCCTCCGTTGAGATCAAAAGTAACTGTATATTGTGGATGATAATAATACGTATGATAGGTATCCTGGTCTATTTCATCGCCTGTAACACACAAAAGATTCCTATTCCAGTCGTCATAATATACATAATCGGTTCCTTTTTTTCCTATTATGTAACGTTCCCCACTCTGTGTATTCTTATAAGCAATCTTAAATGCCTTAATATATTCTTCTTTTCCATTGTCAATCAGAGCGCTCACATCCGATAAATTTTCGTCCATGGTGTCTTTATTCTCGCTTGTCACCTTTATCCAACTCGATGAAGCTGCTTTTGTACGGATCGCCGGCACCATATTGACTGCTATAACAACAGCAAGTGCCAGGCTTAGTATCCTTCTGAAAAACTTTGTTCTGTTCATAAGATTTATCCTCTCTTTCTTTTGTCTTTATGCTTCTAAGCTTAAGATAGATTATAACATTTTTCTCAAATAAAGGAGGATATTTGCATGAATCGACCCAAATATGTCATGAATCGCCCCTGCCCACCTGAGGGGGAGGGGAGGGGGAGGGAGGGGGATTTTTTCGATTTTGTAGGGAGAACGGCCACAATTCGATATGCCCCTACCACTTTAGATAGGGACATACATTCTTTGCGATCACTGCCCGTAATTCCACAAAGCAGCCGCAGGCGCCGCACATGCCCTCATTCAGATAATTACATTCCTTACATACAGCAAGGCGGTCCTCGTAGGCCGCCTTATCTGCTTTCACATCCGCTTCGATCCTGTCTATGTAGGCATACAGATTTTCCATATAGGCATTTTTATCCATTTCCCGCAGGAGACATTTTCGACAGGGATATTTTTGTTTTAATTCTATGGTTTCTGTTGTTTCTTTTTCTTCCATACTATTCATATCGCCGGTGATTATTTTACCCGGAACATTACAACGCTGGATGCCGGCATGGTGAAGGTGATCCTGCCGTCCGCGATCTTATACTCCGTAAATACTTCTTCGTGTACCTTGTCGGGATCCTCAAAGGTATTGTAAGCATGCATGTCATTGGTCAGGATCGCTGCGCTCACCTGCTTCGGATCGCACTCTGCGAAAGCGATCTCCACCTCTTCTGCCTTGTCGATGGACAGATTATTCAGGGTGATGGTCACGGCACCATCCTTGTCCACGGAAGCGGATTCCTGTAAATTGGGAACCTTGAACTTTTCATCTTCCCCAATCTGCTCCACACCGTCAAGATAGCTTTCCACCAGATCCGCATCCTGATGGTATTTGTACATATGGAATACGTGGTAGGTGGGTGTCCGCAGCATCTTCGGTCCTTCGGTCAGGATCACGGCCTGCAATACATTGACTAACTGCGCAATGTTTGCCATCTTCACACGGTCACAGTGCTTGTTGAAAATATTTAAGGAAAGTCCCGCTACCAGTGCATCACGCATGGTGCTCTGCTGGTATAAGAATCCGGGATTGGTGCCGGGCTCCACATCATACCAGGTACCCCACTCATCGCAGATCAGGCCGATCTTCTTCTCGGGATCGTATTTGTCCATGATGGTGGAATGTTTTCCGATGAGTTCATCCAGTTTGAAAGCCTTGGCCAGAGTCTTGTACCATGCCGCATCATCGAAATCCAACGCACTGCCCTTGTGAGACCAGTCATCCTCCGGCAGTGTATAGTAATGCAGGGAAAGACCGTCCATAAAACCGTGCAGCCATTCCGGTGCATTTTCAAAGCAGGTCTTTAACACCTCTTCCGTCCAGTAGGTATCCCCGGCATTAGGGCCGCAGCATACCTTGAAAATAGGCTGCTTGGGATCATAATTTCTCACATAGGTCTGGTATCTGCGGTACAGATTGCCATAGTAGGAAGGAGACATATTGCCGCCGCATCCCCAGTTCTCGTTGCCGACGCCGAAGTAGTCCACCTTCCAGGCTTTGTCTCTGCCGTTTTTCCGGCGCAGGTCTGCCATGGGGGAAACTCCGTCAAAGGTCATATACTCGACCCACTCGGACATCTCCTGTACGGTGCCGCTGCCCACGTTGCCATTGATGTAGGTCTTACAGCCGATCTGCTCACACAGTTCGAAGAACTCATGGGTACCGAAGCTGTTGTCCTCGGTCACTCCGCCCCAGTGGGTGTTGATCATCTTCTTGCGGTTCTCCTTGGGGCCGATACCATCCTTCCAGTGATATTCATCCGCGAAGCATCCGCCGGGCCAGCGCAGCACCGGAAGCTTCATCTCCTTGAGCGCTGCTACCACATCATTTCGCATGCCCTTGGTATTGGGGATCTCGGAATCCTCTCCCACATACAGTCCCTCGTAGATACATCTGCCCAGATGCTCGGAAAAGTTACCGTAAAGCTCCGGGTTAATATGTCCCTTTTTGTTTTTCTCGTTAATATACAGCTTTGCCATATTGATCCTTTCCGCGGACTGTCGTTCTCTGCCGCTGTGGCTTTTTTACTGGAAACCCTTCACTTCATGCCAGCTCTCCGCAGGCTCCGTGCTCTCCTCCACCTGTACGTTCTCATATACTACACTTCTTAACTTGTCTTCCGAAAAGTTATTCACTCTTGCCCGGATCCGCAGATCCAGTAAGGTAAAGTCTGTCAGAAGATACTGCTCCTCATCTGCTATCACGTCAAAAAAAGTGTCGCAGACACAGTCACAGTCTTTCATGGTAATATGATCCGCATAAGAAAGCGGTCTGTCCTTGCGGTCCTTCAGATCAAAAAACTGTGTCCAGGGATAGATCTTCAAAAATTCTTTGACCCGGCCCTCGATCTGTTCCACGGTAATGTATTCATAGCGCTGCGGCGTATCCGGCCGCATTTTCAGCCATAACAGTCTCGCCGCGCCCTTGATCTTAATTCTGCGCATAAGGATGTTCCGGTTATGTACCGATTCCGAACCGCAGGTGAGACACCCGTGGCAGAAACCATAGACACAATCCTCCACCAGAATCCGTTCATTGGTGCCGTTCTCCGGCTGGCTGTCCGCCCAGGGCCCCTTGCCGCCTTTCAACACTACAGAATCATCATTGACTTCCATATAACAGCCCTTCACCAGCACATCCGTACAGACATCAATGTCGATGGCATCCGTACTGGGTGCGGGAACCGGCCCTGCCGGGGAATAGATCTGGCAGTTTAAATATTTTACATGATCGCATTTATAAATATGTGTGGTCCAGAAATGGGAATTCTGCAAACGTAAGTCTGCGATCCGGACATTTTTACAATTCGACAGATAGACAAGCCTTGGTCGCTGTTCCTCTTTGTTACCGCCGCCTCCCCATTTCCAGCGAAGCCAGCAGGCTCTCCATGCCCTGAGGCCGTTACCGTCGATGGTTCCCGGTCCGCACATGGTGAAACCGTCCACACCGTCCGCATTGATCAATGCCGTATAGTATAGACAGGTCTCTCCCTCGATCCGGGTCTCTGCCAGATCATAATCCGAAATGTCGTTACTTCCCTTTAATGTTGCTCCGGCAGAGACATAGAGATTCACTCCCTGTTTAAAATAGAGGGAACCCGTCAGATAGGTTCCGGGCGGTACCACCAGGACACCGCCGCCCTCTTCCGCCGCCAGATCAATGACCTTCTGGATCTCTTTCGTATAGATCTTCCCGTCATCCCAGATACCGTACTCCGTCAGGAGATACGGTTTCCCAAGTTCGGAAAGCTCCGGGATCTTCGTCTCATAGAACCAGTCGTCTATGGGAGTTCCGTCGGGAAAATATTCTGTGGGTCTTACTTTTTCGTTATCCATTCTCCGTCTCCTTTGTGTTCCTCTCCCCCGGAAAGCAAACACAGGATTTTCGAACCTGACCGTCAGGACCGATTATCCGATTTCCACAAAAGTCGTGTCATAAGGTGCAATAGTTACCGTGCATGCACCGGCTTCCGTAGGGATCGTAGTGGTCTGCTCCGTGTCGCTGTTGTTGATGACTACCAGCTTTTTGCTCTCCGGATAGTAAGCACACTCCGTATACAGATTATCCGTCATGTAGCTGCCGGAAATGCCTTCTCCTCCGGCATAACGGATCAGCTGGTACAGCATTCTGGTATTCCACAGATTCACTTGGAAAGAAGACAGATAGATTCCCAAGCCCTTTCCGAAATGATTCCATGTTACCAACGGCTTCTCACCGTCTGCTAAAAGTACCTGTGCCTTGCCGTCCGTCAGATACCGGTTCTCCTTTGCTTCCACGTCTGCGCCCTCCGGAATCAGCTGTTCCGGATCCAATGCCTCGAAAGCCCATTTTCCATGGCAGACTCTTGCACCGGTATCCTCATCGATTCCCAGCACATGTGCCATACGGAAATAAGTATCATAGCCTTCCACTGCGGAAGGTTCGTTCACACCGATGAAACAGCCGCCCTCATGTACCCACTTCGTAAGTGCGGTGACAAGCTCCTCATCCTTCCAGGCATCCCCGCCACTCCATGCGGTTCCGGCTCTGCCTGCATTGATGACTACATCCACGTCTTTCAGTATACCATTTTTCACATCCTCGAAGGAAATAAATTTCACATCCACGGGAAGTCCGGACAGAGCTTCGTTGATGTGGATCAGGTCGTGCATATAGGTCTCATGGAAATGTCCGGACAAGGTCCAGGAACGTAAAGCCCCCCAGTAGTGCAGCACTGCCACACGGGTCTTGATCCGGTAAGGCTCTCCCGCATCATGGAAGCTGCGGATCAGACGGAACTCGTCTGCCACTTTTTCCATATAATCGCAGAAGTCCGGGAAATCCTCTACCAGATGAAGATATCCGCCAAGACCGATCCGGTCGATCTTCGTCCTCAATAGTGCACGTCTTACGCTGTTCCAGTATTTTTTCGCATCCAGCGTGGGATCTCCGCCCTCCATGAAGGTCGGTGCTCCGCCCAGTCCCACCGGGAACAGGTACGGATGCAGACGCAGCTCATGTGTAGGCACATCCACGCCCGCGCACAGTCTGGCTTCATAGCCGGAGAAGACACATTTGATCAGTCCGTCAAAGCCAAACTCTTTAAATCTTCCGTTATAAGGCTCCACGCCTACCCAGCTGTCATCGTAGAACACGTATGCTTTTTTGCCGTAGGCATGCACCATATCGATCAGTTTCTTACCGAAAGAAATGACGAAATCATTGATAAATGCCATCCAGTCCGCCTTTTTCGCATTGCCGGGCATATGGGTCACATGCAGCTGTCCTTTATTGATAAAGTCTTCCGCTGTCATGCGGTAGCCGTATTGTTTTTCGAATTCCTGTAAGGCCGGAACGCTCACAGTGAAATCATAAGAGCCCCAGTCGGAGAACAGATTCCGGTTTCTTTCACTGCTTCCCCAAATCCATACGAAATTATAGAACATGGAGGTGAAACGTACCACGGTGGTATCCGGGTGGGTCTCACACCAGTTCTTCATCCAGCCCAGCAGATACTCCTGTGTCTCAGGGTATCTGGGGTCGATCTGCATCAGATGCTCCTTGTCCCAATGGTTCGTGGTATGATTGTACATGGAGATTTCTTCCCAGATACGATAGGCTAAGAAGCTTACCGTATACTTATGAAAAGGAGTGATGCCGGACAGTGTCACGCTTCCCTTCTCTTTGTCATAACTCCAGTTCGCATTGTCGATCTTACTATTGGTCGTTCTGTCGTATGCTTCCCAATATTCCAGACTTTCCGCACTGTCGTTGATCCGGAACTGCTCCGCAAAAAAGCTGTCCATCAGTCCGATGGTGACGCAATCACTCCCTGCTACCTGAGGAGGCGTACACAGGAAGGTCTGCTGTAATTTGTCCTGATTCTCCTTTGCCCAGGCATTATGATCTCTGATAATACAGATAGTGGAATAGATGCCGTAACCGGCGTGGGTGATCTCATCGGAAAGCACAGTGCCGTCACTGTCGCGGATCACATCCGCCCCCCACTTTTCCGCCATCTTCAAGGTCAGTTCTTCATATCCCGATTCTCCCGGTAAGGTAAAACCACCTTTTCCCATTCTGAGTTCCTCCTCATATTCTTACTTATTCTAACTTTCTAACTTATTCTTACTTAATTCTTGCTCATTCTTATTTTCTTACTTTTTTCCGGACGCTCCCTGCCATCTTATTGCTGTCCGGCCGCTCCGGGATCCGTTGCTCCCATTACAGAAGTTCTTCCTTCAGGCACAGCCTTACGACACGCTCCAGCTGCTCCGCCTCGGACAACAGCATCTGATCTCCCGCAGGATCCGGAATATCCTTGTAGATCTCCGGTTTTTTCGGCACTTTTATCTGGCCTTCCGGCTCCCACGCACCGAAGCCCTCCGTCACACGCTCCGCCAGATAAGCATAGGCTCTCTCCGCATGGTTCGTGCATTTCTCCCGGATCTCTTCTGCCACATACCCGGCCATTTTGTAGGCACCGAAGTCATTGGTATGCGTATAATCTCCCGGGAAAAAGACAGGTTTGGCATCCTGCAGTCCCTTTTCCAGCACATATTCCCTGCTGTGGGCATGAAGATCCAGTACGGGAATGTTGTACTGTGCCCCCAGTTCCAGACACACATCCGCGAATTCCTCCAACAGATCCAGATAGGTCTGATCCCGCAGTCTCCAGGTATTTCTTGCAATGGGTGTCACCAGTACCGGATAGACGCCCCTTGCCTGATTCTCTTTGATATAGCGGTGCAGATTTGCCTGATAGCCGCCCTTTGCCTGCAGCTTTGGAAGCTTCTGGTCATTGTGGCCGAACTGGTAAAATACATAATCGCCGGGTCTGCTATACTGGTCGATCACCGCATAATGTCCCTCCCTACGGAACGTGTCTGTAGTCAGTCCCGAATGAGAATGGTTCGACACGGAAAGTCTGGCATCCAGATATGCCGGAAGCATCTGTCCCCAGCCACAGTAACAGGTACCGGGATAATAGGGATAATCTCCGGGCTGATCCGTCACCGTGGAATCTCCTGCCAGATATATGGTGGGACAATTCATCTCTTCCACCGTAAGAGCACTGATTCTCGGTCTGTCTGCCAGCACTGCGATGTCTACTGTCTTATCTGCAAAAATATGCGAATACCCAACCGGTACAATATCGCAGACATTTACCGCCATGGTATAAGTGAACTCCCCTGCCTGTACGCTGCCGCGAAAAGCAAGACGTCTTCTGCCGGTAAAGATCAATACCTCTCCCATCTCCTCCTCGGAGCGGATGGTCAGAGTGACCTTATAATTGCCCTGTCTGGGCACATCCACCTTAAAAAGCAGCGGAATCCGTCTGGGGGAACCCGGCATCTTTTCTCCGGACTGTCTCTCCAGAGCTTCCACTTCCTCCGCGGAATCCAGATAGCAGCCGTTCTCATCTTCCTTCAGGAAGGTCAGATCCTGATCCTTGTACCAGTACATCGGCTCAAAAGACGAATTCAGTTCCCGGATCTGCAACATTTCCTGTTCTCTTCTGTTTTTCTCCGTTACAAAGCCATAACCTTTTCCGGGCTGATAGAGGTCGTCACTGCCCACATCAATCAGATTGGCGGTTCCTCCGTCCTTCCCGAACAGAAAATTTCTGCGAAACATTTATAACGCACCATCCTTCTCGATCTCATCGGATACTAACAAAGTTGCAAAAAACGATAATGCCAGTCCCTGTCCCCAGCCCTGGATATACGCCCTGGGGATTCCTCTGTAGCCTTCCTTGTCTCTCATGACAGCGGTTCCGCCGGAGACATTCATTACCTTGCCATCGACGCTTACATTGGCAAGCAGGCCCTTGATGGCCTTGTTGATGTATTTGCTGTGTAAAGGATTCCCTCTGGTCAACATGGCTGCGGCAATTCCTGCGGATGCGGAGATTTCCTCGTAAGACTCCGGATCATCCACTACGGTTCTCCACAATCCATTCTCCGTCTGGTATACCTTCAGGGCTGCCAGCTGCTCATTTAAGGAACCGGCCACGTCGATATACCTGGGATACAGATAGCACTGTGGCAGAATGCCTCCCACCTGTGACATGGTGAATGCAGCCCAGGCGTTGGCTCTTCCCCAATAGATGCCGGACATATGATCTCCGGCAATATTGTCATAGCCGTGATACCAGAGTCCGCTGCTGGGATTCTGTAAATATTTGATATGCCAGTAATATTGATTCAGAGCATCATCAATCAGGTCTTCATCGTGTTCCATCACGCCCACGCGCAGCATCAGGAATGCTGCCATGAACAGAGTGTCACACCAGCACTGCTCCGGAAAATCATTGTTGGCGGATACCGTATGCTGCAATACATGATCGCCGAAACGCAGGGCATCCTTTCTCAGATAGGCGATCTTGCTCATGAGGATATCGTGGTACTGCTGCTCTCCCGTTGCCTGGTATAAGGTGATCAGGCAATGTCCCATAGCGCAGGCATTTACCGTCCATACTCTGGGCAGTCCCAGATCGATCAGTTCATCAATACGCTCCTTTAACAGATCCAGATATTCCTTCTTGCCGGTCTTTTCATAGGCATCACTGATTCCGTAGTAAGCCACACCACAGGGCCAGTCCCAGGTGAGGTCCATATTCATGGTCTTTTTCACAATCTTATCAATGACTTCCTCTATCTCTTTCTTATCATATTCCAGTTTTAACATGATTCCTCATTCCTCCGTTTCTGCCTTCCGGCGCTTTATATTCTTTTCCCACATCTGTTTTAATTGTAAAACAGGTCATCGGAAAAAAGCATAAAACATCTTGAACTATTCAACGTCTTTGTATTTCTAATATAGCCCCCAAGCCATTCATGCCTGGGGGCTGTATGTACTTACTGTAATAAAACTTTTTACTTACTGAAGTCTGGTGGTGTTGCCGGCATCCAGAGCAGCCTGTCTCTCATCGATAACTTCCTGATAACCTGCATCCAGATACTTCTTGCTCAGTTCCTCATACAGAGAATCGAACTGATCCTTAGGACACATAGTCAGCTTGTCACGATACTCAGTATACAGATCATACAGAGTCTGGTTGTACTCGGTAACTGCATCGATAGAGGTTGCGAACAGACAGTCGGAATTAGCCTTGCCTGCATCGTAGACAGCAACCTGTCCGTTGTAGTTAGCCAGGATCTGATCATAGAAGTCCTGAGGAATACCCTGAGGGGTGATTGCCTGAATATCCTTCTCGATGGAACCAAGAGTTTTAACTGCGGTTACTGCACACCAGTAGTCTACGTTGTTGTTGTGTCCCTGCTGCTCTGCCAGACCGGTCTGATCTGCTACTGCTACGGGATCACCGTTGTCATCATAGTTGAAGTTCACGCCTTCGATACCCCACTGCATGGTGAACAGGTTCTCGGGCTGGTTCAGCCACTCAAGGTACATCATGGCTGCCTTTACTTCATCCTCGGTCGCATCGTTAGCGAAGCCGATCATCATACCGAAGTTGGTTCCGGGTCTGTAAGAAGCGGAAGATCCCCAGGTCTCATCCTGTGTCCAGGTGGAAGGAGTAACTGCGATTGCCAGCTTGGCATTGGGGTTAGCCTCATAGAAGGAATTCAGTACATTCATGCTGGAAGATACATATCCGATCCAGGTAAATGCTTCACCGTTGATGAAGTCTGCCTCTGCCTCGGAAGCATCTCTCAGATAGTACTCAGGGTTGTAGTAACCATCGTTGTACAGCTCGTTTTCGAACTTCAGGAATCTCTTCTGAGCCTCAGTGGACAGCGCGGGGATCTGATAGTCACCGGTGGTTGCCCATGTGGTCTCATCCTGAGGATAGTCTCTGTAACCGTAGTTCTGGTCGATACCAGCGCCGCTTACTTTCTTACCACTTAAAGGATACTTGTGGCCATTCTCTACCAGTTTTGCATACAGCTCTAACAGCTTGGTGTTGTCGCCAACGGGATACTCAGAGAAGCCTGCTTCTTCCAGCCAGTCCTGACGATAGAAAGTACACCATGTATAAGTGGTATTACCGTAAGGTCTGTAGCCAAGTACCAGATAGTCTTCGTCATCCAGCTTGGTGTAAGCATCGTTGCCGTGCTCTACCATGGTCTCCCAGTAGGTAGGAGCGATCTGCTTGAACTCTTCTACATCATAGGTCTGCAGATAGCCGTCAGCCTGCCAGCTTGCCAGCTTATCATAGTCATATTCCATACAGATCGTAGGAAGGTTCTGGCTTGCTGCCAGCATAGCATAATCGGTCATAACATCGCTACGGGTAATTCCTACATATTCTACCGTAATGTTATACTTGTCACCGAAATTCTCCTGTACCCAGTTGGTCCAGTAGTTGTTCTCTACGTCGGAGCATCCGTTTCCGGAAGATCCACGATCGTATACGGGAATCTGCAGGGTAACATTCTCTGCAAAAGGCTCCCATCCATCGATACCTGCTGCTGCGGTAGATCCGGAATCTGTGCCTGTTGCTGCAGAACTTTCTGCTACAGATTCCTTTGTTCCAGCTTCTGCACTTGCATTTGTGTCAGCGTTGCTGCCACATCCGGTCAGTGTGCTCATAGCCATAGCGCCAACCAGTGCTGTTGCCATTACCTTGTGAAGAGTATTCTTCTTCATAAATCAATCCTCCTTAAAAATTATACATAGTTTTATGTGTACCCCCGGTTCCGGGGAAAACTAACATGGTTATCATTGCTTCTTATATTTCTGATTACTTTTTAGCCCTTAACTGCTCCAATCATGGTACCCTGTACAAAATACTTCTGTAAGAACGGGTAAATGACGATGATAGGAATGGTTACAAACATGATGCTGGCTGCCTGCAATACTTCGGGAGTTGACTGGATTGCACTACCGGTATCTGCAAGGGAAGAAGTCTGCGCTTCCGCTGCGGAGGCTACCAGCTGATACAACTTGTACTGGATCAGTTTCAGGTTCGCGCTCTTGGTGTAGTACATGTTGTCTGAATAAGCATTCCAACGTCCTACAGCATAGAACAGAGACAACGTTGCCAGGATCGGTTTGGACAGCGGCAGCACGATCCTGCTTAAGATCTGGAAATTAGTTGCGCCATCCAGGAATGCGGATTCTTCTAAGCTGTCGGGAATCGTACTCTGGAAGTAGTTCTTCATGATCAGCATGTTGTATGGGGAATAGATCAGAGGTAAGATCAATACCCACATGGTATCCAGCACATGCAGCTTCTGATATAACAGGTAGCTGGGGATGATGCCGGCGCTGAAGTACATCGGTACCATCAGCAGGAAGGTCAGGAACTTTTTGCCCTTTAATCTCTTCTTGGAAAGAGGATAAGCCGCACAGGTACATACCAGCATTCCCAGAACCGTGAAGATCAGGGTGACAATCACCGAGAAGATCATGGAGTAGGTCATGGAGCTGTCTGCGAATACCTTCTTGTAAGCGTCGAAGGTGATGTCCTTGGGCCAGAAGTAAACACTCTTGGACATTACTGCGGTATTACCGGAAATGGACTTTACTGCCACATGTAGGAAAGGTAATACGCAGCTGGCGCAGAGGATGACGATCACTGCCATCATGACGAAATCGCTGATGCGGAATTTGTTGACCGCATGGGCTCCGCCTGCAGAGGTAGATTCTTCATTAATATTAACTTCTTTTTTCTTCATCTCTCTCACCTCCTACAGTAATCCGTCTTCGCCAAGCTTCTTGGCAAATTTATCGGATAACAGAACCAGAATCAGTCCGATCAGTGACTGGAACAGGCCAACCGCAGTGGCTGCGCTGAACTTTCCGGCTCCGATACCTTTATTATATATGTAGACAGCCAGCTGATACTGGAAGTCCTTGACCTGCGAATTCTCTAACGCGGTCAGTCTCTCTAAGTTACTTCCCATAACACGTCCGAGGTTCAGGATCAGCAGTGTTACTACTGTGCTCTTGATACCGGGAAGTGTGATGTGCCACATTCTCTTCCAGCGGTTTGCTCCGTCGATCATGGCTGCCTCGTACAGTTCTCCGTTGATGCCGGTGATTGCTGCCAGATAGAGAATCGTGCCCCATCCCATTGTCTGCCATACACCGATCAGCAGATACGTTACTGCCCAGTGCCATTTCTCATTCAGGAAAGGAATTCCTTCGGAGATCACTCCCATGTTGGTCAGCAGGATATTTACCAGACCGGAGTTGGGGCGGAACATTGTCATGGCTACGCTTCCGATGATGGCCCAGGAGAGGAAGTGCGGCAGATACAGGATCGTCTGGGATACTTTCTTGAATCTCGGATACCGCAGCTCGTTCAGGATCAGTGCCAGGATGATCGGCATTGGGAATCCTACGATCAGATCCGCCAGATTAAATACGATGGAGTTGCGAAGTGCTCTCATGAAATCGGCATCCTTAAATATCTTAATGAATGTCTTCATTCCCACCCATTCACTGCCTGCATATCCCTTCGCCGGCTTGTAATCCATGAAGGCCATCCGCAGTCCCGGGTATGCACCATAGCTGAATACAATTACCATAATCAGTGGAAACAACAGCAACAGATATAATTGCCAGTCTCTTTTAAAAGCTTGTTTCCAAGTGGTTTTCGTTTTCACTCCCACCACGTTGGCCGCATTCTTTTTTGCCATATCGAACCTCCTCAAGTGTCAATTGTTTTTCTCGTCATTTTGTACACTTTTTGTAACCTTGTAAGCATATTATCATACATGTTGTCATATTTTTCTAATCAATAGTCATAGAAAACTATGCAAAAATGACCATTATGGATTATGTTCGTTTTTCGTAAGTTTTCCGTTTTCGCTACATTTTCGTGAATTTTTCGTGAATTTCCGCGGTTTTTTGGCATGATAGCCTCTATTCTGCACTATTTTTAGCCTTTTTTAATCTCTCTTATGGAAACGTTACCGACCATGAGAAAGTCTTTTTTGAAACATAATGGTTGATTTTGTCAATTTTAATTGTTATATATAATGTATAGACATTGTTTCCCCGGCGGTCTGTTTTTTTCACGCATCGCCATATAGGGTGCACAAAAGCCCCTGTGGGACTCTGGAACAGGAGGTTTCACATGGCAAAATCCAAACGAACCGTTACCGAATACCGAAGCTATTATCTGCCGATGCAGTTCCCGGTGCTGCTTCTGTCAGGTGATTATTGGAAGATTTCCGATATCCCCAGCGGAAGTCTTCATTTTCATAACTGTCTGGAGATCGGTATCTGTCATTCCGACAGCGGCACTCTGGAGATCAACGGAGAAAAGCAGACCTTCAGCGCCGGTGATGTCACCGTTCTCCCCCGCAATGTGCCACACACTACCTACAGTGCCCCGGGCACCAAGAGTCACTGGTCCTATCTTTTTCTGGATCCGAAGGAATTGTTCCGCAATCTCCTTCCCGCCTCTTGGAAAAATTATGACCTGTCCACAGACGGTTTTCCTGCGTTCCGTTATATTTTCAGTAAAGAGGCTTTTCCTCATATCAACTATCTGGTATCCCATATCATCCATGAACTGGAGGAACAGAATCCCTGTTACCAGATCAGTGCCAGAAGTCTGTTGTGTTCTCTCTATATAGAACTGTACCGGATCGAAAGCCTCGGCGGTGTCAATCCCGACACGGTCAAGCCGGACTCTTCCGAGATACTGGCTTTGCAGGAACGCAAAAAAGAAGGCGAGATCGCCGAAAATTCTCTGGTGATCTCACCCGCTCTGGATTATATAGAGGAAAATTATATGCAGCAGTTTACCATTGAATATCTGGCGGAACTGTGCCATTGGAGCCCCACCCATTTCCGCCGGGTTTTCCATGATATCATGGGTACTTCCCCACTGGACTATGTGAACAACACCCGGATCCTGAAATCTTGTATCCTGTTGCGCAGTACGGAGCATTCCATTCTCGACATCTCCGAAATGGTTGGCTTCCATTCCGTATCCAGCTTCAACCGCTACTTCATCAAGCTGATGCAGATGTCTCCCAGAGAATACCGCAAGCAGATGCAGCAGAGCGAGAAAAAGGCGGAGAACCAGTCCATTCTGGAATTTGCCGGATGGATGATGCCGGAATAGTGTTTTTCCACAGCTTATGCCAGCCGTTTGTGCTTCCATTTTCCGGAATAATACCGGATCACGGGAATGATGCAGCCACAGCTCCAGGACAGAGGTGTGGCGATCCAGATTCCCGTGACACCAAGGATCCCTGACAGCAGATAGGCGAACACGATCCTGCCGGACAGCTCCGTCAACCCCGCCACCATACAGGTATTGACGTCTCCGGCTCCCCGGATCACATTCTGATAGCTCTGCATTATTCCGGCGATCACATAAGCCCCACCAATAATGGTCAGGTAGGTACAGCCGATGCCGATGGCTTCTCCCGATTCACCGGCATCCAGAAACAGCGTCATCAGCTGTACCCGGAAGATCAGTACCAGCGCCGCTATGCAGACGCTGGCTCCTACCATGACCGCCAGTGTCTTATAGAGGGCTTCCCGGATCCGGTCATATTGGTTCTTCGCAATATTCTGTCCGGTAAATACCGACAGTGCCGTTCCGATGGAGACAATGATCTGAATGGCCACACTGTCCACACGGTTCGCCGCCACATAGGCCGCCATGGTGGAAGAACCGAAGGAATTCACCAGTCTCTGGACGCTCATGCCGCCCAGTGCGATCATGCAGGACTGGAATGCTGCCGGGAATCCGGTCTTTACCACCAGCCGGATATAACCGATTTCCGGTCTCCACGTCATCAGAGACAATCCGATCTCTTCTCTCCCCTTCATCACTTTTCCAAAACAGATCACCGCCGAAGTGCACTGCGCCAGAATTGTCGCATAGGCGGCTCCCGCTACTCCCATCTTGCAGACAATGATAAAGAACAAGTCAAACACAATATTCACGACAGAGGAAGCGATCACCGCCCGCAGCGGAGTCTTCGAATCTCCCACGCTGTTCAAAATAGCCGCGCAGCCGTTGTAGACCACGCTGCCGAAGACAAAGGTATAGATGACATGCAGATACTCCGCGGAATAGCTGATGACATTCTCCGGCACGCTTAAAAGCCGCAGGAAAAATTCTGCACCGAAGATTCCGATCAGTGACATAATACAGGTCAGCACCCCTGCCACCCAGACAAGTGCCGTCACCGTCTTCGCCAGCCGTTCCCTGTTTCCGCAGCCAAAACACTGTGCCACCACCAGCCCGGCACCGTTGCACATGCCGCTGACCAGCGCCAGCAGGAAGTAAGTCAGCGTTCCTGTGCTTCCCACTCCTGCCAGTGCACTCTCTCCTAAGAATCTTCCCACGATCACCGTATCCGCCACATTATATACCTGTTGGAAGATATTGCCGATCAGCATAGGAATGGCAAAGCCGATGATCAGCTTTAATGGTTTCCCCTGTGTCATGTCTTTCATATTGGTGTCCTCTTTTTCCTGTTTTGTAAATCCGTCCGGTTTCTCTGCGTTATCTGTCTTTTCTCTTTCCCGGAACCTCACTCATTCTACTTCCGAAATCCTTTCGTGAAAATATATTATAGTGACTATATTTTTGTATTTTAGCGACTTTCTATTGCATTATATATGGAATATCCGTATGATACAAATGTAATTAAACGCTATTGCTTTTGGTAAGGAGACATCATGAACGAAACTCTCTTTTATGAGATTACAGGCTTTGCCGCTCCCGGGATCTCCCTGTGTGACACGGCCCATATCCGGCCTCCCTATGTGCATTTCCGACGGAAGGCTTCGGAGTATATTCTGTACTATATCCACTCCGGGGAACTGGCCATTAGAGAGGATAGCCGGGAATATCTGCTGACAGAGGGGCATTATATCCTTCTGAATCCCTCCTGCGAACACGAGGGGCTGCGCTCCACCACCTGCAATTTCACTTATGTGCATTTTTCCATGAATGGGATCCGCATGACCGTCTCAGCGGACGATCCCTTCGAGGCCACCGCCCGGAAGCAAACTGCCTTTTCGGAAACCTCTGCCTCTGCACCGGTCTTTTTCCCCAAGTGCGGACATCTCGACGCGGAAGATATCGCCGAGGATTTTAACACTGCCCTGTCGAGGCTTCTGTCCTGCGTGGAGGATGACCCGCTGCAATCCTACCTGCGGGGCAGTCTGCTCTGTGAACTTCTGGCGCTTCTGGCCATGCAGTACCGCCGGCACCGACTGCACGCCATGGGAACAGCCTCCGGTACCGCAAGCTATGTTCCCGGTCTGAAACGGTATCTGGCGATCCACTACGGCACCGATATCAGCAGCAGTTCTCTGGAGGAAATGTTCCACTGCAACTTCGATCACTTAAACCGCGTGTTCAAAAAAGCTACCGGCGACACGATCTTTGCCACCCTGAACCGCATCCGCATCGAAAATGCAAAAAAATACCTCGCCACAGGACTTTATACCTGTAACGAGGTTGCTGTAAAATGCGGGTTCCATGATGTTTATTATTTTTCCAGAGTGTTTAAAAAAATGACGGGAACTACTCCGGCGAAGCACAAAAATTGTCAGTATATAAACAGCAGATCCAAATAAAACAATTTTCTATCCTAAGTCCGTCGCACTCAACCGTATCAGTCTCGCTCCTGTAATACGGTTCTCCTTTTTCGGTGGCAGATCGTAATAGACCTCCGGCTGAAATGGATCCAGTTCCAGAGTCAGCCGCTCCGGATAACCGTAGCGTTTCAGGGCCACCCGCCATACCTCACCGTTGGAAAACCAGTCGTCGATAAGCTTTCCCTCCTGATACAGTCTTGCACCGTCTCCGCCAAAATCCAGTTCCAGCCAGATATCCTCTGACATTGCATCCACCGGGTGGTTCTCATATTTCAATGTCAGTTCACAGACGGTCGGCTCTGTTTTGCCATATACATTACAAATGCTTTCCGCTGCCTGTCTGACATCGGTGATCTGCACCTCTCCTGCGTCCTTGAAGTGCAGATCCGGCAGCAGACTCACCTCGCCCTTTTCGTCTGCCTCCTCTTCCACATAACAAAAATGCTCCGCATCGTGTGTCGTAAGGATCCTTACCGCTTCCGGATGTTCCCTGCCATCGCTCCATTCGAAATATGCTTTTTCCGGATCCTCCTCCGTATAGAAATAATAAGTTCCGCCAAAATATCCCAGATAGGAGGCATTGGTTCTTCGAAGCCTGAGCTGCTCTCCCCGTATCACTACCGGCAGATTGCAGGGCAGCACCAGAATCGCATCCGTCCGCACATGGATCCGGTCGAAAATGATCTGCTTCGGTATTCCTTCCGCATCCGTCACCGTAAACTGTAATGGTTTTTCCGGCGTGATCTGCTTCTCTGTCATTTTCCGTTTTCTCTGATGATTGTTTATAAACAGGAAGCCGCAGTCCGCCGCTTCATTATAGCGGAAGGCCGCCCGCAGGGTCTCCATATCCTCCGCACCCGCGGGCTCCGGGATGTTTTCCGGCAGATACACCTTTGCAGGTGCCAGCAGTTCTTCTGTATTTTTGATAAAAATATGGTGCTTGCGCAGCCGGTAATAGCTCTCCGACGGCAGGCCGTTCTCCCGTAAACACGTCTGAAAATCATAGCTTTTCACCGGAAGGTCATTGGCATAGCCGGTAGCTTTCGACTCCTGTAGGGTGGTATATTTTCCCTCCGGATTCACACCGCCGTGATACATATAATATCCGATCAGATTTGCCCCTGCTCCCAACATGCAGATCGTCTGGGCCTCGATGTCCTCCGGGTAAGGGTAGGTTCGCCTGTGTGCCGTCACCTGCAATCCCCCTCCCAGTTCTGCCGTCAGATAGGGAAACTTTGCTGCGTCAAAAGTAAAACTGCTCTGTCCTTCGGCAAAATCCGAGGCAATATTGGCATCGTCGTGAAAAGGCTGGAACAGGAAATTCTCACTGGCCGCAAGTTCGTGGGTATGATTTGCCCACGGAGCGTCCACATACCCGCCAAGCACCGGCAGAAATCCTTCCGGTACATAGGCACCTCCCCAACCGGTCGCCGACACATAAGGGACTATCAGCCCCTTTTTCTCCGCCATAGCCCGGAGTGTCCGCATATGCGCCATGCCCTCGTCCCTGTCGGAAGGGCCTCCGGCATGTCCATACTCATTCTCGATCTGAATACCGATGACCGGGCCGCCGTCCTTATGCATATACCCTGCCGCCTGCTCTGCGATCTTTGTAAAGAAGATATCCACATATTTCAGATACTGCGGATTGTCTGTCCGCAGGGTCAGTCCTCCCCGCTTTTCCTTCTCCACCAGCCAGTCCGGGAAACCGCCGTTTCTACACTCTCCATGGGCCCACGGGCCGATCCGGAGCCATACTTTCATTCCTACTTCCTGACAGCAGTTCAGAAAGGCTTTCAGATTCCTTCTGCCGGAAAAATCCCATTCTCCTTCCGCTTCCTCATGGTGGATCCAGAACACATAAGTGGCAGCGATCCCCACTCCGCCTCGTTTCATGTTCTCCAGTGCGGATTTCCATTCCTTTTCCGGATAGCGGGAGAAATGGAACTCTCCCATGATGGACAGGACTGGTCTGCCGTTGCAGGTTAAGTTTTCATTGTTATAGCTGTATATTTCTTTTTCCATGTTGTAATCCTTTTCCTATAGAACCTTTGTTTTCAGACTTTCCTTTTACAGGTCATGTACCCGGATTCCCTGATGGGCATTGTCCATGGCAAGCAGTTCCTCCGCACAGACTTTCGCCTCGTCCGTCTGTCCCAGTCCCCGCAGTCCCAGGCTCATCATGAACAAACAGTGCTTCCGGTTCCGCTCGTTCAGATCTTCTTCAAAGATCAGCAGATCCGGCAGGGATACTGCAAAATAGTCTATTTTTATATCATCCCCGATGTGCTCTCTGCCATAGTCCACCAGCTTCCGAAATCTGAGAACCGCCTGTTCTTCATCTCCGAGCTTCCGGTAAGCAAGTCCCTGATAGTAGATCATTTCGGGCGGCTGGTCATTGTAATACATCATGCCCACCGGTTCCGACTCGCCGTGGCAGGCCTTTGTCAGGCTCTCGAAAGCTTCCTTTGTCTCACCCAGCTTTTCCTGCACCAGTCCCAGCAGATAGTACAGGTTATTTTCCTGTGCCGACTCCAGTTTTCCCTCTCCCAGATTGTGGGGGTATTCCCCAACTGCCCGCAGAAGAAGCGCCTTTGCCGCCGCATAGTCCTCTTTTGCCACAGCCGCTTTTGCCAGTTGGTACAGGGCAGTAAGGTATTGCGCCGCCACCTTGCCTTCGCCGCCCTCCCACTGATGGAACTTTCTTCCCTCAATCCGTGCCAGCGCTTTTTCAGGTGCTCCCAGTGTATTCAAGAGCGTCACATACTCCAGATACAGATCATCCCTGCTTTCCACCAGTGCAAAATGTTTTTCCATATCGCTCAATCGTTCTTTCACGGGAACACCCAGGCGCTTCTTTAACTGATCCAGTTCCAGATACACTCTGGCATCCGTCTCATCCAGGGCGAAAGCCTTCTCCATTTCCCCGTACGCTCTCTTCGGCTGCTTTTTCACATTGTAATATGCCAGCGCCAGATTTCTATGGACTGTGGGGAAATCCGGACACTTAATAGCAGCCTTCTCATAATCTGTCACAGCTTCCTCATACACTCTCTTATCATAGAGTAGGCAGCCCAGATAATAATACGCCATACCGAGTTCATGTTCTGCTACCAGACTCTTTAACACGATATAATCTTCCGTTCTGTGAGGAAAACAACCATCCGCTATAGCATCTTCTCCCAATGTCACGTACATTGTCATGTAACGAGTTGTCTGTTCTGCATTTTCTTTTCTGCGCAGTTTCTGGTATCCGTAAGCAATATAATAATATACCAGCGGATAAATATCCTCTTTCCGTGATACTTTCTGTTGTTCCGCCCAATTCCCCGCAAGGATGATTCCCTGTACGTAGTCTCCTGCCTCATAGAGATCGATCATCAGCTCCAGCAGAGTGTTATGGTTGATCTTCTCCAGCTGTCTGTCATAGAGCGGATCGATCTCAAGGCTCTCCTTATGTAATTCTTCCACTTCCAGCACTCTTCCCAGTTTCTTTAAAAGATTTTCCTTCAATGCCCGGGCTTTCATACACTGGTATTGTCTGAGAATAGATTCATTTACATGTTCCAGAGCCTCTGCGAATCTTCCCGCTTTCGCATCCAGACATGCCAGCTCATAGAAGCCGGGTGCCTGGATGCTGCCGCCCCAGACTGCCTTATAAAAGGCATCGTAGGCTTCTTTTTCTTTTTCCTGATATTTCAGTGCCAGTCCCAGATTATAATACGGTTCGTAATCATAAGGGTTCGGATTGGAACGGATGGATTTCTCCACAGCTTTCCGGAAATACTTTTCCGCCCCGGCAAAATCACAATTTTTAAGCAGACATCTTCCATAGGCGTTGTTCAGGCGGATGTCGGTAAGATCCCTGCGCAGCCCCTCCAGATAATAATCCTCGGGGTGATAGGTGGCATGCCGGTACTGTTCCACATGCAGACCATAGAGGAACAGATTCTCCGTGGTTTCGCAGTCTTGAGGAAGCGGCGCTGCCTTTGCCGGTTCCGGCACTTCTGCTTCGATCTTTTTCGGAAAACGATAGGAAACCAGTTCCCTGCCATCTGCTGCCCGGACACATACCTGCAAACCGCAGAGCATCTCTGTACCGTTTTGCTCTTCCTTTTTAAGTGTCATCGTCTGTTGCAATTTTTCCCGATCAATCTTCACTTCGTAAGTTTTCTCCGGTGACAGATCTGAGGTTACCTCATACAGTACCTTTTCCTGTCCGCCGTTTTCTCCGGGCAATGTCAACAGAATCTGCGCTCCGTTCTGCACGGACGTGGTATAGGCTGATACCGTAAGCTGTCCCTCTGCCTTATCATATTCCGCATTCACCGCCCCATCGATCGTGGCATTTTTTACATAGCCGATATTTTTATAGGGCATGAAATACTGTTTGAAATTCTTGGTCTCCTGCGGCTGGATCCAGGTAAAATCCGGCTGATTATCCGTAAAGCACCCCGTCATCAGTTCGATATACGGACCGTCCTCGTCTGTCAGCGCCCGGTCCCAGGCCTTGCCGAATTCTCCGCAGCCCCAAGTCCACTGTTTTTTCCCCGGGGCAATATGATGGTCTGCCACATGCAAAAGCCCTGCCTGTTTTCCGTAATCGTATTCCCCGATAAAATTGTAATTCGAACGATACGCCATGTATGAAGTCGGCACCGGAATATTTTTATACTGTGCGATATTTACATGGTCGTATTTATGCTTATAATAAGTCCCTTCCGCATAAGGAAAGCTGATGACATCCCGTTTGCCATGGTCATAGACCGCCGTTACATCCTCGGGAAATACCGAGATCGTGTCGTCATTTACTGCCACCGCCGGATTTGCCCACCAGAGGAAGGTCTGGGGCATTTTCGTGCGGTTGTAGAGCCTTGCCGACAATTCGATGTAGGCCTTGTCGGGATAAAGGGTCACGCCCAGCACCCCTTCCGTCCGGAACATGTTCTCGATCTCTCCCATCCAGACCGTGGCGCTTCCGTCCGCATTTTCCGCATAGGTATATTCTACGGGATCAAAGGTACTGGGTCTGTGGTGCTGCGGCCAGTTAAATTCGATGCCGCCCGAGATCCAGGGGCCCGCCAGTCCCACCAGTGCCGGTTTGATGACATGATTGTAATAGATAAAATCATAGCCGTTGGTCTTGTCATAGGCCCTCTGGATCCTGCCGCCCAGCTCCGGCAGCATCATTACTTTCAGATAATCGTTCTCCAGAAAAAGAGCCGTATATTCCTTATCCACTTTCTCATCGCTGATCTTCTCGATCACCGTATGGGGATAAATTCTTCCCGAGCTTCCCTGATAGACACGCTTCTCCAGAAATACCGGGTTCTTATCCGGTTTTCCTGCCTCGTAAGTGGGAATCGTCACTTTTTCTTCCCAGACATGTACCTTGTTCATGGCATCCTCCTTTTTTCAGGAAATTCCTGTTATTTTTCTTTTGTGCCATCATATCATATACTTTTTCCATTGACATTAACGCTTTTTGCTGTTATATTTATAAAAATTGCCATTGGAGGAATTATGTTTACCACAGAACATTTCATAGATCCCACCTCTGAATATTACATCTATACCCCTACTGCCGAGGCAGTCGAACTCTTCTTATATCCGCTCTGTCTCGGGCATTTCCGCTATTTACCCGGATACCACCTGGAACGAAGCAGTTATAACAGCTTGCTCATCATGTCCATAACAGGAGGAAGCTGCCGGCTGCGTACTCCGGATACAGAGCTGACCGTTTCTGCGGGGCATACAATTTTATTAAATTGCTATGCTCCTCACTCTTATGAAAGTGAAGAAGGCTGGGAAGCCGACTGGATCCATGTGGACGGGGCTGCCGCATTGAAATACTATGAATCTCTCAGCCGTCTTGCAGGCACTGCCATTCCCCTACTGTCCCATGCACCCGCCGGGCTTTCCTCTCTGACAGCATTGTTTTCCAACGGAGCTGTTCCTTCGGAAGCCACCGTCTCACTTCTCATTGCCGGAATGCTCTCAGAATTTTCTTCTCCGTCCGCTTCCGCCACAGACCGGAACGTCATATCCACCGTTACAGGATATATACAGTCCCACTTTGCCGAGCCGCTGTCCGTGGATGATCTGGCTGCCCTTGCGCACTTAAGCCGTTTTTATTTTATCCGTCTGTTCCGCCAATACGCCGGTCAGACTCCTCATGAATATCTCATTGCCACCCGGTTGAATCACGCAAAATATCTGTTGAAAAATACAGACCTTACCGTAAAGGAAATCTGCTTTGCCTGTGGTTTTTTCAACGAAAGCCGATTCTGTACATGCTTTAAAAATTCTACGGGGCTGCGCCCTTCTGATTACCGCAGTTAATATCCAAAAAGCGCATGCAGTTCCTGTCCGGTGAGTTCTTCTGCCGGCTGGAATTCCTCTCCGGCCAGATATTCATAGATTGCCGACTGGAGTGCTCTCGCCTCCGGATACTGCTGGCTCTTATGTAATTCCATGGTGGAAAATAATACGTTTCCGTTCAGGCATTGAAATTCGATCAGTTGTGCCATGGGGCGCAGGAACGCATAGCTGTCCATCTCGGTAATGATTGCTTTCATCCGCCTCGGCAGGATCACCGCCCGTTTGCCCGCCATGATCCACCATTGCCAGTCCGTATGAAAATCCGTTGGAAACTTCCGGAAAATGGGATGTTCCGTATCGATCAACTGTCCCATTCCGCCTTCCTGTTCCGCAAAAGTCCCGACCGACCAGAAGTCCGTGGTAAACTGCGTTTTAATAGAATTCGGCAGACGCTCTTTGTCCGCATCCGGTGACAGATAGACCCTTCCTCCGTTTCGAAGCACTTCTTTGGTCTGCTCGTCAAAGGTTCTGGTCTCATATACATTTTCCGGACATACCGGGCTTATTTTCTGATATACCCACAGGGGATAGGAGCTGGTGCAGTTACCGATCGTTACCGTGAGTGTGAATGCTGTGTTCTCCTTCACAAAGTCAAGGGGAATGTCCAGACTTCCTATCGCAGTGTAGGTTCCCGGGAGGCAGATTTTTTTCTCTGTATCTGCTTTACTTCCTGTAATTACAGCGCCCTTCCTGCCTTCCGTCTCTGCCGCTGACTTCCGGTTTCCGCTCTCCGATGCGCATTTTCTTTCTGTAAGTGTCCAGCGCAATACTCCTTCAATACTCTTTTTTCCGAAATTAGCTGCTTCCACTTCCGCTGTCAGCCGCTCTCCTGCCTCATAAGTATAGCGGGGCAGCTTTACCAGAATCCTGCACTCTCTAAAAAAATCGCGAAATCGTTCCGGTCTGGCAAAATCATAGGGCTTGGGCTCCAAATGGGAATTCATCATGCCCACCAGCGCTGTCCCCTGTCCGGGAAAATCCTGTAATCCAAGCAACGATATTCCCGACAGTTCCCGTGTCCGCATGGCCGCCTCAATTTCTTCCCGGTAGGCCAGTCTCGACAACTCTCCGGTGGCTTCCACGTACTTTTTCCATACCGGCAATAATCCCTGTTCCTCTACACGTTTGCGGATCAGTTTCAGATTCACCGGATCCGAAATGCCACGAAAACTGTCCAGTTCCTCAAAATCCGGCAATACCTCAAACTGTCCCACTTCAAAACTGAATACCGGCTTGGGATATTCCTTTCGTATCTCTGCCATCGCCGCATCATAGGTGTGATCCGCCGATGGGTAATTTTCGTTAATGTATCCCCGCATTCCGGAAAAAGTTTCCCGGATCACCACGTCCTTACAGCTCTGGGAGGTATAGAAATCGCTCTCCGGATCACAGCCTTCTTCTCCATAAAAGGCATTGGATCCATTGGCATACAATCTTGTGGAATCCAGATTTTTCGCCGTTCTGACCAGTTCCCGCATCCGTTCTCTGCCTTCGCCCCGGGCCTGCAATTCGTTCCCCAGAGTCAGCATTACAAAAGAGGGATGATTGGCATAGGTTTTCAATATGGCCGTAAGCTCTGCCCGATAATATTGAAAACTTTCCTCCGTTCCAAATGCATCCTTCGGATCCCAGTGGGACAGCTCCGGCTGTAAGAGCATTCCCAGTTCATCCGCTGCCGCAAAAGCCGCCTCAGGCTCACAGTGGGAATGGAAACGAACGCAGTTAATGCCGTAGCTACGGTATTTTAACAGAATCTCTTTCCACTCCGGAACTGTCATGGGCGGATGTCCGGTCTCGGGGTATTCCGCACAGTTTGCCTCACTCCGTAAAAAGATCGTCCTGCCGTTTAATGCCAACCTGCCACTGCCGTTATCTCCAAACGTGCGGATACCGAAACGGGTCCGACATTCACTGACACTGTCGTTCTTTCCTTCCGCCTTTGTATTGCTGTTAAGGATCGCGGTCATCTCGTAGAGATTGCCTTCCTCTTCGTCCCAGAGTTTCAATTTTTCCCGCAGGGGCAGATCGCGGAACCAGATTTCCACGGTTTTCCGATCCTCCGGTCCTCCCGCCCCGTTTTCTGCCAATTCATCCCCCAGATGTTTGAAAATTTCCGTCGATTTCTGTGTTTCCCCTGATGCTTCTGCCGTCAAGGCCTCTGAATGTAATACGATTTTTTCATCTCTTAAGGCTTCCTTTGCCCCAAGTGCCACTTCCACACAGACATCTGCCACATATCCGCCGTTTATCTCCGGCTTCTGCTTCGGGTATACCCGGACACTGTCAATAAAATTCTGCGGTCTGGTATACATGCATAAGTTTCCGAGGATACCGTTCCAGTTTGTCTGTGTCTCATCCGTTGCCGCAGAGGAATAGCAGATGGCATCCTTCGGCATTCCCGGATAACTGTTGTCCGAAAGGAAGGTCAGTTCATGTTCTCCCGGTGTCACTCCGGTCAGTTCAAAAATATAGGGCGTACTTAATGTTCCCTGCCGGAACACCGCACACGCTTCTCCATCCACCAGCAACCGGAGTGCCCTTGTCCGTTCCGCCAGAACGAACAGCCTGTCGGTTCCGTAATCCGGCACCGTTATCATCCGGCTGATCCAGGCTTCTCCTTCATAGGTATGTCGTCTGGTAAATCTCGTGGCAATCGGCGCATCTTTGTCTATCTCTCCCTCTGCGTTGCCAAGCGCCGCATCCGGATGCCACTGATTGGCACCCACATCCCGATGTCCGATTCCATTCTCATCCAATGTCCCCGGCAGATGCATCTGTCCTGTTGTTTCGTCCGCCAGTACTGCCCTCCATGTTCCTTCCAGTGAAATTCGCATTGCACTCCCTCTGTTCCTGTATTTTTCCGTTCACACATCATACGATATAGATAATTTCATTATAATCTCAGCCCGGATTTCCATGCAACGGATTCTACCGCATGTTTTATGCAAAAAAGAACCTCATTACCGATATCTCTATCAGTAATGAGGTCCTCATCATATTCTCATATACCCCAATTATTGCTTGCGCAATATCCTCTCAGATCTGCGTGTTTACCGCCTAATTACTTATCAGCAATAGCAGCCTGTGCAGCAGCCAGTCTTGCGATAGGCACACGGAAAGGTGAGCAGGATACATAATCCAGACCGATCTTGTGGCAGAATTCTACGGAAGAAGGATCTCCACCGTGCTCACCACAGATACCAACGTGCAGCTTAGGATTTACAGGCTTACCAAGCTTGATAGCCATCTCCATCAGCTTGCCGACACCGGTCTGATCCAGCTTAGCGAACGGATCGTTCTCGAAGATCTTGGTGTCATAGTAAGCGTTCAGGAACTTACCTGCATCATCACGGGAGAAGCCGAAGGTCATCTGGGTCAGGTCGTTGGTACCGAAGCAGAAGAAATCAGCTTCCTTAGCGATCTCATCAGCAGTCAGAGCTGCTCTGGGGATCTCAATCATGGTACCTACTTCGTACTTCAGATCTACACCGGCAGCTGCGATCTCAGCATCAGCGGTCTCTACAACTACCTTCTTAACGAACTTAAGCTCCTTCACTTCACATACCAGAGGGATCATGATCTCGGGCTCTACATTCCAGTCGGGATGTGCCTTCTTAACCTCGATTGCCGCACGGATAACAGCCTTGGTCTGCATCTTGGCAATTTCAGGATAAGTAACAGCCAGACGGCATCCTCTGTGACCCATCATAGGGTTAAACTCATGCAGGGAAGCGATGATAGTCTTGATAGCTTCTACGCTCTTGCCCTGTGCCTTAGCCAGCTTCTCAATGTCAGCTTCCTCGGTAGGAACGAACTCATGCAGAGGCGGATCCAGGAAACGGATGGTAACAGGGTTGCCTTCCAGAGCCTCATACAGCTGCTTGAAGTCGCTCTGCTGATAAGGCAGGATCTTCTCCAGTGCTGCTTCTCTCTCCTCTACAGTATCGGAACAGATCATCTCACGGAATGCTGCGATTCTGTCCTCTTCGAAGAACATATGCTCAGTACGGCACAGACCGATTCCTTCAGCGCCCAGCTCACGAGCCTTCTTAGCGTCTGCGGGAGTATCTGCATTGGTACGAACTTTTAACTTACGATATTTGTCAGCCCAAGCCATTACACGGCCGAACTCACCTGCGATGGTAGCATCAACAGTCTTGATCTCGCCATCATAGATGTTACCGGTAGTACCATCGATGGACAGCCAGTCACCTTCATGGAAGGTCTTGCCAGCCAGAGTGAACTGCTTGTTGTCCTCATCCATAGCGATGTCGCCACAACCGGATACACAGCAGGTACCCATACCACGAGCAACTACTGCTGCGTGAGAGGTCATACCACCACGAACGGTCAGGATACCCTGAGAAGCCTTCATACCGGTGATATCTTCGGGAGAGGTCTCCAGACGAACCAGAACAACTCTCTCTCCTCTTGCATGCCATTCTTCTGCATCTTCTGCGGTGAATACGATCTTACCACATGCAGCTCCGGGAGAAGCACCAAGACCCTTGCCGATAGGAGTTGCAGCTTTCAGAGCAGCGGTATCAAACTGAGGATGTAACAGAGTATCCAGGTTACGAGGATCGATCATTGCAACTGCCTCTTCCTCGGTTCTCATACCCTCATCTACCAGATCACAAGCGATCTTCAGAGCTGCCTGTGCGGTTCTCTTACCGTTTCTGGTCTGTAACATGTACAGCTTACCATGCTCAACGGTGAACTCCATATCCTGCATATCTCTGTAGTGATCTTCCAGAGTCTTACATACTTCCTGGAACTGTGCAAATGCCTCAGGGAATTTGTCAGCCATTTCAGCGATCTTCATAGGTGTACGAACACCTGCTACTACGTCCTCGCCCTGTGCGTTGGTCAGGAACTCACCGAACAGGCCCTTAGCGCCGGTAGCCGGATCTCTGGTAAATGCAACACCGGTACCACAGTCATCACCCATGTTACCGAATGCCATGGACTGAACGTTAACAGCAGTACCCCAGGAATAAGGGATATCGTTGTCACGACGATAAACGTTTGCACGAGGGTTGTCCCAGGAACGGAATACAGCTTTGATAGCGCCCATTAACTGTTCCTTAGGATCATCAGGGAAATCTACACCGATCTTAGCCTTATACTCAGCCTTGAACTGACCAGCCAGTTCCTTCAGATCGTCAGCAGTAAGCTCAACGTCCTGCTTAACACCCTTCTTCTCTTTCATTGCATCGATCAGCTGCTCGAAGTACTTCTTACCTACTTCCATAACAACGTCGGAATACATCTGGATAAATCTTCTATAGCAGTCCCAAGCCCAACGAGGGTTGCCGGACTTTTCAGCGATTACATTAACAACGGTCTCATTCAGACCAAGGTTCAGGATGGTATCCATCATACCGGGCATGGATGCTCTTGCGCCGGAACGAACAGATACTAACAGAGGATTCTCATGGTCGCCGAACTTCTTGCCGGTGATTTCCTCCATCTTTGCAATGTACTCATTGATCTGACCCTGGATCTCAGCGTTGATCTCGCGTCCATCTTCATAATACTGTGTACATGCCTCTGTTGTAATGGTGAAGCCCTGAGGAACCGGCAGACCAATGTTGGTCATCTCAGCCAGGTTCGCACCCTTACCACCAAGCAGTTCGCGCATGTTTGCATTACCTTCGGTAAACAAATATACCCATTTCTTCATACTTCTTTGTCTCCCTTTTTATAATATTTTTGACAAAACTTTGTAACCCAAACCATTACCGGAGCATTCGGCTTCGGTGTTTTAGTACTTTGATATTGTAACAATCTACCAATGGAATATCAAGCCGAAATTGATAATTTTTTGACACACTGCCTATTTTCGTGCATAATGTTCAATTCCTTATGTTTTCTTTTGTGTGTTTTGTCTAGTACTTTAGTATTATGTAACCGCTTACATTTGTTCAACTTTCTTTACCAAGATTTTACAGGATATTTTTACACCAAAAAATCTCCCACCGAAAAAATTTCGATGGGAGATTTCGGTATTTTAATTATATTACAGCATGCCGTCCTTGATTACATTGTGGTCACGCAACAGTTTTTCCACTACGGTGCCCTTGACTACGCGAAGCAGCGGCTTCTTCAGTGCATTTAAAGGTCCGGGCAGTTCGATCTCCAGAGGAGACATACCATCCATCAGCTTCACGCTGCTGTCCAGTAACTCTCTGACATCATAGACGCTGCCCCATACCTCAGGCACACCTCTGTCAACACCCAGCAGTCCGTAGACAGCTTCCATAGCAGTTCTTACGGAGTACTCTGTGGTGAATACGGTGTCTCTCGGGGTCTCTGCGAACTGTCCTAAGAAAGCGAAGTTCACACAGCCGTCGGGAATGACATCGGGACGGTCACCCTTGGTTCTGGGCATGAAAAATGCGGTGATGTATGGCATCATGGTAGGTACACAGACTGCGCTGTGCTCTGCCAGATCTTCGATGTCCTCTACGGGTACGCCCAAGTGATACAGCCACTCTTCGGTGATCTCCTTACCGGTACATTCTTTCATGGGTTTCTTGATATAATCGCCGGGTACATCGGTGAACAGACCATATACCCATACACATACCTGATTCTTGTCCTGCTCCTTGAACTGTCCCTGACGGTTGATGGTCCAGCTCATGAGCCACTTGGAATCCTGACAGCTTACGATACCGCCGGTTACGACCTTACCGGTTCTCGGATCACGCTTACAGATATTGGTGATATAAGGAATGATCTTGTCATCCAGTGTGGTCACGGTAGCGGATTCCCAGTTGGTCTTGGAAATATCGGAACAGAACTTCTCGGGATGTCCGAAGGAAGGATCCTGTTTTGCGATATTTTTCCACAGGCTCCATACGCCGCTGGTACGAACCTCTGCATCGCCGTTGGGTGCATGATTCTGGTCGCCGTAAATGGTACCCTCGGTACAGCTTCCGTTGGTAACGAATACCAGATCGTTCTCGGTGAGGACAATGCCCTTCTCTACGCCCTTTACCTTGCACTCGATGGCCTTTGCCACCTTTTTGCCGTCATTGATATCGAAGATCACGTTGGTCACTTCGGTATTGAACTGGAAGTCTACACCTGCTGCCTCCAGATACTTCTTCATGGGAAGGATCAGGGACTCGTACTGGTTGTACTTGGTGAATTTCAGGGCACTGAAATCAGGCAGTCCGGAAATATGATGGATGAATCTCTGGAAGTAAAGCTTCATTTCCAGTGCACTGTGCCAGTTTTCGAAAGCGAACATGGTCCTCCAGTATAACCAGAAAGTGGAGTTAAATACTTCATCATCGAAAACATCTTCGATGGTCTTGTCATACAGATCCTCGTCCTTGGTCATGAACAATTTCATGATCTCCATGCAGCCCTTCTGACTTAAGTTGAACTTACCGTCGGTGTGGGCATCCTGTCCGCAATCCTTCGTTGCACGGCACAGGGAGTAGTTGGGATCTTCCTTATTCAGCCAGTAGTACTCATCCAGCACGCTGGCTCCGGGTACCTCCAGAGAAGGGATGCTGCGGAACAGATCCCACAGACATTCGAAATGGTTTTCCATCTCACGTCCGCCACGCATGATGTAACCTCTGGTGGGATCGTAGATACCGTCACAGGCACCGCCTGCGATATCCATTGCCTCTAAAATATGGATATGGGATCCGGGCATCTGTCCGTCACGTACCAGGAAGCACGCTGCTGCCAGAGATGCCAGGCCGCTGCCCACGATGTATGCGTTCTTTTCATCCACTCCTTCGGGCTTCTTGGGTCTTGCGAATGCTTCGTAGTTACCGTTGGAATAATAGATACCTTTGCTGTTCTTGTCATATCTTCCAAGCTCGGTGTTGCGGTAGTCTTTCTTGGCTGCCTTGACGGCTGCCTTTCTCTCCTCTTTCTTCACCTCTGCCTTATGTCCTTTGGATACTGCTGCCACTGTTCCTGCACCTACTGCCAGTGCCGCAAGTCCCAGTCCGATTTTACTCTTTTTTGCCATAATGATTACCATCCTTTCTTTGATGACTCTCAAATGTTTTTTCTGTTTACAAGTAGGATCATACTTCTTTTTTATAAGAAAACCAATTTACAAAAGAGGCCAAATGATAAAGTTTTTATCATCCTGCCCTTTTTGTAAAGTTCTTATACTGTTTCAGGATTTCTTTTCGGTCTGCTCGAAATTTTCAATGGAGCGGCTGATGTTTCCATATAGAGTGATGGCCAGCTCATCCACGATCTTTTTATAATCGTCCTTCATTCCCCGGTCGATCCAGTCCAGCATCACACCCACAAAACCGTATTTGTAAAATCCGGCGATGAATTTCTTGTGTTCCTCCGCCACCTGCATCCCGGCGCATTTTTTCTCCACCACATCCGCAATGAGCTGATAGGTCAGCTTGTTTAAATAGCTTTCGATCTTCTGCCTATCCACGCAGCGGTAGACATTCATAATGAAAGGTTTGTTCTCCTGCACTGCCTCGAAGATCTGGCAAAAGCCTTCCTGCCAGTTCTCGTAAGTCTTCTTCCCCTGCAAAGCCTTCGTGCCGTCTTCCACGCAGACCCACTCCACCAGATCGTAAATGTCCTTGAAATGATAGTAAAAAGCCATGCGGCTGATCCCGCAGTCCTCCGCCAGTTCGTTGATTGTGATCTTGTCCAGAGGCTTCGTGAGAAGTTCTTTTTTCAAAGCCGCTTCCAGTGCCAGTTTTGTTGTATTGGCCATTACCTGTCCTCCGTTGTTTTTATGTATTATTTTCTGTTCTTCCTTGATGCAGCTCACGAATTCGTGCTATCGCACTCTACATCCTGCTTCGCAGAATATTCGTTCGCTAATGTCGCCGTGAGTCAATCATGCAAGCATGTTGACTCACTTGCGCTCATTATTTATATTGTACGACAATAGCCTCAAAATGGGCAAATTAACTTTTTATAAAAAAACTCTTGCTTTTTGTAAAATTCCATGATATTATCTTACTTGCGTTTCGGGGTGTGGCTCAGCTTGGTTAGAGCGCCGTCTTAGGGAGGCGGAGGTCGCGAGTTCGAATCCCGCCACTCCGATTCATTTTGTAAGCGTCAAAATCTTTTTTATGAGGTTTTGGCGTTTTTTGTTTTTTGCATTTTATTTGCTGCTTTTAGAATATAGCATTTTCCGCCAGCATTATACTTATGCTGATATTCCATCTATGTTCTGAAATTGTAGAAAAAATTTGAAAAATTTAAAAAATGGCTTGCTTTTTATAAAATTCTATGCTATTATAGATTTCGTTCCGGGGTGTGGCTCAGCTTGGTTAGAGCGCCGTCTTAGGGAGGCGGAGGTCGCGAGTTCGAATCCCGCCACTCCGATA
>CAKSAN010000006.1 GCA_934436435.1 uncultured Acetatifactor sp. | reverse complement strand
AATAATAGGGAAATTCCCTCTGCAACTTTGAGGACTGCCCTCTGCAATAATTGGTATTTTTATTATACAAGAAACAATTACTGTTCCAATTGGCTGTCCCAAAGCTCCAAAAATATGTCCTAAGCCAAATAATACAGAAGCAATTAAAACCGCATACAATGTTGCATTTTTTCTCTCTCCAAACCACTTTTCAATAATATTCTGTAATAAACCTCTCAAATACAATTCTTCCATAATTCCAACACCTATGTAATACACAATGCCTTCAACAATAACTCTCCATATTGATGGTTTATTATCGAATGGCGCCAAACCAATACAGAAAGCAATTGTAACTATGGCAGTCGCAATTACCGCAGGTAATCCATATTTCTTTAATCCCGATAAAATTCCTTTAAATTGTAAACCAAACCACCAATCTTTTATAAAAATTTTTTTGCACATCCAACAAATTGCAAAAGCCAATAAAAAATTCAACATCAATGTAATGTAAATCGGATTGATGTCCTTAATTTTCACATTACAAAATAACGCTGCTGGCAAAGCGGACATTTCCATAAAGGTCATTATTAGCGTTAACATAACTGCCACTACTGTTGTACTTCTTTTTTTCATCATCTCATCACCAAATTAAAGTTTTCTCTTCTTCCAAAATAAGTATATCATAACAGAAGTATTTTGCACTCAAAATTTAAGAAGGCAGAGCATTATGCTCCGCCCACATCACATATATATCAGTTTTTTAATATGATTTTCCTTGCAGAATTTCTCACATTATTCATCAGTCCTACCCACTTCATCTGGTTGGTAGCTTTTAATTCTTTCGTAATTCCTGCTCTGTTTTTCGTCTGTTTTACAAGTAATTTCAATCTTTCATAACATTCTATATCTACCTCATACAAATTCTCGTTCAATCATTGAGCTATCCATCTCTTTGTTTCTTTCTCCTTATGCGCTACAATGACATTTTCCTCATCCGTTGCTGCATATTTTATTGCGAGGAGTTTTAAAGAGTATTTATGTAAAAAAGCAATAATAGGAATACCTTTTTCTTTTACACACAGATATTCGGTTTGTGTATAACTTAAATCTGTCTCACAATTTATGGTTCCATATTTTCCAACTATAATCAATAAATAATAGTCACTCATGTCTCTAAAACGTTTAATGTTTTCCCACTGACTCAATGGGCTAGCTGGAAACAGATACATTCCTACAGGTATGCATTCCATATCCAGCAAAGCATTCACTACTTCTAGCCGCTCTTCTTTCAAATCGGAGTACGCTGAACTTGCAAAAACTTGATACTTCTTTTTCCTTCTATTCACCACTTATGAGAAATATTAAAAAACTATGTTTTAAAAAACTGGTAGTTTTGAGTTCTTTTATGCAAATAAAATATCATTTGCAACGTCTCTAAACCGGAAATAAGACAAAATATAAAAGTTTATCGATTCATCATACTTTTCCTATATGTTTTTAAAGAATTCCAAGATACAATACCTGTTGTATACATTTTCTTAACGCACTTCACCAGAAATCCTTTCATCTCATTGAACAACAAATATATATCCTCTTCCTTTGAAAACAACTCACCTACGTTTCTTCCATAATGATACATAGGTGTTCTATAAAAATTACCAATCATCTTCAATCGAGTATAATACTTGTCATATTCCGATCTATTTTCCATCACGAAAGATGCAATCCATTTCCACTTAGGATCAATGTTAAATTCGCAAGGATATATCTTATCAGCTGCATCAAACATATCCATTATCATATATGTGATATCATCCTCACGCATCGCCTTTCCTAAAGTTATTAAAACGTTTTTGCAACTAATCGCGACCTCATCATTTCTTTCTCTTGAACATATAATATCTACAATTTCTGTGTCAATATTCGCATCATCAAGTATATAAGGAAATTCTGTAGAATTAATCAGTGAATAAACTCTTCCACATATTGATATTATTTCATCATATGCAGAATCATAAATAAAACCTCCTCTTATTCCATTGTAAACTCCTACTGCTCCAAAACAATTATTTCTATTTTTCATTGCATCTCTTTGAATAAATAGCGGCACTAACATATTCTGAATTTCGCCACATATATCATCTATATACTGCCATGAATCTAGGGTTGTATCGAACTGACTCATTTGATACTCTCCCTTTAATAAAACAAAAGCCACCTCATTATTTTGCTCAATCATACCGTCAGTAAGCATTCTATCAATGAAATACTCTTCCACCTCCAAATATTTATTTATGTCTTGGCTACACTCATTTAAGAAACCTATGGGTATTATCAATATTTTTCCTATCTTAATATAATCATTAATCGATAAATCCTCTATCGGAAAAATAAAAACATCTTTATCACCATCAATTCCTTTTTCTTCATTTTTTAGTACAAAAGAAGTGCCAACTGATGAGATATGGTCTAAAAATGTATCTATCTTCCCCTCAATATATGTATTTATGTTATTTAAATCATATATATCTGTATCAATCAATTTTTTCGCAAAAGTGATAATTTTCCAAAAAATATCTGTCAAAAGTTTAAATGCACTTTTTCTATCCATAAATTCTAATAAACTATGTCCTTGATGCAATACAAGAGTCCTAAAAACTTCAGAATAAAAACAAAAGGTATCAAGATTTGTTTCATATTCATTCTGATTATCACAAATGACTGCCATTAATCTTTTATTCTCTTTTGTAAAATTAGTAAACTGTGGACATCCTATCATCCCTATTCCCTCAAGCGTTGCAAACAATTCAGAAAATGTGCTTTGAAGACTGGGAATAGAAAATGTACGACAGGCCTTTGTAATATAGTATCTGCATGTCATATACACTTCATCATTTCGATTCAAAAAAATAATCGGATAAAATTCTTCGTCTCTACTTAATGGAGAATAACTAACTTCTAATCCAATTCCTGGTATCTCATTGTAAAAGTGTTTTTCTTTATAAAGTATTTCAATATTTCCAGTCATAACATTAATATCAAACATAATTAGATAAGGACCTATAGCCCCTGGCTTACCCATCGACCATTCTTTCCTATCATATCTATATTGCGATATCGCCAAAAAATCGCATGCTCTTTCAACATCAAAAACGATTTGCTCTACATCTTTACCAGCTAATTTTAGCCGAATAAATAAAGTGCAAAATTCTAAGTTATTCAATATTTCCACAAACTCTCTTTTACTTAGTAGAATAGCTATTAGTTTCTTTTCATTCTCATCAAGTTCTACTACAGTTTGATAATCATCGAACTGTAAAAACGGCACATGTACAAGTAAATAATCACCTAATCTATCTATTGAATCAATTACAAGATGTTCTACTGGAATAACCGAAAAAGTGATATTACCTTCCTTCTCCATATCATTTTTAAACTTATTTTCCATCTTATGTCTCCTTCACATAATGTAATCGTATTAACATTTCCATCTTAAGTTTATGAATTTACATTTTGCATACACAAAAACGCATCTAACTCTTAACTTTTCGGTTTATCTGATACCCTATAGACCGCATTATTTGTATTACCATTTACTTCAACAAAACCAGTCTCAACAAGCATAGTCACATACCTGTAAACAGTTGATTTGGATTTTTTTATAATCATTTCAGCCTTTTTTCGAGTAATTTCCTTATGCTCATCCAAATATACTGCAATAGGAAGTATTTTTATGTAATTCTTCTTGCTCAAAACTTCGGTCATTTTTTTGACCGAGGTTCTCATTATCAAATTCAAAGCCACTACGAATTTTTATAGTAGTAATCATATAGGTCCTATCTACATCAGTCTCAAATTCCGGCAATGGAGAGCCATTTCTTTTCAATTCACGCAAAATTTTAGATATGCCAGTAGCCTTTTTCTCTGACAAATCAGTTTCCTTGAAAAATTCTCCAATTTGGGGATTCCGGTATCTTCTCGCCCTCACTTTACCGGCTGCAAACTTCTCCATATTAATGTAATGATCCGGTCCCGGGAAATTGATAATCTGGATTTATTCCACATATATTCGAATCTCTACCGGAACATCCTCTTTGTAATTCTTATGCAAAACTGCATTTACAACCGCTCCTTCCAACGCATTATAAGGATAATTATAAAAGCGATCACCTTCCGCCCTTCCATCAACCTTTACAACTTTTTCTTCTATCACATTTGTTTTAATATAGCCCAACGCATCTTTTACCTGCTTCCATATCGGTCCATAAAATGTTTTTCTGTAAAATCGTATCAGCATTACCCATCACCTTCATTATTAAACGCACCTTTAGCTGCCAGTTTCAATGCTTCTTCAGCTAAGTCAACAGGCCCTTCATATGAGATTCTTTTATTCTTTTTACCATCAGTAACAATAATATTTAGTTTACAAGATAACTCATCCCCTTTTCTATAATGCTTTTTCATTTGGTCATACAAAAAATTTGCCACAATGCTTAATGCAATTGGAAGCGCAACTGTCGTTACAATAAATGCAGCCACTGCTATTACCGTCGAATACAATTCCATTTTATTAAACGAATCATCATCAGCCGCACTGTCTATGTCTGGTATAAATTCATTGCATGCCTTTTCTTGCGCATATCCTAAAAACTCCTGTGTTGTTTCCAGAAACACATATCCCGAATGATCTTCCCTTGAAAAACAATCAGGTATAATTAAAATATTGGCCTTGCTAATCTCATTCGATAAACCTTGCGGGAAATATTCCTACCTATATATCAACTGAAAATCAACGGTCGTATCCTCTACTGTTATTTTTTTGTTATTGGTTTTGTGTAGCATTTCCTCTTCTTAATACATGCTCAATATAGCTTAATTACCCCTATTCAAACGTAATCTCTTCCTCGGCTTTAACATAAACATCGACCTGTGTATGCACATCAAGTCTGGAGACAACCCATCCTCTCATCATACACATCTTTATAAAGTCATCTATTCTGTTTTCGCCATTCATTTCTCGCAAAGTTACAACAACACCAAATTGCAAACCCCTTCCAGCTTTCGGATCAAGTCTTTCTTTTGTTTTAATACTTAGTCCCCACATACCCGATTGATACGCCTTGCGTGGACGACCATTTTCTTTCAATGCCTCGCTAATATGCTTGACATTATCCCACTTACGATACAATTTTCGCGCATCTTCTTCGTAGATTGTATTGAGACCTTCTTCTGCTTGTTTATTGTAATCTATAGCTTTAATTACGGCTTTTCCCTTCTGCGCCGCAATTCTTCCAAAATGAATATCCATCTCCGTTGATGTATAATCAACACCTTGGTTTCGATCACTTTGCGGAAAATAAGCAAGCGTAGCCTTTGCGAAGAAAGGATGTGCATTCATATCTTGCGGAACCGGAATATTATAAGTATATACTTCATACTCATCTATGCTTCCAGACATAATAAATCTTATCTCATCCTCTCGTGAATACAAAATGTCCTCTATCCTTCTTGGCACAATGCCATATCCTTTTTCATATTTAATAGTATCTTGTCGATCCCATCCTGCAGCAGAATCAATTATTAAAGCCTTTGCCACTTCACGGCTTAAACCCATAACATGTATAAGATACGCCATTTTACGAGTTATCCAAGGTGCCGCAAATGATGTTCCAGTTACAGTTGCCTTACCTAAAGGTTCACAAACAACAATTTTGTCAGGACCATCTCCACCATAGTAACAAACATCAGGCTTATAGAAGAAAGATAGTACTGGACCTCTACGTGTATAAGATGCCGGTTTACCGTTAAAGTCCACAGCATTCACAACTAATGAATTAAGTGAATCTGCCGGAGCGCCAATTTTATTAACATCCGAGTTTTTCTTTTTATTTGTACCCGCAACTACAAAAATAACATCATACTCATACTGAATTTTATCTAGTTCCGCTGCTTCCGGAGATATGAAATTTGCATCAATTTCCATTGCAGAACCCAATGATAAATTCCACACTTTTATATCGCGATTCTTCCGAACAATATCACGGATTTGCTTCAATATTGCGTACGAACTAAATCTGCCTGCCGTAGCTACTCCAAAATGGCGAACTCTGAAATTACCACAATTATCTTGCAAGTTTGGATTAAAAGACGGACCATCGACAATAATAGATGTTACAGCAGTTCCATGAAAATAATCTTCTATATGCAATTCAATATCATCACTGATATATCTCTGATACTCTACCCACTCACCAAAATATACTTTCTTATCAAACTGGGTATCGATAACTCCTACAATCGGCTCATTTCCAGGCTTTTCAATCGATAATTGTTCTTCACAGGCCTCACTATCTGTAATATCATAGTCAATCTCTGCAAAGTCCTTAACACTCATTGCAATCAAATAAGGTGCTTTATCACACAAAATGTCAATCTCTTCTTTTTCCATCCTCAAAGTTGTTTCATCTATCATTTTAGCATTAATCATATTAATACCTAACCTGCTTAACAACTCTGTCGTATCAACACCTGTTTTATATATAGTTACAATAGACTGCTCTCTCTCTGTCCTAGGTGTATGATCAATACGGAAATTCTCCACATAAAAACAATCTACAAGCGTTTTCAGAAATGAACTTTTACTCATAATACTATCATTATATATGCCTGAATTAATACGTTCTGTATCATCACTTGAAATTTTACCATTATAAAAATTTTGGATAGTAACTGCACACTTATCCAAAAGCATAGACGATTTCTTCAAAGAATCAACAGCAAGAAAGTAGGTAAATACATGCTTTTTCACCCATTCATTCTTGTCATTATAGCCCTCAGAGAACTTTGAGCCTCTTACAGATTGGTTAGGATGTTTTCCTCCATCTGACAACAAAAGTTGAAGTCTATTACTTTTTGCTACAACTTTTCTGTAATGTACACTGACCAGGGCTCCATTAATTGTTTTTTCCTTATTCCAAAACGAAATAATATCTTGTAACTGATTTTTCAATTTCAAAACATGCTCTGCACTAACAGATTTCCCCTTTGGTAAATTAACAGGTCCAAAACCACTAGGTGCTTTTCGCTTTTGAAATTGACCTTTTAATTGCAAAATATTATTCATCTTCACTCATCTCCTTTAACTCTCTAGCAACACTGCTCTTAGGTATTTTACTCAAAATTTCAATTTCTCTTATGGTGAAGCTCTGTTCTTGCAGCTTTTTAATATCTTCTGGTTTTTCACCTGTAATTGCATAATACAATCTTCTAAAATAGTCCAGTTCATCATCAGGATTACTAAAAGCCACTGCTGTTTTTATCAAGTTCTTCAAATCTCCCGGATATGGTAATGGTGTCAACAACATCATTATTTTTCTAAATAATCTTATATCCTTCTTCGCCAAGTTAAATTTGGTTAGGAACTTATTCAAATATTCTTCCGAAATATCCATTAAATCACCTTGAGAATATCTATTAAAATCAATAACCGAATCGAATCGTCTAATCAATGCTTTATCAAAATGTTCATACAAATTTGTAGTTGCCACCAATACTATTCTTTCATCCATACGATCCATACTCTTAAGCAATGAAGATGTTGCTCGTCCCATCTCACGTAAATCATTGACATTTGTTCTATCTAAGGCAACGGCATCTATCTCGTCAAACAATACTATGACTTTTTCCGGATGAACAAAACTATTTATCTCCTTAAACAGTTCAGACATATTCTTCTGTGTCTGACCCATTTTACTATCAATGATTGCTGAAAATTCAACCATATATATTTCTCTTTCTAAAATTCGCGCTAGCTGTTTAACAGCCTCCGTCTTACCTGTTCCCGGTGCTCCTTGAAATAAAAATTTATTTATTCCTGCATTATGAGCTATCGCATGCACAATTCCTAATAAATCTTGAGTTATAACATCAGGCAACCATAAAGGATCTCCTATGTTTTCAACTTTTTCAAACATGGCAGATTCATTTTCGCTCATTTGTGGAATAAAAGTATTGGCATTTGACATCAATGCCATAATATATTCGGCAAGCTGATAATCTCCTGCTTTATCAAAATCTTTTGCTATTTCATAAGCTTCACTTCGAAAACCAGCATCATTATTCTCCGCATGATATTTAATTAAATTAATAACGCTCTTCTTTTTCATATGATCCACTCCTAATATCTTTTTGTTATATACACTTTAACATATTGGGACATTTTTGTCAATATTGGGACAAATATTTATATTGACTTTTGATATCTCTGGTGCTATATTAGTTATAGGAACAGAAAATTCCAATAAAAAAGAAACCAGCATCTAACGAATAGAATACTGGTCTTCTGCGTATAAATGCACTTTTCCAAAAACATTGTACCACAGATTAGTTCCTATGCTCAAGCAGAACATTTATTCGTTACGGTTTCTCTATTATTGTTTAAATAGATTACAATATTATCTTAAAAGGAGAAACAAAAATGAAAGCAACAAGAATCAAAATGAAACCCGGTTGTGCAAATTCAACCAAAACAACAGAAATCGATCAAATTTATATCGAGGACTGTACCAATCCCGGATATTACAAAAAGGCTGATATATATGACCATCTCAAGTCCCATCCCAACAGTATTTATGTTAATATCTCACCTTATCCGGATTTAATCCCTGCATTAAGTTCTAATTACGAAAAATATGTCCGTTCCGAACCTAATGACACGCCATCAGATAACCTTCTCAAATTACCGAGAAGCTGATGCTAAAATAGTTACATCATAAACACGTAAACAGAGGAAGTAGATGCCCAACACATCTACTTCTTTTTCTTATATCCCGATACTCACTTATATTAATTTATAACCTGTAATGAGTAAATTCAAGATATCCATATATTTCGTCCTATTAAATTCTATTTTATCTTCATCGAGCCATACATGTATTAAATTATTATCTGAACAAAAATGTTGAGTTGAGATGTAATTCAAAAAACTTCTTTTTTTATTATTTTAATATATAACATAATCAACAAAATACATCTCAAAAATTGATATAATTATATAAGACACCTATAGTAAAATATAATATCTCTATATTTACCGAAAAATCTTTTCCACTAAACAATTCAATTGCATACTTGTATTATTCTCCACGTAAATACATTCCTCATATCTACCTTTCCACATGAACTCGTTATAATACTTATAACTCTACTCTATCTTTCCCTCACCTCCTTATATTATTTTCTTTATCAAAAAATGCTTTCTCCTGCATATCATACTCTGTGTCCGAACAGACCTCTTTACACCGCAAATTTTCCCATTGCCTCTGCCGTTGGAAGTCCACTCGATCCCATTAACCACCGGCTTGCCAACAACATATTATCAAGTTCCTTTACAACTCCCGGTACAGTAATACTCTTAGCCTGCTTGGTTGTTACAAAACTCATGTATGCACCCCTATAAGAGTTGCAATATCTTGCGTATGACATCGGTGACCACACATCAATCACATGTATTTTACCTTCTAAAAACGGATATTCCTTCACTACGCGTTTTAATGCCTGCTCCGCAATTTCAGTCTTCTTTTCATAGACTGTATTATCTGTATAGATATTCTCCCAGTATTTATAATCAGCCTCTGACTGTGAAAAATTTGTCTGCAGAATCATTTTGCCCGCCGGTGCAAAATCCGGTTCGTAATTATAAGATTCTATACTCATGCATTACACTCTCTGATTTCCCACCTTCATTTCATTGCAGGAAAATACCCTTGTTCCTGTCAGTTCAAGAAATATCTTATCTACAGCATACGCAATTTGAAATCCACTGCTAATCGGGTATTCGTCCCTATCTTCATACATTTTCTTTATCTCTTTCGACATATATTTTTCCGGTAACAACTTACGAAATGTATAATTCGTATCACAGGCACAGATCACATAATCAGCTTCTACTTTCTTTCCAATCTCTAATAAAATCCCTTCTGTTTTTTTACCATTCAATAAAATGGTTTCTATGCTTGCATTTGTATGTAATGCTCCACCATATTCTTTATACTTTTCTGCAATACGCAATGGCATCGCAAGTGATCCACCTTTCGGGATATCTCCATTTCCCCCGATTACCGTTCCATAGGGAAGCAGAAACGCATATGCCCTATATCCACTAGGTACATAATCAATAATTGCACGCCGAATCAGCGGATGCTTAAAACGCATAGAGGATATGGGCCACCGATGTCGCCAGAGCACTATCGATGGAAAGAAGCATGTATTTGAGAAACTGATTCTCCCTTATTTCGAGAATAAGCCTATCAACAAAATTACTCCTAAAGATATCCGAGCCTGGCAAAACGAAATGATTGCAAAGGAATATTCCAACTCCTATTTAGACCGGATGCAGAATATGATTACCGCACTTTTCAATTATGCGGTGGACTATTTTAACTTAGCCAAGAATCCCTGCCACAAAGCAGGCAGAATGGGGAAACGTGAGGTTGTGGTAAACTTCTGGACAAAGGATGAATTTGACCGGATACTGGCTACAACGCAAGATGATCCTACGGCACATATTTCGTTTACACTACTGTACTACTCCGGTATCCGTTTGGGAGAATTCCTCTCTTTAACGCCAAAAGACTTTAATTTTGAGAAGAATACCCTTGATATCACCCAAAGTCTACAGCGTGTGAAGAAGCATGATGTGATTTCACCACCCAAAACACCGAAGAGTATCCGTAACATCATCATACCGGACTTTGTGATGAACGAAGTCAAAGATTATATGTCAAAGCTTTATGACTTAAAAGATACGGACAGGGTCTTCCCCTTCACCAAATCTTATATCAATAATGCAATGGCAAGGGCTTGTAAAAAAGCGGAGTGAAAAAGATTCGTATCCACAATATCCGTCACTCCCACGCCAGCTATCTTATCAACTTAAGCTGTGCACCACTGCTCATATCAGAACGATTAGGACACGAAAAGATTCAGACCACCTTAAGCACCTACTCCCACCTGTATCCGAACAAGCATCAGGAAGTGGTGGATATGATGCAGAACCAGCACCAGAAGGACATGGCAGCCTCCGGTGTGACTACCCCGGAAGAAGCATTGGACGAATCAAAACTACTGGAAAAAGGTTCAACGTCGTAATCCCAAAGGATAACACAAGCCCACAGCAAGTCCACGAAGATGACTTAAGTCCGAGCGTCGGTTTTGCCGGACGCACATAAAAAAGCTCAACCCCTTGTAAACAAAGGGCTGAGCCAATAAAGTCAATTAATACTCAAACAGTATTTAATTACTCAATGATGGTAGCTACACGGCCGGAACCAACGGTTCTACCACCCTCACGGATAGCGAAGGTAAGACCCTGCTCCATAGCGATGGGATGGATCAGTTCGATGGTCATTTCTACGTTATCACCAGGCATGCACATCTCAACACCAGCGGGCAGTTCGCAAACGCCGGTAACGTCGGTGGTTCTGAAGTAGAACTGAGGACGATAGTTGTTGAAGAAAGGAGTATGACGTCCACCTTCATCCTTGGTCAGAACGTATACCTGAGCGGTAAACTTTCTGTGGCAGGTAACAGTACCGGGCTTAGCCAGAACCTGTCCTCTTTCGATTTCAGTTCTCTGGATACCACGAAGCAGAGCACCGATGTTATCACCAGCCTGTGCCTCATCCAGCATCTTACGGAACATCTCGATACCGGTTACAACGGTCTTCTTGGTCTCTTCCTTGATACCAACGATTTCAACTTCATCGTTCAGATGCAGAACACCACGCTCTACACGTCCGGTAGCTACGGTACCACGACCGGTAATGGTGAATACATCCTCTACAGGCATCAGGAAAGGCTTATCAGTATCACGCTGAGGATCGGGAATGTAGGTATCTACAGTATCCATCAGCTCCATGATCTTGTCGCCCCACTCGCTGCTGGGATCTTCCAGAGCCTTCAGAGCGGAACCCTTGATGATAGGACAGTCGTTGAAGTCGTACTCTTCCAGCTGCTCGGTTACTTCCATCTCAACCAGCTCGATCAGCTCGGGATCGTCAACCATATCACACTTGTTCAGGAATACGATGATGTAAGGAACGCCTACCTGACGGGACAGAAGGATGTGCTCCTTGGTCTGAGCCATAACACCATCGGTAGCAGCTACAACGAGGATAGCACCATCCATCTGTGCAGCACCGGTGATCATGTTCTTAACGTAGTCAGCATGGCCCGGGCAGTCAACGTGTGCATAGTGTCTCTTCTCGGTCTGATACTCGATATGAGCGGTAGAAATGGTAATACCACGCTCTCTCTCTTCGGGAGCCTTATCGATGTTATCGAAGTCAACCTTCTCGTTACCGGGTACTCTCTCGGAAAGAACCTTGGAGATTGCTGCGGTCAGAGTAGTTTTACCATGGTCAACGTGACCGATGGTACCAATGTTACAATGGGGCTTTGTTCTGTCAAATTTAGCTTTAGCCATTATTTAAGTCCTCCTTAAAATAATTAAACAGTTTCGTAGTTTTATTTTTTTAACTCGCTACCTCTGATTATATTAAATAATCAGAGGTTTTTCAAGTTATTTTTATTGATTTGGCACTTATTTCGCCTTTGCAGCAAGAACCTTTTCCTGAACATTCTTAGGAACGGGCTCGTACTTTTCGAAGAACATGGAGTAGTTACCACGACCCTGGGTCTTGGAACGCAGGTCTGTGGAGTAACCGAACATCTCAGCAAGAGGAACGAAAGCCTTAACCATCTTACCTCCGCCGATGTCTTCCATACCTTCTACACGACCACGACGGGAGTTCAGATCACCGATTACATCGCCCATGTATTCCTCAGGCATGGTAACCTCAACCTTCATGATCGGCTCAAGCAGTACAGGAGATGCCTTCTGCATTGCTTCTTTGAATGCCATGGAACCTGCAATGTGGAATGCCATCTCTGAGGAGTCGACCTCATGATAGGATCCGTCATATACGTTCGCATGAACACCCAGTACAGGGAATCCACCCAGAATACCAGCCTGAGCTGCTTCCTGGATACCTTCACCTACTGCAGGGATGTATTCCTTGGGAATAGCACCACCGACAACGGTAGATTCGAATAACAGGGTAGGAGGATCGTTGATCAGAATGTTTGCCTTCGGATCGAAGTCGAACTTCTCACAGTTAGCCTCCAGGGGCTCAAACTTAACTTTACAATGTCCGTACTGTCCACGACCACCGGACTGCTTAGCGTACTTGGAATCAACTTCAACAGCCTTGGTGAATGCTTCCTTGTAAGCAACCTGAGGAGCACCTACGTTAGCTTCTACATGGAACTCACGAAGCAGACGGTCAACGATGATCTCCAGATGCAGCTCACCCATACCGGCGATAATGGTCTGACCGGTCTCCTGATTGGTATGAGCACGGAAAGTAGGATCTTCTTCTGCCAGTTTTGCAAGAGCTTCACCCATCTTACCCTGACCAGCTTTGGTCTTAGGCTCGATAGCCAGCTCGATAACGGGCTCGGGGAACTCCATGGACTCCAGAATTACAGGGTGCTGCTCGTCACAGATGGTATCACCGGTAGTGGTGAACTTGAAACCAACTGCTGCTGCAATATCACCGGAGTAAACCTTATCCAGCTCTGCACGCTTGTTAGCATGCATCTGCAGAATACGTCCAACACGCTCCTTCTTATCCTTAGTAGCATTTAAAATATAGGAACCAGCATTCATGGTACCGGAATATACACGGAAGAATGCAAGCTTACCTACGAACGGGTCAGCCATGATCTTGAATGCCAGAGCTGCGAAAGGCTCATCATCGGATGAATGTCTCTCAACTTCGTTGCCATCCAGATCGGTACCCTTGATTGCGGGGATGTCGGTAGGTGCGGGCATATACTCTACAACTGCATCCAGAAGCTTCTGAACACCCTTGTTACGATATGCGGAACCGCAGCAAACGGGGATTGCTTTACACTCACAGGTTGCTTTACGCAGCACCTTCTTCATCTCTTCTACAGAAGGCTCTTCACCTTCCAGGTACATCATCATCAGATCGTCATCCAGCTCACAGATCTTCTCGATCAGTTCGGAACGATACAGTTCTGCATCATCCTTCATATCGCCAAGATCATCGGTAACGGTGATGTTATCACCCTTATCGTCGTTGTAAATGTAAGCTTTCATTTCGAACAGGTCGATGATTCCCTTGAAATCGTCTTCTTTGCCGATCGGCAGCTGAAGACAGATTGCATTTTTACCAAGTCTGGTCTTGATCTGCTCTACTGCGCCGTAGAAGTTCGCACCCAGGATGTCCATCTTGTTGATGAACGCCATACGAGGTACGTTATAGGTGTCAGCCTGACGCCATACGTTCTCGGACTGAGGCTCAACACCACCCTTTGCACAGAAGACGCCGACAGCGCCATCCAGTACACGAAGGGAACGCTCAACCTCAACGGTGAAGTCTACGTGACCCGGGGTATCAATGATGTTGATACGATGCTCAAGAGCACCGGGTGCGGGCTTGGTCTCTTTCTCAAGAGTCCAGTGACAGGTAGTAGCAGCAGAGGTGATGGTAATACCTCTCTCCTGTTCCTGCTCCATCCAGTCCATGGTAGCAGTACCTTCGTGAGTATCACCAATCTTGTAGTTAACACCAGTGTAATACAGGATACGCTCGGTCAGTGTGGTCTTACCCGCATCGATATGAGCCATAATACCAATATTTCTGGTTCTCTCTAATGGATATTCTCTTCCAGCCAAGATTTTTCCCTCCTACTAGAATCTGTAATGAGCAAAAGCCTTGTTTGCCTCTGCCATCTTGTGCATGTCTTCTTTTCTCTTAACAGCAGATCCGGTATTGTTGGCTGCGTCAAGAATTTCGTTAGCAAGTCTGTCTTCCATGGTCTTCTCACTTCTCTTACGAGAGAACATGGTCAACCAACGAAGGCCCAGAGCCTGACGTCTCTCAGGTCTAACCTCGATAGGTACCTGATAGGTAGCACCACCGATACGTCTTGCTTTTACTTCCAGAACAGGCATGATGTTGTTCATAGCCTCTTCGAATACTTCCAGAGCAGGCTTGCCGCTCTTCTCTTCAACCTTAGCAAATGCTCCGTATACGATCTTCTGGGCTACACCCTTCTTGCCATCCAGCATGATATTGTTGACAAGCTTGGTAACCACTTTGTTGTTGTATAAAGGATCTGCTAATACATCTCTTTTCTGAATATGTCCTTTACGTGGCACGGTTCTTCCCTCCTTAACAAATTGTTCTCGTGAGATACGTTATCTCGGCATCAGAGATGCCTCGATGTCGGCTGTTCGTCGACACAATCCCGTCATAAAAGCTCGTTTGCATGCAAGCATGCACTCACTTTTACGCCGGTCTTGACTCTTCTCACTAGTTGCGTTAGATCATCGGTACTCACATGTGTTTCCCCAAGTGTTCGCGCTGTTATATCTGTATCACAGAATTCCAACACTTTTCTTAGTTTCGTTTTTGTGGTACAAAGATGTCTGATCGACATCTCCAAAAATCCTTGCGGATTTTCATCGGACTCATCATCCGACGTTCAAAACGCCTTTGACACTAATTTTAATTATTTCTTAGCGTCTTTAGGTCTCTTAGCGCCGTACTTGGAACGAGCCTGTTTTCTGTTAGCGACACCGGCGGTATCAAGGGTACCACGGATGATGTGGTATCTGGTACCGGGCAGGTCCTTAACACGACCACCACGGATCAAAACAACGCTGTGCTCCTGCAGATTGTGACCTTCACCGGGAATGTAGCTGGTAACTTCGATTCCGTTGGAAAGACGTACTCTGGCGATCTTTCTAAGAGCAGAGTTAGGCTTTTTAGGAGTTGCTGTCTTAACAGCGGTACATACACCACGCTTCTGGGGAGCAGAAACGTCTGTTGCTTTCTTGTGAAGAGAGTTGTAACCCTTCTGGAGAGCAGGTGCAGTAGACTTCTTAACAGAGGTCTGACGTCCTTTTCTTACTAACTGGTTAAATGTTGGCATTCTGTTTCACCTCTTTCTTAATAGTATAATAGACGCACCTTTTCTGGCACGCTTTAATAGTATACTTGTTTGCAAATCCGTTGTCAACAGGTTTTTCGTGAAATTTACAGGGTTTTTCCGTACTTTTTCATATATTATAAATCGAGCAGGCTGGCTCCTACTCGATTTGTATACTTTGTACACCATCTCGCTTAAAAGCTCGATGATGTACATTCGCCAAATACAGATTCTTGTGCAAGCACAAATCTGTACTTGGCTCATCGTATACACCAAAAGGGGAGCCGTACCGTTTCCGATACCGCTCCCTGAAGTATTTCCCGTTATTTTTCTGTCTATACCATGCCTGTTTTCAGGAAAACATTACTGAATTTCCTTCAGGTATCTCTCTAAGGCATCCTGCCAGGAGGGAAGTTTCTCGAACCCGTTCCGGGTCAGTTTCTCCTTGCTCATGCGGCTGTTCTCCGGTCTCTTTGCCTTCGTCGGATACTGGGAAGCCGGTACGGGAGCCACATCTACTTTCATGCCGGCCTGACGGAAGATCTCGCAGGCGAATTCATACCAGTTGCAGATGCCTTCGTTGGTGGCATGATAGATGCCGTATTTATCTGTCAGTACCATATCCACCAGAAGTCTTGCCAGATCATAAGTATAAGTCGGAGAGCCAAACTGGTCGTTCACTACTGTGAGATGATCGTGGGTCTTGCCCAGATTCAACATGGTCTTGATGAAGTTCTTGCCGTTGACACCAAATACCCAGGAGATTCTTACAATAAAATATTTTTCCAGTGTATTCTGTACTGCCAGTTCTCCTTCGTATTTGGTCTGTCCGTATACATTCAGCGGATGACGCTCATCCTCCGGCTCCCAGGGTCTCGTGCCCTCACCGTCAAATACATAATCGGTACTGATATAGATCATCTTGCAGTCCAGCTTCTTGCAGACATTCGCAATGTTCTGTGTGCCGTCCGCATTGACCTTCCGGCAGATCTCTACATTATCCTCCGCTGCATCCACTGCGGTGTAGGCCGCACAATGTATCACCGCATCCGGTGCTGCCTCTCCGATCACCTTTTCCACGCTGGCGGCATCGGTGATATCCATCTCCTGAATATCCACGCCGACAGCTTCGATTCCTCTCTTTTCCAATTCATTTACCACATCATATCCCAACTGGCCTTTTACGCCTGTTACCAAGACTTTCATAGATTGCCTTCCTTTTCCTTCCTATACTTATGGTGTACTTATGGTGTCGGCCGGTATCCTGTCCGTTCCGCTCCACCACCATGATTATAACATCCGCCGCAGACATCAGCAACGAAATACTTTACTTTTGTGGTTTTCACAAAAAATCCGGAGTCTAAATTAAGACCCCGGATCTGTAATCCTTTTAAACCGTCATATAACTCTTCGCTGCCCGTCGGATATCCTCTACGATTCCCTCCGCTTTCCTGTCTTCCAGCTCGGCTGCCTGTTTTCTAAGTTTCCACCAGTTCCATCCGGTATGCGTATTCTCCTGCAGTTCTGCGATACGCTTCCGATACTTTCCGCATAAAATAATATATACCATCAGGATCAAAACTGCACCAATACCCAGCATTGCCGCTATCGTTTCGCCGTAATAGCCGCTCTGCACTGCCTGTGCCAACGGTGTTATTTCATCTTTTATTTGTATGATCCGATAATTTGCCTGAATGACAGGTACAGAATACAGCATGCCACCCATCTTGTTTTCCTCCGTTACCTTTTATACCTATTAAGACTGTGTTATCTCACGGAACGGTTCACATTTTTCGATATTTTTTTCAAAAATTTTTTTCAAAATTTTTTAATCACAGTGAACAGATTCGTAAACAGGATCATCCCCCCAAGCACCGCCGCCAGCGGTTCCTTCAGCCATCCGTACCATAGCAGTCCCATAGCCAAGAGCAATCCCGTCCAGTTTATGCGCCTCCACTCTGCTTTCATCCGCACACCCTCCTTCCGTGTCTGTCAGCTGCCTGTCTTCACGCCTTTTTCTTTCATACGTTAATAGGCATCCGCATGCTTCAACAGCACTGTCACCGTCTTGCACAGGATCCGGATATCCTCCATCAGTGACCAGTTGTCTATATATTCCACATCCATCTCCACGATTTTTTCAAAATCCGTCACCAGGCTTCTACCATTTACCTGCCACATTCCCGTCAGGCCCGGTTTGATACTGATACGGCGCCACTGCTTTCTGCCGTATTTCTCCACCTCATCCAGTGTCGGCGGTCTCGTGCCCACCAGACTCATGGACCCGGCCACCACGTTAAAAAACTGGGGCAGCTCGTCGATGCTGAGCTTCCGTATGACCTTTCCCACACGGGTGATCCGGGGATCCTCCTTCAGCTTGAACATCACACCTCCGGCGATCTCATTCTGTGACAGCAATTCCGCCTTTCGCTCCTCCGCATTCACATACATACTGCGGAATTTATAGATCTGAAATGTCCTGCCGTTCTTCCCGACTCTGGTCTGGCGGAAGATTACCGGCCCGGGGGAATCCAGCTTGATGGCCAGTGCCGTGACTGCCATCACCGGAGAAAACAGCACGATCCCCGCCAGTCCTCCCATCACATCCATGACCCGTTTCACGGCCTGTTCTCCGGTGTTCAAGGTCACCGTATGATACGTGATCACCGGATAGGTTCCCACACAGCTCACATAGCTGTCAGCCCTGCGTCTCTTATAGAAATCCACCACCATCCGCACGGTCACACCCATATCAATGCACAGATCCACATACTTCTGCATGGCGGAAAGTTGTTCCTCTCTCTTTTGCAGGATATAGATCTGATCCAGATTATACTGCCGGATCAACGCTTCCAGTTCCTCCAGACTGCCCAGATATTCTCCCGAATCCCCCTCCGGGATCTGTGCCAGTTCCTCTCCGGATACCGCAATGTAGCCGATAAGTTCCATGCGGATACGGGTCTTTTTCAGGAAATACCGGAACTTGTTATACTGCGCCCTTCTTCCCACAAAAGCGGTGCGGGGCAGTTCTCCGTGGTCTTTGCGGTTCCGCACTCTGTTTCCCTGTTTTTCACTATGTTGCAGCAGCTTTACGCTTTCCAGACTGTAGGCAAAGATGAGAAACAGAAAATAGCCTCTCTGATCCTCCGTAATAAAAGGCAGCAGGATCGCGGTGGCTGCCGTTGCCACGAGAAAGGATCTGGTTCTGCACCGCTGTATCCTGTCCGGATAGCCAAACAGCGTTACATTATACAGATACTGTTCCCCGTTCTCCAACAGGTAGAGCAGTATAAATACCGCGGTCAGTCCCGTCATTCCCAGAAATGTCCGCAGATCCCATTCTTTTCCCGTAAACAGCACCGCCACTCCGTAAGACGCAAGAAGTGCCAGCGCATCCCTCACTATATGCGCAGTGTCCTTATTTGCACCCGTATTTGACCGATTCATTTTTCTCCCCCTTTTCGTGTCGCTTTTTCACCCGGTCTTCCGATTTCTGTTATCTTCTGTCCTTCTCTGTCGACCTTCCTTTGATGACAACCATTTTTCCCACATGCTAAAATAGCACCGTAAAAGGAGGTTATGTCATGTCCAAGCTCGTAATGATCGATGATGATGCCGAAGTGCTGGCGATCAATCAGAAATATCTCACCGGTGTGGGATTCACCGTGTACACTGCCGTCTCCCCCAAAGAGGGAATCCTGTCCATCCGGAAAAATCATCCGGACTGTATTTTGCTGGATGTTATGCTGCCGGAGGCCGACGGCTACCGGGTCTGCCGCTATATCCGCTCTTTTTCTTCCGTGCCGATCCTGTTTCTCACCGCCAGAGGCTCCGAGGAAGATGTGGTCCGGGGGCTTACCTGCGGCGGAGACGATTATCTGGTCAAGCCCTACAGTCTCCGGGAACTGAAAGCCCGGGTGGATCTTCTGATCCGCCGTCGCACACAACTGATCAAAGCTTCCTCGGATTTTACGTTGTCCGTAGGGAACCTTTCCATTGATAAAGTGGCTCACAAAGCCTTTTACCGGGAACAGGATCTTGGGCTGGCCAACCGGGAATACGAAGTCCTGCTGTATCTGGCGGAGCACCCGGATCGGGACATCACCTTCGAAGAACTGGGAACCGCTCTCTTCGGTGTCTACCGGGAAAGCGACAGGCGCAGCGTTATGGTCAATGTCAGCCGCCTCCGCAAGCGCTTTGAGGGCAATTACGAACTGGAGAACCGCATCGAGACCGTCTGGTCCAAAGGGTATCGTTTTCTGAAAGGAGGTGTCTCCCTGTGAAGAATCCTTCCCGTCCCGCCTTTCAGTCCCCTGCGATGGAGCAGGAAACCGTGGAAGAACTGTCCCGCAGGCTTCTGGAAGTCACCGCCCGGCTGAATGTCAGCAATCAGTCCCTGCAACGTCTGCAACGGGAACGCACGGAAATGCTGGCTAACCTTTCCCATGATCTGCGGGCTCCCCTCACCGCCATCCGCAGCGCCGTGGATTACCTTACCTCCGGGCAGTCCCTTTCCCCGCAGGATACCCAAAGTGCTCTCGCCCTGATCGATCACCGGACGACGACGCTGGAACACCTGATCCGGGATATGTACGAACTGTTTACTCTGGAGGATCCTTCCCATGCCTTTTCCTTTCAGGAGCTGGATGCCCTGTCCTTTCTGGAAGAATATTTCTATACCGCCCTACCGGACGGCCCCTATGGCGGCCATCTTCTGGAATTTTCCGTGCTGCAAGGCCTTCATGCCACCCTCTATGCGGATCCCGGAAAACTGGTACGGGTTCTGGATAATCTGTTCGGCAATGCCGTAAAATACGCTCCCGCCGGAACGAAGATCACTCTGGCTGCGGAGCCTGCCCCGGACCTTTCCACCCTCCGGATCTCCGTCACCGATCAGGGTCCCGGCATCCCGCCGGAGGACCTTGACCGGATCTTTGGCCGCACCTACACCGTCTCCTCCGCAAGAACTCCCGGTTCCGCCACCGGCAGCGGTCTGGGACTTGCCATTGTCAGGACCATTACAGAACGTCACGGCGGTACCGTGTCCTGTAAAAGTACTCCGGGCGCAGGCAGTACCTTTATTGTGGTGCTTCCCGCAAAGTTCTTACAAAATTGATACATTTCTTTACTTGCACCCTTCCGTCCACTATGCTGTAACCACACAGGGGGATTCCTCTGTCCGGTGTGAAAATGCATTTTTCACACGCAAATTTGTACCTGAACATATACAGGTTACGGAAAGGTATAGGTATTCTTATGAAGCATTGGGCACAACCTGAACTGATGGAACTGAAGGTATCCGAGACCGCCTGTGGCTGGTTTCCCTGGTACCCGGGACATCCCGGCGGAGGCGGACATCATCCCGGACACCATCCCGGCGGAGGCGGATGTCAGCCGCCGCAGCCTTCCGAAGAACCGGAAGAATTCTTAAGCTGACACAGCCCTTCGCAGTGCGTGTACTTCCGCTGCCACCTCGGCAGTGGAATCACCTGCTGCCGGTCTTTTCACGGAACAGACCGGTATCTGCTCCGCCATTTTCAGGCAATTCTGCCAGACTTCCATTCCCGGGTGCTGTCTTTTCCACAGATGTCGCAGGAACAGATTTTCTTTGTACACAAGCATGCTGTCCGGACCCGTGATCCTGTCTGTTCTTACCTTCCCGGACACCCTTTCCCCTTCTTCCTTTTCCGATAGAATTCCCAGAAAAACAAAACATTCCAACCGTGCCTTTTCCCCTCGAAACACATCTATGCAGGGTACCAGAAATTTATCCTTTTTCTCATCAATATAAAGCAGTTCTTCCGGTGCATACCCCTGCCTCAGTGCTGCATCCCGACACAGCTTCATATAAGGAAAGGAAGGATACACCCATGCCCCGTCTTTCCCGGAAATGTCCACCACTGCCATATCGTCTGCCAGGAACCGGTACCCCCGTTTTAGCAGCTCTGCCGTCAGCGTGGACTTTCCCGCACCGCTCTCCCCGGCGATCAGCAGGGCTTTCCCCTCCGGAGACACCAGCGCACTGCAATGAAATGCCAGTTTTCCCTGCTGCATGGCCAGCATCGCCATGCCAAAGCCCAGCAGATAAGTTCTTACCGATCCGGAATCTCCTCCCTGCCGAATGTGATACCGGATCACCTGCCCCTGCTCCACACACATCTCCAACGTGCGGTTGCACAGCCAGCTCTCTTTCGTACCTAAAAAGCTTCCGCAGACACATTCCCCGTGTTCCTTTCGATACTGCGCTTCCTCCTGTTCGTTCATGGCAAGGATCCGGACCTCTTCCCGTCCGAAATGCCTGTCGCTCTCCGGCAGCCGCACCGGATCCAGCTGTCCAAAGTCCAGATCCGATGCCACTCTCATGCCGTACAGACTGTAGTGGTACTGCATTCTTCCGTCACCCTCCCTTCCCGGATACGAAGTTCTCTGTCACAATATTTTAAAACACCTTTCCTGTGAGTAATGAGCAGGCAGGTCGGTCTCGGCTGTAAGGCCCGGAGGCCCTGCAACACGGCGATCTCCGTGGCTTCATCCAGTGCCGATGTAGCTTCGTCCAGAATGAGAAACGGCGCCTTTCGTAAAATAGCTCTGGCAATGGCGATCCGCTGCGCCTGTCCCTCCGACAGTCCGTGGCCTCTCTCCCCGATGACCGTATCCAGCCCATCCGGCAGTGCCCGGACAAATTTTTCCCCGGAAGCCAGCCTTAAGGCTTCCCACAGTTCTTCCTCCGTGGCATCTTCTCTGCCCATTTGCAGATTTTCTCTTACTGTTCCGCTGAACAGCGTATTCCCCTGGGGGACATAGGCGGTAAACTGCCGCACGGAGGCGCCGGTCTCCTGCCTCTGCCCGGCTCCGTTATAGAAATCCACCGTTCCCTCGCCCGCTTCCAGAAAGGCCAGCAGAATACGGATCAGTGTCGTCTTGCCGATACCGGATTCTCCCACAATGGCGGCGAATTCCCCCGGCCGGATCTTCAGGTTCACTCCCTTAAGCACCGGTTCTTTCGTATATCCGAAGCACACGTCCCGCAGTTCCACACCGATCGTGCGGCCTTCGATCTCCCCGGCCGTCCCTCGCTCCCCGGGGATCCGCTGTAGTTCCATGATCCTCCCGGCGGAAGTCAGCAGGGCAATGATCCGGGGAATCTGCTGCGCCAGTCCCAGGATTGGTGCCTGCACCCGGTTCACCAGCGTTAAAAAGACCGACATGGTGCCGTAGGTGATCTGCTGTCTGGACAGCTGCCATGCCCCATAGGAAAAGGCCGTCAGATACCCTCCCTGAAAAGCCAGTGCCATCACCGTGGAGCTGGCGGTTCCCAGTCCGGTCTTGCGGTATACCCAGTAGAACCGCTCTTCCCGCAGCCTTGTCAGCCGCTCCACCGCCCGGTCCTCTCCGGTAAAGGCCTTGACGATCAGAAGGTTGGCCAGACTTTCCTGCAAGAAGGACCGATACGCCGACTCGCTCTCCTGCACCTTCCCCTGTAACCTTTTCAGGCGCTTCCCCAGCCACCAGGAACAGAGGGCCGCCACCGGAGCCACCAGCAGGGCAAACACCGCAAGAAGCGGCGAATAATAAAACAGCATACAGAATACCAGTACCAGTTCGATCCCCAACTGTAAAATATTGGGGATCGTCCCCACAATACCGTCCGCCACATTGCCCGCATCGCTGGTCAGCCGCGTCATGAGATCCCCGGTATGATAGGCCGTTACCTCCCGCCACCCAGAATGCAGGATCTTCTCATAGATCTGCCGTCGGATACCGAAGGAGAACCGCTCTGTCACCAGCGCCGAAAGCAATGCCGACAATACCGAGATTCCCTGCATCCCCAATAACAGCAGCACATATCCCGCCAGAAGCCGTCCGAAGCTGCTTCCCACTGTGGCATGATCGATGATCTCCTTGGTGATCTGCACCATGGCCAGCGACGCAAAAGTCTCCAGCAGTCCAAGCAGTAACAGCAAACAGATCCTGCCCGCATAGGGGGCGGTATATTGCCACAGCCAGGAAATATAATCTCTTCCTCTTATTTTTTCCATGGGCACCTACACCTCTTCCAGGATCCCCGCCTGTTCCAGCTTGTCCAGAAATGCCAGCACCTCTTTTTCGCACACTTCTTCCGTCACTTCATATTCTTCCATCAGTTTATGTAAAATCGTCTCCACCGCCATGCTGCCCGGTTTTCCGTCCTCGGGTTCCTGCCCGTCCAGCATGTCCCAGATGTCATTACCCACGCCTTTGATGCAGAAATATTTTCCCTGTTCAAAATCCACCATGACCTTTTCTCCCGCCAGGTCCGTCACATCCCTTCGCTGCTTCATCCGGATCTTTGCCGTTCTGTTCATTTTCTGTTCTCCCTTCTTTTACACACTCTGTTTTGGCTCATCGTATACACCAAAAAAGCTCATGTAACCATGAGCTTCCCTGATCCTTTTCGGCTTTTTAGATTACTGTACGTCTACGGTAGGCTCTCCGGAATTGCCGGAAGAAGGACCATAGGTGGGGATGGTATACTTACCGTCCTCGGACTGGTAAACGCCGTCCTCGATCAGACCTCCCTTGGGGCTGTAAGCGGTTGCTCTTACGTTCAGTTCCTCCATTTTGGGCTGACTCCATGCTTTCATTTTCCATTCCTCCTTATTACATTTTTATGATTCTTTACATTTCTGATTATAATGATTCCCTGTAAAAATACCCTCTTTCTAACAAAACTGTAAGATTTTCGTTACGACTTCGTGAAGCGTATCCCCGTCCGCAGGTCTGGTCACCTCGTAGATCCCGGCCTGTTCCGCGATGCGGATCAGCTGTTCCATCAAAGGAAAAGGAATCCCGGTGCTATACCGGTAGGTATCCGCCAAATACAGCTGCGCACTTAAGGTCTCCAGAGCTTCCTTCCCTGTAATGCGCCGGATCCGCACCGGATCCCTCTGCGGGGTCTGTGTCCCGTCCTTTCGCAGTAAAAAGATCTTTCCAAGGAGCAGCGCCCGTTTCACGTAGCGGTCCTGTCTGCGCCAGGCATACTTGTCCCGTTCTTCATCGATATAGATCAGTTCCTCCAACGGCTTTCCGCATTTTAACGCCATATCCCGGCAGAGCTTCTGCTGGGGATAGGAAGGCTCCGCCAGCATTCCCGCGGTTCCCGGATGGACTCTTACGGTGTCATCCGCCAGAAACCCAAGCTTCCTTTCTAACAGCTCCATGGCCACCGTGGACTTTCCCGCGCCGCTCTCCCCGCAGAGCAGAATGGCCTGCTCCCCGGTCTGTAATGCACTGCCGTGAAAAAAAGGGTCTCCCCGCTGTAGGCAGATCAATGCCATCCCGGCGCTGAGAAGCAGGGAGGTGATAAAAAGCATCCTCGGCTCCTCCGAAAGCTCCACCGTGATCCTGCTGCCGTTCTCCACATAGACCTGTGTTCCGTCCCGCACCCGGAACCAGGCTGAGGTAAACCCATTCGTCCAGGTTCCGTAGCCCTTCTGTCCCGCTTTCCGCAAAAAATCCGGAATTCTTCCGAATACGATCCGGACCTCCGCATCCCCCGCTGTATCCGGCGCCGCCTCCGAAAAAGGGATCTGCGACTGCACCCGCAGTCCATAGATTCTGTAAAAATATTCCATCATAGTTCAAACCTTCTCCGATATTCCCGTGCCAGTCCCACATAGAACCCACGTACCATGCCAGCTTTCGACAGCCCGTTTTCTCCGGCCTCTGCCTCCTGTAAAGTACCGGGCAGTTCCCGGCAGATCTGCTCCCACTGCGCGGCAAGCAGCTCGGTGCTCCCCACGCCCTGTCTTCCTTTGTGAAATTCATCCTCCAGAATCTGCGGCGGGATCAGTCCTTTCAGATATTGGCGTACCAGCCGTCTCTCCTGTCCGGCATGGGTGAATTGCTCCACGGGGAGGCTTAGCACCAGTGCGATCAGCCGCTTGTCTCTGGTGGGATCTCTCGGGATCACACCGGTGGCCAGCGACAGTTTCACTTCATATTCTCCGATCTGCCGCAATGCATTCTTGTCATACATATAACGGGACACCTCCCCATGATCCTGTCCGTCTCCCGCCGTAAGGAGATCTTTCCAGATCCATTTACGGCTCCTGCGGTATCTTCTGCTGTAGGCATTGATCTCCTGCACCAGTTCTCTGATCCTCCCCTGATGTAACAGTGTCAGGAACAGACTTCGAAAATCCCCATAGGATATGGTAATGTTCCCGTACTGCCCCGACAGCAGGATCCCACAGCCTTTTCCGGCGGCCCGCTCATAGCTTTCATACATCCACGGCAGATTCAACACCGCCTTATATGGCACTTCCAACAGCTCCCGCAGGTCACGGTTCTCCGAAAGCAGATCTCCCCGGTTCGTCGCCAGATATTCCGGTTCCAGATTCCCGTGAAGTCTCCGCACCAGTTCCACACTTCTCCGCTCGTCCTCCACGGCATACTGCCCGGGCACCCGCGCCCTCTCCTTCTCCTCCGGCACGGAAGTAAGGGAATACAGCTTCTTCCCCCGCCTTGCAAGATACGGTGCCGCATAGGCCGCCACGGCATTGGAGTCCAGTCCGCCGCTTAACAGGATCCCGGTCTCTGTTCCCTCCCGGATCACATCCTCCACGCAGCCTCGAAACACCGTCCTCACAAGGTCCCGGTACTCTGCTTCCGTTTTTCCCCGCAGAAGCTTCCTTGCCGCAAAGGGATCCCAGTAATCCCTCCTGCGCATCCCTTCTGCGGTGAATATTGCGATCTCGCCCGGAGCCAGCCGCAGGATCCCCCCATAGGGAGTCTCTCTGGGTTCCGACACCGCCCGCAGATCCCGAATGGTATAAAACCGGTCGAACCAGCCCGTATTTTCCTTCCAGTTCTCCCGCAGACAGGTGATCCCCGCAAGCAGCGTGGAAAACCAGACTCTGTTTTCTTCCCGAAAATAATAGACCGAGCGGTTCCCCACCGCATCGTTAAACAAAGTCAGTGTCCGTCTCTCCGGCTCCAGATATGCGCAGGCATAAGCTCCTCTGGCCACGGTAAGCGTTTCCTCCGGCTGTCTGCAAAAGCTTTCATACAGAATTTCCCCATCCGGATGACTGCACAGATCCCGTCGGCTGACAAAACGCTGCGCCAGTTCTCTGCGGTTATCCAGAATCACATCCGCTACGAACAGGCTCCCGCCCTCCCCGTTTTTTTCATACGGAAAGGCTTCCTCCTTTGCCTCTCTTGTGACATTCTGCACCCCACAGGCCAGATAATATTCTTCTTCCGTTTTTTCCTGTATCCGGTCCAGACAGCTCGTCCCATAGGCCAGCCGCATCCGCAGAGCCTCTTCCCGCAGGCTCCCCGCGCGGTTTTTTTGCTGTTCCTCCGTCTGTCCGGAACAGAAATCCACAATTCCCCAGATCGCCGACATACTTATCCCCTTTTTCCGGAAACTTCCTTACAGAAACGGGCGACCGTGGTATAACCGCTGCCGTCTCCTCCGGTCACATACATTTCCCCAAAACGCAGCCAGGCATGGGCCACCATTTTTCCCTCCTCCATGCCGCATCCCAGATACAGCGTGGAGGGCAGCCCCCGCCGATACAACAGTCTCTGGGCCGCCAGTGCCCTCACAAGACATTTGCTCTCCCATGGTGTCTTATCGCAGACCTTTCCCACGATCCGGGAGATCCTCACCGCCTGTAAATATCCTTCACGGGATTCCGTTTCCGCGGACTCCCCGTTTTCCCTGCCCCAGCCCTTCCGCATTTTCCCCGGCGGCAGGAGTAATAACTGCATGCGGAAAAGGGCCGAATAATAATAGGTAAGCAGGGTTTCTTTTTTCCAGGGATTCTTCTTCAGAAACCCCAACGGACTTTTCATGGCTTTTCTTACACTCCTTATGCACAACTCCATAGAATCTCTTAATAGAGTATCTTAATAGCACCTCTTTAATGAAAACGCAGTTGCAGTCTGCGGTAAATATCCTGTCTCACACCGATCTGTGCCTCATCGATCTGCCGCAGCATTTCCCGCTTGTATTTTCCCCGGCCACAGACCACACCCCGGACTGCCCGGATCCCCCAGGCCGCCGGAAGCAGCAGTTTTCCTGTGATGGGATTTTTCGGCAGCCACGGATAATACAGCACCATATATTCATAGGGTGGGAACCAGTACCAGCGTTTCAGGGTACCGCGCCCGCATCCTCTTTCCTCCGTTTCCTCATCGCAGAACCGGTTCCAGATACCGTTTTCGTCCTTGCCGTAGATCCCACAGCCCTGCATATAGTCAAACAGCTGCTGATAGAATTCTTCACACTGCTCTCCCCGCAACCAGATGCGGGTCAGTTTCTCCATATGCTCCACAAATGCCGTCAGTCCCAGACCCGCGAACTGTTTTTCCAGATAATCCGCCTTCATTTCCGCCCCGAACCGCTGCCGGAACACATAGATGTCCACCAGATTCCGGATGCCACAGCCTCTCTTATAAAAATGCTTCGCCATATGGGCCATCATATAAATATAGAAATCCTCCGCCTCAAAATCATAGACATACAGAAATCCCTTTCTCCGCACCGCCCGGGACAGGTCGGAAAAATAGGCATACTGCCTCTCATCCACCGTCCGGTCATACATGGCCCTGTGGGCTTCCACCACGATCCCCGGCGCCTTCCGGTAAATGTCATGGTGTTTGATCTTCTGCTGCAACACATACCCCATGGCTTCCAGTTCCGCTGCCGCCTGTTCCATGAAATCTGCATGGATGAGAATATCAATATCGCTCATCTCCCGCAGAAACGGCGAAGGATAGTAGAACTTCATCCGGGCTCCCTTCATGGGCTGACAGGGGATCTTCGCTGCTTCCATCCGCTGTTCCAGCGCCTTTAATTCCTGTAGCTGCAAGCCGGTAAACAGCATGCTTCCCATAACTTTCCCCCGTAGAAGCTCTCTTTCCTCTTCCGAAAGTCCCTCCGTCCGAAGAAGTGCCCCCAGGAGCAGATAATCCATATGATTCTCCCCGGAAATCTTCACGATCTCCTCCACAGAAATTCCCTCCGGCAGAGGTGCCGCTTTTCTGTCCTCCAATCCGGCTTTCACCAGTTCTGCCAGATATTCTGCCATTGTTTCCATACGTTGTTCCCCTTTCCCCTCATTCTTCGAGAGCGCTTTCCGTTACAAATTCTTCCGTATATCGCAGAATATATTCTCCCCGTGCAGCAAAATATTCCAGGATCTTCTCTCCGTCTGCCAGGTAACCTTCCTCCGTCTGCCCCAGCCCGTAGCGCTGTGCCGTGGCCGTCACCGACACCCGGTATTTGTCCAGAAGCGGTGTCAGATATTCCTCCGCTTTCTCCTGCGTCAGTTCTTCCGCATATTCCTCCATCCTCTGCCCAAATGCCGCCGCAAAATCCGGATTCTTCATCAGCCCCCGCAAAAACAGATCCCCCGACACTCCGGGACACAGATAGGTGTTCACGCTGTAATTGCTGACCTTATTCCGCCCCAGTGTATCCGTGGCATCGGAAAATTCCCAGTGCCATTTGCCCGCCGCTTCTCCCTCTGCCGCCTGCCTCCACAGGGTGGTGGAAAAGGAATCAAACTGTGGATTGCCGAAATAGAGATTGGCACAGTAATAATCCAGATAACTTTCCAGATCCATCTGTCCCAGAATTTTCTGATAAGTTCCGGGCCTGGAAGCATCTCCCTCGGTCACCAGACGGTACAGGTCAGCGTATTCCGGAGCGATCTGGGACGGATAACGGTTTTCCACGGTCTGTATCTCCTCCGGCTCTGCCCCGCAGCCCCGGGCAAAAGTCTTCACCGTATTTTCTCCGGACAACAGGTACAGTCCCCAGAATTCCCCGTTCACGAATACCATACAGCCCTTCCGCTCTCCCAGCGTAAAATTCGTAGTCTCGTTTAACAACTGCTCCTCTAAGATTTGTCTGCTCTTGGCTGCATAATCTGTACCTCCCCCGTACAACAGGAGCGTGCCGTCCCGGAAGCAATCATACAGTTCGCAGTTACGCTCCGGCTCCGCTCCCGTCAGCAGAAAGCTTTTCTGCCCGTAGTCGAGGTTTCCATCCTTTCGTAACTGTAGCGTTACCTCCCCTTCATAGGTCAGATATCGGTCCGCTTCAAAATATTCCATGTGGGCGCTCATCTCTCCGCCCCGGTAATAATTAGCGGAATCAAAGCGCAGATCATCCGCGGCCAGCGCATTCTCATAATCCACTCCCGTGACATAATTGCCTTCAAAGTAGTCGAACATTTCCCCGGGATCCGTGGTCAGTGACAGTACCGACAGATCCCGGTACAGGCTCTTAGCCTCCATGGCCACAAAATAACTGGCACAGGCGGCTTTGCTGATCCTGCCGCCCGCATCTACCGCCACCGCCTGTAACACCACCGCTTTATCCACATTGGACAGCGGTGCATAGTCCTGATAGGCCGACACTGTGGAAATGGCGGAATAGACATTGGGACTGCCGCAGACATTCGTCACCTCCACCGGGGCCTCATAGAGGATCCCGTTCTCCATATCCGGCACCGTACCGTCCAGCGTATAATAGATGCGGCTTCCCGCCGGTGCAGTGATCTCCACCGTGATGTCCTCCGGATAAAATCCTCCCGGCAGAGAGAAGACCGGTTCCCCGTTGGATTCTTTCTGCGTAACACGACTGCGCACCACGATCTCCCCGGTGTCTTCCCTCCGCTCCTCCTGCTGTCTGTCCTGTATCTGTTCGGTCAGCTGCTGCCTGTCTGCCTCCTGCTTCTGCTGTAACCGGATCAGAAAAGCGGAAAAGCCCACGCAGGCCAATAATGCCAGAGTGATCCACACCCGTTCTCCTGTTTTTTTCTCTGTATCCATTGATTTCTTCCCTCACCTAATCCCTGTAGTAAATATCTCTGGTATAGACCTTTTCCCGGACGTCCTCTAAATCGCTGTGATACCGGTTGGCCACGATCACATCCGACCGGTGCTTAAAATCTTCCAGATTCCGCAGGACGGGACTGCCGAAAAAGTCATCCTCCGAAAGCTGTGGTTCATACAATAAGATCTGCGCTCCCTTGGCCCGGATCCGTTTCATGACGCCCTGAATACTGGACTGGCGGAAATTATCCGAGCCGGATTTCATGATCAGCCGATAGACACCGATGACGACTTTTCGTCCCGGCACTCCGTCTCTGCCCTGACTTCCCTGATAGAATCCAGCCTTCTCCAGAATACTGTCCGCAATATGATCCTTGCGGGTACTGTTGGCGGACACAATAGCCTGGATCAGGTTCTGGGGAATGCTCTCGTAATTGGCCAGCAGCTGTTTCGTATCCTTCGGCAGGCAGTAACCGCCATATCCGAAGGAGGGATTGTTGTACTGCATCCCGATCCGGGGATCCAGACAGACCCCTTCGATAATGTTGCGGCTGCTTAAGTTCCGCATCTCCGCATAGGTGTCCAGTTCGTTAAAATAACTGACCCGAAGCGCCAGATAGGTATTGGCAAACAGCTTTACCGCTTCCGCCTCCGTAGAATCCATGATCCGGCAGGGGATCTCCTTTTTCCGGGCCCCCTCACATAACAGCCCGGCAAACCTTGTGGCATACTCCACCATTTCCCCGGATGTTCCATCCGCTCCCACGATGATCCGGGAAGGGTACAGATTATCATACAGCGCATGCCCTTCCCGTAAAAATTCCGGAGAAAACAGGATCCGGTTCGTGTGATATTTTTCCATCAGCGAGGCCGTATATCCCACCGGCACCGTGCTCTTGATCACGATCACCGCGTCAGGATTCACCCTCCGCACCGTCTTCACCACCGTTTCCACCGAACCGGTGTCAAAAAAGTGGATCCCCGGATCATAATTCGTGGGCGTGGAGATGATCACGAGTTCCGCATTCCGGTAGGCTGCCTCTCCATCCAGCGTCGCCTGTAAGTGCAGCTGACCTTCTTCCAGATATTCGTCGATCTCTTTATCCCGGATGGGAGATTTTCTATTCCTTAACATCTCCACCTTCTCCGGCACCACATCCACCGCCGTCACTTCATGATTCTGGGCTAACAGGACTGCCAGAGACAGCCCCACATACCCGGTTCCCGCTACTGCAATCTTCATACAAAATCCCACGCCTTTCACCCTTTTGTTGTCTTCTCTGCTGACCGGCCGGTTGCCGGTACCGCTTTGTCCCGATGTATTTCCGGCAGGAATCTCTTCCCCAGTGTCAGAAGCTGTCTAAACTCCTTTCGTCCTCCGTAGCACAGCAGGAAGAGAATATTGGACGTAAACAGACATACCACTGCCCGCTCCGCCAGTCCCAGGATCTCTTCCGCAGGTATCTGACTGCATACCCCATACGTCAGAATACAGTTAAAAAAAGTCATGCCTCCATAGAAGGCCATCGTTCCCAGATAGGCAGCGCAGTCCTCTCCGTCAAACAATGTGGTAAACAGATTATGTAACAGCCAGGGCATTCCCACAATGGCGGTAGCCGCCACCGTGGACAGGATCACCCCGTACAATCCCATGGATCCCACCAGCAGAAGATTCAGTGCAAGATTCACTCCCGCCGTCACAAGTGTCCGGAAGCGGTCCCTGTGCCAGATCCCGGCGGCATCCTTATAGGCATTGAACAACTGATTGAACTCGTAGATAAAATAATACACGCACAGGCAGATCACGATCTGCCCGGGCAGTACCCCCGCCTCACCGATCCACAGTTTCATAAAAGGCTGAAACAGGCACAGCAGGCAACAGGTGCAAAGCCCTGCGATCCAGGCAATGAGCAGCGTAAATTTCCGGAAGTTCTCATAATTTTTCTGCCGGCTCTCGGTCAGAAGGCTGTTCCCGATCCCGGCGATACAGGAAGTAAAGAGCACCCCTACCATGCCGATTACGGACGTGACGATATAGTAATAATTCTGATAGACCGCCAGCACCGTCAGTCCCAGGAATGCCGAAATGACCAGCGTATCTGCGGAATTGACAATGACTGCCCCCACCCGGGAGGTGAACAGATCCCGGATCTTCCCCCGGATCTGTCTTCTGGACTGCTCTTCTACCTTTCCCTTCGGAACATAATCCGGGTAATTCTTCTTCGCCACCAGGGCAGTACACAGATTCGTCAGGATCTGTGCTCCCAGCGCCGCCAGCAGATACCAGTAATAATTTCTGCAGCCGACCAGCAGCACCGCCTGTATGAGATATTGCAGCGTCCGTACCGCCAGATCCGTCTTACTGGCCAGGTCGCTTCGCTGATGGGCCGCCAGCAGACTGTTTTTGTATGCAAACAGCCAGTAGCTGAGGACACAGGCTCCGAGATGCAGCAGGTACAACACATATAAATTCACATCCGGCGGAATGCTGTCCGTCCGCACCAGCGAGGGTAGAAAAGGCAGCAGCACCATACCCAGCAGAAGGATCACCAGACCGATACAACGGTAATATCTGCGATACAGCAGCAGAAGTGCACAGATCTCATCCGTCTTTCCCTCCGCGATGGGGGCATACATACTGTAACCCAGAGCACTTCCCACTCCCAGTTCCGCCAGATTTAAAATCTGCAGTATGGAAGTAAACAGGCTGTTCAGCCCCAGATACTCCATTCCCAGATACCGGATCAGGAGCGTCCGCATAACAAAGGGGATCAGGATCTGGTAACCCTTGAGCAGTCCGCCGAAGATCACATTCCTGACAGCGTTTCGGGTTCTTGTCATTTCGTCCCCTTTCCGGCCTTCTGCCTGATCCACAGATCGTAGGGAAAGCTCTGCAAAAGCCCCTCCCGCAGTTCTTCCAGCTTGGGCAGTTTCATAGGCTCCGTTTCCTTTGCCTCCGCCAGAGATGCCGCCGACCGCACCTCGTATCTGCCGGTGGCAAAATACCAGTCGTAATATTTAAGCCATTCTTCCTCCATGCCCTGTCGTAAGAACACCGCGGGAACCCCGTAGCTCTCCGCCAGAATGATCCCGTGTAACGAAGATGAGTATACCACCTCGGCTTCCAGAATTTTGTCGAGGAAGGTCCGGTAATCTCCGGTTCGTATGGAAAGTCTGTCATCTCCTGTCGTTTTTCGTTTCATATAATGGTCGATGACCACATATTTTGTCTTTTTCTCCGGTCTTCTGCCGGGGTAAATCAGAGGTAACAGGATCGCCGGATCCCCGTAGACCTGAGGGCAGGTATAACCGTTCTCCCGAAGCACCCGGGCGGTGATGGGGCCTCTGACCGCCCGGATGTCCAGCTTCCGATAGTCCTTTTGCAGAGTCACCCTTCCCACATGGGCGAAGGAATTGACACCGCTGCCCCAGATCACCGCATCGAAAGCCCCCAGTCCCAGCACGGAACCAATGGTCATCAGATGGCAGGGGTTCTCCGCCTCTCTGGACAGATCCAGCCCCAGGCGGTGCAGCATCCACTGTGTCACCACCGGTGCCAGCAGATCCCCCAGATTCTCGTTAAAATTCCAATACTCCAGATTCACTTTGCTTCTGTCTGCTTTTCTTCCGTCCAACGTTTTTCGGTTGCGCAATACGCCGATCTGTTTTGTCAGTTCCAATCCTCTCTCCTTCCCCTGCCCTACCGCAGGCGATACAGGTTGTCCAATACCCGGAATTTTCTTCGCAGGAGCAGTTCCCGAAGCACCCTCTTCTTCCCCGAGGTCTTGCAGCCCCGCAGCGCACTTTGCAGTGGCAGGGAACCTCCGATCCGTTTCAGTTCCGCATATTTCCCGGATTCGTCATATCCGGAGTTTCGATAGATCTTATGCAGGAACATCAGACTTTTTCCCACAAAATAGGAATTCATCTCCTCATAGAGCTCCTGTTTTGCATGAAGGGTGCCAAAACACTGCCAGGCACAATCCCTGAAATAAAGCAATGCTTCATAATAATTTTTATGGAAACGGTTCACCAGATTATCCGCCTCCTTATAATGGTAACAATACAGTGACTTGGGGATGACGCAGATCCCTCTGCACTTTTCCAGCACCTGCATGGAAAACGCCATGTCCTCGCAGATGGCATATTCCTCCCCGAAACGAATGTTTTCTTCCATCAGCAGTTCCCTGCGGATCAGCTTGTTCCACGGAGGATTAAAAAATTCCCGCCGGAAATCCGCCAAAAACCTCTCCTCCAGATACTCCGCTCCTCCACCGCAAAAGGCTTTTTCCGGAAGGTTATCCACTTGCCTTCCGTTCTGTTCCACATAATAGGTAAAACCGCACACCACCAGTTCCGCTTTCGTCTCCCGGGCCTTTTGGTACAGCACCGCCAGAGTATCCGGGAACAGGGTATCATCACTGTCCGTAAAAAAAAGATACTCTCCCTCCGCCTTGCGGACCCCCAGATTTCTGGCACTGCTGACCCCACCGTTTTCCTTGTGGCAGACCCGGATCCTTGTGTCCTGCCCGGCCAGTCTGTCACACAGGGCCGGAGAGCCATCGCTGCTGCCGTCATCTATAAGCAGCAGTTCCCAGTCGGGAAAGTTCTGTTTAAAAATACTGTCCACACAGCGCTGCAATTCTTTTTCCGCGTTATACACCGGTACTACAATACTGATTTTCGTCTCTCTCATTTTTCTCCATCACACTGCATATTCTCTGTGCCACACGATCCCAGGAATATTCCCGCAGATACCATTCCCTTCGCCCTGCCACTTCCTCCCGGTACTTCGGATCCCGCAACACTTCCCACAGATCCTCCGCCAGTCTCCCCGCATCCTCTCCGGAAAACAGCCTGCCGGTACGTCCGTCCTCAATAAATTCCGGCATGGCAAATTTATTCCTGCCGATGCAGGGCAGTCCGTAGGCAAGTGCCTCCGCAAATACCAGCCCATAAGCCTCAAAATAAGACGGCATGCAGAACACGTCACACAGGTTATAATATTCTGCCAGCCTCTCCGGTCCCAGATCCCCCAACAGGTGAATTGCCTGCCAGTCCGCCTCTTCCACGTTGATCTTCCGCTCCCGCAGTGCTGCCCGGATGTCCGCTTCCCTCGCCCCTGCCAGATACAGTTCCGCCTCAGGAAGGTATTTTTTCCGCAGAATCCCAAAGGCCTGTACCACTAACGGGCCGCCCTTCCGCACGAAGTTTCTTCCCACGAACAGGATCCGCCGTCCCTCCTTTTGTCCCGGGCGGATCCAAGCGGCATCCACATTGATGCCGCCTCCCACTGCATGGACTTTCTCCCGGGGCAGCCCGCATTCCCGGATCAGAAATTCTGCCAGCCATCGACTCATGGTAAATACCGCCTCACTTTCCCGGTAGCTGCGAAGCTGGGATGCCGCCCGGCGCTCCAGCGTCTTTAACGGAACCTGTTCATACTCGCAGTACCAGTAGGCCGCAGGATCCTCCTTTTTGAGCCACAGGATAGCGGCCACGGAGAGATCCTGATAGAGATAGGGTGCAAAATGTGCCCCACAAGGCCAGTCGCCGAACTGAAAGGTCGGCAATTTCCGGGAGGTTTTGTGCCGGTGCTTCCATGCGGTGTAGCTCCCTGCCAGCCGCAGCCGGTCTCCCAGGGGAGGTGCCGGTATCAGTCCTTTTTTCCCCCGCAGTCTCCGGATCACCTTGCGGTACAGAGGATCTGAAAGCCCGAAATCCTGCACCTGCATATAGGGCTCCATGGCCTGCCGCAATGACCAGGCCGTCCCGGACCAGGTTCTCTTCTTATCCTTGTACCACAGACATATATACAGTACTTCCGTCATGGTCATCTCTTCCTTTCCGCATACAGTGCGATCTGTTCGCACCCGTCCGTAATGTCATAGCATACCGCCCACTGCGTCCCCGGCACCGCCACATCAATATCAAAGGGGAAATCCTCGAAGGTCATATCCGCCGTTCTGTCTTCGTAGGGCGGACAGGCCTGAATGGGCAGTGTTATGGTCTGCCTGGGTGTCACGATCATCAGTGTTCTCTCTTTTGCCGTATCGTTGGTCACACTGAAATGGATCAGTCCCTGTTCGTCCTTGAACCGGCTTCCCACATACAGGGTATCCGTGGCATGGATATTCTCCATGGTGACCCCCTCCGTAACATTGCGATGATAGAAGGTTCCGTAACGGGCCGCTTCCCCTACCGCAATATTGCACAGCATCACATCCTCCAGAGAAAACTGATCTTTCACCAGCGTATAGATGGTATAGCCTCCTCCGTTGAGGATACAGTTGGTAAAATAGATTCCTTTGGCACCGCTCTTCTCCGGGGCGATCATGAGACAGGCATTCACATAGCTGCCTCCCCCGGGGATCGCCGGTACTTCGAATCTGCAGTTGTCAAAGGAAATATTCTCCGCCGGGAGGGAAGGATAACCGAAGATCTGCACTCCGTCGGAATGCACCGTATCCTTGCTGTCCGGATGCGCCAAATCCGCAATATAGCAATCTCTCAATGTCACATTCCGGTACGGGTTCAGGGCGTCCCCGCTGCTGCCTCCCAGACGACACCGGGTAAACATCGCATTACTTCCCTGAAAATTGCGCAAAGTGCACTCCTCGAAAACATAAGAGATCTGTGCATCCTCACGCCCGGTGGTCACCGCATCGAATTTACAGTTTTGAAATGTTACGGTAGTCTCCTCAGCGATCTGTCCCTCATTGACCATCAGCAGGGGATATCCGGAGAAATCCGTATCCCGGATCTCTATCTCTTTCCCTGCCTGTCGGTTGCTGTAGACCAGATCCAATGCTAACTGCCCTCCTGCTCCGACCTTGTACCGGAGACCTCCGTAGGTGCCCTCCTCTGTAATCTCTGTCAGTTCTGTCTCCTCGTCTATGCCTGTGTTGAATCTGTCCGGAATTTCTCTGGATGCCGCCTGCACCCGGATCCCCACACTCATACACAGCGCCATTCCCAGAAGCAATATCATTTTTCGCATAGTTACTTTCCTTTTTTACATCTTTCTTTACCTTATGTATCTATACTCCTTTTTGTGTGGCAGATTCGACTTATTTTCCCGGTTTTCCCACAAAATCACCTGAAACAGTGCGATGGGCAGATACGCATATTTGATGGTCTGTAGCGTATCCATCCACCACAGGTTCAGAAAATATCCGCAGACCGCCAGCGCCATGCACAGCATCGTCCTGTCCTTCCTGCGGATGCCGCTTCGCAGCATCTCCCCTACTGCCTGCAGGATCAGCAGACTGTAAACCACCAGCCCCGGATACCCGTAACGGATATAATTGGCCACGTAGAAATTGTCAATGGAATGGATCGTAGCTCCTCCCGGAATATACCAGGAAAAATGATACCCGGAGCCCTGCCCCAGCCAGGGATTCAGCCAGTCTACCGTAAAAATATCCAAAAGAGCATCCCGGTAGGAAGCACTGTTGGCAAGGGAGGTACTGTCCACCCCGTAGCGTACCGCATAGGAGGTCCCGAACATCTCATCCACCACCGTACAAAGCTGCAGCAAAATATAATGTCCCGGCGGGGAATTGGGAAACAAAAGCGAAAACAGCAGAATCAAAAGTCCCGCCGGTACTACTGTAAACAGAAGCCTCTTCCTCTGCTCTCCCGGTGCCAGTACTGTCAAAAGCAACAGCTCCAGCCCCATGACCGCCAGTGTGGAACGGGATCCCGTGAGAAACACATTTACCACCACCAGCAACAGGAGAGGCAGATGCCGAAATAACGTAAAACAATGCTTTTCCTCGTCAATACACAGAAGCGGCAGTCCGGAGATCAGGATCAGCCCGTAAGCCAGAGAATGATTGGCCGGCCCCATGATCCGGTAGGATCCGGAGCGGATCATGCCTCCGGTGTAGAGTCCCTTGATGGTCTCCAGATACGCAAAGGGAGTCTTCCGCAAAACTGCCTCCACGATCCCCAGCACGCACAGGAACAAAAGCATCCGCCGAAAAAGCACCAAAAAGCCGTCACTTCCCAGATATTCCCGCAGTACATAGATCACCAGAAACGCTCCCAGAAGTTCGATCAGCGGATAGAGAAACGTGCCGATATGGAACCGCAGTACGGCGGTGTAGAAACAGATGCCCAGATACCCCGCCATGAGCGGCCACAGCTTACAGCTTCTCACGCCCTCCCAGAATACCTTTTTCCGGGATTCCTTGCTTAGCAGGAACAGGCACAGGATCGTTATTAACATCCTCTGCGCCGTCAGATCAAAGCCCGGCAGCCGGATACCGAAATACTGGGGTAAAATATAATAGGTCACCAGGAAACATCCTGTCAGGAACTGTCCCAGGCCCCGTTCCCCACAGTTTTCAAAATAGCGGTTGCTGCTCTGCCATCCCTGTACGATTCCTCTTTCCTTTTCCACCAGATATCTGCTCATCGCCTCACCCTCTGACCGCCATGGCAAATTCCACCGGCAGTGACTTTTTGCTGTGATAACAGTCCCGGTATTTCCATGCAAGCGGCACAATATTCCGGAGCTTTCGCTGTTCCATCAATTCGATCCGAAGGGCGGTGGCCCGGATGTTCCGCCTAAGCAGCTCCTTCGCCTCCCCGGACATTCCCCGATCTTCGGCAAACCGCAGGGTCATTTCATGACTTTTTTGCAGCTCTCTAAAAAAGGCGATCCGCCTGTCCAGATCCCGCATTTTGCGCTTGGACACATTGCCGGAGTGCATGCGGCGTCTTAAGGTGACACTGTGGAGAATGTAACAGCCGTCCAGACACAGCGCCAGCTTCCAGGCATATTCGTCATGAGCCCAGCCGGGATACCAGTACGCTTTGGTCTCTTCCAGAAATTCCCGGCGCAGACACATGGTGCAGCCTTCACTGCCGATGAAGATATGAGCCGGGCTCCAGTTGACATGCTCCAGGCTTCCATCCCCCCGAAAGCTTTTTAAGACTCTCCGGCTGACAGAAGGAGCATCGAGATCCACCGTAAAAGGAACGAATTCCGACCCCAGCACCAGTATCTCCCGGTGTTTTTCCATCTGTCTTACCATATTTTCTACCCGGTCCGGCTCCCAGATATCGTCCTGATCGCAGAAGAAGACATAATCGCCGTCCGTCTCTTCCACCGCCGCTTTGAAATTCTCCGCATACCCCAGTCGCTTTTCATTCTGTGTAATCCGCCATGCCGGTGCCAGTCCGTAAGTTTTAAGATATTTCCGGATGATCTCCACCGTCCCATCCTGTGAACCGTCATCCCGCAGGATCACCTGATCCACCGGAAGGCTCTGCTGCCTGATGGAATCCAACTGTTCTGTGATAAATCTGGTCCCGTTATAGGTGGCCATCGCTACCGATATTCCCATGTTTTCCTCTTTTCTCCTGTCTGCCATTTTCTATCAGCACAGCCCTCCCGGTCTGCACCTGCCGATCGTTCCCCCACAGATCCCACACAAAGCCGGTGTCGCTATCCGCAGATAGCGCCCTCTGATTCCGTTGCCGAGATAAGGATTCTTGCGATACTCCGGGAAATTTTCCCGCAGAAACGCAAAGGTCTCCCGCCGCAGGGATCTGCGCAATCTCCGGTTCCGCACTCTGGAAATTCTGCCCATGGAACTGCATAGCAGAACTCTGGTACAGAAATATTCCAGTTCTTTCCCATAGGTCTCCATGAGTTCTTTTTCCCGATAAAAACGGCAGGCATCCTGCAATACCGGAAAGATATTTCCAACCCGTCTGCTTTTATTGTCATTCATGGTGGAATCCCCTCTGTCCCGGTGATAAACATAGACTCCCAGCATTTTTGCCTGCTTTTTCACATAGGGCCGTAGCTTCAGGTAAAAGGAGGTATCCTCATAAATATAACCTTCCGGGAAAAAAATACCGTTGTCCGTAAGCAACTGTCTGCGAATCAATTTGTTCCAAGGAGCTGCGGAACCGTAAGCCCGCTTTTCCCTGCCGTCCTCCTCCAGATAATGAAAATCGCATTCCACCAGATCCAGATCCTCCGGCTTTGCCCTGGTATACATGGCCGCATACATCCGCCTGTCCACATAGTCATCCGAATCCACGAAGCCCACATATTCTCCTGTGGCGGCCGCAAGTCCCACATTTCTCGCTTTTCCCTGCCCACCGTTTTTCTGCGTAATGACCCGGATCCGTTCCGGATCCAGGGCTCGGTATTTTTCCAGGATCTGTGGGGAGGCATCCGTAGAACCATCATCCACGAAGATCAGTTCCAGCCCGGGCAGCGTCTGTTCTGTCAGGGAGCGGATACATTCCTCCAGATACTTTTCCGTGTTGTATACCGGGACGATCACGCTGACTGCCGGCATAAGATCTCCTCCACGCTATGTAATAAAAATTCCGGAAAGTACAGACTGATCTCGCCGTGCTCTTTGTAATGGGCCACATCTTCGCTGTAGTGATATCCCTTTTCCGACAGATCCCGGCGCAGATAACGGATGTGTTCCTCATAGGTATGTTCACTGTCGGAATAGTGCAGGTAGATCCTCTGGGAAGGCACGTATTTGTTCTTCGTGACCTTTTTCGGAAGATATTCATTCAGGAACTCGATCTTTTCCTGACAGACCTGTCCGACAATATGTTTCAATGCTTCCAGATTGCCGGTGTCCAGCAGACTTTGTCCCAGAAAATACTGGGGTCCCCCCACCACCATATAGCTTCCCGGGTAATCCAGTCCGAAATTCAATGCCGTATAACCACCCTTACTGGAACCGCAGAAGATCAGCCGTTTTGCCCCGGTCTGCTCCCGCACCCGGTCGATCAGTTCCTTTACGGCGGCAGCCTCCTGGAATCTCATATTGCTGCCCAGATAAAAGGAACCTCTGTGATCCGAAGCGAAATCATCCAGCAGAAACAGTTTGTTGCAGGAGACCTCCTTTAACGTCCGGACGTAATTGTATCTGGCCCGGATTCCTTTTCTGGTGCAGGAGCTGAAGACAATGACCAGATCTCCGGAATCGGCCCGGTCCAGCATGTATTTCAATGTTACTCCCCCGGAGCGGTATTTTTTCTGATCCCGCAGCAGGCGCAGCTTCGTCGTCATATATTCTCCCAGTTTTTTTCCCTTTTTACGAAATTTTTGAATGTTTTCCATAGTTATCCCCTTCTTCCGCAATTAAAAAATTCTCAATGTCCTTAAGGATCCTCCGGGTATTGGAACGGTATCCGGCAAAATCCCTGCTGCCTGTGTCCCGGATACAGTCTCCCAGCTTTTCGCTGTCGTAGCAGGCACAGATCAGATTCATCCCGTCGAATTCCCGAAGCAGTTGTATCTGATGGTCGTCCACATGCTCGCCGTATCTGGCAAGCCTTGGCACCGCAATGACTTTTTTCCCCTGTTTTACCGCTCCGATGATTACTCCGGTACCGCCGTGGGTAATGACCATCCGGCATTCCCGCATTTTCTCCGCAAAGCTTTCCCTGTCCAGAAAACGGCAGTATTCGTAATGCCTTGGCTGGTAATCACTCTCCCCGATCTGGGCAAATACCTCCTCCCCGACGATTCCCTCCTCTATCAGGCGGTCTATCTTTTGCAACAATCGATTGAACTGGAACTTTTGAGATCCGGTGGTTACAAATATCATCTTAATAAATTCCTCCCAGACAGATCGCCTCCGGATAGATCTCCTTCATCTGCGTCCACTGGACGTAAAAGCGATCCGCACAATGATATAACAGCTTCCCCGTCAGTGTGGCCGAGGTCACCTTGGCAAAAGACTCAATATAGATCAACTTCCTTCCCGAGAGCTTGGCTTCCACGCACAACGGGATCATGGCCAGCACCCCCGTACAGACCACCACGTCGGGCTGTTCCCGATGCAGCAGCCGCAGCGACCGCAGAGTGTTCCCCAGCAGATAAAAGGGACACCGCCACTGCCTTCGGTTCACCTGATGCAGGTAATAGCATTTTACCGGGGTCTTCACCTCATAGCCCGTTTTCTCCGTCACCACAAAGCTTTCGTACTTTTCCATCAAAGGTTTTAACATCATCAGTTGTTCAAAATGACCGCCGGACGATGCGGCAAAACATATTTTCATAGAAGCCTCCCTGTTCTCATAGTCTGCAAGTTTTCTAAAATATATTTTTCAAACTGCTTCCCCATTTTGCTGTTTATATTCTTTCCAGTATTGCTGCAATCTGTAGTTATAATCCTTGGATTTCGGTGGCAGACCGTTAAACAGAATCCCACAGATGTCCGCATCCACCTGTTCCAGCAGCGTCACCGCCACCTTTTCCCTGCTCATGTGGCTGACACCGGCCCGTACCACCAGCACGTAGGCGGTGACTTCATGGGACAAAAGCAGCGCATCCGTGACGATTCCCACCGGAGGCAGGTCGATAATGATACAGTCGTACTGTGTCCGAAGGTTCGCGAGCAGTTCTTTCATCCGCTCTCCGCCCAACAGTTCGGAAGGATTCGGCGGATTCTCTCCCCCCACCAGCACATCCAGGTTCTGACGGTATTCCAGGATCTGCGGTGTCTCCCGCAGACCCGCCAGGTACTGGCTTAATCCCACCCTTCCCCGGATCTTCAGCAGGGATGCCACTGACATGTTCCGCATGTCCCCGTCGATGAGCAGTACTTTCTTCCCCAGCTGCGCGTAACTGATGGCGACATTGACACTGTTTAAGGTCTTCCCTTCGTCCTTATCCGCACTGGTGACGGCATAGACCGGGCAGCATTCTCCCTTCCCCGTGAACAGCAGGTTGGCCCGGATGGTGTTATAGGATTCCTTCACATCAAAGGGGCTGTTTTCCCCAAGTACCAGCGTCGGTTTTGTCCGGCGATCCGGCGCCTGGATCTGCGGGATGTCCCCCAGAACGGGGATCCGGAAGGCCAGCTTCAATTCATACCGTCTGCGGATCGTGGTATCCATCAGGCCCGCCAGCAGAAACAATGCAAGAGAGGCTCCAAAGCACCCGGCAAATCCCGCCAGTGCATATTTGATCAGGCTGGTGGCGCTGTAGGGGGCTTCCGGCAGCGTGGCATAATCGATCACTTCGATGCCGCCGGATTTCACAATCCGACCGATCTCCTTCGGTGCCACCCTGCCGATGGCGTTAGCCAGTTCCATGGCCCGGTAAGGATCGCTGTCATACGCATAGACATAAAATACTGCCGTATTTTCCACCACACTGGTGCCGATCATTCTCGAAAGAGTCTCCACCTTGTAGTCCAGACCCGCTTCCTCCAGCACCTTTTCCAGAATGGTATTGCTTTTCAGGATCAGTATGTAGCTCTGCACCAGGTTCTTGGCCTGGGTAAATTCGGAATTTGAAATATTGACAGAAGAATCATACACATAGTCCGGATCGCTGTATACATAGAAGGATACCTCCGCCCGGTACAGGGTGCTGTTGGTCAGATAAGCATAAGTGCCTCCCGCCATCCCTCCCAGTACCCCCAGGATCATAATGTAGGCGATCCTTTTTCGGAGGATCCACAGGATCTTTTCCAGATGAAAATTATTTAAAATCGTTTCCAACATCGTTCTCTCCTTTTCGACAAATTCTGCTTTTCCCCAAAATGAAAATATCCACCAGGGAATTCCCTGATGGATATCTTTGCCCGGACATGAGCCTGTCCGCTTTCTTCTTATGTAAAAACCGTACAAAATATGTAATTTCTATTTGCAGCCATGCCGCTGCAACCGCGCTACAAAAAGTGCCTCTGTATAGAAAGACGGCGTTAAGAAGCGGAATGGCTCAACATTTCTTTTCTTTTTTTGATAACTATTTATAGATGCGAATAGGATTCTGAATAGTTATCTTTTTTTCTAATACGCGATATGGTATAATGAGCGTAAAAGAGTCGACATGCCTGCATGATTGACGAACGGCGACGCCCGGACATCACAACTGATGATATTAAAGGAGTGAACATATATGATTCAGAAAAAGAAATTCGTAAAAACCTTCCGCAACACCAAAACCGTGCAGCTAGTCCTTCTTCTGCTGCTGGAGATCGCTTATGTTCTGATCCTGACCCTGCATCCGTCGCTGGGCACCAGACTTTTCGAGGACCGGACACTTTTTATCCTGTGCACACTTTCCTGGGTCCTTGCATTATTTAATCTGGCATGGTTGTTATATGATTTCTATAAATTGCGCACCTTTGCCGAAGAGAGCCACGCACTGAACCGTGCAGCTTTCCTGGATCATCTGACCGGCATCCCCAACCGCCACGGTCTGGATGTGGTCTTCGAGACCTATGATTCTCCGGAATCTCTGGAACATGTAGCCTGCTATATGGTGACCATCACCAATCTGAAGGAAATCAATCAGGCCATGGGACATGTGGTAGGTGACCAGATGTTAAAGGACTTTTCCGCCATTCTGGAAAATGTCGGCGATGCCTTCGGTGTGGTCGGTCGTAACGGCGGCAACGAATTCTTAATGATCGTCAACCACGGCTCCCATGACACCATGGAGTATTTCATCGAAAGCCTGGATCAGCAGTTGAAAGAATACAATGAAGAACACAGCAATGCTCCCATTCAGATCCGTTACGCTTATATTTTAAATGAAGAGGCACACGCCGAATATTTTTCCACCCTGCTCACGGAAACCTACAACAAGCTGCACGCCTAAGGAACCCGTTAACACAACAGTGAGACGAACGCATGAAAGACTTGAATATTCCTTATATTGCCGGTCTTGTGATCCGTGCCCAGCATAGTGACTCGGATGCCTTCGCGGAATTGTATGCTCTTACTTATAATAAAGTATACAACTACACCAGGCATTATCTGCGGGATGATTTTCTCGCCCAGGATGCCATGCAGGAGGTCTACATACTGGCTTTGAAAAACATCGGAAAACTGAATGATCCCACGGTTTTTATTGCCTGGCTGAACCGCATCTGCTTTCATGTCTGCTATGATATGACCCAGAAAAACAGGCCGCAGAACGACTGTCAGGTCTTAAGCCAGGAGATTCTGGATATTCTTCAGGATCCCCATTTAGATGCGAATCCGGAACTGCACTACCAGCAAAAGGATGAGTATTCCCGTCTGACGGAAGCCCTGGACCGACTTCCCTTTAACGAGAAACAGGTGCTGATCATGCGTTACTATAACGACATGAAGCTGGAAGAGATCGCCGATGCCATGGAGATCAGCCGCAGCAGTGTCAAACGCTACATTGCCTCCGGACAGGAGCATTTGAAAGAAAGTATGAAAGGATAACACGGGTATGTTTTTTCATAAAAAGAACCGCTATGAACTGGACATGACGACTGCCAACAACGCGTTGCAGAATATCCTGTCCACCTGCAACCAGCCGGTCAATACGATTCCCTTCGACAAGCTGGTGCTTCGTAAAAAAGTCAATGCCGCTTCCTACAATCACCTGATCGCTGCCACGGCGCTGATCTTCGTGCTGACCTTTCTGTCACCGCTTGCCATCGTCCCTCTCTCAGAGCTGACTGCGAAGATGCTTGTCTCCACACCGCCGGAACTTACTCTGGATTATGTGGAGAACAATATCTTAAGCCTGCAATTCACCGGTGATAACATTCTCTACACGGAAGCTTTTATGGAGACCATGTCCGGAGAAGTCATTGAACCGCTCTCCGTGGATGCCTCCCAGGGTGTGATCAGTTTCCCGTTTCTTTCCGAGGAAGCCAATATTTATGTTCCTGTGAAAAACGGTGAGACCATTCACCTTCTCTTTACCCCCGATAACGTGTCGGGCATGGAACAATAACAACAGGATGTAATGATTTCTATGCGGATACCAGGATTATCTGCGCGGCTGCGCATTTTGTTAATTACATATTGTATGGCCGTGGGGCTGTGCGCCTGCGGTTCTGCGCCGGACAGCCGGCCCGCAGCTGCCCCGGTCGAAGACGCTGACACCGGACAGTCCACTGCTTTCCCCGCCTCCCCGGAGACAGGCGCTGCCTTATCTGAGACCTCTTCTCGGGAAACAGAAAGCACTGTCCCCCCGGAACCCCTGCGGGATGCCACTCCCGTCTGCCTCGTACCACAGGCCGACGGCATCGCTGTGGCTTCCAATGATGTGGCTGTCATCGACTATTCCCATATGTCGGATGGCTACGTCTGTGCCAATTACACCGGCACCTGTCCCAAGGTGAAGCTGCGCATTACCGGTCCCGACACCGTGGTCTATACCTATGACCTGCACGGAGGCGGATACGAGACCTTTCCCTTATCCTCCGGCGACGGATACTACGATGTCACGATCTATGAGAATATTTCCGGTACCAATTATGCCACCTGCCTGTATGCGGATCTGGACGTACAGATCACGGATGAATTTGGTCCTTTTCTCTATCCCAACCAGTATGTGAACTTCACGGCGGACAGCAGGGTGGTTGCCAAGGGGCAGGAACTGGCCGAAGGGGCATCCTCCGATCTGGATGTGATCACCCGGGTCTATGACTATATTACCCAGAATATTACCTACGACTATGACAAAGCTTCGGATCCTCCCACCGGCTACACTTCCGATGTGGATGCCATTCTTGCTTCGGGCACCGGCATCTGTCTGGACTATGCCGCGGTTATGGCAAGTATGCTCCGCAGCCAGCGGATCCCGACCCGGCTGGAGGTTGGCTACGCTCAGGATGCCTATCACGCCTGGATCAGCGTATATACCGCCGATACCGGCTGGCTGAATGGCATTATTGAATTCGACGGCAATGTATGGACTCTGGTGGATCCTACTTTCGGTGCCAACACGGATGACAAGACGCTGAAAAAGTTCATCGGTGACGGCAGCAATTACCTCCTACAGAAAATGTATTAGCGAAAGGGAACAAAACGACATGAAGACTACTGAGAAAAAACTACTTTCCAATGAAGAGATCGCATCTTTCTGCAGTCAGGCAGCCATGCTGTTTCAGGCAGGGATTCCCCCTGTGGAAGGAATGGCGATCCTGCAAAGTGATGCGCAGTCCCCCGAGGGGAAAGCGATCTTCGACGAGATCCTTACGGTATGCCGGCAGGGAGAAAGTTTTCACAAGGCGCTGGAAGCCACGGAAGTGTTTCCCGATTACTGCCTGCACATGATCGCTCTTGGCGAGGAATCCGGTAATCTCGATGTGTGTATGAGTTCCCTGGCAGATTATTACGAAAAAGAGGACGCCATCGCCGGCAGTATTCGGGATGCCGTGACTTATCCCTTCATCATGATCGCCATGATGGCCGCTGTCATCGTGGTGCTGGTCAGTCGTGTCATGCCGATCTTCGAACAGGTCTATGTGGAACTCGGCAGTGAGATGACGGGCTTTGCCGCGTCCCTCTTACGCATCGGCAACCATCTGAACCGTTATTCCTTTATCTTCGTAAGTATCCTCTGTGTGATACTGCTTCTGTATCTTTTTGCCACCAGGACCCAGACCGGCAGACGCACCACCGCCCGTTTTCTGAACTGGTTCCCTCTCACCAGACGCTTTTACGAGAGTGTAGCCTGTGAACGCTTTGCCAGCGGTATGGCGATGACTTTAAGCAGCGGTATGGACACTTATTCCAGCCTGGACATGGTGGCCGCTCTGGTAGGCAATGAGAAGATGAAACAGAAGATATTAACCTGTAAGGATGCTATCAGTGCCGGCTCCAATTTTGCCGAGGCACTGGCCGGCGCAGGCATTTTCAACCACTTGTATTCCCAGATGGTATCCGTAGGTTTCCGCAGCGGTAACGTAGATGTGGTTCTGCGAAAAATAGCGGATCGTTATGAAGAAAATACCAACCGCAGATTGCAGTCCATCATCGCCGTCCTGGAACCGACCCTTGTCATCATTCTGTCGGTGATCGTCGGTCTGATCCTGTTATCGGTCATCCTGCCTCTTATGGGTATCATGACCAGCATCGGATAGGAGTGATACCATGAACCGTTTTGAGCAAAAAAGTATGTCCTTCGGACGCAAACTGGTCTATCTGCTTCCCATTCTGGCATTTCTGGTATTGTTTGTCCTGTTTTTACAGGGAATCGGGTCGGTCAGCGAATCTACTTTAACCAAACAGCAGGAAAGTCTGGAAACTGCCCTGGAACGCAGCATTTCCCAATGCTATGCCGTAGAAGGCTGTTACCCTCCTTCTCTGGAATATCTTGAGCAGCATTACGGCCTGTTGTATGATGAAGACAGTTTTTTTATCGACTATGAATACTATGGCAGCAACCTTCTTCCGGAAGTCACCGTACTCCGCAGAACCGGTGCTCACTAAAGGAGTTTCTGACAATATGAACCATAGAAATCAGGAAAAACATTTTATTGTGGATATCTTGTTCGTTCTGGCATTGTTCGGTGTATTCGCCGTCTCCGCACTGGCCCTCGTCACCATCGGAGCGGATGTATACCAGCACACCGTGGAAGATATGGGTGTCAATTACGAGAGCCGGACGGCCGTGTCCTATATCATGGAAAAAGTCCGACAGAACGATACTGCAGACAGTATCTACCTGACCACGCTGGAAGATGCCCCGGCTCTCTGCATGCTTTCCCGGATCGAGGATGAGACCTATGGTACCTACCTCTATTTCTACGACGGACATTTAAAAGAACTCTTCATGCGGGAGGGTGCTTCTCTCGGCGGACAGGTTCTGCCTGCCGGTACGGACATCATGGAGCTTAAGGATCTGACATTCTCCTATGTCTCCAACGATCTGATCCGTGCATCCCTGCAGACGGCTTCCGGAGAGTCCCACATGTTTTATATCCATACTCACTGTAATGCCACGGAATAAACACCGGGCAGAAAGGATTCCGAACTTATTATGAAACATTCCAGATCCAGTTTATTTCTAATGGAAATGATCATAGCGATCCTGTTTTTCTCTCTGGCCAGCGCCGTCTGTATCCAACTGTTTGCCAGGTCTCATCTGTTGAGCACGCAGACGGTAAATCAGAACCACGCTGTCATTCAGGCCCAGAATCTGGCAGAATCCTACCTCTCTCTGGAAGGAGACATAAGTGCCATGCAGAATCTGTTCTCTCCTTCCGAACAGGTCGACGAAAATACGCTCCGCCTTGCTTTTGACAGCAGCTGGAACCTGTGTTCCGCAGAAAACGGCGCCTGCTTTCATGCAGAACTTACAAGTACCCCGGCGGAGGGGAATGGCATTATGGAGGCTGTAATCACCGTATATGACGTATCTGCTCCGGAGTCTCCTGTTTATACACTTTCTGTCATGCATCACACCGCAGAAAGGAGGGGTTCCCATGAGTAATTCTTCCAAGAAAAAACAATTTGGTATGAATATCGGCTCAGCTTCTATCCTGCTGGTGTTCGTGATCCTCTGTCTGGTGTCCTTTGCCGTACTGTCCATTGTCAGCGCCAATGCCGACAGCAAGCTCAGTACCCGTGTGCTGGAGCGTACCACCGCTTACTATAATGCCTGCAATCAGGCGGAACAATCACTGTCCGGTATGGATAAGACGCTGCAACGCATGTATACATCCAGTGACAGCGAAGAGGCCTATTTTGCAGCAGTAGGGCATGGGAAATCCTATGTGATCCCCATTTCCGATCTTCAAACCCTGCAAGTCACTATCGAGATCCTCTATCCGAAGTCCGCGGAGGATACCTTTTACCGGATCACGGCCTGGCAGGTTCTGAACATGGACGAGTTACAATAGATTTACAATATTTACGAATTTAAAAAAGCTCCCCGGGAAATCCCCGGAGAGCCCTTCTTATATAACAATTTTCTTACTGGTTATCAGCGTCTGCTCCCACTTCCACAGGTTCTGCTTCTGTGTTCACATCTGCATTCTGTTCTGCAGCTTCCGCATCCAGATCGGATCCGTCGCTCAGATTCAGTTCTGCATCGTCACCATACATGTCGCCACTGAAATCAATGGTTTCTACGGCATCGGTGCTCAGTCTGGTGTTACGATATCTCTTCATACCGGTTCCTACAGGAATCAGCTTACCGATGATAACGTTCTCCTTCAGACCGATCAGGTTATCTACCTTACCTCTGATCGCAGCTTCCGTCAGGACCTTGGTGGTCTCCTGGAAGGATGCGGCAGACAGGAAGGATTCGGTTGCCAGTGCAGCTTTGGTGATACCCAGGATGATACGCTTACCTTCCGCAGGCTCTTTTCCTTCTGCAACCAGCTTCTCGTTCATTTCTTCGTAATCCAGAACGTCTACCAGAGTACCGGGCAGGAACTCGGTATCTCCGTTGTTCTCGATACGAACCTTCTTCAGCATCTGACGTACCAGGACTTCGATATGCTTATCTGCGATATCTACACCCTGTAAACGGTATACACGCTGTACTTCACGAAGCATGTAATCCTGTACGGCACGGATTCCCTTGATCTTCAGCAGATCGTGAGGGTTCACACTACCTTCGGTCAGTTCATCACCGGCCTCCAGTACCTGTCCGTCCACCACCTTGATACGGGAACCGTAAGGGATCAGATATGCTTTGGATTCACCGGTCTCTTCGTTGGTGATCACAACTTCACGCTTCTTCTTGGTATCACGGATCTCAGCCTTACCGCCGAACTCAGCAATGATTGCAAGTCCCTTCGGCTTTCTGGCCTCGAACAACTCCTCGACACGGGGAAGACCCTGTGTGATATCGTCACCTGCGACACCACCACTATGGAAGGTTCTCATGGTCAGCTGGGTACCGGGCTCACCGATAGACTGTGCAGCGATGATACCAACTGCTTCACCTACCTGCACGGCTTCACCGGTTGCCATGTTGGCACCGTAACATTTTGCACAGATACCAACGTGAGAGCGGCAGGTCAGGATCGTACGGATCTTCACTTCCTCAATGGGCTCACCCTGTGCGTTCACGCCAACACTTAAGATCTTGGCGGCACGGCTGGGGGTGATCATGTGGTTGTGCTTAACGATCATGTTACCGTCTTTATCATAAATATCCTCGCAGGAATATCTTCCTGTGATTCTGTCTTTCAGGCCTTCAATGGTCTCTTTACCGTCCATGAATGCTTTGACTACCATACCGGGGATCTCTGCCTGACCCTCACAGCAGTCCACTTCACGGATAGAAAGCTCCTGAGATACGTCAACCATTCGTCTGGTCAGATAACCGGAGTCTGCGGTACGCAGAGCGGTATCGGACATACCTTTTCGTGCACCATGTGCGGACATGAAGTATTCCAGTACGTCCAGACCTTCACGGAAGTTTGACTTGATGGGCAGCTCAATGGTTCTACCTGTGGTATCTGCCATCAGTCCACGCATACCTGCCAGCTGTTTGATCTGCTGGTCGGAACCACGCGCACCGGACTTTGCCATCATGGAAATATTGTTATACTGATCCAGACCGGACAGCAGTACGTCGGTCAGCTCTTTATCGGTCTCGTTCCAGGTTTCTACAACGGCACGATAACGCTCTTCCTCAGTGATCAGTCCACGTCTGAAGTTGCTTGCGATCCTGTCTACCGTAGCCTGTGCAGTTGCCAGCATCTCGCCCTTCTTTTCAGGTACGGTCATATCGGAAATGGATACAGTCATGGCAGCTCTGGTGGAGTACTTGTAACCGATAGCCTTAACGTCATCCAGTACCTCTGCGGTTCTGGAAGCACCGTGGGTATTGATAACCTTCTCCAGAATCTGCTTTAACTGCTTCTTGCCTACATGGAAGTCTACTTCCAGCTTCAGGAAGTTCTCGGGATCAGTTCTGTCTACGAATCCCAGATCCTGAGGCAGAATCTCATTGAAGATGAAACGTCCCAGTGTAGACTCTACCGTACCGGTGATGGTCTCACCGTCTGCATTTACCTTGTGCATACGCACATGAATGCGGGAATGTAAGGTCAACGCCTGGTTCTCATATGCCAGAATTGCCTCGTTTACACTCTTGAAGTACTTACCTTCACCAATAGATCCGGGTCTCTCCTGTGTCAGATAGTAAATACCAAGTACCATATCCTGGGAAGGAACGGCTACAGGGCCACCATCGGAAGGCTTCAGTAAGTTGTTGGGAGACAGCAGCAGGAAACGACACTCTGCCTGTGCCTCCTGAGACAGAGGAAGATGTACAGCCATCTGGTCTCCGTCGAAGTCCGCGTTGAATGCGGTACATACCAAAGGATGCAGCTTAATTGCCTTACCTTCTACCAGAATGGGCTCAAATGCCTGAATACCCAGTCTGTGCAGTGTCGGTGCACGGTTCAGCATAACAGGATGTTCCTTAATGACTTCTTCCAGGACATCCCATACCTGCGTATCCAGCTTCTCTACCAGCTTCTTGGCATTCTTGATGTTCTGGCTGATTCCCTTGGCTACCAGTTCTTTCATTACGAAAGGCTTGAACAGCTCGATCGCCATTTCCTTCGGCAGACCACACTGATAAATCTTCAGTTCCGGTCCAACGACGATAACGGAACGTCCGGAGTAGTCTACACGCTTACCTAACAGGTTCTGACGGAAACGGCCGGTCTTACCCTTTAACATATCGGACAGAGACTTCAGTGCTCTGTTACCGGGTCCGGTAACAGGACGTCCGCGTCTGCCGTTATCGATCAGAGCATCTACAGCTTCCTGCAGCATTCTCTTCTCGTTACGAACGATGATATCAGGAGCTCCCAGCTCTAACAGTCTCTTCAGACGGTTATTACGGTTGATGATCCTTCTGTACAGATCATTCAGGTCGGAGGTTGCGAAACGTCCGCCGTCCAGCTGTACCATAGGACGCAGATCGGGAGGGATTACCGGGATCACATCCATGATCATCCATTCGGGCTTATTGCCGGACTCACGGAATGCTTCCACCACTTCCAGTCTCTTGATAATACGGGCACGCTTCTGACCGGAGGACTCTTTCAGACCGGTCTTCAGCTCTACTGCCTCTTTTTCCAGATCAATGGCCTGCAGCAGCTCTTTGATAGCTTCTGCACCCATACCTACACGGAACTTGTTGCCCCAGGTCTCTCTTGCATCCTGATATTCCTTCTCGGACAGCACTGCCTTGTACTCAAGGTTGGTGGTTCCCGGATCCAGAACGATATAGGAAGCGAAGTACAGAACTTTCTCCAGGATTCTGGGAGACAGATCCAGGATCAGACCCATACGGCTGGGGATACCTTTGAAATACCAGATATGGGATACGGGAGCGGCAAGCTCGATGTGTCCCATACGCTCTCTACGCACGCTGGCTTTGGTAACTTCTACACCACAACGATCGCAGACAACGCCCTTATATCTGATCTTTTTATATTTACCACAATGACATTCCCAGTCTTTGCTGGGTCCGAAGATTCTCTCACAGAACAGACCGTCTCTTTCGGGCTTCAGTGTTCTATAGTTGATCGTCTCGGGCTTTAATACCTCGCCATGGGACCACTCCCGGATCTTCTCCGGGGAAGCTAATCCGATCTTGATGGCATCAAATGTCATAGGCTGATAGGTTGTTTCATTTTTTGTTTCTGACATTAATGGCACTCCCTTCTATACAAAGCATTAAAATTCATCATCGCTGCCGTCAAAGCTATCATCGGTGTAATCGTCGTCAACATAATCGTCGTCCTCGGAATTCACCAGCTCACCATTGTCATCAAACTCCTGTGACTGATAGCCCATCTCGCCAAGGGAGCTCTTGTCGTAATCGTCATCGTACTTACGATCACCTTCCATCTCATAACGGTAATCGGTGTCACCGTAATCAACGGTCTCCATGATCTCAACCTCGGTCTGATCCTCACGCAGCACTCTGACATCCAGACCCAGTGCCTGTAACTCCTTCAGCAGAACCTTGAAGGACTCGGGGATACCGGGCTCAGGGATATTGTCTCCCTTGATGATTGCTTCGTAAGTCTTCACACGTCCGATCACATCATCGGACTTCACAGTCAGAATCTCCTGCAGGGTGTAGGATGCACCATACGCCTCCAGAGCCCATACTTCCATCTCTCCGAAACGCTGGCCGCCGAACTGGGCTTTACCACCCAGAGGCTGCTGTGTTACCAGGGAGTACGGTCCGGTAGAACGCGCATGGATCTTATCATCTACCAGATGATGCAGCTTCAGGTAATGCATGTGTCCGATGGTTACCGGTCCGTCGAAGTACTCACCGGTTCTACCGTCACGCAGACGTACCTTACCGTCTCTGGAAATGGGAACACCCTTCCATACGGATCTGTGGTCTCTGTTCTCGGACAGATACTGCATAACTTCGGGGAGAAGCTCCTCACCGTGCTTGCTGGTGAAGGTCTCTCCGGCCCAGGGCTTGCCGTCTGCGGTAGTCTCCTGACCCTTTTCCTTCCACTCTGCGCTTTCGGCATCGTCGAAAGGAAGGTTTACATAATCGTTGGCAAGATCCAACGTATCCATAATATCTTTCTCGTTTGCGCCATCGAAGACAGGTGTTGCCACATTGAAGCCCAGCGCCTTGGCAGCCAGGGAAAGGTGGATCTCCAGGACCTGTCCGATATTCATACGGGAAGGCACGCCCAGAGGATTCAGCACGATGTCCAGAGGACGTCCGTTGGGCAGATAAGGCATATCCTCTACGGGAAGCACACGGGAAACGACACCCTTGTTACCGTGACGACCAGCCATCTTATCACCCACAGAGATCTTTCTCTTCTGTGCAATGTAAATGCGGACTGCCTGATTTACTCCGGGTGCCAGCTCATCGCTGTTCTCACGGGTAAATACCTTGGCATCCACTACAATACCATATTCACCATGAGGTACCTTTAAGGAGGTATCTCTTACTTCTCTTGCCTTCTCACCGAAGATGGCACGCAGCAGTCTCTCTTCTGCGGTCAGCTCGGTCTCTCCCTTGGGAGTAACCTTACCTACCAGAATATCACCGGCACGAACCTCAGCACCGATACGAATGATACCTCTGTCATCCAGATCCTTCAGGGCATCATCACCGACACCGGGAACATCACGGGTGATCTCTTCCGGTCCCAGCTTGGTATCACGGGCTTCTGCCTCATACTCCTCGATATGAACGGAAGTATAGACATCATCACGTACCAGTCTCTCACTTAACAGAACTGCATCCTCGTAGTTGTAACCTTCCCAGGTCATGAAACCGATCAGAGGGTTCTTACCCAGTGCCAGCTCACCCTGAGAGGTGGAAGGACCGTCTGCGATGACCTGACCGGCTGCCACATGGTCACCCTTGAATACGATGGGCTTCTGGTTGTAGCAGTTGGACTGGTTACTGCGGGAGAACTTGGTCAGATGGATCTCTGCCTTCTCACCGTCATCATAAGCAATACGAATCGTCTTGGAAGATACATAGGTAATGGTTCCGGGCTTCTTAGCCACTACGCAGACACCGGAGTCCACCGCTGTCTTTACTTCCATACCGGTACCTACTACGGGCGCCTCAGTGCTCAGAAGAGGTACGGCCTGACGCTGCATGTTGGATCCCATCAGCGCACGGTTCGCATCATCGTTCTGTAAGAAAGGAATCAGCGCGGTAGCCACAGAGAATACCATTCTGGGGGATACGTCCATGTAATCGAACATAGCCTTGGGATATTCCTGGGTCTCTTCACGGTAACGGCCGGATACGGAATTTCTTACGAAATGTCCTTCTGCATCCAGTGCTTCGTTTGCCTGTGCCACATGGTAATTATCTTCTTCGTCCGCAGTCATGTAGACTACTTCGTTGGTAACGCGGGGGTTCTTGGGATCGGACTTGTCGATCTTACGGTAAGGAGCCTCAACGAAACCATATTCATTAATTCTTGCATAGCTTGCAAGAGAGTTGATCAGACCGATGTTAGGACCTTCGGGAGTCTCGATAGGACACATTCTTCCGTAATGGGAGTAGTGTACGTCTCGAACCTCGAATCCGGCACGATCTCGGGACAGACCGCCGGGACCCAGTGCAGACAGACGTCTCTTGTGGGTCAGCTCACCCAGAGGGTTATTCTGGTCCATGAACTGAGACAGCTGGGAAGATCCGAAGAACTCCTTCACTGCTGCGGTTACAGGCTTGATATTGATCAGAGACTGAGGAGAGATTTCCTCAGCATCATGAGTAGTCATACGCTCACGTACCACTCTCTCCATTCTGGACAGACCGATACGATACTGGTTCTGCAACAGCTCACCTACCGCACGGATACGTCTGTTGCCCAGATGGTCGATATCATCATCGTTACCCAGACCGTACTCCAGATGCATATTATAGTTGATGGAAGCCAGGATGTCTTCCTTGGTGATGTGCTTGGGTACCAGTTCATGTACGTTCTTCTTGATAGCTTCTGCCAGCTTCTCGGGATCGTCGCCGAACTCTTCCAGAATCTGTGCCAGAACCGGATAGTATACCAGTTCATGAATGCCGAAATCTCTGGGATTGCAGTCTACATAATGGGTCAGATCCACCATCAGGTTGGACAGTACCTTTACGGTTCTCTCTTCGGTCTCAATATATACGAAAGGAACTGCGCTGTTCTGGATGGTATCAGCCAGTTCTGCGGTCACCTTGTCGCCTGCGGACGCGATCACTTCACCGGTGGAAGGATCTATTACATCTGCAGCCAGGATCTGATGACGGATACGGTTCTTCAGAGCTAATTTCTTATTAAATTTATATCTGCCGACTTTGGCTAAATCATATCTTCTGGGGTCGAAGAACATAGCGTTGATCAGACTCTCTGCACTCTCAACGCTTAAAGGCTCACCGGGACGGATCTTTTTGTATAACTCTAACAGACCCTCCTGATAATTCTCAGCAGTGTCCTTGGTAAAGCTTGCCTCGATCTTGGGCTCATCACCGAAAAGTTCACGGATCTCATCATTGGTACCGATGCCCAGTGCACGGATCAGCACAGTGATGGGAACCTTACGGGTTCTGTCCACACGTACATAGAAGACATCGTTGGAGTCTGTCTCATACTCCAGCCATGCACCACGGTTCGGGATCACGGTACAGGTAAAGAGCTTCTTACCGATCTTATCATGTCCGATTCCGTAATAGATGCCGGGAGAACGAACCAACTGGCTGACAATGACACGCTCTGCGCCGTTGATCACGAAAGTACCGGTCTCGGTCATCAGCGGAAGATCACCCATGAAGATCTCATGTTCGCTGATCTCTTCTTTCTCCTTGTTGTAAAGACGAACCTTAACCTTAAGAGGTGCCGCGAATGTAGCATCTCTCTCTTTACACTCTTCGATAGAATACTTCACGTCGTCCTTGCAGAGTTCAAAATCCACAAATTCCAGACTCAAGGAACCGCTGTAGTCAGCAATCGGAGAGATATCGTCAAAGACTTCCTTCAAGCCTTCGTCTAAAAACCACTGATAGGAGTCCTTCTGGACCTCGATCAGATTGGGCATCTCTAAAACCTCTTCCTGTCTTGAATAACTCATACGCATAACCTTGGTACCGGCAATCGGACGTATTCTGTTCTTTTCCATTGACATTTCACCCCGTTCTTTCAGATTTAAAGCCTATTTTGCGTCGGCAACAATGCAGTATATATAAACGTCAAATTTTATGCATGACAAATAAGCATAGCACCGCACAATAGTGCACTATCCATAATATCACAATGTTGAAAATACGTCAAGGAAATATTTTGAATTATTTAAAAAGAATAGATATTTCTAAAAATTAATCACAGACAGATGCGAATAAGAAAAACCATGTACCGGCAGGTGCCGGCACATGGTCCGCCATATGCTGGTTAAAAATTACTTCAGAGTAACCTTTGCGCCAACTTCCTCAAGCTTCTTCTTGATGTCCTCAGCCTCTTCCTTAGAAGCGCCTTCCTTAACAACCTTAGGAGCTCCGTCAACTACGTCCTTAGCTTCCTTCAGGCCCAGACCGGTTACTTCACGAACAACCTTGATAACCTTAACCTTCTCAGCGCCAACCTCGGTCAGCTCTACGTCGAACTCGGTCTTCTCTTCTGCTGCTTCAGCAGGGCCAGCTGCTGCTACAACAACGCCAGCTGCTGCGGATACACCGAACTCCTCCTCGCAAGCCTTTACAAGATCATTTAACTCTAATACAGATAACTCTTTGATAGCATCGATTAATTCCTGTGCTGTTAATTTAGCCATTTTCATTTCCTCCATTTGAAATATTTTGATTGATTGTCACATTAGCTGCAACTATTATTCAGCTGCGGGTGCCTCTTCAGCGGGAGCTGCTGCGCCGCCTTTTTCAGCCAGCTGATTCATAACACGTGCAAAATTGGTGATAGGACTCTGTAAGCTGCCAAGCAGTTTGGAGATGAGTACGTCTCTGGAAGGGATGTTAGCGATTGCAGCCATACCCTTGGCATCGTAAACGGTACCTTCTACCACACCGGCCTTGATCTCAAGCTTATCAGCAGTCTTAGCGAACTGAGCCAGTACTCTTGCAGGAGCGGTTGCATCCTCGGTAGAGTAAGCCATTGCGCTGGGTCCTTCCAGATACTCGGACAAACCTTCGAACTGTGTACCCTTGAACGCGAAGTTCATCATGGTGTTCTTGTAAACCTTGTAGCTGACTCCTGCCTCACGCAAGCTCTTACGTAACTGGGTATCCTGCTCAACAGTAAGTCCACGGTAATCTACCAGAACTACAGACTGGGCATTCTTGATACCAGCAGAAATCTCTTCTACTACAGGCTGTTTTAATTCAACTTTTGCCATTTCTTTACCTCCTTATAGATTTTGTGCCGATAAGAAGAATAAAATAAAAAATCCCTCCGTGAAGACACAGAGAGATGACATAATCATACTTATCTCCTCGGCAGGACTTACGCTCGGTCTCCCTTGCACCTGCTGTCTTCGGCATGGTTTTACAACCTTAGACAGAATAGCATAGGAGACCTCGCTTGTCAAGGATTATTTAATAATTTTGTGCCTCAATTTCAAAGTAGCTCTGGGGATGGTTACATACGGGGCAAACTTGCGGTGCTTTGGTGCCTACCACGATGTGTCCACAGTTGCGGCACTCCCATACCTTTACTTCACTCTTCTCGAATACCTTTGCGGTCTCCACATTGCTCAAAAGCTCGCGGTATCTGTCCTCATGGCGCTTCTCGATCTCACCGACCATGCGGAATTTCTGTGCCAGCTCGGGGAAGCCTTCGTTCTCCGCGGTCACCGCAAAGTCCTCATACATATCGGTCCACTCGAAGTTCTCGCCTTCTGCTGCAGCCGCAAGATTTGCTTTGGTGTCACCGATGCTGCCCAGCTCCTTGAACCACATTTTTGCATGCTCTTTCTCATTGTCCGCAGTCTTTAAGAAAATGGCTGCGATCTGCTCATAGCCTTCCTTCTTCGCTACGGAAGAAAAATAAGTGTATTTGTTGCGCGCCTGGGATTCTCCGGCAAATGCCGCCTGGAGATTCTTCTCTGTCTGGGTTCCCTGATATTTGTTCATAGTGGTTTCTCCTTCTCTTTTTGCTTACTATACCCTCATGGGGTGAACTTCATTCTATCACGACGCCATTTCATTTTCAACAGCTCGTGCCGACAAAAAACCGCCCCACTGTAAACAGTGGAGCGGCTCTTAGGCATTTGTTATCTAATTAGATTAGAGATCAGATTAGAACTTTGCTACGCTTACCTTAACGCCGGGGCCCATGGTGCTGGTCAGGGTGATGCTTCTTAAATACTGACCCTTTAATGCGCTGGGCTTAGCCTTTACGATAGCGTCCATAAGTGCGTTGAAGTTCTCCTGCAGAGCTTCCTCAGTGAAAGAAGCCTTACCAACGGGAACATGCACGATGTTGGTCTTGTCAAGTCTGTACTCGATCTTACCGGCTTTGATATCGTTAACTGCCTTGGTTACATCCATGGTTACGGTACCGGCCTTAGGGTTAGGCATTAAGCCCTTAGGTCCGAGAACCTTACCCAGACGACCTACAACACCCATCATATCAGGGGTTGCTACTACAACGTCGAAGTCCAGCCATCCTTCGTTCTGGATCTTCGGGATCAGCTCCTCGCCGCCAACATAATCAGCGCCAGCAGCCTCAGCCTCGTTGATCTTATCGCCCTTTGCGAATACCAGAACTTTTACAGTCTTACCGGTTCCGTTGGGCAGTACAACTGCGCCACGGATCTGCTGCTCAGCGTGACGTCCGTCACAACCGGTTCTGATGTGAACCTCGATGGTCTCATCGAATTTAGCAGTTGCAGTTTTCTTAACCAGAGCGATAGCATCGTTGGGCTCATAGAATGTAGCGCGATCTACCAGCTTGGCAGCTTCGGTATATTTCTTACCATGTTTCATTATTTTACCTCCTAGGTTCCAGCGGCAATATTAATTGCCTCCCAAATATTTATAAGTTACTCCTCAACAACAATACCCATGCTGCGTGCAGTACCAGCGATCATGCTCATAGCTGCTTCCAGGCTTGCTGCATTCAGATCCGGCATCTTCATTTCAGCGATCTCCTGAACCTTAGCCTTGGAAATGGTAGCTACCTTGGTCTTGTTGGGAACGCCGGAACCGGACTTGATGTTGCAGGCTTTCTTTAACAGTACTGCTGCAGGGGGAGTCTTTGTAACGAAACTAAAGCTTCTGTCTGCATATACAGTAATAACTACGGGAATAATAAGATCTCCCTTGTCTGCTGTTCTTGCGTTGAACTGCTTGGTAAATTCAACGATGTTAACCCCGTGCTGTCCAAGTGCAGGACCAACAGGGGGAGCCGGTGTTGCTTTGCCGGCAGGGATCTGTAACTTGATATATCCTTCTACTTTCTTTGCCATTGTGGCACCTCCTATAATGTGGTAATTCGGCGCAGGCTGCCCTAGTGCTCGCCTCCTGCTCCCACTGGAACGACTCCTCGTTCCTTTCATGCTGCCACTCTCTTCTCCTTGCGGTATCCGAGAGCTTTATATTTTATCTCCGGACGAATCCGTGAGAAAAAATATCCTTGTAAGCTTATTAAAGCTTTCTGACCTCTGCAAAGCTGATTTCCACAGGGGTCTCTCTTCCAAACATTTCTACATTGATCGTAGCTGTCTGTTTGCCATAGTCCAGTTTCTGCACCACGCCGACGGTATCCTTCCATACTCCGGTCACAACAGCGATGCTGTCGCCCTCGCCAAAGTCAATGGATACATTCTCGGTCTTAATGCCCAAAGGCTTCATCTCAGCTTCTGTAAGAGGTACAGGTTTACTTCCGGGACCTACGAAACCGGTCACACCACGGGTATTGCGAACGACATACCAGGTATCATCATTCATCTCCATGTTGAGAAGCACATAACCGGGGAACATTTTCTTGGAGACCGTCTTACGGGCGCCGTCTTTCAGTTCTACGACATCCTGCATAGGAACTCTTACTTCAAGGATCTGTTCTGCCAGACCCTTATTGTTCTCTATGGTCTTCTCAATATTGGCTTTGACCTTGTTCTCATATCCTGAATAGGTATGGACTACATACCATTTTGCCTCTGCCATACAATCACCCTCGCTCTATAATGATGTTAAGAAGTTTACGCCGAACTGGATAAAATAATCCAGAACCGCAATAATCACACCCACTACAACAGATATTGCAACAACCGCTACGGATTGCTTCAATGTTGATTGTCTGTCCGGCCATGAAATTTTCTTAAATTCAGCTTTTGCGCCTTTCAAGAAACTGGGGCGCTTCTGTTTTTCTGCGGAATCTCCCATTTCGACCTCCCATGCTAGAACGGCTGATTATTTGGTTTCTTTGTGCAATGTATGTGTCTTGCAGAATCTACAATACTTCTTGGTTTCCATTCTATCAGGATGAGTCTTCTTATCCTTGGTAGTATTGTAGTTACGCTGCTTGCACTCGGTACATGCTAAAGTAATTTTTGTACGCATTTTTCTACCTCCACGTGTTTTCTGATCTCTAAATTTAAGCATAAAAAAAAGACCTAAATCTCATCTCGCTTGAACACTATAACATAATCCGCGGTCTACGTCAACAGTTTTCCCCAAAATGATGCAATTCCATCAATTTTAACAATCCATTACAAAATTACAATAAAAAATATAATAAATAGATTGTAATAAGCAGCGGGGCGGATCGCCCCGCCCCGCTTAAGAATTACGTTTTTGTGTGAAAATGAACACTCCTACAGCTCCTGCCAGCACTACAAGTCCAACCACAAGTATCGCCCAGGGTATGCTGCTGCCGTTCTCATCCGTTTGCAGTATCGTCACTGCCGCCTCTCCACCGTTCGCCGGTACGCTGACATCTGCCGAATCCTTGTCACCGGAACCTGAAGTGCTTCCGGAATTCTCCTGGCCGTCAGCCGTGTTCTTCGCAACCAGGAAGTTCGTATTCGCCGAACCGTCGGTCCAAAGGATCTCAAAGCTGTGGGGTCCTTCCGGGAGAGTGTCAAGGTATTCCTTCTTCAACGCAATGATCGTTGAACCTTCCGATGCGGTATAATTCTCCTCATCGATCAGTTCGCCATCGACCTTCACTCCCGTGAATTTACTGAATTCTCCGTTACCTCTTATAATGACGCTGCCGTCCTCATTCAGCACCCATTTGCTGTTTGCGCCGTCTAAGATCCGGTAGGCTTCCGGTGCCGGGGTCTCTGCCGGTGCCTTCGTCGGTGCGGGAGTCTTCGCCGGTGCCGGGGTCGCCGTCGGTGCGGGCGTTGCTGTCGGTGCCGGAGTCGCCGTTGCTTCCGGTTCCTCCGAAGAGTCCGAGTCTCCCGACGATGCCGGGGTTGCTGTCGGTGCGGGAGTCTCTGTCGGTGCCGGGGTCGCCGTCGGTGCAGGCGTCTCTGCCGGTGCCGGGGTCGCCGTCGGTGCAGGGGTCTCTGCCGGTGCCGGAGTCGGAGTCTCTGCCGGTGCCGGAGTCTCTACCGGTGCAGGCGTAACTACCGGTGCACCGCTCTGCTTAAAGAGTGCCTCCAGCATATGATCTGTCGTCACATTCTCAAAGGTATAACTCGTCACCGCTCCCACGCTGTTACCGTCGACCTTCACAGTATCGACCTCGCAGCCTTCATTGGGTGTGATGGTAAATGTCTGGCTTCCTCCGTCCGGTACCTCCACGATGCCGTCCGGAGACACACTTCCCGCATCTCCCGAGGATACCGTGATGAAATGCGATGTTGCATCCATTGCCCTTATGGTTATGGTGATCGTCGTAGCAAGGGAGACTCCATTCGTGTCAATCGTATCGGGACATGTCACCGCGCCGTTCAATGTCACCGTCTGTTCTGTCTCCAGAGCCGGGTCATAGCTTCCCGCTGCCGGGGTCGTTGTATCCCATGCCACCGCCGCTGTCGTCACTGTCTGACCTTCGGTCACAATAGCCACCGTTGTCGGCAGCCCCATGTTCTCATAGGCCGTTCCATTCTTCACGATGCGGGATGACGGAGCTGTAATACTTACAAGCTTGTCCTTTCCCGTCTCGGGAAACTTTATCCACACTATGGCTGCTGTGATCGTGCCGTCTTTATTCGTCAGATCCGTCTCGACTTCCGCCACAGTTCCATTCAAGGTTCCCGTAACATCCGGGCTGAATACATAACCGTCATTTGCTTTCAGATTTACCAGTACGGCATAGCCTGTTTCATATTCCGCTGTTGTGACACTGGTCATAAGATCTGATGTCTTCCACTCAACGCTCTGAATGCTTACTCCTTCCGTTGCACATTCAGCCGTTGTATCCAGTGCTTTTCCCGCTACCGGAGCGTCGATGCCTGTGATTGTCACAGAACCCACGGCAACCAGCTTTTTGATTTCCTTGATTTCATAAGGCTCACTGGAATAATCCGTCCTGCAGGCACCGCTTACATGCTCCGCAAGAAGATATACATGATAATCACTGCCCAGAGTCTTATCCTTCAATGCATTCGGAAGCACAAAGGTACCGGTACCGGTAACGGTAGGATTCAGATTCGTCTCTGCCCCCTGCAATGCTCCGTAATACAGAATCTTTGCTCCTGCAGCCGTATATTCCCCGTCCGTGACCATTACGGATATCTGGTTCACACTCTCTTTGACCTCAGAGCTATCCGTATAAACATAAGGAACTTTGATCGTACCGTCAATCTCTGTTACGATCCGGTTATCCTGCAGCTGAATGCTCTTATTGCGGTCCCGCAGAGTCAGTTTCCATTCTTTCTCTCCTCCATAAACAGCACTCAGGTCAGAACTGTCTGCCGCCACGGGAGATGTTTTGTCCACATCCTTTACCGTTGTGAGCAGTACCGCAGACAGATCCAGATTGAAGGCAGGGCTCACGGTGATAGCGGTGTCCGTATACGAATTTTTCACGATATTGCCATCCGGATTGACCGTTGCAATCTCCGTGGCAGAACCCGTTACATTAGAACGCAGCCACCAGGCTTCCCTCTGTTTTCTTGCAGCCGCATCATCATACAATGTATCAGCCTCCGACGCACTGAGCAAAAAGAGATGATCCGTTGCCTCCTGGTCGGAATAGTTTCCCCCTCCTGCCTTATAGCCTGTCCTGGCATTGAGCGTTGTCTCCTTTATTACGCTCTTCTCCCCATCGGTAAAGCTGTTGTCATAATAGTCCTCATTCAAAAACGTTTCCAAAGTGCTGTCCTTCCATGCAGCGCTGCCCTGTTCATTAAACGCTTTCTGTGTAACGCCATCACTATGCAGCAGCACGCTGCTGCCGGTTACCGTCTGTGTGTCCGGTGTTGCAAGCACACGGGACAACACAGGTAAATTCTGACTGTCATCATATCCAAAATATACCTTTGCGCCGTCTCTTTGATTCCATCCGTAAGGAACTGTATACAAAGGGGTAGCGCCGATATTCATATTATATACCGCCGGAGCCTGGAACGGTTCCCTGTATGTCGCATTCACTGCGTAAGTCATACCGTCGTCTTCTACCGTCTCCAGCCAGATCTTGCACTTTGACAGGTCGGCCTTCTTCAGATTCGCCGCCGAAATCGAAGAAGTGTCTATCGTCATGGTTCCGTCAACCTTTGTACTGTAGTAGTACGAAGTATCCCCGTATGCAGGATTTTGCACCACAAGCCACACATCTCCCGTTGCGTTTTCATCCTTTGTGGCTGTAATCTTCCCGTACGCATCATAAATAACCGTTCCGATGTTCTTTCCGGTTCCGTCCATTCTCAGGGTCAGGGATTTCTTAGAACTACTATAATAATACAGCTCGCCATTCTGCGGTCCCTCCTCACTTGTGAGCACCGGCACAGCGGATGCAAAGAGAACGGAGGACAGATTCAGGTTGGCTGCCGGACGAACGGAAAAGCCATCAGGGTTCTCACCAGATCCCATCATATTACTACTATGATCATAATACCCTCTGCCTGGTAAAGCAAACCACACAAAATAATTATCTCTCGGTGTACGAAGCCAAAAATATTCACCGCTGTTCCAATACGAATTCATAGAAAGCACTATCTGATCACCACTTCCTGCCCAAAGGGCGGTACCCTCGGTATACGAATCATGTTGTTCGCACGCCAGCAAGTACAACTTATCCGCTACAGTATAATAAAGGTCTGATTTTCTATCCCACGTTCTGATCTTCGTTGCATTCATCAGGGACTGTTCCGTATCTGAAAAATAGTTTGCATTCGTTGCCAGTTCTTTTAACTCATCGCGTATATCAGATACTCCATAATGGGTTTGATAGACATAATCTACAGTCTTACCTCCATAATCACACTCCTTCAATTTATCTATATTAGCATTATTATTACTTTTCCAAAACATCTTACTCTGCATGATCGGAGCTGTGGCAAAAATGACAATATTATCTTCCTCCACACCGGCATCCTGGCCTAAGATATACCAGGTCATTGCATTTCCACCTTCATCCTTACCAAATACCAACGTGTTGAAATAACTTTGTGATGCCGAACCATCAGAATTCGGTGTATACAGCGTCATAAGTTCGTCCTTCGTCGCATACCCCACCACACTGGGCAGGTTGTCTTTGGCCTGCACCGTAAGCGTATTCGCGGGTGTCATGGGAAGCAATCCCAGAAGCATAGCCGCTGCTGCCACACGCGCTATCCCTTTTTTCACTTTCCATCCTTTTGTCTTCATAGGTGTCTCTATTCCTTTCCATCCTTTGGGGCTGTGAACCACAGGCATAATTTTACGCATAGAACTCTCACAATTGAGAAAAATTTACACTTTATGCCTTGTAAGTCTGTCTGCCTTTTGTTATACTTATTGTACACCGTCCCTTAAGGGACAAGTCAAGTATTTTGAAGAAAAAAATGAAAAAAAAATGGGAAAAAAGTATGAGTACAAAATATGAAAATTTATTTCAAATCGGTGAAATCGCAAAAATACTCGGCGTAACGCGAAAGACCATTCTGGTCTATGAGGAAAGGGGGCTGTTGACACCTGCCGTCAAGGATGAAGCCACCGGCTACCGTTACTATACCGCAGACAATATGACTCAGATCCGCTCTATCCGCTCCCTGCAGGCACTGGGTCTGTCCCTCAATGAAATTGCGGAATACTATTACCAGACGGACAATATTGAGGCCCACCTGAAAAAGCTGTTGGAGCTGCGGGCAGTGGTGGACCGCAATATCCAGCTGCTGCAGGTGCGGGCCTCGAAGCCCGGCGACCTGACGGTCCACAGTGTGACTCTTCCGCAGCAGGTATGCTTTTGCCGCCGGTATCAGTGCAGGGATGTGGCCGAAGCTACGAAGCACCTGCATGATACCTATATCGCCGCCGCAAGAACCGGTCAGATGTCTATGCTCGCAAGGATGTTCACGATGCGGATGTCACCGGATTGTGATGTACTGGATCTTCTGTGCTGCATTCCTGTGGAAAGCAGCTTTGCAGGAGAAGAACGGATGGAATTCGCAGAGACACCGGCACTGTGTGTCTATTTCCGCGGCGCTTATGAGGACAGCGGCAAAGCGTTCCGCGCACTGAAAAGGCATGTGAAAAAAAATAACATCTGCGTAACGGGATCCTTCCGTTCCATCTATCTCGAGGGTCCGCCAAACCGTGGGGAAAATAAAGCAGACTATATCACACAGATCGCCGTTCCCATAAAACTGTGATGCAGGGTAGTAAATTTACGCTGTTTTTCTTGTTTCTTCCTATTTATTATGCTATAATGACCTCATAAAAGTGGGTTACTTTGCTTAAATGCCCCATTAACCCGCGGGGAGAAAGGAGATACCTATGGGTGGATTACTGAATGTTGTCTATAATAACTACCTAACGAGCTATGCGTCGAAGCAGGTGACGAAATATGACACACATAAGAAAAGCGAGCTTCGTAACGTATACAATTCCATCGTGAAGCTGAATAAGGATGCTCCCTGGTATCTTCCTACCACCAGCAAGGACACGCAGCACTACGCTGTGGACCTGAAGGAGAACGCAAGAGAGCTTCACAACTCCATCGCCCAGATCGGCGGTCTGGAAAAGGATGGCCTGTTCCGCAAAAAGAGCGCTTACTCTACAGACAACGATGTTGTGGAAGTGTCCTATATCGGCTCCGATTCCACCGGTGTCTCTCCGGAATTTGATCTGGAGGTGCAGCAGCTCGCCACACCACAGGAGAATCTGGGGTACTTCCTTCCGGATCTGCCTGCGACGCTCTCTCCCGCTACCTATTCTTTTGATATTGCAGTCAATGACATGAACTATGAATTCCAGTTCAATATTGGCGAAGGAGATACGAACCGACAAATCACGGAACGTCTGTCCCGCCTGATCAATAACGCCGGCATCGGCATCACCGCCGATGTGGCCGAATCCGACTCCCGCTATGCCCTGCGGCTGACTTCGGACGCCACTGGTGTACCGAACGGCAAGGCCAATCATTTTCGGGTCAGCGATGATCATACCAGCAAGACCGCCGGTGCCGTGGATTATCTGGGTCTGAATTACATCAGCCATCCCTCCGGGGATGCCGCTTTCCTTCTGAACGGAGAGGCGCGTACCGCTTCCTCCAACCATTTCACCATAGGAAAGCTCTTCGATGTACAGTTGAAAGCTGTCAGCCCGGAGGATAAGCCCGTACATGTGGGACTGAAGACAGATACGGAGTCCATCACGGACAACATCGTCCAGCTGGTGGGCAGTTACAACGAATTCATCCGGAACGCTTCCTCCTATCTGGAGACACAGTCCAGAAGCAGACAGCTGATCCGGGAATTTTCCTCGATTGCCTCCCGCTACGGCAGTTCTCTGGAAAATATGGGAATGCACCTGCAGGAAGACGGTATTCTCTCGGTCAATGATGAAGTATTGCGGCAGACTGCCGCAGAATCCGGGAACGATCTGTCCGGCTTTGATGTTCTAAAGGACTTCAGCAGTTCTATTTTGAAGAAAAGTGATCAGGTTGCGCTGAATCCCATGGATTATGTAGACAAAAAAATTGTGGCCTACAAAAATCCCGGTCACAATTTTGCCAGTCCTTATATCACCAGCGCTTACAGCGGCATGATGTTCAACAGCTACTGTTAATTCCCTTCCGGGGATTGCGACAGTAGCTGTTATTTTTTCCTTAACTTATGAGTTACTTATTTAGTTTTTTTGGATTTGGCCTTGTACTTGTCGATCTGCGCAAAGTCATCCATCAGATCCAGGATCTTGTCTCTGCCCGTCTGGTTCAGCTTCACATAGTTCTGCATCACACGATTCTCAAGAAGCTGCGCTCCCAGAGAGGCATCTCTCTCCAGAGAGGAGAAATCCACCGGATTCAGACTCAGCTTGTCACACATCTTGATCACTGTTCCGTACGCCATCCCTTCAATTCCGCGCTCCAGAGCAGTCACCAGTGTGCTGTAGGGAATATTCATCTCCATGGCAAACTGTCTGACACTACGGTACTGTCTTAAAATTTCTTTCTTTAAAATCTCCGCCTTAGTCATATTTATTCCTCCACGTATCCTCAATAATTGGTATAGGTCTAATATACGATTTCCCGTTTCCTATTTCAAGTAAAAAACAGAAAATTAAGAATTTCGACGAATTTTTAACAATATTTTTATATTTTCTCCAATTGCTCCAGCCAGATCCGTGCACAGGCATCTGAGGGCATCCGCAGATCTCCTCTGGGCGACAGGGCCACGCTTCCCACTTTGGGGCCGTCCGGCAGGCAGGAACGCTTGAACTGCTGTGCGAAAAATCTCCGGTAGAAATTCTTCAGCCACTTCCGGATCGTGGCATCCTCGTATTTTCCTGCGAAAGTCTCTCCTGCGATCCGGTAGATCTTGTCCGGCGCATATCCGCACCGCAGCATATAATATAGGAAGAAGTCGTGCAGTTCATAAGGACCTACCAGATCTTCCGTCTTCTGTGCAATGTTCCCCTCCACCGGCGGAAGCAGTTCCGGACTCACCGGAGTATCCAGCACATCCTTAAGCACTGCGGTAAGCTCTGCATTGTTGCAGGTATCGGCATAATAATCCACCAGATGTCTCACCAGGGTCTTCGGTACCCCGGCATTGACGCCGTACATGGACATATGATCTCCGTTATAAGTCGCCCAGCCCAGAGCCAGTTCCGACATATCTCCCGTGCCGATGACCAGTGCATTCTCCTTGTTGGCAATATCCATCAGCACCTGGGTCCGCTCTCTGGCCTGCCCGTTCTCATAGGTGACATCATGGCACTCCATATTCTGTCCGATGTCTGCGAAATGTCCGGTGACGGATTGCCGGATGTCCACCTCCCGCAGGGTGGTCCCCAACGTCTTCGCCAGCAGGCAGGCATTCTCATAGGTCCGGTCCGTCGTTCCGAAGCAGGGCATCGTCACCGCAATGATTCCCTCTCTGGGAAGTCCCAGCAGGTCAAAGGTGCGTACCGTCACCAAAAGCGCCAGCGTGGAATCCAGTCCCCCGGAGATTCCCAGAACCGCTGTCCTGCATCCGATATGCTCATATCGCTTTTTCAGGCCATAGGCCTGAATCGATAAGATGTCCTCGCATCTGCGGTTACGTTCTGCCGCATCCTCCGGTACGAAGGGGTGGGGTGCGAATTTCCGGGACAACGTAGTCTTCGTAAGTTCCATGGAAAAAGGAACCGTAAGATAGGGCTTTAGGGGTCTCTTCCCGAAGGTTCCCATTCTTCTGCGCTCGCTGCTTATTTTCAGCACATCAAGATCTCCGTAGAGGATCCCCGTAGAGAAGCGGGTGGATTGTGCCAGCAGTGTTCCGTTCTCCGCGATCAGGTCATGCCCGCCGAATACCAGATCCTGAGTGGATTCCCCTTCCCCGGCGGAGCTATAGATGTATCCGCACAGGAGTCTCGCGCTGGCGGATTTCACCAGAAGGATCCGATAGTCGTCCTTGGATACCGTCTCATTGGAAGCCGACAGATTGGCGATCACCGTGGCTCCCATCAGCGCATGGGACGTGGACGGCGGCTCTGCCACCCACAGATCTTCGCAGATCTCGCATCCCAGCACCAGTTCCGGCAGCTCCTCACAGCGAAACAGCAGATTCGTGCTAAAGGGAATCTCCTGTTCCCCCAGACGGTAATTCGTCACGGTCTCCTCTCCCGGCGTAAAATGTCTGCCCTCGTAGAATTCCGCATACATCGGGATGTTTTTCTTGGGAACCATCCCTAAGATCCTGCCCTGATACAATACCGCAGCCACATTATACAGACGGCCGTCCTTCTCCACGGGAAGTCCCACCAGAAGCAATGCTTCCAGCGATCCGGTCTCCCCTGCGATCGTAAGCAGCGCTTCTTTCGCTTTCTCTAGCAGAAGATTCTGCAAAAAAAGATCGTTGCAGGTGTATCCGGTAATGCATAACTCCGGAAACACTACGATCTTCGCCCCGTGTTCCGCCGCCTCTTTTGCCTGCGCACAGATAACCTGTGCATTATAGACCGGATCCGCCACCCGGATCGCCGGTGTGGCGGATGCTACTTTGACAAATCCCTGTTTCATAAGCTTCCTCACTTTACGGAATCCGTTACTGGATCATCTGTTTCAATTCATCCACGGTAAAGTTATAATTCTTATTGCAGAAGTGGCAGTTCACTTCAATATCTTCTCCGTCATCGATCATGGACTGCAGTTCTTCTCTTCCGATGCTGATCAGCGCTTTTTTCACCCTGTCCTTGCTGCAGTTGCAGGAGAACTCCACGGGAAGCGTATCGGTGACCTCCGGATCCATTCCGGCCAGCAGCACTTCCAGCATTTGCTCCGGTGTCTTCCCGGCATCCAGCATGGCTGTCACGGAAGAGAGGTTCTTGATATTCTCTTCCAGCCTGCCGATCACTTCCTCTTCCGCCATAGGCATCAGCTGTACGATAAATCCACCGGCCTGTCTCACCGTATTGTCTCTGTTCATCAGTACCCCCAGGCCTACCACGGAAGGCACCTGCTCGGATACCGCAAAATAATACGTCAGATCCTCTGCGATCTCACCGGTCTGCAGTTCTGTCTGTCCCACATAAGGGTCTTTCAGTCCCATATCCCGGATCACGCTCAAGACACCTGCGCCTACAGCACCGCCCACATCCAGTTTGCCCTGGGCATTGGCAGGCAGGATCACATCCGGCACATTGGCATAGCCCTTTACATGACCGTTTCCATCCGCTGTGACCGTCAGTCCGCCGACAGGGCCGTCTCCCTTAATCTGGAGTGTGATCAGTTCATCCCCGCCTTTCAGCATACTGCCCATCATGGCTCCCGCGCTTAGCAGTCTTCCCAACGCCGCCGTTACCACAGGACTGGTATTGTGAGCCGCTCTCGCCGTCTCCACTGTCTCTTTCGTCGTGCAGGCAAATGCACGGATCTGCGCATTTGCTGCGGTTGCCCGTACCATATAATCCTTCATTTTTATTCCACGTACCTTTCTGTCTACAGCACTTTCTGCTGCTCTTTTGCTACGATATATACCCTTTCGCTGGTCTCCGTCGCCGCTTCACCGGTATCGGAATCCATAATTTCGAGAACCTTCAGTCCGGCCTGTTCCACAAGGGCTCGCATCTGCTCCACGGTATAACCCCTCTGCAGATGGGTCTCGGTAAATCTACGGAAGGTCTCGCCTTCCTCCTGCACGAAGACTGTCAGGTCGTACTCGTTGATCTCTTCTTCGGGATCATAGTAATTCTCCCAGATAAAGCTGCAATCCTCCCGGTTCTCTGCGATCGTCGTATTGCCGATGACTTCCCGGTATTTGTAGTCTGTGTTAAAGTCAAAGATAAATATACCGCCGGGGTAGAGATAATTATTCACCAGTCCGAATACCTGTAACAGTTCCTCTTCCTCCAGAATATAATTCACGGAGTCACATACGCTGATCACGGTTCCCACGGTGGAATACAGATCCAGTTCCCGCATATCCTGACACAGATAGAGGATCTCCGAACCATTCTCTGTCTTTTTCTCCATGGCAATGCCCAACATCTCCTCGGAATTGTCCACGCCGATACAGTCATAGCCCTTCCGGTACAGCAGTTCCGTCAATGTCCCGGTGCCGCAGCCCAGATCCACTACCAGATTCCGTTCGGAATCCAGAATTCCTTCCGCATCCCGTGTAGGTCTGGATACTCCGTAAGCCGCGATCAGCTGATCCAGACGTTCGCACCACATCTCATAGGGAGTGTTGTCCATCAGTTCGTCATATACTCTTGCAAAGTCTGTATAGATCTCTTCTGTATTCTTCATAGTTACAGCATCTCCAGTTTTTTTAGAAAATAGTCCCCAATGCACCGAAGACTCCCAGGCTGAGCAGCGCCATGATCACACCGGCCAGAACCACTCCGCCCATGACCGCAATGACGCTGGACTTGAAATCCATGTCTAACAGGCTGGCTGCCAGGGTTCCGGTCCAGGCACCGGTTCCGGGAAGGGGGATTCCCACGAACAGAAGCAGCGCCACGAACAGACCTCTGCCCGCTTTGGCCTGTAATTTCTCACCGCCCTTGTGTCCCTTTTCCAGACAGAAGGTGAAGAATTTGCCGATCACCGGCTTGTCCGCACCCCACTCCAGTACTTTTCTTGCGAAAAAGAAGATAATAGGTACCGGAAGCATATTTCCCAGAATGCATACGATGTAGCTGGGAAGCAGCGGCAGGTTCATGCCTACGGCAATGGGAACGGCGCCCCGCAGCTCGATCAGGGGAACCATAGATACCAGGAAAATAATCAAATAATTTTTTAACATGTGTTTACTCCAATCCTTTTATTGTTTTATTATGCCCGCTTTTCCAGATAATCTTTTAAAAAAGCGATCAGTCTGTCCATTTCCTCATCCGTACCTATGGTGATACGCAGGGAATTGGCGATTCTGGGCTTGTCCCAATGTCTGACATAGATGTCTGCTGTGCGAAGGGCACGGAACAATTCTTCCGCGGGAACCTCCTTATGAGAAGCGAAGATAAAGTTGGCTTTGGAGTCCGGGAAAGTAAATCCCAGATCTGCCAGTGCCTTCTTGGTCCGCTCTCTGGTCGCCACGATCTTTGCCGTGGTGGCCTTGAAATAGGCGTCATCCTTTACCGCCTCCACGCCCATGATCTGTGAAGGCAGATTCATGGTATAGGAGTTGAAGGAAAACTTCACATCGTTCAGGTAGTGGATCAGCTTCTCATTACCGATGCAGAAACCGATACGCATTCCCGCCATGGCTCTGGACTTGGAAAAGGTCTGTACCACCAGAAGGTTTTCATATTTTTCCAGTAACGGCAGCGCACTTCTGCCACCAAAGTCCACATAAGCCTCATCCACGATGACCACCACGTCCGGATTGGCCCGCAGGATCTCTTCGACCAGTTCCAGAGGCTCCTCCACACCGGTAGGTGCATTGGGATTTGGGAAGATCACACCGCCGTTGTGCTGCTTGTAATCTTCGGGATCGATATGCCAGTTCTCATCCAGAGGACAGGTACGATACGGGATCCGGTACAGATCCGCCCATACATCATAGAAGGAATAGGTCACATCCGGGAACAGGATCGGCTTCCCACTGTTGAAAAATGTCAGAAATGCCATGGACAGTACATCATCGGATCCCACGCCCACAAATACCTGCTCCGGCTTCACACCGTAATACGCAGCCAGAGCGTCCACCAGCGGCTGCGCATTGGAATCCGGATACAGTCTCAGTGCCGTACTCTCCATATTTTCTGCTGCCTTCCGCACTCCGGGGGCAGGAGGGTAGGGACACTCATTCGTATTCAGCTTGATCATGTTCGGGCGGTTCGGCTGCTCGCCTGCCACATAAGGCACCACCTTGCGTACATTTTCTTCCCACTTCATAATTTTTGTTTACTCCTCATTCCGCACACTTTTTATTACTGTTTTGCCCAGTGTGCCGGGCATTTATCTGTTTTTCCCATTTTGTCGCTGTTTTAACTCTTCCGCATAGCTTTCTGCCTGCTCCGGAAGTCCCAACTGTTCATAACACCGGATCAGTCCTTCCAGCGGTTCTTCTTCGGTGCTTCGAAGCGCCAGCACCGGCTGTGTCTCGTAGGCCGCATTGTAATACCAGACGGCCGCTTCCTCCGGATCTGATGTTTCCTCATAGAAATGTCCCAGTTCACAGCAGATCTCCGAACAACCTTCCCCCGCGATCACCTTGGAGGTATACTTAAAAAACGTCACGGTGTCTCCCCGCAGTCTGGCTGCTCTGGCCACCACACAGCATCCCTCCGTGATCTCATCCGGATTTCTGTCCGGGGAAGAGACCTCCGCCCGGAAATAGTCCTCCGCTTCCAGAAAATCCTGTGCCTCTCCCACCAGGAACAATTCTCTGGCATACATTCCGTACAGTCTTCTGGAAAGCTGTCTTCCCTGTGCGGTCTGCCTGCGGAAATTCGCCAGATCCCTTCCCGCATGGTTCTGCTCCGGCAGATGGGTAATGACAATGTTGCTGTCATAGATGACCGGTTCCAGCCGTACCGTCTCATGGATCGGTTCCTCCCACACAAAGCTCCGCAGTCTGCGGAACAGCTTCGGCCGGTATTCCTCATCGAAATTGTACACAGTGCCGTTCTGCAGCTGATTGCCGTATTTCATCTGGACGATCTCGATCTCCGGGAGCAGTGTCTCCTTTAACAGGCGGAACCTCTGCCTGTTCTCTTCCGAAAGTACTTCATCCGCATCCGCGGAATAAATGTATTCCTTCGTTGCCTTGGAAAAGGCAAAATTTCTCGCCGCACTGAAATCATCGACCCACTTAAAATCGTATATATGATCGGTATATCCGGCTGCGATCCGCTTCGTGGCATCCGTAGATCCCGTATCCACAATAACGATCTCATCCACCAGATCCTTTACACTGTCTAAGCATCTGGCCAGGATCCGTTCTTCATTTTTTACAATCATGCACAAAGATATCGTAATCATTCCGAATCTCCGTTCCCGCCTTCCGCGCGGCCTCCTGCTCCTACAGCACTTTGGATAAGAACTCCTGTAATCTGGGGCTCTGGGGATTGGAGAAAAATTCCTGCGGAGTATTCTCCTCCACGATATTACCGCCGTCCATAAAGAGTACCTTCGTACCCACTTCTCTGGCAAATCCCATCTCATGGGTAACAACCACCATGGTCATACCGCTTTCTGCCAGCTCCTTCATAACTTCCAGTACTTCTCCTACCATCTCCGGATCCAGTGCGGAGGTGGGCTCATCAAACAGCATGACTTTGGGATTCATTGCCAGGGATCTGACAATGGCGATCCTCTGCTTCTGTCCGCCGCTTAAGGACGCAGGATAGGCATCTGCCTTTTCCTCCAGCCCTACTCTCTTTAACAGCTTCAGGGCGTTCTCTTTTGCCTCTTCCTCGCTCATCAGTTTTAATTTCACCGGAGCCAGGGTAATATTATTCATAATCGTCAGATTATTGAACAGGTTAAAATGCTGGAACACCATGCCCATATGCTGACGGACCTTGTTGATGTCGATCTTGGGATCCGTGATCTTCTGTCCGTCGAACCAGATCTCACCGCTGGTGGGTCTCTCCAAGAGGTTCAGGCAACGCAAAAATGTACTTTTACCGGAGCCGGAAGGTCCTACCACTACGATCTTCTCACCGGGGTGAATGTGATAGTTCACTCCTTTTAATACCTGATTATCTTCAAAGCTTTTATGCAGATCTTTAACGATTATCACTCTTACGCAGTCTCCTTTCCAGTTTTGCAAGCAGAATGGACAGTACCTTGGTCAGTACAAAATAGATGAATGCAATACCCAGTAACGGTGTAAATACATCAAACAGCTTGGAGGTCATCTGGTTGGCCACACGGGTAAGGTCGCTCATTCCCACATAACCTACAATAGAGGTCTCCTTGATCAGAACGATGAATTCATTGCCCAGCGGCGGCAGAATGCTCTTGAAGGCCTGGGGAATCACAATGTAGCGCATGGTCTGGAATTTGTTCAGTCCCAGAGATCTGCCCGCTTCCATCTGTCCCTTGTCCACTGCCAGAATACCGGCTCTGACGATCTCCGCCACATAAGCTCCGGAGTTGATGCCGAACGTCAGGCTGGCGATCAGCACGCTGTTCTTGCAGGTAGCCAGAATACCGGACCACATGATCAACAGCTGTACCGTGGTAGGGGTTCCGCGGATAATATCAATATAAGCGCTCGCAATTCGGGACGCTATAGTCTGGGATCCGTTCTTCCTCGTGGATAATTTCAAAAATGCCGCTATGGTTCCGATCAGGATACCAAGCAGTGCCGCATAAAAAGAAACCTCTAAGGTTACTCCCAGTCCTTTCAGGTAAAGCTTCCATCTGTCCGCTTCGATGAAGGCTGCATAAATATGTTGCCAGATATTTTGCATGTTATTTCCTATGCCTTTCTTGTGAATGTATAAGGGTACGATTGGTCAAACAGTATATATTGCCTACCTTAATATAGCAAAAAGAAGAGAATGGCACAAGTCATTCTCTTCTTTTTCATGTATATTTTGTATAAATATTGCAGCAGTTTCGTCTGTACTATTCCCCGATGTACTGGGCTACCAGGGCATCAAAGGTACCGTCTGCCTTGAGGTCTGCCAGTGCCTGATTTACCTGGCCCACCAGATCGCTTCCCTTGGGAAGTGCGATCGCATATTCCTCAGTCTCAAAACCGAAGTTTGCACCGTCCATGATCTTGACCTTGCCCTCGAACTTGGTATTGAATACCTCTGCGGGGTTCTTGTCGATGATCACTGCATCTACTCTGCCGTTTACCAGATCGTTTACAGCGTCTACGGCTCTGTTGTAGGTCTGTGCGGTAACACCTTCAATATCCTCTGCCAGGAACATACCGGTAGTACCCAGCTGACAACCGATGGTCTTGTTCTTCAGATCATCAGCGGTTGCAATCTGGGAATCCGCTGTTACGATCACATACTGTACGGCCTCGTAATAAGGATCGGAGAAATCCACCTCTGCCTTACGCTCTTCGGTAACGGTCATACCTGCGATAGCACCGTCGATTCTGTTGCCGATAGAACTTACCAGAGAATCGAACTCCATATTCTCCACCTGGACTTCCTTGCCCAGCTTCTCGCCTACTGCCTTGATCAGAGCTACGTCGAATCCGTCGGGTTCTCCGTCATCTCCTACATACTCAAAGGGAGGGAACTCTGCGTTGGTACCGAATACCAATACGCCACCCTCTGTCTTATCAGCTGCCTCGGTGGCTGCTGCTTCGGTGGTTGCTGCGGCAGTCTCTGCCACACTGCTCTCAGAAGCCTGAGAACTCTCGTTTGCTGCGGAATCAGAACCGCAGCCGGTCAGCATTGCTGTACACATTACGGTTGCAAGTAACATTGCGATTGCTTTTTTCATAATATTATCCTCCTGTCTGTTTTTCAGGGACGACAGCCGTCCTTAAACTTTGATTACTATAGCACCTTTCGGGGAAATACGCAACTGTTTATGCATAAATATGCGTCAGCCCGCCCCGCAGGCAGAGCGTCCACAGTATTTCCCCCCAGAAGGTTATAATAATATAAGGAATAAACGGCTTCGGCGTACGCAGCTTTCCGCCGCGGGTCACATTTCCCTTCCACAGTTGTATGACGGCCAATAATGCCACCGCCGACAGCATATGGATCAGGAACCACAGCATTCCGGCCCTCCACCGACAGCTGATCAGGGCACATACAGAGAATGCATGGCTGTCGGCTCTCCCGTACATCCGGGCAAACAGGCACTGTTGCAGAGCTATAAACACCAGTACTGCTGCCGCCTGCCGGATACAGATCCCGTCTGTGCTCCTCCACAGACCGCCGTCCGTATACTGTCCTCCCGCAGGAAATACTGACAATATCCCTGTCCACAGCAGGCACCACCACCATACATAATTATACACATAGCAGTTCTCTGCATCCATGCAGGCCGCCGCCAGCAGCCCTCCGGCCAGAAGGCTTAACAGGATTCCCTCTGCCCCCATACGGAAGGATAGATATTCTCCCGCAAAAGCTCCCAGTTTTCTCTCCAGTTCACATACAGCGGTCACAACAACGGCATTTCCCAGGGCAAGCCCCACCGGGAGGTTTCTCTTACTCTTTATGCCGGGCGCTGTCTTCTCAGAATCCGCCAGATGCAATAACCAGGTCATGCTGCCGTAGATCACGGCTCCTGTGAAAATCCCCCATAACGTTCCGACCAGTACCATAGAATCCTCATCCTCCCTACCTTAGCCGGGTGCGTAATTCATCCAGCACCGTCCCCGATACACCGATCACGCTGATCGTCGGATGATCTTCCAGTTTCCTGTCTCCTTTATAGGCCCGCACCGTGATCTCCATTTTCTGATTCTCCGGTGTATACAACGGCACCATAAAGGGCAACTGTTCCGTGATTCTGTACCCGGGAGTCTCCGTATAATCGTAAATTCTGTTTAATGTGGGATCCAGAGCGGTCATGGCCTCCGGGAAAATAACTTCTACCCGGTCGGCATATCCCCAGGTGGTAAACGTAAGCACTCCGCTTTCTCCGCATTTAAACACCGGTTCCTTCGGTTCCAGTACACGTTCTATGTTGCTTTCCAGAGCAAATTCCGTAGTTCCGTATGTATTGCTGCATTCATTCCCCACATTGTCCACCGCATATCCCAACACTGTAAAATCACCGCTAAAGATCGGATCATCCTTTGTAATCGTGATGGTAATGCAGCTGTCCGCTTCCGGTGTATAAGTTCTGGAAATATCATTGTCTTTATTGTCAATCACAAGATAGAATTTCCTTAGTCCGCTGCCCAGATCCTCCGCAGTTGCCCGGATCGTAATGTCTCCCTCTCTGCGATCGATCAGATCCCGATTCTCCAGAATCTCCATACCGCGGATCACCGGTGCCTCTCCGTCAGCAATCAGCGTAATCTTATTGTGCTCATCCTGCGCATGATCCGAATATACCGCCTTATCCGTTCCCGGATTTACTCCCGCTGCCGGAATTACCTGTATCCTCTGCCCGGACAGTTCCCCGCCGATCACAAATTTTTGCACACCGACAAGTTTCCGATTTTGTTCAGATCGTACAGTATAGGAATAAGGAAACTGTTGCAATACAACCGTTCCTTCCGTCGCATAGGTCAATTTCGAGGCATCCGTGCGCAACGGTCCGTCTGCCACCTCTGAAAGCGGTGTCCGTATCCTGCTTCTTGCTACGCTTCCGTCACTCAATATCGTTTCATAAATCGTCTCACTCAGCTGATACCGGGAACTCGGCACACCTTCCATACAGGCTTCATTTGTCAGTGTGAACGGAGTCTTCCCATCTGCCCGTACATACCAGCTTTTTTCTGCTGTGAGATATACATTATCTGCGTTTTCGTCAATGACTAACTGTCTGGTATAAATTTTCCACGGCACTTCTGTCTCATCTATGGGGATATGGGTAGTCACACCCACATTTCCGGCCGTGTCTACCGCGGCAATATGCAGATACTGTACTGCCGCCATGGTTTTTATATCTGCCGAAGGAGCTTTTATATAATTTGCACGGTCTGTTACCACCGTAGCTTTCTCCTGATCCACCAGATAGTAGTATCCCTTCACCCCACTCACTAATGTATTTTTGGTGATATTGGAATCGCATAACACGACTGTACTTCCGGTCAGGTAGGACTCCAGCCTGTGGTAATAAGTCGTACCGTTGTCTTTCGGTTCCGTCCACGTGATTCTTACCGTCATATCATCCAAAGCTTCCCGCGTCACTTCTTCCGAAATTTTATCGGGAGCCGCATGATCTGTTGCCGTAACTCCGTCCAGTTCGAGGCTGTCCTGATAACCTATGTTTTTTGCCTGTAGCATAAGAATTCCGTCACCGCTTCGTACCCCGTTCCGGGATTCATACATTTTCGCATATTCTGTATTGACGTAATTGCTTCCGCCGTATGCCGGTCTGGAAGACAGCACCTGTCCTTCCTCATATCCGCAGATCAGGGTTCTTCCACCGCTGAAACTCAATCCGTTAATTCCCGCAGTAACCCAGACGCTCCCCTGCAAATGGAACTGCAAATGAACAAATACATGTGTCGTTCCCTCAGGCAAGGCTATATATAATGTCTGATGAAACTCACTGGAGCCAACTCTGTCGATGTTGTTCCATTTATAATATCCGGTATAAGGATACTCGCTAAAATTACCGGCTGCAATTCTTGTTCCGTTTTGATCCAGAACCACAAAACTGGAGGGTTCCCGGGATTCCGGAAAATAATCCAGATCGCATATGTTTTCTCCGACGCTTCCCCAGCCTTCGCAGAAATACGACAGATTAAGAGTAGTGTTCCCGTTCGTGGGAATCCCCTGATATCCGGACACATTCCATCTCTGATCATAGGGAGAATATCCGTTTCTGGCCCAGCCTGCCCGGACCATTATGCAGGGATCACCGTCATCGTTTGTTGTATGTCCATAGTATTGCGAAGAATATCTTATCTCATCGGCATAACAGTTTTTTCCTCGTATATAATATTCCCAGTTGCCAAGTCCCGGAGTATAGGAAGTGTCCCTATAACAGGTATTCGTGTGATGATGCACTATTTTTTCCCCGGCGGTTCCTCCGAAATATCCCGCTCCGCCACCGGCCATGCCGTCCTCACCGGTCTGTCTGCTCCGGATCACACTTTCCATACTTCCCCCGGCTCCGCCTGCACCGACCGGGGATGCTCCGCCTCCACCTCCGGCAATCAGCAGGAGTCCCTTCCGATCCGATATTACAGAGGTCATTCCTCCTCCATTTCCATAATCCGATGCATTTCCTCCACCGGAATAGCCATTTTGTCCTCCTATCCTGTACGTCAGACATTCTCCTTTTTGCAGCCAGAACGTCCCCGATACACTTCCCCCGTATCCCCCCGGATAGGAGCCGTAACTTTTTCCCTGTGCTCCCATGGCCTTTATGGTATAGAGCCCCGTATAGGGTACTGTATATTGCTTTTCAGCTTCTTCACAGACATAAGCCGTATCTATCACCGTGGTACTGCCGATGTCCTCCGCAGTGTTTACCCGAAGCCAGGCCCCCCGCTCCCTTTTTTGATACAGTATGTAGGTCTTGTCTTTCTGATCAGACTGGGTCCAGGACAGATCTACGGCGCCCTTCCCGCCATTCGCATTATAATTGTCCAGCGCCTGCAGCCTTAAATCTGTCCATTGTGCATACAGAGTTATATCCTGTGACGGTATGATCTGGTCCCCCGCTCCTCCGGCAGGCACGGAAAATTCCGGATCATAATACCAGCCCCCAAAAGACCAGCCTTTCCTGTCAACCTTTGGCAGTATCACCGGATCCGCCTGATAGAATGCTTTCAGTGTATCTGTTGTTCCGTTCGGATCACTGAACAGATAGATGTTCTCATCAAACTGTCCGTGAAAAGGGATCTCCTTCATCCACTCTACAAGATGCATCGTTCCCACTAACAGATCCACCCCTGAGCCACCATTGGTCTCAAAAAATACCCGGTGTCCCTCCGGCGGCTGAACAAGCTCTCCACGCAAAACATATTTTTCCCCATAAGGGCTCGTTATGGACGATATCGCAATTCCGTCATAGGTTCCTCCATTTGCATCAATCACAAGTGTGCTTTCTGTTTTGCTCCACTGGGCATACAATGTCACTCTTCCATTGTCTCCGGCAGTCCAGGTCTCACGATTTGCTTTCCGCCAGTCCGCAGCCGACAGATTACAGATCTCTGCCCGGTCCGCATAATGATCCCCGGATCCGTCCGGTCTGGTATTCCAGCCGGTAAACCGATACCCTGTCCGCGTATAATTGTTTTCTGTCAGATGGGTCACCGGAATCACCGTTTCTCCCTCATATTCCGCTGCATTGTTATACATATGGCTGCTTTCGCTCATATATCCGGCATATTCATCGGCATTGGGATCATAGATCACCTTGTACTGGTTCTGGGAGATGCCTTTACACCGATGTGCCAGAAATGTAATGCCCTGTTCCATATGCCTGCAAAAGGGGCAGCGATAGTAATATCCCATTGGCCTTTCATCACTTCCCAGATCCAAATACTCTATGGATGCCGCGGCCTCTCTGCTCATATAGATATTTGCCTGTTCCAAAGCCTCCCCACAATCCGCACAAAATGCTTTCCAGCCGGAGTAATAATAACGCATGCACGCCTCTCCACCGGTAGGCACACCATGCCATTCCCGGTCCCATGGCAAATTATGAATACAGTGTCCCCGGCGGTGCACCACTTTCCACATCCCCACAGCAAGCTCTCCACGCCGATATCTGTTATAATAATGTTCCCCTGTCTGCAGCGGCCGCAGAGATGACTTTATTCCCGTATCTATCGTGGTACTGTCATTATCTTCATACCATTTATAGTTCCGGTCTCCGGCGCAGGTCGTAAATGCCTGTCCGTCCGGGCTAAACAATACATATGGACTGTTATGGATCGTTTTTTTCACTGCCGTTTCCGAAGCTTCCGCACGTCCCGTAAACATCCCCGCAATTCCCAGGATCAGCAAAGCGGTTACCCCTATAAGACAGCATTTTTTCCTCATCATAGGTATCCTCCCGTTCAGTCACAGACTTTAACCGCCCGTAGAGACCCTTGCGCCAGAGCACTGTAGAATCCACTCACATCCGCTTTATCCAGATAGATGTTGATTCTTTGTGCCGACGTGGTACTGTCACTTCCGCTGATTGCCGTCCCTGTCTGATCAAATACCTGTTGTACCCACACGTTTTCCCATAAAATTTTCCCGGAATCCGCCATTTCTCCCTGCTCCACACAATATATGTGGATCCTGTCGCCCGCACGCAGGACGCCCCCTACTACCTGATACAGATCCTCCGCACGGAATCCTGCAATCACAGGTTCTGTCATCTGCCCGGTGATTTCCGCCTCTTCCCGCAGCATACCGGCAGTCAGTACGGTTCCCTCTTCCACTTCGTAAACCGCTATTTTCCCGACGGCACCTTCCGCATCCTTCAGAGCCGTCTCAGGCACAATACTCTTATCGATTTCCGCCACTGCAAGATACTTTCCTGCATTTTCTTCCGTGATCTTCTCTCCTCTGGCGATCTGCATCCTCACTACACATACCTGCTCCTTCTCATACTCCGCAAGTACTTTTTTCTCTGTCTGCAGCAGGAAGGCAAATACTCCCACTGCAGCCAGAAAAGCTGCCAGAATACTACCGGTCCAGATCCTGTTTTTCCATTTCTGATTCATTTTCTGTTTCTTCATGTATCTCCTCTCCATCATGATCACTTATAATATCCACCAGTTTGCTCTTCCGGGCAGTGACAGTGATTCCAAGAAATCCTTCCATCGGATAACTGATCTCACTATATACACCTGTCTTTTCCACGATCTGGCCTTCCGGTGTTCTTACCTCACCCAGGCTCCCCTGCCATTCCCCGATCTGTCCACTGTCATTTCGCTCCCATACACTGACTTTCTGCCCCTTCACGTTATAGATGGTGTAGTTGCATATCTGTACCCGGCCGGAGATCAGCTTATGATTTGCCGCTTCATAGTTGTCATCTAATCCCAGATTGTCCCGTACTGCCTGACAGTATCTTTCATCATAGGCCTGTTCCGGATCCGTGATCCGTACTCCGTGGGTTCTTCCGTATTCCTTAATATCAATGACTGCCGATGCCAGATTGGACAGGGCCAGTGCATCCTCCAGATACATGGAGGATGCCCGGTACAAAGCCACCTGTAACTGCATGCACAACAGGATCGCCAGAAACAATATCCAGAACAATCCCAGCACCCAGGAGACCTGTCCCTTCTCCCTCCCGAAATTTTTTTGTTCTTTTTTAATTTTTTGCAGTAGAGACTCTCTTCTCCTGTATTTCATAATTTTCTCCCAGTCTTCCATGAATCTTAAGAACGATGGGATTCCCATATCCTACGGGCTCCAGAGTACTCCCTTCATAATCGATCTGTGTCAGTCCCACTGCTTCCAGTTCTGCTGTCAGTTGTACCCGATCCGGTGCCTCCAGATATCCCACGGTCTCCATCTTCAGCAAATAGGCTCTCGCCAACTGTCCCACTGCTGCCTTTGTCTGGATCATCCTGATATTTTCCATATAACCAAGCATTACAACGGTAAGCGCCAGTACACACATGCCCATTGTCAAAAGTTCCCCCACATTACCGGGATGTTTTCCTCGTTCCTCCATGTTGTTCTCCTGTCTATACCCCTGTCAGAATGTCCGCTGCCTTGGTCTGCATCGCTGAAACAATGGTCTGTATAAATGATGTCAGGCTATCCTTCATCACGACACACAATAACAGGGCAATGATGCATAGTCCCACTGTCACCAGGATCCCGTCAATCCCCTGCTCCCGATGCATGGCATGTCCTCTTACTTTTTCCCAGATCTTCTGTAATTTTTTCATCCTTTTCTTCCTTTCTCTGTCTGTTCTCTTCCAATTTATAGTTACATTAAAACTGCACCGCAGCCCGGAACATATATCCCACACAGGCGTATAAAATAATTCCCAGCACCGTTCCCAACATACCCAGCTGATAAAAGGTAATACTGCGGTCCAGTGCACTTTTCTGTTGTTGCAGCACAGCAAGCTCCATATCTTTCAACTGTTCCCCCATGTCTTTTAATAAATCCACTGCCTGTCCGGATTCTCCCGCCTGGATCAGGGTAATACACAGGGCGTCGATCTGCCGGTTGTCGAATTTCTGCTGAAAATCTGACAGTGCCGCCACCAGATCCGACTGCATGACAATATCTCCGGACAGTTCCATCAGTGCCTGCTGCAGCCTCCGGGTCCGGACACTCTGGCAGCATTCCGTCAGGGCATCCGTCACATATACCCCGGCAAGAATCTGTACTTCCAGCGCCTGATAGATCAGCTGGATCTCCGGCAGCATCTTACGGTTGTCCTTCCGGTTCAGATACAACAGCAACAACTCCGGCACATAATACAGAACCGCTGCCGCCAGTAATCCATACCCCCAACCGATACTGCCTGCAGACAATGCTGCCGCAAAAGCAATCCCCAGTCTCCCAAGGAGATACTTCACCGGCGTAATTTTTCTGCCATAATGAAATTCCGCACCGTTTTTTCTTAATCCTTTTTCTGTTCTTGTGATCCAATTTTCATAACCCCGGGTCTCCCGCAGCATACCCGCGAGTTCCTCACAGGCATGTAATACTGTTCCGGGCACCGCTCCGGTTCCCATGCGAAATACAAAGATTCCGCCAAACACCGCTCCCAGTAACCCGGGGATCCAGATAACTCTAAAGTTCATCCTCCGTAACCTCCCGTATTCAGCGATGAAAGCCGTACAGCTTTCGCAGAAACAAAAAAACAATCAGACCATAAATTCCCAGAGCCAGATGCCCCGGTAACGTGCCGGATAGGATCTGCCAGACCGACACATCAATCAGCCGGTCCACCGTCAGCAGAGCAAACAATGACATGGCCATCAGTAATCCCATATTGATTCCCGCTTCCCGGAGCATCCCCTTCCGTTCCTCCTCCATGCGCAGATATTCTCTGGCGGATCGCCTGCTGCTGTCCACCAGTGTTGTCAGATCTGCCATATACCGGATACTGACCTCCAGATTCCTGGCCAGTTCCTTCACCTTGGGATGTTCGATCCGTTCCGCCATGGACAATAGGGCCAGGGAACTGTCCCCCGTAGTCTGTGCCTCATAGGCGCATTCCTCCAATGCTCCCTTTAACGGTTCCTCCACATAGCGGCTGACCTGCCCCAGTACCATGGTAATCTCGCCGGCTGTCAGACTGTAATTGCCCAGAAAGTTCAGGCATTTCAACAGGTTCTCATTGACTGCCCGCAGTTCCCCCGCCCGCATGGTATTCAGGATCAGATACTCCGCAGCACCACACAGTACCGTCCCACCCACCGCGATCCCGAATTTCCCACCAATGCCTTGTAACAGACAAAAGATCCCCGCCATGGCAAGTAGATTTCCCGCGATCCATTTCTCTGCGGTACACCCCGGAATTCTCCGTCTGACTCCGCAATAACAGAGGAATTCCTCCACCCGGCAGATCCAGGTATTCTTACGCTGTAGTTCCTGTAGTTTGTGTCTGTTTTCCAAGGCCCGCAGTCTGGCGGACTGATCCATCCCTTCTTTCGTCCGGGACAGCAGATGTTTTGCCGTCTCCACCCACCGTATCCTTCCAAACAGAAGCAGAAAGCCCATAAATATTAAACAAAAGATCCATGCGTATATGATCATAAGTCTCTCCTCTCATGTAACGATCAAAACAGTCTCTCATATTCCAGATTCTCTTTCTCCGCATTCCAGCCCTGACAGGCAAAGATTTCCTTCACCCGGTAATGTTCCATAAACACCAGCGTCTGGAAGCAGTCCATCATTTTCATTAATTCATTGCGGGAATAGCGGCTGTCATACATTGCATAGTCTACAATCTTCTCGGGAGCTCTGTCCGCAGACGGCGCGTGTACGGTAGCCGCGCAGATCTGCCCCGTATATGCCGCATTCAGCAGATACAGCGCCTCTCCTCCCTTCACTTCCCCTATGATAAAAAAGTCCACATCCATGGTCAGTCCCGCTATGCTGATATGTTTTAAGTCATAACTCACGCTGCTTTCCGAAGTCCCGGGAAGTGAATGAAGAAACATAATATCCGGATGAAACAGTGTGGTCAGTTCATCCGCCTGTTGAGCCACCAGGATCGCCATATCATCCGGCAGCGTCTCCTTCAGAGCATTCAGCAGGGTAGTCTTGCCGGAAGAATTGCCTCCGCAGATCAGCGTGGATCCCTGTCGAAACCGTTCAATCAACAATTCCGCCGTACTTCTGTCCAACATCTCCTTCTCCACCAGCTCCGCCATCATGGGGAAGTTCTTGGGCACCTTACGGATACACAGATACGGCTCGCTGTAGGTATTGACAATTGGCATAGACAGTGTGAACCGGAAAATAAAATCCGGGTGGCTTTCCGTATCCGTAAACCGCTGAATGGCATTCAGATTGGAGATGTTCACCTGATTCCTGGTAGCCACATAGTCAATAAACTGCCGGTATTCCTTCTCCGAAGCAAAGGCAATCCCCGCATCCATACGTTTTCCTTCCCTTTTGATCCGGATGCAGTCATGGCTTACCACCCGGATATCCGAAACACTTTTGTCATCCATTAACGGCGACAGCCTGGAATACCCGAAAATGTATTGCTCAAATGCTTTTAACAGACTTTTCTTTTTCTTCTCCGGAAAATGGTAATACTGGTCGATATGTGTTTCTGCCTCCCGTAAAAACTCTTCCTTTCCCAGAACTCCCTTTTTTACCTGAATCAAAAGTACCTGCTTCTGTGTGATAAAATCTTCTACCAGCCTCTGTAATTCCGCATCAGAGGCGGATTCTTCCCTTTTTGTTCCTCTTCCCTCCATACATCCTCCTGTCGTTTTTTCCAAAATAATCCATTGCGCGCTAATTAATACATTATGTGATTCGTGGTCGAATATGACCTGATATTTAGAATTTTGACCTCGACTGACCTGTCGGGTAATATGCAGATTACTCTCTTCCGCGGCATCTGTCAACGCCTTCGGAACTATTTTCTCATTTTCGGAAAAATGGCCAAAGAAAAACCGCATCCTGTCGGGTTACTTACGAAAAGCTCCGTCAAAATGCGGTCTACACTTTTGTCTATTTTGTCTTTGTCTATTTTGCCATAGAAAGCTCCCGTTCCTGCTGTAAGAGCAGCTTGTCGAACTCCTCCACCGGCATCGGGCGGTAGAATAAAAAGCCCTGTGCATCGGTACAATGGCATCCTAACAGGAACTTTTTCTGTTCCTCTGTCTCCACTCCTTCGATGACAATATGTACTCCCAACTGTTGCAACATGGCAATGGTATTGCGGATGATGATCAGGCTCTTTTCCTTCTCCAGATCCCGGATGAATTCCCTGTCAATCTTGATCTCATCCAGCGTCTGATTCTTCAACATGTTCATGGTAGAATATCCCGTGCCGAAGTCATCCATGGATACCAGAAATCCCTGAGCCCGCAGATTCTCCATTCTCTGATACATGCCTTCCTCATCCTCCAGGAAAGCACTCTCTGTCAGTTCCAGAGGGACACATTCCGCGGGAATATCGTATTTATCCCGCAGATATATCAGGTTCTCCGCCAGCTGGGTGTCATAGGCATGCAGTCTGGATACGTTAATGGATATAGGCAACGGTTCCCGGCCTTCCTTCTTCAGCTTTCCCAGATAGGCAAATACCTTCTCCCAGATATATTCGTCCACGTTGATGATAAAACCGTTTTTCTCCAGTACAGGAATGAACTCTCCCGGAGACACCAGTCCTTTTTCCGGATGCTGCCAGCGAACCAGAGCTTCTCCGCCGATGATCCGTCCGGTGCTCATATTCACCTTCGGCTGTATGTACAGAACCAGTTCCCCGTTCTCCAATGCTCCTACAATGTCATTCTCCACCTGACGCTCCCGCATCAGCTGTCTGCGCATTTTTTCATCGAAAATAGCATAGGTCTGGTACACCTTTCCTTTGATGCTGTTCATGGCCATAGTGGCACAATCCTTGAGGTAACTGACCGCCGGTTCTCTCTCCGGAGATATTCCGATTCCGAAGGATGGCTGCACTTTATAGGCAAAGGGGAATTCATCGATGCTTTTCTTAATATCCTTCACGATCGTTTCCAGTTCCCCTACTTCTTCATAGCTGGTACACAGGCAGAAAATATCCGCACGAACATGACAGGCATAGGTATCCGGTCTCTGATCTTCATACCCCTGAAAACAATCCGCAATAAATTTCAGCAGTCTGTCGCCTTCACTCCTGCTGCAAAATTCATTCACGGCTTTGAACTGCACAATGTCCATCAGAACAACACTGTATTTTTTATCCGGCTGCGCCTTGATCATTTCCCCACACAAATAAAAAAAGGACTTCATATTATGCAGGTTCGTCAACCCTGTCCGATTCTTCTCTACGTTGTTCTCCGCCATTTTCCGAAGAGAGTACAGATAGAGTTCTTCTTTTCCGGCATCCGTAGTCTGAGGAGATACCTCCACTACTTCTTCTCTTGCTCTCTGATATGTCATAAGTACCCCTCTTGTTATTATGAACGATTTCTTCGTTCCTCGCGCTCCCCTCACAGGAATTCCGCCTGGCCTGCAAGCCGTCCGCTGGATTCCGGTGAATAAGTTTATTATATATCATTTTGTTAATTTTTTCCACCTTATAAGGGTTTTTATTGTATTTTATTGGGAAAATGGTATAATAATCTTAATTCTCACAAAAAGGAGTGTGCATTATGTTTTTTCTTTTGGCCGGTGGGCTTTTAATTATCCTTTTAGCGGTAGTAATTTCCGTAGTTTCCTCTGTAGTCTCCGCGGTTGCGGCAGATACTGACGACACAGAAGACTGACATCCGAACCCCGGACTGTCAGTCTTCTGTGCCACCATTTATGTATTCACAAGATAAAATGTTTCTTTCCCCCATTAAAATACCTCCTCGATTTCCTGCTCATACAGTTGGATCGAAGTATCAATAATAGAATTATCCGGCATTCCATCATATAAATCACATATCTAAGAACTGACACACTGCCTTAGGATGTAATGCTGATTCTATCTCATCAATAAAAATAATGGAATTTGTATTTAGATATCCATTTGATAACAACCTGTCCATGATTGCAATCTTTTTAACACCTTCTGATACCGCACCAACAGCAAATTTTTGATTTGCTTTGTTTTTGTATGACCATTTTCCACTATTTTCATCATAATCTACTTTTCCATCAATAACATCACTTACCACTTTACGAGCATCTGCAAACACGGTGTAATTCTTTCCTCTGGAAGGAGAAATTCTCAATGCTTTTGCAAGATCATAGTAAGTATCATCAAATCCAAATACTTTGTCTATTTCTCTTGATTTTAAAATAATAGAAAACAGAGAAAGCACCTCTTTTGCCGGAACAAATATGGAATTTCCCTCCTTCCCGGTTATTGGGTCCTCAATTGTTCCTATCTTACTTGCTGCACTTTTTGAAAATTGATAATCTAACTTTCCATTATCAAGTTGCATATGGAAGCCTAATGCATCTTCGCCATTCTTAGATACAATATCCCCCAGCTTATCTACCTGAAAGGTCCAGCGAAGTTTCTCTGATAAAATATCATTGATCGATGATATATCATCGCCTCTCTTATATTCCTCCATTGCCTTTATTGCAGAATATAATGCTTTCAATAAAAATGTCTTTCCCGTCCCATTTTCACCAATGATTAAGTTTATATTAGAAAACTGATCACAAGAAAACTTGTCAATTTTTCCATAGTTCTGCAACTGTACTTCTTCAATTCTATATCCCAATTTTCCTGCCTCCCACAATTTCGTTATTTATTTTTTTATTATACTATGTTCTTGCTCTTTTCTCAATCAACAAGTATACACAACTTTTTAGCTCTGATTCGCGTAATGTATATACTCACTCAATACCTAACTTACTGCCTTCCTTACTCATTATTTTTACTGCTCCGCAATCCTCGCCGCCAGATCTTCCAAGTACATCCAGCGTTCCATCTTTTCTTCCAGCAGCTTCTCCGCTGCTTCTTTTTCTTTTGTCAGTTCATTCAGTTTTACAAAATCACTGGCGTATTTTGAGAAATCCGCTTCCAGTGCTGCGATTTTCTCCTCTAACGCCGCCATTTCGCCCTCAATGGATTCATAATCTTTTTGTTCCTGATAGGTGAATTTTAATTTGCGTTTCTGTCCGCTTTTCCAGTTTTTGGAAGTATTTTCCTCTTCTGAATTCTTCGTCTGTGACGTTGCCGCTGTTCCTACGCTCTCCTGAGTTCCCTCCGCAGCTTTCCGGTTGGCATAATCCGTGTAGCCGCCCTCGTACTGCACCATGCGGGTATCCTCCAGTGCGAAGATTCTGCGGACTACACGGTCCAGGAAATAGCGGTCATGAGACACTACGATGACGATTCCCGGGAAAGTATCCAGATAATCTTCCAGCACCTGTAAGGTGGCGATGTCCAGATCGTTGGTGGGCTCATCGAAAAAATGTAGCCCCTTCCCTATACCTCTCTATTTTACTGGACTTAACAGAATGTACAACTGTGTTTCATGTTCTTCTTTTCATTTTATATAAAAGAAAACGCATAGTCAATCCAACCATACGTTTGTAAATGGCTTCTTGCGAAGCCATAATATTCGATTTCATTTATGGTATTCTGCCTACAGCATTCTTAAAATATTTGCATTTTTCTTTTCCAACGCTTTTTGCATTCTTTGGTTTTCCATCTTAAGTTCCTCATTTTCTCCCCGCAGTATTTTCATCTGTTCATGCAGCTTCACAATTTCATTGTCCATAGCCATATCCAGTATCTCTCTCCGAGGATCAACCATGCCAACCTGTTTCTGCATCGCTTCATCCAGCAGATTTCGCACGGTAGGATTTTTGTAGAAAAAACCTCTCGACAGTCCTGTCTGTGCCATCAGCTTTGGAATTGTCACCTTTTCCCCTTCTTCCATCATATCCAATATCGTTTTTCTGGCCAGGTCGATTTTCTCCCTGCTGACCTTTTGGTTACATTCCACCATTTTGTCGTATTTGCTCATATTCTTCCTCCCAACCATCCAAGCTTTCTTTCATCTGATCTGATAACATCTTCAGCACTTCTCTCGTATCATCTGCCAGAGCTTGGTTACTCATCTTTCGATAATACTTTACGTTTCTGACAGATCTATGCCCCAATAGTTGTGCTATTGTCCAATCGTCCAGATGCATCTCTGACAATTTCACGCTGTAATAATGTCTATACAAATGAGATCCAAATCCAAATAAATTACCGTTATCATCCCGGATATCCTTCTCATGGATCATTTTCACAATCCGGCTTTGTATCGTACCGTATTGCAATGGTTTTGCAGAATCCTTATCATTAACAAAAATGTACTTTGTTTCTCCGTACTTCTCTCTGGTATAAGTAATGGCCATTCTGATTAACTGCGCCAGTTCTGCGCTGATTGGTTTCTCATAAGTACTACTTTTCATTTGCCGTATCCGTATGATAATGTTCTCTTCTTTTTCATACAGGCAGTCCGTTTCCAGCGTAAGTGTATCTGATATTCTGGTTCCCAACATCTGGTGGATGATCATAATTCTGGCCGTCTGCTCGTCCATCTCCACAATCGCTGCGTTCAATCTCTTCAGTTCTTCATCAGAGTATGTCCTAAACTCTCCTCTACGTGCAGGCGGAATATCTCTGTTCAGAAACAGCATACCCAGATTTTCATATTCACAGGCGTGACCTATACTTTCCAATATAGACCGGAGTCGGTTCAACTCTGCATGAAAATATTTCATTCCAACATCTTCCGTTTTCAGATAAGTCAGATATTCTTCTATAATATCGCGCTTCAACTCCACGCAGGATTGTATCTGTGGTTGTTTTTCTTTTAAATATCTCGACAGCCGCCTTATGGCTGTCATTTCCTTTTTTACGCAGGCAATCGCCTCACTTTGAAGATTTAGATAAATTCCTTTTTTTAGTTCCTCCCGTATACATTTCTGTGATATTGCAGTGAAATCGATTGATTTTACATTTTTAACAGGATTGTCCTTATACGGTATGTCCAATTTCTCCAGATGCCAAATATCCTTCTCTTTTTCCGCCACCCCACTCTGCATCATCCTTCGTTCATTGACAAAATCCAGTATTGCATCCAGATATCCAAACTCTCTCGTCTTGGGAAAAGTGGCGGTTCCATATACGCCTTTCCGCTTTTGGGTAATTTCTATTCCTTCCTGAATCATCCATGCCTTCAGTTTTTTCATCCACACTTCTTTTTCTATATCAGCCAGGCTTTCCACATTTTGAGCATACCTGTTTAAAAAAAGGCATATTTTTCTGTATCGGACTCTCTCTGCACAAAAGGTCACTATATTCACCTTTTGACTTCTGTCCGCAAGAAAATCTCTCACTTCTGTCCGTATACTCGCTACTGTCAATTCATTCAGATCATAGAACGGGTCCCCAGTTATATACTTCTTCTGCTGTTTCGTCAACGCAATCGCTCTGTACTGTGTCATTTCCCTGATATAGATTCTGTTCTCCATTTTCCACCCCTTTTCTCAGACAACTTGCCAGACTTTTTCTCTTGAAATACTCTTCATTAGCGTTCTCTATTCTCTTTGGCATATAATCCAAATATTGAAGTGTCATTTCTTCATACTCATGCCCCAGATAATCCCGAATACTCTGTATAGGAACACCAGCATCATAAAATGTTGTTGCCAGCGTATGACGATAGTCATGACTTTTGAAAAGATATTCGCCATTCTGAATATTGCATTCTTCACAGAGTCGTTTCATTGTTTGTTGAAAAGTTGTTTTTCTGTATGCCCCACCATTTCGATTCTGAAATATATATTCCTCAGTCTTACGTTTGTATTTTGTAATATAAACCTGCATCAGCCGATACAAAGTCATCGGTATCGGTATTCGCTTATAGGTTCGCATTTTGGTCTGATATACCTGTATCCAGGCATCCTTTCCCTGAAGATAATAAGCACTTCCCTTCAATGTACATACTTCACTGATCCGAAGCCCTACTCCCCACAGATGCAAATACATCAACCTCACTTCCTCTGGAAATCGGTATAGATTCCGCCGAATCTGATCCATGGTTTCCTGCGCAACACTTCGATCATGATGTTGCATGAAGGTTTTCTTGAGGTAATAATTCGGATCAAACGGTATGATTGTAATATAGTCTTTAATTTGTAAATATTGGAAAAAGTGCAGAATACACATAACCTTCTTATTAAATGTATCTGCCTGCACTTCCCGCTGTTGTTCACTTCTGAACCATGCATCCATCTGCTGTTCTGTCACCATACAGATATTTTCCGTCTCCGGCTGATTCATATCTCCCAGAAATTTTCTTACCACAAGAAACTCTGTTCTTAAACTGCTGATAGAGAGGTTTGTAATTCCGATGCCATATCTTAAATACTTTTGTAGTAGTTTTCGATTCTCTTTATTCATAACCTCTGCAAAGGACAGCGACATTACGGGGGCCGCTGGATCTATTCTCTCCGGCTGCAGATGCATCCGCTCCATATACCATACATTCGCATCCCAATGAATTTCTTCTGCTTCCATAAAAAGTGCTCTGCCACACCAGTATGTGACCCCTGCATAATAGTGACGCTGATATTCTGTTGTAAATGTTTTCTGGAATCTTTCGATTTGATCTATTTCCAATTTCTCCAGATCTTCGATCTGTTCCAACACACAGAAATCGTATAATCTTGCCAGTCCACCAAGCTGTGCATGCATCCTCTCGCTGTTAGCGGCATTTTCTATAAAATAATGCAATAACTGAAATATCTGCCTTTTTAGTTTTTCAGCCGTTTTTAAAGTAAAATCCCATGCTAACAGGTTTTTATTGTTTTCCTTGCAAAATCTTTCTGCTATTTCTATATTAGGGTGATATGGGAGATAGAGTATTTCATCCGCATACTCTGGTCTCTGCCTCTTCCTTGCAAGAATTATCTGAGGTTGCTTTCTAAGAGAATGTAATTTTACCCGGTCAAATGTCTTTATGTATAATTCACAGGAAGTCTTGCTCATCCTGTGCTTTAAATATTCACAGTACTTCTCTCTCCAATAGTAATTCAGTTCACTGATCTGCCAAATATCATTTTCCATCATGAACTGTTTTAACTTATTCTTATAGGAAACTGTAGTTGCTTCGCATTCCTTAAGCTCTGCCTCCAACTGCGCTGTTAATTCGTCTATGTCTTCCTGTGATGTTGCCAGCCGCAGCGCTTCCGCAAGCATAGATCTTCTCCTTTACAGTAATCTGTCAATCCCATACAGTTCCGAATGTTTTTCATAAAACTCTTTACTCGCTTCCAGTAATTTGTCATCCAGATTCCCAAGATATTTTATAGTAGTATCCAAGTGCTTATGACCTAATGCCATGCTGATCATTTCCAGATTCCAATTCTCCTGTCTTCTGGATCGTGCAAAATATCGTCTGAGCATATGTGGAGTAATCTTATGTCCTGTCTTTTTCTCCATTCGTTTGAGCATATCATATACGCTCCCTACCATCATGGGCTTGCCAGCCCTATCCCCTTCAATATTGATAAATAAAAATGTCCCACGTTGTAGCAACTTCCGGTACTCGTTCAGATAACTCAGTAAAAACTCAAATGTTTCATCACTGATTCTCGCTCTCCGATGCTCTGCGTTTTTCGCTCTGGCTTCATTTTCATTGTCATCACGAAAATATACTCTAACAGTCTTGCGTTGATAATCAATATCCCTTGTATAATCTACACCCAGGATTTCTCCAATACGAAAACCCGTTTCTGCAATCATCAGTAAAAGCAACTGATCTCTTGTATTTGTACACGCTCGTAGGATCTCTATAATCTCTACTTCCTCGGCCGCTCGGACATTTCTCTCTTTTGGTTTGAAATACCCTCTAAAAGTCTGTGATCGGATCGTCCTTTTGATTCCCACACTTGTCGCCACCGTCACTTGATTGTAGCTTAAAACCTTTAAATACTTGATCTGCCCACACTCCGCCATATATAAAAAGAACCCGAACACACTTTTTAAATATGCGTTGCAGGTTCCTTTTCCAGTGCTTTGTTTCCTATGTTTTTCTAAATGTCTGCCTTCTAACAGCCAATACAAAAATTGTACAAAGTGTCTATTTTGCTCCTCATACCCCAGTTCTCCTACCTCAATCAGTTCCAGTTCCTGCTGACTGAGATATTCCATATAATAGCTCAATGCAAAGGCAATTCTTCTCACCGTGTTGGGAGAACAGTTCGTATCTATTTTGTATTTCAGATACTTACTGGGATGTAAAACTATTTCATAGCTTTCGTTATCCTGTATGTAGAACAGCTTATGTCTACCTTCCGTCAGCGTCTTTACCACATATTGTTTCACGATCCGCTCTCCTTGTATTTCCGGCTTTTCTACTCCATACACTACCACATATCGGTAATTATATCCAGCTAATTATTCTCCTATCATGCCTTTACATTCCCATCATCTGCTGCTCTTCTACATGTCTATTCCACTCCGATAGTTCCTCAATGAGACCGCTACACGTTTCAATATCAGTCTCGTATCCCGGAACATTCTCCATAAGCATATCTTCCCGATATCTGTTAATTCCGTTAATTGCTTCCTCTTTGATTTCGTCGGAAACTTTCCCACGCTCAACACCCTGTAATGCCTCCCTGCTCCCTTCCAGCATTCTCTCAAAAGGGCTTGTATACTTTTCTGCGATAATGTCATCACAGTTTGCTTCATGTCCTTCGACACAATAGTATTGTGCCATTCCAGTAGAGAACCGCTTCCACCTCTTCAGTTTGTCCCGATTTCCTTCTAAATCCGTTAATGCAAGGGAATTTGCATATTCTAAAATAACAGATAAAGTTCTTTTCATCTTACTTACAGTAAGTTCTTCTGTTTTTTTCAAATCCATTTTTCTTTTCTCCTTCCCCTGTTTTTAAGGAATAACCTCATTATTTGTAATACCTCCCGCGTTCCTACGGCATACTCATTTCTGCCATTGTCACCGCTTCGTCCTCTTGCTGAAAATACTTATCCGCCACGCTTCTGTCTACTGCCAGCACTTCTCCCGGTTCTTCATCTCCACACTGGATCGGAAACAGAAGTTCCTGTAATTCCATACATAATTTCCGGCTCGTACAGGTATTAATGAAGCAGCCAAAGGTATTCAGTTCCAGATTATCTGCAATATCTGTGAACACCATGCTTTCCGCTTCTACCATATACGTTCCGATGTAATTCGCAATATTCTCTGGAGTCATGGAAATGTAATGCTCCTTCCTTGCCCCACCATCCATCGGGTACATATACGCATACCCCACTTTTTCTGTTGCCATGATTTTCTCAATCATTTCCCGATCTTCTTTTTTCATTTTCTGCTTTCCTCCGTTTTGTCCTTTGGGTAACCTTAATACCACAAGAATACGGCGGAAGTCTCCCTCCGCCGCATGAATTCTGTTATTAAGTCTTACTGCCATAATCCTTCACTTTTAATACTCTGGTTCCTATTCGACACTACTCCCCGGAACCGAAATGCCGCAAAGACAGAAAGAATAAACATCAAGGCATTTGTTGGGCAGTCAATCCAGACTGTCTGCGGTTCCTACCGTAAAAGGCAGACAGACATCACAGGAATCTCACCTCCACCACTGCGTGCTGGCTAATCTCAAGGAGTATCATTATAGGCCATTTCTTTCTTCGCACCTGTCTACCACAGACCGGCTGTATCCTCGGTTGTCTCGCTCAACTCCTTAGATGCGATCTTTTTTACATTTGGCACACAAATGCAGGAGTATCTTCGCGCCCCGTTTACGGCTCAAGAAATGGCTAATGTATCTGGATTGCTGGGTATGGCTGGCAAAACACGGTGTAATTCTGTGTTGCTCTCGAAGTAAGTGTAAAAACTCTTCTCCGGCATTTGTCAATGTGCGTATCATGAGAAGATTTTCGGAAGAGACCATCCGTCCGATAAAGCACCTCTCATAAGGTACTCACACAAAATCGGCGTTTGACACCCCTCTACTCAAAAAATTTTTTTAAAGTATTTATAGATCCCCGGATAGACTTCCAAACAACATTTTGAGAAACACCCAGTTTATCAGCAATTTCTCTAGTTGTCATTCCCTTAAAAAAATAAAGATGCAGTCGCTCTTTTTGTACTTCCGTGAGTGACTGCATCGCTTTTTGTAAAATCTCTATTTCAATCTGCCTGATTATCATATCCTCCAGAGAGATTCCTGTTTCCTTGATTAAATCCTCTGTCATTCCCTCCACATAACCATTTACTGTTATGTGCCGTAAATCTCTCATTTCTTCTGCATGAGTTTCTTTTCGGAAAGTATTAACCAAAGCTTCATAGACCTCCTCGGTGACGTATGTATATTCAGTTTCGCCGACTGCATCTTTGTAGAAATCCTTTATTCTAATCTTTATACACTTTGACATTTTGTATTCTCCATTCCTAAAATTCTTGAAGTGAAGAACACATGGCGGACCTCTGCCTCTATGTATACCCCAGAAGACTCCGACTAAAAACACAATCCATTACTCCGGATGTATACTAAAAACGTAATGATTGTATATATGGTGTCTTACTTTGGATAAATATCAAAAACCCCTCCAAAATTACTTTCGGAAGGGTATACTTTTCTGTTCTTTTTAAACTATTCAATCCTATATATCGTGAGCAAAAAATACTATTTGTCCACCAAAAAGACTTTCTTCTACAAAATTTCATAAAACCCTCCACCTCACTAATGTTTTTCACATTATCCTGCAAAGCGGAGGACAATATTTCCTTTTTTACTAAACAATGCTATTTATTAACTGAATTTATATTACTTCACACAATTCGGATAAAATTTTAAGTATATCCTGAATCTTACTCGTTTGTTTTGGTTCCAGCTTTTCTAATACACAAATAATCTTTTCTTTGCCGCCACTTCCCGCATCCTCACCAAGCATAATATAATCACAGCTTACAGATAAAGCTTTCGATATTCTACATAATGTATCAGCAGAAAATCCCTTCTTGCCCATTTCTATCTCATAAAGAAATTTAGCCGAAATATCCACTTTTTCAGCCAAACCTTCTCTTGTATAATTTTGTATTTCCCGGAGTTCTCTTATCCTTGCCCCAACTTCTATATTCGACATAATCTACCTCCAGATGCTATAATTCTACATCTTATTACCAGTAGTGTTAAACCGTCCGTTGTTCATACGCTCTATACCTCCAGTTCTAAGTTTACATCATAAACAAATAAGCCATAACTTATTTACTTAATTAATAAAAAAATTGTCCGAAAATCCAAGAAATTCCTCTCTGAAAGCTTTATCATATGCTTATCTACCCATTTTTGTATGTCAGTAAAAAAAAATATATATTCAGTTCAAAATGAAGTTTTTTCAGTTTTATGGGATATTCTTGGAATAGATGAAGGGAGATCTTCGTATGGACAGGATAAAAATATATATTAAAGACAAATATGGATTAAGTAATTATCAAATGGCTCAACTTACCTTTGTAATCAAAAGTACTTCATCAGAATTAAGCAAAATACTACTGATGGGTATTGCGTTTCAAAACCATCTAAAACTATATATCTTCTTATTAATAATAATGTGTTTTTTAAGAACATTTTCCGGTGGTCTTCATTTTTACACATACAAAAAGTGCCTACTGGCATCCACCACATATATGGGAATTATCATCTTCTTTTTTTCAAAAATATTGCTTCCTTTATATGTACAATTGCTTTTATTAACTGTGTGTATTATGTCCTGCTATTCAATAGGTCCGGTTCTCTCTAAATACCGAACTCATTTTCCTAGAAAGCAATTATACTTTTGTCGTAATATCACCTGCCTTAACATTTTTATGTATGCATTAATCCTATATATAATCCCTAAAAATCCCTATCTTACAGCAGGGGTTTGGATGATTATATTGCATTCGCTCCAATTGTTTGTTGCGAAAATACAAAAGAAAGGAGAGACAACACAATGATAGCGCATATCTTAGTAACTGTTGCTGCTTTTTCATGGATCGTGGATACTTCACTACCCAGTATTGTTTTATTTGGAGAATATCCCTACCCCTCTGAAGGAAATGAATAATTAGCAGAAAGACGGATAAGTTTTTTATTACTTATCCGTCTTCGCTATTTCCAGAGTGAATTCTACCCAGTTTTCACTATCATCTAATTTATTTCTGCATACAATATTTGCATCGTATTTCTCACATAACTCTTTAACATTATATAGTCCAAGTCCACGATGCTTTCCCTTACTACTTTTATCTATCTGGAACCAAGATTGGATTTCGGCATAACTCACATACAAATAAGGATTGGAAACATTAAATATATATGCTACCTCTTTTTCCATAAACTGAAATTTTAGCTGTTTTATTTCTATTGAACTCTCTTGTGCCTCTACCGCATTATCAATTAATATTCCCAATATATCAATCAAATGATAGATTGGCATTACACATTGAGAAAAAGTACCTTTTATATCACAGCGTATTTTCACTCCCATTGTTTCCGCCACGCGAAATTTTTCATATAGAAATCCAATAACAACACTGTCTTTCAAGTATAGCAACTTATTGTATTTATTTTCGTCACAAATCTTAGAATAATACCGCTCTTGTTCTGCAACCAGCTCCTCATATGAGCGGCTTGTATATTTTATAGACAGTAAAGCTGCTAAATGATTCTTAAATCCGTGTTCCCGTAATCTTACAGAAGTCAATAAATCTTCATATTTTCCCTGCGTCGTCCGATTTAGCAATAATTCATTTTTAGAATTCTCGGCTTCTTCATTAGCAATATTCCATTTACTTACCCCCCAGAGAAGAACAATCAACATAGGTACCGAAATAGTGAAGAATGCTAAATGTATTTGTTTACCAATTTTATCCTCTAACATGATCATTAGGATAACAGCCATAACTGTTCCCAATATTATAGCAATATAAGTATCTCTCTTCATGAAAATCTCATGCAGTTTATGTATCCTAACTAATGGTAGAATCCATATTGCAGCAGCTAAAACCACCCCATTTGTACTTAACATTTGCAATTCAAGATTATTTGAAAAGAGATATGAACAAGGAAATATCGCTATATATTGCAAAACTACTATGACTATTAGTAACAGTAAAACGCTTACTATTGATCCAATGACTGAGTCATTATATTTACGAACACAATATATCCCTATAAGTATGTATATTATTATTGTGAACAAATTACTAAGTCCATAATATCTCACAAGTTCCACAATAGTTAAAGACATCAAACACAGCCCGGCTGAATCAATATTCAAGCATACTTTTCTATTGTATATTCTTTGAAGTGTAACAATTATTGCAATATATTCGAGCATCAATCCCGCATGATATAACATTTATTACAAAACTCCTTCTCTTCCTCCTTCTTTATGGCTATACACGATCTATACATCTATACCTTTTAGTTTTTTCTTAAATCTAATACCTATTCCAACTCGGCCATAGCCATTTTTCAATTTAATCACTTGATTAGGAATATCTAAATTATCAATATATTTTTGATTAATTATTGTATTTCGGCTGCATTGAATAAAATCCGAGCAATCCAAATCATCCAAAAATTTCTTTAAAGTTATATATGGAATCTCAAGAGGGTCACTCTGCTTAGTGTGAATATGCATTATATGATTAATACTTTCTGCGTAAACAATGTCTTCACGCTCAACAGCCAAAATAATTCCGTCTTTTCTAAAATATAGCGTTTTGGATATATTCCGGGATTCTTCAAAACGTAGGCATTGTTCCACCAACCGCTTAAGTCTTTCTACATCAAACGGCTTTTCAATAAAACTATAGCAATGCAGATTCTCGTAAGTGTATAATTTTGCATCTTCTAAAGATGTAACAAATACGATCGGCACAAACTCATAGTGATTTATTTTTCTAATATTTTCCACAAACTTTAGTCCAGATGAATCTCCTGGTCTATTTCTATCTAGAATAATATCCACAATAAACAAGTCAATTACCCTATCCATAGCGCACTGATATGCATCTTTCAACTTGCAAAATGAAAATATTGCATTTCGTTCATCAAGATCCTGAACAATCTTCGTAAGATTATTTAGTGTGGTAATGTTGTCTTCCAGTATCAATATCTTTTTCATATTATGTCCTTATCATATCTGTTTGATAATATCCATTATTTGTACACCATTTTCTTCAGTTGTTTCCAAAAGAGAAGATATTTCGCTAAGCATAGTATTTTTATCCTTCAATATTACTGCAGGAGATACTTGAAACAAATTATACAATTTCCAAACGATTTCACTGTCAGGTAAGCATCTATCTTTTTCTAGTTCTCGGAACTTCTTGATATCTACGCCCAATTTTTCTGCCATTTGCTTTTGGCTACTATCCGTAATATGTCTTATGACCAAAAATATGTTGGAAGACTTTTTATATTCCAATACTAACGGTACATATTTTACTCTCTTCACAATATCTTTCCATTGTTCTGTATTTGATCTGCAATCATTCAAAACTATCAGTGAATAAATAATTCCTAAGTGATAGCATAATTCAATATATGTATATTTCCGGAAATAATTTACATACTTCTCGGCACATTTATATCCTGTAAAAATATAAAAAATATCTACATTTGCTTTGGAAAGATATTTCAATTCTTCATAACTTAGACGATGCAACTCTTTTTCCACTTTACTGTAATTGCTCTGCGTAATATGAACCAGTCGAGCCATTTCTTGCTGAGATAGCCCCAAGCGATTTCGTTCTTCTATCAGTCTTTTTAACATTTCATTGTACGTTGCACTCATAGGTAATTTTCCTTTGAACTATAATTCTATTTACCTATTTTAAGTTATACTATTTACCTATTTTGCACCGTTATAAGACTATGATGTATAATATACCACTTTTATAGCACAATTATTATATTTACACGAAAACAGCCATACAGTAAGAATCAAAACTGTTCCTCAATATGACTGTTAATTGACCACAAAATATGAAATTTATTATATTGTTTTGATGTTTTAATTGAATATTCCGACTTGAATGTCCTTGCTGTCCGGTGATTAGGAAACCAATTGGCAAGTATATAGAATACAAGAAATCTCACCAATGTAAAGCCGGCTGACGCCCCGCAAAACGGCTCCGGGCTTGACATTGGTGAGATTTCTTATTAATGGTAATCAAGTCAATCAAAGGTGGTTCCCGTGTCCGGAATGTTGGTTTCTACTACGCCGGAATCATGGTTTCTTGACGCAAGAATATTCAGTTTTAATCTTTGCCCCCTTTACTTTTCATACTCTAATGTGCAATTTGCGCCGGTCTTGTGATGCGTTAATCAGCGTTTGCTCGGTTCAAGACTCAACCATTTGTATGTCTCATCTTTCATCTAGGTCAGTTGCCGCTGTATCATAGACGTAAACATCAAGTCCTGTGCCGTGGCTTATTAGTTTTTATGCCACACTCTAAAAGTCACAAAAAAATATTATTTTTAGAGAAGTCTAAAGCACGTGGATCAATTTACTCACACTGTCCGCAGGTCTAATTGAAAAATACCATTCGGCAGTGTCAGTCTTTTTCTTTGATGTGGCAAAACCTGCGTAATAAATCAGTAGTCCATACTATAGAAGTTTATATTGGAACCGTTGGAAATAATCAGAGCGAGTTTCTGCACAGGAAGCGACCGGAGTATCTTCTCCGAAAAAGTATCGTTATTCCTTCCCTGCTTCCATTCTGAATGTAAAATATGTGAACTCCACTTCACTGCACAGGGTCTAGCAGGGGGCAGCGAAATAGTGTAAATATCTCCAAATAAACCATGTCGAACTGGATCATACAATGCTCTGTGAAATACTTCACACCATTTGCGGAACGCATGAGGCAGGAACTGCTGTTCCTGTCAATAACGCAGTCGAACGAAAACACCAGCACAGGCGATTGGTAACAGTGACCCTCCGCACAGTAAATGCATCCTGTGGTGCTCTACAAATACCAACAAAATCAGGATTACGAAAAGTCACTGGAGTTTTACTGAAACCACAAAGAAATTCTGGTCACGAACAGTTTAGAGCAGTATCATTTGCCAGATAAAAGACTGCCGATAGTGATAAGCGCAAACTCTTGGGTACACGCAAGAAACTTTCAGCAACAATCCCCTTACACCGCGGCAGACTAAGGATAAGGCCGTTAGTTGAGGGTTTCTTTGCGCGGACAAACATAGCAGGTGACAGAGTGTACACTCCCCCCGAAATCTAGAACCAGACAGGAATTGCATTTCGTCATCCATCGGGAAAAATATTTAAAGGTATTAACGGCGATAAATTTAGTGACAGGCGTAAAATTTGATATTTACACATAAGAACGAAGTTGGTTTATTCTTCACGACTACAGTTATTCGGTTTGCTCTTCTTCCAGTGTATATTCTCCTGCTCCTTAAATTGTTCTTATTATACCCAAAAATTCAAAGAATCGCGAGTTGACTGCCCTACAGATTCCGTCATTCCAGCTATGCCCATATAGCGATATGAAGTTATATGCCATAGGAAATATAAAGTTTTCAAAATGTTGAAATTTTTCTGAGGCATCCTATACAAACATTGACAGCCTACAATATCAAAGAAACTGTGCAGCAAAAAGAAGCTGTCCTAATATGAAGCATAAAAATCTATGTTTTATCCCAAATCATATGAACTTTCAAAGTGTTACTTCCCGACCTTTTAAGTTTAGATGATTCAGTCCCACCATAAAAAATCAAATCAGTTCTCCTGCAAGTCTTGCAATCTCTTCACTGATTTTTGACTAAGACACGAAACCTACTTTCAACTGCTTGTAGAGTTGGAGGAAATTTTAATCGGCATGACATGATCCTCAAATACCACTTTGAGTACACAAATGATTATTTATTTCATGCAGCATATGTTCTAATAATTTTTGTTCTTTAGTTTTCATATTTGTACCAATATCCTTTATTTTTATTAGCTGCTCATCTTCTCCTATAACCAAATATTTCAAAAAAAGATTTAACATTAGTTCTGCCATATGATATAATTCCTCGTATTCTTCAATATCTACTTTTGTATACGTGAATATTCTTTTTTTCAAAAAATACTCTACTCGACTTACCAATAAATTTTTATGGTCACATATTAATGTAAAAATTCTCCAATCTCTATTGATATTTTTTTTGTTTTCCAAAATATCATTCATATATTTACATAGTAAATCATATGTACTAATTCCATAGTACATGGTAATATTTTCTCCTACTGTCAATGGTACTACGCAATCCAAACTATAGGTTGAATTTAAATAATCTTCTAATTGTATTTTAAACCACTCCAGGTTAAACTTATAAGCAAATGGTTTAGGTTTTGCTATCACAATAAAATGCATATCATATAATTGATCAACTAGCATCTTGGCTTTATCAATATATGCTGCATCATATGCATTTCTGAATTCATCAAAACTTATTTCTGCTAAAGAATATTTTAAAATATTATAATGATCTGCTGCGTAAAAAACTCTGGCATTTTTATCAAATCCATAAATAAATGTCTTATGGACTTTTGTTTTTAACCTAGTCTTTAAATAGTCTTGGCATAAATTTAGATAAATATAATATCCTTCCTCAATTGCATGAAAAATATATTCAAAAATATTTATTTTTTCAATATAAGCAGCAGAAACTTTGTGCATCTCCAAAAAGGGGCAACTTGTCCATGCATTCAAAGGTACTTCTGTTTCCATTGGATTATGTTTTGGCACAAATGCTATTAGATTTTGATTTTTATTTGGAATATGATAACCCAATAGATTTATATAATTATTAAAAATCCAACTCATTGCACTATCTTGCGATAAAATCATGGACATCAATTGACTTTCCGATGACCATGTTTTCATTATTGGTTTTTGAATATTTAAGATGATTCTTTCTTTCATTATTATTCCCTCGTTCTGTATCCTATTTTTACACTTTTTCTAAAGCGCATGCTTCACCCCTACCAGTATTTCCTTATCTATGTTTTTCATGCTCAAACGAACCTTATTCCATTGTTTTCTTATTCATCCAAACTGTTATTGCATACAAAATAATTTTTTATCAGAAAACTAATCTAATAAATCCATTTGATCATAAATTTCTTTTTGAATGCAACTTTATCACAAATAATACCTCTATTCACAGATACCATTTTCAACTATCCATTGCCAGTTAATTTTATCTAATGTTATAAAATGATATTTTTCAAGTACTGCTTTTGCGCTTCGTATATTGATCCATATATCAACCACTTTTAAAGGTTCATTGCATTGGAAGTTTTTAGTATACCACAATTACTAATTCAAATTTTATATATGAACGTTTCATTTTTTTGCTATATATAATGTAGCTGGTCCCGGTATATTATCATCTCTTATAACATCTGAAAAACCATGATTTGCAAAAATAGTCCTCATTTCCGAGTGTGTATATACTTTTCCTTTTCCATACCGCACTAACATTTCAATTCCAAACATAACTGAAAATAATGGTTCTACTTTATTATCTTCTAGGAAATAACTAATTAAGTATATTTTACCTCCACATCTAAGCCTTTTATATATTCTATCCAATAAATGATTAATTTCTTCTTCCTCATCTTGATGAATTATTGCAAACAGAAAAATTGCATCATAATCCTCATTGGGTAAATTTATCCTATAATCCCCCTCAGTAATCTGTATTCTTTCTTCCAATCTTTCATGCTTTATATTTTTAGCAAGAATTTTTGTTACCATGGGAAAATCAAATGCTCGTACTCTTACACTTGAAAATTCCTTAGCAATAATAATTGAATGTGTCCCATATCCTGCCCCTATGTCCAAAATATAATTATTTTCAAAATTATAGTTTCTTACTAAATATATCGCTTGAGAAACAGCATTTGTATTCATTGCTTGCAAAAACGTTTCTACTTCATTTTCCTCTCTACTATCCACATTCTGATAGTTATAGTCCTTGGCATCATCAAGCAACACTTTTTCTAAATTCCGCCATTTTTCTGTCATATTCAGTGCATAATTAATGTAACCCACTTGTGAGTGTACGGAGTCTCTTGAAAATATATCCTTATAATTGGTCAATGAGTAATAAATGGATTCTTTTTCTACCAGTCCCAGAGCAACCAATGCATTTAATAGCAATTCGATTCTTTCTCGTTTTATTTTTAACAGTTCTTCTATTTTTTCACATGTATTATACCCTTTCAATAATGCATCAAATATGCCAACCCTTACGGAAGCAATTAATACGTATGAAAACTTATATCCGTTCATTAGATTCCTGACACTTTCCATTTGATTTCTCATTGTCCTGCTATTCCTTTCCTCAAAATTGAACTTCCTGCTTAAGTAGATAATTTATATAGCCACTGCCATATGTGCACGGCTGTGTTCTCAATAATTTAAATAAGCTACTAAATCGGTTTGATTCTAAATTAATCTTAACCAATGATAATGAACTGTTATATTCTAGCTGTAACAGTTTTATTATTCCATCTATACAATCAAATGATTCTTCCGATGACAATGTATAATGAATATCTAATAAGTCATCATGCTTCCACCAACATATTGCTGCCAAAACCATATTACTTTCTTTATAAATCATCCATTTTGTCATTTTGTCATCATTCGAGAATACAATATTATCCACAAAACTATTTGCATATCTAGATAAACTAATTATCTGATCAAAATCAGAATAGTTTGCAATTTCCCACTTTTCTATTTTTTTTGAACTTAATGACATTAAATTTAGAATTGATTTTCGATAAAGAATAAATCGATATATCTCTTTAGGATATATAATAAAATTATTTTTCAAAAATATATTAGCTTTTCCTGATAGAGGGGAATCGGTCCAAGAAAGTATGCCGAACTTTCCATTTTCTCTTAAATATTCAATCGTATATTGAGTTAACTTGTAAGCGGCCCAAATATCATTAGTCTTATCATCTATATATAGTCCCTCCATTATCCACCAATTATGAATTTTTTTACAACGCGCATACCCAGCAAGAAATCCTTCCTTTTCCATAAGAATCCACAGAAAATGGGATGTGTATTCTCCTATCAGCTCCGTTTTTACACTTTTAATATAGTGAAATGTTATTCCAATACTTTCCAATAAAATTATATCCTTCTCCTGCGCAATTCTATAGTCATACTTTACCATAAGCTCAACTCTCCAATAATTTTGTACATATGCAATCATATAAATTTTTTATGCTATCTATTTGATCCAAGTCGTCAATAGAAAATTGTATGTCCAATTCTTCCTCTATCGTACTAACTAATGCTATAATCTGCAAACTATCTATTCCTATCTGCCTGAATGTAATTTCAAAATTATCCCCCTTTTTTAATCCGGTTTTTTTTTCCAATAACAAATCTAATTTTTCTAACTTTTTCTCACTCATATATTTTCACCTTATGCTTTTATAATTATTTGAACGCATTTTTTAACATTAGTTCTAATTTTTTTCTATCAGTTTTTTTTGATGGTAATAGCGGCATTGTTTTTAAGTACATAAGTTTGTATGGAATATCTCCATTAATTTGTTTATTAATCATTGCTTGACTTATTCTTTTTTCTCCTCTCATAACGCAAAAAATTCCTAATACCCTCTCATTTTCTATTTCTGTACATATTACTTCAATACATACCACCCCATCTAATTTCCCCAATTCTTTCTTCAATAAAGATAAATTTCTTTTTTTACCTTTAATTTTAACAATATCATCTATTCTTCCTTGATATTGATAAACTCCACATTCATTGCATATTACTAGATCATCTGATATATAATAACCATCCTCCGTAAAATATCTCGCATTATCAACATTACAATATCCATCAAAACACGCCAAACCCTTTATCTGTAATCTGCCTGTTTTTTCATCTATTCTTACTTGATATTCTGGTAAATGAATTCCTATATAATTATCTTCTTGTAACAATAGTTCTTCTGGGACAAAAAAAGTCAACCCAGATGTCTCTGTGCTTCCCCATACAGGTGTAATTTTTTTCCCTGTCACTTCATAAAATTTTTTTCTTATGTAATAATTGGTGACCTCTCCTCCGCTTAATAAATATTTTATGTTTTTCCAATTTTCTTTCTTCAGTGTCATTTGTAATAAAGTTTTATATATGGCTGGTACAGCTACTATTTGTGTAATTCTTTTTTCAGCTATATATCTATCCAATCGAACTACACTATTTGAACGCAGCAAAACATTTCCACTACCAGCAACTAGTGGTCGGGTAAATAATTCGTGCGGATGCATTCCTGTTGAAAACATACAGCAATAATTGTCCTCCAATGTTAATGGAAAGCAACGATTCGAAGCAATAGCATTTAATACTATTTTAGAAGTACTAACATTTGCAATTTTAATTCTTCCTGTCGATCCTGATGTTATATTCCAATATTGTTTACCTCCTTCTAAATCATATAAATCACTATCTGATTTAGACATTGCAAGTGGAATGTATTTAAATACTATATTTTCACTTGTGTTTACCTTTCTTATTTTTTCATATATCTCCTTACCTTCCACTACATAATTAACAATTTTTTCGTTATCTTCAAAAGAAATTTTTTTACGTACTCCTTCACATATTACACTTGTACTTTTACTGTAAATTACACATTTAGGAACTATTTCTTCAAAAATTTTAAGGTACTCTTGTACTTCTCCCTCATCAGGAAATGGAATAACCGAAACGCCAAGACCAAATAACGCAAGATAATTAGCCACCAAAAAACAGCCATTAATATGCGATACTCCAACGATATCCCCCTTACTGATACCTACTTTCAAATATGCTTTTTGGAGTTTTGCGACAACTTGTCTTAATTCTTTATATGTAAATGTTATTTTTTCATCTGTTACAGCTAAACGTTCCGGACAAATAGATGCCCATTTTTTTAAAAAACTTATTAATGTATTCATGCCATGTTCATAATATGTACCTTTTGGAGTACATTTTCTCCTTATAAATTTTAATGTATATGATTATCTAAAAATTAAACCTTCACTTATTGCCAATGAAATATAGTTTTCTTTTTGGTGTAGCTCTTCACTATTAAGATTCTCAAAATTAAATAAAAATTCTGCATATGGATTATACTCTGGGAAAATTACTATTTCATAAGTACTTTTACACAAAACATATATCATATGCTCCCCGCATAAACTAATCTCTGTTACCCTTATATTTCTAAGAATATCAATGGCATTACTCTTTAATGTCACAGTAGTCATACTATAAAATTTCGTGTATTGTTCTGATGATAAGCAATTAAGATATAACTTATTACGTTTCATCTGTTCATAATATAATTTCATTTTAACTATTTCGACAAAAATAATTTCTTGGTAAATTAGGGAAATATTATCATTAATCAATTTGCTTTGTATTTCATCTGCCAATAACCAAATATTCCTCATCTTATGATCTTTATTAATTAGACGTTCATTTAGTTTATTATATAAATTTAAGACCTTTTGTTCCCCCATCAACACTATAGTATATTTATAATAAAGATATAACATCATTAATTCATCCACAAAGTTATTGCCAGGGTCATCCATTATGATATAATTAAATATGTTCTGATATTCACTAATGTAATTATTTACATGTTCTTTTAATGAAGTAGCCGCATTACATCCGATCTTAATGTATTTCTGTTTGTTTCTTATCAGATCTTTTAAAAGTTTAGTAATATTATTTGTATTACATTCCTTCAATACTATGCAATTGATATTTTCTTTAAATCCAAATTCTATCATAGTACTGTATAAGTTCTTCGAAAACACCACACATACGCCACAAAGTCCTGCTTCTATTGGCGCAATTGGTGCATGATCTGTAACGTCAAACTCTTCATCAAAGAAAAACATTATTTGATTGCAATTTAAAAATTTACTCATAGCATTTGGAGTAGTTGCCTCAAAATAAACAATATTACTTTGTGAACAGTACTTTTCTATATCACATTTTAAATGCATTTCATTAGCTGGCATTGTTATGCAATTTACAACAATTCCACTCACACTACCTATTGCCTCCAAAATCATCTCTGTCCTTTTATGTCTTCCACATTTTCCATAAATTCCTACCGAAAAGCCACGATATTGATTAGTATTGCAATAATATTTATCAGGAAATATTATTGGTTGGGGCACATACGTAATTTTTGATGCTTTAACACCCATATTAATTAATCTCTCAGCCTTATTCCATGTTGCGCAAACATATGTAGCATTTCTTAATACAGAGCTATAAATATTATTCAGTTCTGGGATGGTCAATAATCTGTTAAAATCACTCCCAGCGAACCCTATTACATAGGGTTTTTTGTATTTTTCAGCCAACAAATATGATACCAAACCATATGGTTCCAAATATCCACTATAAATAACATCTGGATTATACTTTTCTATTACGGATTTGGCTATGCTGTATAGTTTGCTTGTCGATGTATCATTAAAAGGTATATGTTGATGGTTTCTTTTAATTAAACCATTCTCCATATATGCCTTAGTAGTATAAAAAATCTTTACTTTCCCAGTCTCAATAGAATTATCTAAAAAGGATACTATATCCTTTGATGCTACCTGACTTGAAAAACCATTAATATCTTCTATACAGTTTGTAACGACTAAAACAGTATATCCTAACCTTGCTAATGTATATGCTCTCCAATACTCTAAGGTCGCAACTCCACCTATCACTGGTGGAAACTTAGTGATAAAAAGGATAGCACTGTTTTTTTTGTGGTGTTCTGCTCGTCTTAACTTAGTTAATGTACTTATCCTTAAAATAATATGATCCAAACAAATACTAATTTCAAACATATCTATGCTCCAAATTATTTATTCAACTTTTATAAATTTCCTTGTAAAATATGCTTTTTTATAGTGACTATGCTTCAAAAAAGTCTCAATAGGTATCTTTGATAAATTGACATATCTATAAAAAAAATCAAAAAAATCAGGTGAAAAATAAACAAAAATGGGTTCTAAAAAGTTCTTGTCGTTTTCTTTAATCAAATAATATAATGCGCTCTTTGGTATGATCCTTATTCCAAATCCCAAACATAATTCCGAGGGTTTCTCAATGTACTCATTTATGAATTTGCATGTTTCTAAGATTGTATCTTCTGTTTCTCCTAAAGCCCCTAAAATAAGACTACAACTAAACTCAACGTTATACCTTCTACACAATCTTATCGTTGTAATTATTTCATTAACTGTAAATCCTTTTTGCATTCTGGAAAGAACCGTTTCTGAAAATGAATCAAACGAATATATTGCAAACACATTACACTCCTTAAGCAATTCATATAAAATGATACTTTTTGACGGATTTAAAAAAGCCATAATTTTAATTCCAACAACATCTTTTTTTATATAACGCAATATATTTATTGCGTACTCATCCGTTATATTAAAAACTTGATCTACTATATATATATTTTTAACTTGTAATGATCTTAACTGCTGAATTTCACTTAAAATGTCTTCCTTCTTTTTTGCCTTGAATTGTATATTCTTGTAGTTGTAGCAACAATAAATACAACTCTTTGAACATTTACCTTCATATGTTTGTAATCCTATTGAAATGCTTGGTTTAGCTGCTAAATATGCTTTAATTAATGTTTCATCGTATAATATTTTTTCTTGGCTACTTTCATTTATTTCTATATCTTTTTCACTAACAATTCCTGCTAAAAGATATTCAAACGCAATTTCTCCATTACCGATTATTCCATGATCGTAATCAATATATTTGTTAAATTCTTCACTGTATAATGAGTAACCACTTCCACCTATAACAACCTTTGAAGAGAATTGGTTTTCAGACTTTATTTTGTAAAAATTATTTATAAATTCCATAAATTTCTTATATTGTATTCTTGAATCTAATTCTAAGGTATCCATATTGCGTATACTAATTCCTACATATCTGTAATTCATATCTAGGATTTTATATATATTTAGCTCCGGAATGAGATGATAATCATATATCTGGCATTCATATCCTCTTCTTTCTAAATATGACTTGATTTTATTTAATCCTATAGGATAAATCTCACCTACTGAAAACTCCGGATATGAACACAAGTTTATTAATAATAGATCTTTCATTGTTTTCTCCATTTCTGCCGTAAGTATTCTACATTTTGTATCGATTCACAAATAAATAATAAAGCCATCTACACAGTTCGATATCTAAATTATTATCTTGGGCATATTCTATGTAATTATTTAGCAATTCTTTTTGATGATTTTTATTTAACAAAATATAAATATATGCTTTTTTAAATTCCATTTTTTTAATCAACGCTGTATTGCAATCCTGCATAACAAACTTATTTATTACATTACCTTTTTCCTTTTTATTTACCTCCTGCTTTTTTCCGCAAGAGATAGAAAGGAGATTTCCGCATAAAGGCTGCAATACATTGTTTTCTTTATCTGCGGCTGCATGCTCATATGCCTCACAACCCTGGCACCAATTACGTGCATCACAGTCTTTACAATTATTCTTTGTTAATACTTTAGTACGTTGTTTTTTTAAAAAACTGGAATATTTCCATATTTGCTCTATTCCAGTTTCTAACAAATTTCCGCAATAAGAGGCCTCTCCTAATCGTCTACATCCTAGTACATCTCCATTTACATCAATAACAAAATTATTAACGCCCATTTGACAACCATCAAAAATAATTATATTTTCCTCTTGAGGACATGAAAATATCCCCTGTTCCATGCGTATTGCATTGATTAAATTACATTTTTCCTCAAAAAACGTTTTTGTCCCTTTTTCTTTTATCAATTGCTTTTCTACAATATAATCATTTAAAATCTGAATAATTTGTGATGGCGATACCATTTTTAAACAGTTTTCCTTGGCATTTCCTATACCTATTCCTATGTCAAAAGAAAAACGATCTACTTGTAAGCAATTTGCCAGATGCATTACTTCAAATAAATCATTAATGTTAGGCTCATATAATGTAAACATCAAACCAATTTTTATATCTGCCATTTTTACTTGGTCAATCGCTCTCATGAGTTCTTTAAACGAACCATTTCCTCTAATATTGTCATGTGTTTTTTCCATCCCATCAATGCTAAATTGAATACTCTTTACATCTAACTTGCTCAACTTATCTATTACTACGGTGTCAATTGCTTCAGGATTACACATGATAGAGTAACTCAACTTATTTTCTTTAAATAATGAAAAAACATCATAACAATTTTTATGAAGCAGAGGATCCCCACCTGTTATATAAAATTCATAGTCTACATCATTATTCGTCCCATATTTTATTAAATCAGAAACAATTTGTTCGATATTTACAAGCTCCATCTCTCTAACATTTCGTTTCCCTACATAACAATGTCTACATTTTTTTTGACACTTATCAGTTATATGCCATTGAACCGCTATGACTTTCTTATCATATCTCATATAATGACCTCATTCTCTATATACAATTCAACTAATTTTTTAATATCTCCATTATATTGCAATTGGTAAATAGCCTTTTCCCATTTCACATGATTATGCTCCATGCTTTCAAAGAAAAAAGGGCTGATATATTCTCCTAAATCAATTTGCGTGATTTTCTTAATATCATTTATTTTAGTATCAATACTGATTTGGGGAAGAATTATAGCATCAAGCTTAGCCTTTTTAACCAAATTACATTGAAATGCAAAAGAAAAGAAAGCAGGTGAAAAAGATAACTTTTCTGATGAACGAATAAGATAATCATATTTGGGAGAATATTGCCTTAAGCTAATTGGCGAAATTCGCATTTTTTCAGGTGTACCAATCACAATGCCTTCTTTAGTTAAAAAAACCAAATCAGCAGCTAACAAATGATAATCAAAATTCTCAATTAATGGAAGAATTGCTGTTGTTTTACCGGCTCCAGACCTTCCTAAAAAAGCTATTGCTTTGTTTTCCTTCGCAACACACGCTGCATGTAATGGTATATAACCCCTTTCAATATATGACGGATATAGATATTTGCTTCTTAAAAACCTCCGTAAAAAGCAAAAAATATTATTTTGATTATCACTAATAATCCATTTTTTCCCCAAGTCGTCTTTTATCATATACACTGACAACTTTGGGAAAAAATAGCCTATATGACCTTTAATGTCACATTTATATGACTCAAAAAAATAGTGCTGCTCATTCTTTTTTCCGCCATATATTAAGTTAATCTGTTCACCACATAAGGTACTGGTTTTTATACAATCAAATTTATCTTTTTCAGTCAGAATTACACTAATAGATTCTCTTGTAAAAAATTTAGTTGTACCAACTTTAAAAAAAGGGGTAAAATAGAGAAAAACATCTTTAAACAAATAAAGTATATTAGTTTTTATCTCAATATCTTCGACATAAAAAGTCGATAACTCGTTTTCATTTTTTGTTAATATGGATTTCATTCTACTTTACAACACCTATTTTTACCTTTCCTTCTGTCGCATTTAACTCTACTTCCATTCCATCTTCAAATCTAAATTGAATACCCCCTATTGCAGGAATTCGCATTTCACGAGCCAATATAGCTCCATGACTCAATAAGCTACTTTCAGGAATAATAATGCCATTAATATTAAAAAAATATGCAGATAAAATAGGTGAAATCCAATTACTAAAAACAATACTACCACTTGGGATAGTAATAATTTCTAAAATATCACTTGGATCTTTCAATACATAAATTTTTCCTTTTGCATATCCTTGTGAAATCGTTACGCCATTTAGCGTACTCTCTTCGTGAGTTGCTGCATAAATTCCAACTCCATTTTTAATTACTAATGGCATATCCAAATTTTTTGCTCTTTCATACTTTCTGCGCCTTTTCTCAATAACTTCCGAAGAAATGTTATTACCAGAAATTATGTCTTTTATTTCGTTATATTCATAAAACCATATGCTATTTTGCTCAAGCCTAAGCTTTTTCTCTAAACATTCCAACAATTTTCGAATAGTGTAAGAACCTAAACACAAAAGATAATCATCATCCTCAGTCCTTTTTACAACATTTCTGTAGTTATCAATTATCTCCGCCAATGCTTTATCATAAATTGCGTTATTGTAAGGAACACTATATGTTCTCATATCACTTTCTCTGTTTTCAAACTTTTCCATTATTACATCTATATAATCAGCAAGGCTTTTACACATTATATAAAAGGGGTGTGAAGTCTCTGAACCGTATTTTTTAACAAATTCATTTTTCTTTTGTTTAAAATCAGCGTCCTCTTTTTTTTGCATTAAACTTATAAAATCTTTTCTTTTTTGAGAATTTATTGTATCTATTGACTGTACTACTTCAAAGAACTTTTCTTGATAATTGGTGTATCGTTCTTTTAATGCATTAATAAGTTCCTCATAACATTTTTTTCTATATATAAACCAATTAAGATTCATATACGCATTAACCGAACTACGATACATATCAACCGTATACTCTAGTAGTTCAATATCTACTTCATCTGTTTTTTGTAAGATATTATTAAATACTTTTGTATAATGGTTTGAAATTTTTTCCCAATTTTTCCAATTCTCGTCATCTGTTTTCTTTAACCTATATTCATTGCTAAAGTAAACATAATTTTCAAAAAAAATGTGGGGCCTTTCTGCGAACAGTCCAGAAGGATCTAATGTTCTAATTAATGGTGTAAAAGGAAGCGATAATTCTTCTTGTAATATCCAAATCCCCTTTTCACATTCTCCAGTATATAACGGCTTTTTTTTCTTTCCTGTTGTTATTGGCCGGCATTGAAGAATGTATAGTTTACTATCCTTTACGCAAAATTCAATATCTACTTCTTTACCTATAATAAACCGTATTTTTTCTTCCACATTTAATAGTTCTTGAAGAATTGCTTCAGAAACATAATCACCTACTCCACGTACCCATCCTTTTTTATTCACATATAAATCGGGTGTTATATCTCCCCGCACAAGATGATTACAATTTGTTTTTGCACATTCTATTATAGTTTCCTCTTTAGAATCATAAGGCGAAGCAGAAAACATAATTCCAGAAAAATCACATTGAATAAATGGTTGAATTATTATTCCCATCTGAGGCCATGCAACATTTGCAGACTCCCAAACCTCACATAGTGCAGCACTTAATTGTTCATATGAATCAATCTGCACACTTTTAAAAAGACCTGCCATAGAGAAGTTTTCTGAATCCTCCTTAGCATAGGATGAACGGACAATCAATTTTTCAGTATGTTCAAAATATTGCTTTACATACGTTTCAATTTCTTGTATTGCATATTCCCTATTCTCAAACGGCTTCCATGTATCTGGACGTCTTACAACAATTGTGTCCGGTACATTAATTTCATTCTTTTTCATTAGCCATATGTTTTTGGCCTTATTTCCATAAAAATCCACTTCTTCATCTATAATTTTCTCCAATGTGCTTACAATTTTCATTTTTGCCTCCAATTATAAAACTTCTAAAAATCAACTTCTATAAAGGTTAAATTATCCCATTCAATTTTGATTCCTATAATATTACAAATAATATGCAAAACGCCTTTGTGCGTTATTATTATAAGATTCTTATCACTATACTCTTGTATTAATCTGTTCCAAAAAAAATTTATTCTTTTATAGAAAAATTTATAGCTTTCACCTTCCGGAAATTCTGACATAATATTTATATGTGTCTGCTTATATGTTAAATACTCTATGTCAAAGCCCTCATACACACCATAGTTTCTTTCTCTTAACTTATCTGTAATTAATAATGGAATATTAAGATGCTTTGAAATAATAGCTGCTGTTTCTCTGGCTCTAGATAAATCACTAGATATAACATAATCCCAATAATTTTTTTCTATAGACTTGCTAAACTTTTTTGTTTCATTAATCCCCTCCTCATTTAACTCAATATCACTCCAACCTTGTACCAGTTTCTTTTTATTCCAATCCGTTTGCCCATGTCTTATCAGCATTACTTTCATTACAAGTTTCTCCAGATATTTCTTTTATTACTTTACTTAGAACCCGATACATTTGTCCGACTGTATTCATCTTAGAAATCAACAAACATTCATCTGGAATTTCAATTTTTAACCTTTCTTCCAATAAAACCACAATTCGTATAAATTCAAAAGAATTCATCCCTAATTCCTGCAAGTTATCTTCCAAACTATTACTCGACAAATCCAATCCTGGAATTACCTCTCTGATTATTTCTATAATTGTCTCTAATAAATGATTATTCATTATTTACTACCTCTATTTTTTCCTTACTGTTGTTAAATATTTTCTTTTGCAATTGTATTTTATGTATATCCTTTTTCGATAAATCGCTGACAATAATTTCATATAAGTTAGCTGATTGCATTCTTTCTTCAAAAGAAACCTTCCATTTTTTCTTTTCTTGTCTTGTTAAGCCATAACACTCTAATAACTCTATACCATCTATTGTTTCAAATAAATTCACATACTCCTGTAACACACTATTGCCAATGTATCTATTTGTATAATACAGAACAAAATATGCATATGGAACAATATCGTAAGTAGAACATATTTCAAAAAAATTGTGAGGTGAAATACAGGTATTGTTAATTATTAGGAAATATATGTCATTAAATAGTTTTTCTTTATAAGGATGTTCTGCTCTCGATAATTGGTGCAGTGAATTCAATTCCTTATAATGATGCAAAACTAATGCAACCAACGCCTTCATTGGATCCAGCACCTTAGCTTTAAATCCAAAAATGTTCATTTCTTTATTATTAGATATAAACTCTGAAATATCAATTCTCTCACCTTCATATTCTCCCCAAAAAATGTCAACATTTACATCAACAACAACTGTATTATCCGATACCTTTTTAATGTAAGAAAAGGTTTGATGTGCTTGATTAGCAAATATTCTTTCCAGCCTTGATAAATCTCTATTTAACTGATAAAAGCCATGCCGATTTAATATTTGATTTAAAGTTGAAACATTTTTCCTATCGATAAGTATGTCTATATCATGTGATGTCCGGCATCCAAAAGAACCATATGCCAACATTGATAATGGTTCGCCCTTAATAATCACATAATCTATACTATTAAGTTCTTGCTCCATTTCTTTTAATGCAGAATAGTATACTATACCATTAAAAAATTGTTGTTGTAATGTTTTTTTCATTTCCATAATAAAGTTTCCTTTTTATATGTCCTAAGTTCAAGAAGACATAGCCTTTCAATCAATATGTATGTTATTCTGCGCGCTTAAAATGTCTTAAAATATGTAAAAATCGATCATAAATATTATACTACAATAGGTGTATATATTCTATGATTTCATAATCAAATCTACTCAAATTTGACTTCTAAATATAAAATAAAAATGCGAAAAATAAAGCATGAAATTGCATGCGTATTCCCATATCTTTCAGCTACAATTGCCACAAATCTAGAATACAAGGCTATCAATTGCTTATCCTTTTTATCCTGTTTATCAAGCACCTTTCCAATAATATTACTCACTCGTACTATTTTATCAGCATACACATTGTTATCACCTTTGGTTATTGCGACCTTGTTTCTATAAATTTGAATAACTCTATGAATTACCGCTTTATTATTTTGATAGTAAATTACAACATCCCCTACATTATAACTTTTGGCATTCTTCTTTATTAATACTTTCATATTTGGTTTGTATAGTGGTTGCATGCTATTTCCATCAATCGTCAATATCGTATACTCCATTTTTTCCTCAAAAAGATTTATTTTTAATATGGTATTTCTTCAATAATTTTATTTAGTAACTCGCAAAACATTTCGGGATATTTTTCAAAAAAGAAATGACCACCTTTTACCTCATATAAAGAATAATATCCATTCGTATAATTTTTCCAAGATAAAATTTCATTGTAATTTACTATTGGATCATCAGTTGCATAAATGCAGTATAAAGAATGTACCGGAAGGCAGAGTTCAAAATAATTAAATTCCTTTATTATCTTAAAATCATTTTTAATTATTGGCCAAAAATATTTTTGAAAATCTTGAGACATAATTTCCCTTATTGTCAAATCTCGTTCGTCTGTCAAATACTCTATCAACTCTTTATCAGAAGTATTCTTTGTCATCCTTTTATTTACCCACTCTGGAGATACACAACACGATAAAATAAGTTTATGTACGCAAACATTTTGATAAGTATACAAATGCATAGATGCATAGGCCGCCACCAAAGCTCCCATACTATGCCCAAAAAAAACCAAATTTTTTTTTGGTATCCTTTGCAATTGCTTATCTATATCTTGCAATAGCTCTTTAAAACATTTCGCTGGCTTTTCTTTATATCTTTTCCCATGTCCTGCATAATCAATAAGATAAATGTTCCCTTCCTTTTTTAGTTTATGAACATATTCTCCATAACTATAGCTACTTCCTCCTGCATATGGAAAAAAAACAATATTATAATTTACCATGTTACAATACCTTTATTTTAAATTTGATTTATCAAAATATTAAGCAATATAACCAAGAAAACGGCCATATCAAAAGCAATGCTGGCAGCAAATTCATAGCTTTAATCTGTTTAATCTGCGCCATGTTTAATCCAAGAATAAGTGTTATAACTCCTCCCATTGCAACAAAATCATTGAGCATTATTTCTGTAGCAAACGGCATTAAAACATGCGCCAAATAGAAAAAAGAAATTAATGAAATACACTGGATTGGAACTATCAAGTTTAATGCCCTTCCAAGCGATGAGGCAAAAATCATTGTTGCTACAATGTCCATTACCGCCTTTGATAAAAGAATTGTTGAATCCCCCGACATTCCTTCATTTATCGCTCCAAAAATATTTGTTCCACTAGCGCACAAGGTTACTACAACAGTCAAAAAAAATTTCATATATTCTTCTTCATTTCCTTTTATTTGAAAATTGAATTTGCTTAATAATTTTTCAAATATTCTGCATACAATCTTATCCAAATCAATAAATTCGCCAATAAGTGCGCCAAAAATCAGTGCCATAACAACGGCAGGCAAAGAGCGACATTTTACAATTGCCGTAATACCAACTACAACTGCCGAAATACCAATAAATACTTTCATCGATTTCTTTATTCTTTCAGGAATAACTGTTTGTAACAAACTTCCCAGATTTATTCCTCCTAAAACACATACACAATAAATAATAACACCCTTCGGAAACATACTTACCTCCTAATATTTGTAATGCTAAAAGCAAAGATGAATCAAATTACTTAATACTTATTATGAGCAACAAGTCGATGCTGCCGCTGTCAGGAACTCGACATCCATAACTTCTGCAAGCTTGTTCATGAACTCTTCATACTTTTTTCCGCTTCCAGACACTTCTTGCATAATAGTTTCCATAGTTTCTCCAAATTCGCTTTGTAAAGTTTGCTCAGGATTTTCTATAAAATTATTTACAAAGTCCTGATCATCCAGTTTTAAAATCAGTTTTTCAATCAACATATTCTTATCCTCTCTTCTTTCCGTGTTTATTTATTCATCTTTGCTTTTTAGCTCATTTCTAACAAATAGTTCTTCACATATTGGCATAATATTTCTATAATCACCAGTTAATATTTCTATTCCCCTCCGACAACCTTTGACTTTACCAGAACACATATTATTGTATGAACATTTCGAACACTTCAGCATCGATTCATATATTGGCTCTCTAACAAACTTCATTCCTTCAGACTTCCATAAATCCATTAATGTATTTTCCATAATATTTCCGCAATAATCTCTTCTGGATTTATTGTAGAGTAAACAAGGATATACTTCCCCTTCATTATTGATAAACATTTTATCCAATCCTGCCATACAATTGATCGGCGTAGTAGATGTAACTTTGTTATTAGAAAAAGCACACAATCCGATTTTACTTTGTAAAAAATAGGGAACTATTGGAAAATATGAATCTATGTAACTTATCACTATATCTTCACTATATTTGTTTCTTAACCTATGGATAATTTTAAAACATTCCATTCGTTCTTCTTTAGTTAATTCATTTTCATTAAAAGCATTTTTATCCTCTGTGTTGAACATAGGATGAATATAAACATACTTTACATTCAAATCTATTAGGTTATTAATTAACGCTTCTAAGTTATTGATGTTTTGTTTATGCAATACTGTTTCTACATTCACTTTCCCTCCATAGGACATTATTGTTTTTATATTCTTAGTAGTTTTTTTATACGCCATATTATTTTTGCGTAAATAATTATGACCAACCTCGTCGCCATCTAAAGAGATATGAAAAGTTATAGATTGAGGGTTATTTCTAATTGTTTCTTTTAATAGCTTGTGCTGCTCTTGACTTATACATGTTGCATTTGTAAATATATCAAGGCAAATGCTTGTACTAGCAACTCCTCTAATAATATCTGCAAAATAAGGTGATACAAGTGGTTCCCCTCCAGATATTTGCAATCGCTCAAGTCCATGTTGATCCATCTCTTGCAATAATGTGTATATCTTATATTTGTCTAATTTTACATCATTGGACTTATTATCAAACATTTTTTCAATACAATGCCTACAAGACAAATTGCATTTATTTGTTATATTCCAAACTATAGTTCTTGGGAAATTTCTTATTCCTAAAAGGTCTTGATCACAAGGGCTTATTATACAAATATCATTACTCTTATGAATTGCATCGACAATTCCACTTTCAGTTAATCTATAAAATGCTCTTTTAAATCCCGAAAATTTATGTGATAATTCTTGCTCTATCTCTTGGTATTTCCAATTTTCATTAAGAAGCAGGCATATTTTATACTCTAGTTTCGAAAGCTGAATAGCTTCTTGCCCATCAATTCTTATTGAATACAAGTATGTTTTAGTATAGTTATACGAATTATTAGTATTTATTTGTTTGGACAGATCCATAAGAATAATATGATGATTGAATTCCATAAGCATTTCTTTCCTTCTAAATTAACAAAAATGTTTGTTAATACAAATTATAATCAACTACTTTCCCTATTAATCAGCTTATGATGTTGCTTATAAATTATCCACCCTCAATAGTAAGTACTTTTTATACCACTTGTTCTTATTAAATATATTAGTATTAGCTTTTTACTGTCTGTATATAATAAATTGTTTCCTTCCCTGCATAGGTCATGGTGAACCATACCATAGTCCACCAGACCTACGCAGTATCCCCTTTGCGCTTACCTTATGATTTCATAGAGCAGGCTGCTTCTGCCTCCGTTTTCCCGCCAGCGTTGTTTCTTGCGTAGAAAACCTTCTCGCTCCAGATCAGTGATGGCCCGTTTGACTGTGCTAACCGACAGATGCAGTTCTCTGGCAATGGTACCGATTGCCGGATAGCAGGTTCTGCCTTTATTGGCACGGCTCTCCAGATACAGATACACCGCAATGGCTCTATGTGGCAGATTCGTCTTATAAATTTCTCTTTTGCTCACCTCTCCTCCTAATCTTCTGTGCGTAATGTCTGCCGTCGTCTTTTTGCAGGAGAGGGATCCTGATTCTGTTGCATGCCTCCACTTCTGACTGCAGAATTGTTTTCTACATTTTCGCCTCTTTCCATGCAACACATATATCTGCGGATAATCTCCTCTTCTATTTCTCGCTTGTCTGCATAAGCTACTTTTCGTGCCGCCTTTTCCTCGACTTCATACGGTTCTTCAAAGGTGATGCCCCATTTCAGAAAAAGCTTCAGCTTCGTGCGCATCGGATGGGCTCCTGTCTTGGCTACGATAAAATTTCCTTTCGGCAGAGACTTTAATTCATCCGCAGTCATCACAGATCTCTGCATCATCTGTAAGGACTGGCTCGGATCATTTTTCCCTCTGTTGACAGATCCGGACAGTACCGTCCTGTTTCCGAGATTTTTAGATAATACTTCCGCAGACTCTGAATTCGGTGCGAATCCGCCGAAGATCGTATCCTGGCAGTTATCGACGATGATCTCCGCTCCTTCTTTTCCATAGTTTTTCTGTAGCTGTGCAAAGGACTGGATCATGGCAACAATGCTCACTCTCCGGGAACGGATTGCAGAAAACATCATCTCGGCACTCTCAATTTTCGGTATGGTTCCTACCTCGTCCCAGAAAAACATCACACGGTTGTCCAACTTACCGCCGTTCTCATCTGCCACCGCAAGGATCTCCCGATAAAGCTGTTGTAAAATCAAGGAAATGATAAAGTATTTCGTATTATCCTCTTCCGGCATCACCAAAAATATCGCTGTTTTCTGCTTACAGAACATCTCTGCATCTATCGCCGTATCAAAGCACAGAATCTGTTCCAGTTCGGAATCCAGGAAAGCATTCAGCCTGGACAGTGCCGTGGAGAGAACTGATTGCATGGACTGTTCTGCGGTATTAAGTGCCGCCCCTGCAAACCACTTTGCTTTATGAGTGTCCGGAAGCTTTGCCATTAACAGTTGGAACTGGTTTTTCCCTTTTACTTTGGAAGGTGCCAGTAGATCCTGTATCAGTTTAAACACGCTGATAATGTGTCTTTTCCCTTCCGGGCAGAATTCTGCTATGAGCAGGATGGCCGCCGTCAGTATTCCCTCCGCCGCATCATAGAAGAAAGCGTTCTGTCCATAACTGGAACTGTCCGCTCCCTGGGATGAGATAATGGTCTTGGCAGTGATCTTCGCATATTTTTCGGCTTTTGCCTTGGCACCCAGATTCGTCAGATCCGCTAAGTATACATCCATGTATTTGTTTACGAGGTGCAACATATTATCACCATCACTTCTGGTCGGATTACGGAGATCAATAACCGCCGTTTGATATCCGTAATATTTTTGAGCGATGCCTGCATAATTACGATACAAGTCGCCTTTCGTATCGGTTGTCAGAAAACTCATTCCACTGGCACAGGCATATTCAATGTTGGGGTATAGAAAATGCGCTGTCTTTCCGACCCCGGCTGCTCCGATCATCAGGCAATGTACATCTCCGGTATCCACCAGTGCATAAAGTTTTCCCGCTTTTTCCATACTTCCCAGTATCATTCCCTGTGCCATCGGCAAATGTTCTCCCTTCCGCCAGCGTTCTGGTTCATAAGGGATGCTCTCGTAGGTTTCTGCGATTTCTTTTTGGGTAGCAAATCGTGCCGTACCATACTGTCCATCGCCTACTGTCCTGCTCTTGATTCCATTTAAGGTGTAATAGTGCGATAACAATGACAATCCGCCGATCATAATGAACATTGCACTTCCAGCTATCAGCAGTATCACGACTGGCTGCATAATATCATGCCTCCTTCCGGTTCTTTCCTTGACTCCTGGGTATCTTCCTTCACCGATTTTAACTGAGGTTCCTTATACTCAACGGCAACAAAAATATGAGCCCGGATACATTCCATCGCAAAGCTCATACATTTTTTCACAAGAAGCTCTTTATTCTCTTTTTGTTGTAAATCTTTGGTTGCAAATACTTCCAGTGTCTCTTCGTATGCCGTCTGCATCTGTCGGATCCGGGTATTGAAATTTCCTTTATCCTTATGTGGACGGTAACGTTTCAGCAGATTCTCCAGAATCTGATCTGCACCGGTTTCTACCCCAAGGGCGACTCCTTCCTTCTCCATGCAGCGAACAAGAACACCGGTAAGTAACATTCCCGGTCCGTCAAAAGCATCCGTTACCTGTTCTTTGCTTCTTCCTTTCTTCAGTTCCTCATAGATTTCCTGATAATACCGGCAGATATATGTTTTGTCCGCATACTTGGTTCCTATGGTTTCCGTCACCTTTTTCAACACTTCAATCCACGTCTGACACTCTTTCATCTTGGGATGTTCCTGCGCCGGAATTGCTTCTTCTCCACACCGGTTCTTTAGATCTTCATTCCAGTCTTTATAGGTTGACTGTAATCGTTTAATGTTATTGTATCCGTTTCGTTTCAGAATCTCCGCCAGTCTGCCACAGGCTTCAATTCCCGCGGCATCATGGTCCAGGCAGAGAATGACCGTATCCAGTTTGGTATTATCTTTTAGTGCCTGCAGCATAGCATGTTCCGACACACCATTTAAAGTTATGTAGCTGTTCTCCTGCCAGTTATGAGGATAGAGTGTCAGAAAAGACAGCAGATCAATGGGAGCCTCAAACACATAAAGTCTGTTGCCGCCTCCCCGGTATCCGAACCCATAAGAGGAATCCGATCCTTCTTCATTCAGTCGAAAACTCCTGCCATCCGAACAGGTTCCCTTAATATGAATATGGCGAATTTTCCCTTCCATGTCCAGTCCGGCAAACACAATATTATGATGCTCTGAAGATTCATAAAGTGTTCCTGCTTTTGCAAAGTACGAAAGAATCTCCCTGCTGATATGGCGCTTTTGCAGAAGATACGCATAAACTCTTTTCATCGTCGAATTTTTTTCAGGTGGTTTTAGTTCCTTCAGTTCTTTTTCTTCTCTTTTTTCCATCTGTTTCTTTTTCCCAACTTTCTGATTGATTCTATCTGTCTGACAGCTGCTGCCGCCCTGCATAACCTCCCCGGTCTCCCCATCCAGCAGATAAGTTACCGCTTCCGGGTACGTCATCCCGAAAAACTCCTGCATAAAATCGATGGCATGACTCCCCACCTGCTGGCTGTGGCGATACCAACTGCTTCCCCGGAATGTCACGCTCTGATGCCTTTTCCACCGCCATTCATTACCGGATCGGATCACTTCCTCCCGTTCCCTGTGAAGAATTTCAGCAATCGGAACCGCATTCGCTCGTTCCTTCTGTTCCTCTGTAAAATAAATAAACTCTCCCAACGAAGCCTCCTTTTCTAATAATTTCTACATCATTTCCTGTTCCCTGTCGTCTTCTGCATGTCCCTGTGCCATCTTCTTCTGACGAATCTTTCTCGCCAGTTTTCTGTCTATTGTCTGCCTGTTGCCTCCTTTCTTACTTCCGTCCATGTTCTCTTCTATCACATTTCCCAGATGATGCATCAATCTGGTTGCCATCAATAACATATCCGGATGGGGCATGTCATTCCAATGTTCCAAAAAATAAGCTGCATATATATTTCCCTGCTCTGCTGAACGTGAAAAATACTCATATGCCTTCTCCCTGTCCTGTTCTACCTCTTTGCCGATCAGATATAGTTTTCCGAGAACATATTGCGCGTACTGATTTCCGGCTTCTGCCGCCATGTCCAGATAGTGCAGTGCACGTTCTATATTCTTCGGTAATTCATCTCCCATAAGATAAAGTCTGCCCAACCGGTATGCCGCAAGTTCATTTTTCTGATCTGCCGCCAGTGTCAGATACTGCACAGCAGCAGGAATATTTTTATACTCCTCATCCAAATAGATTTTTCCAAGCTGGTACTGTGCAAAGCTGTTCCCGGCATCAGCCGCCCGTTGCAGATGGAAAACCGCCTTTTCCATATCTTTTTCCAGTAACACCCCCTCCTTATATAACCTTCCCAGTGCATAGTCTGCAAATGGATTCTCCTGTCTGGCTGCTTCCTCCAGCCACTTGACTGCTTTTATGATCTTTTCATAGTCAGGTGTTGCTTCTGGATCTTCTCTTAGCTTTTGTGTTTCCTGTCGGATATAAAGTCTGGCAAGCTGGTACGCTGCATGGGTATTCCCATAGTCATACGCTTTTTTCAAATAACGTTCTGCCTGTTCTTCATCCGGTTCTGTACCGATTCCATGCAGATACATACAGCCAATGCGATACCAGAGCGTATCATCTTTAGCCTTCTTTTCCATGTTTATAAATCCTAAGAATGCTGCCCGGTAATAGTTTTGTGCTTTCTCTGGATTTCTGACCGTTCCCCTGCCTGCCTCACAAAGTTTTCCAAGTTCATATGCGGCATAAGGATTGCCACCATCATAGGATCGAAGAAATAATCCGTATGCTCTCCCATCGTCCCGTTCCACTCCCTGTTCTCTGAGATAAAGCATCGCAAGCGAATAACACGCATAGATATGTCCTTTCTCTGCCGCCTTATGAAACCACCGCACAGCTTCCTTCGGGTTCTCTTCTGTTCCATGCCCATACTGGTACATCTTGCCGATCCGATATTCCAGATACACCCTTTCCTGTGTTTCTTCCAGAAGAAGTAATGTGTTCAGTGATTTTCCATACCATTCTTCTGCCTGTTCTCTGCTTGCCTGCGCCCCGATTCCCTGTGCATAGATTTTTCCCATGTCATGCATCGCATAGGCATTGCCAGCTTCTGCTTCTTCCAGCATAATCTCGTAGGCTGCTTCCTCATCAGCTTCTGACTCCGCAGTACCGTAAAGATACCCCCTTGCTTCTTTATACCGGTTCGTCCATTTTGCATAGTATGTGACCTCATCTTCGGTATCTGCTTCTTCCAGATACAGATAGCCTTCTCCGAAGCGAACCGCCTCCCGGATCACCATATTTTTAATACTTTTCAATTCTTTTTGTTGTGACAAGGGGATCCGCTCTATATCTGCATCCTTGTAGTAGTGCTGGATCTCGTCTCTACACTTCTGCCACTCCCTGTAACACTCCGCTACGCATTCTTCTTTCGCCAGTTCATCCACGATAGTATTCACAATGGCTTTGACATCCGCCTTTAAGTAACCATACACCTTTTTCCCTCTGGTATTTTGCAGCCGTTTGGATAAAAGCTGCATCTGCTCTGCGATTCTTGGATTATGGCAGATTCCTTTCTGCATTTGCTGCAATAAAAAAAGCAGACTTTTTTCTGCCTGCTCTTTTAATCGGTCTCTTTGTTTGGTTGTCTTTTCATAGATGCTTATAAAATCCTGTCGGAAGATATCGTGTGCATATGCTGACCGCATAGCGTTGATCCCCTTCGTTGTCAGATACCCCTCGGAAAGATTTTTCGAATATACTACCATGTGTACATGGGGATGATGTGACTCATTGTGAAAGGCCGCATACCATTTGAGATTTCTACTGTCAATCTTGTAATTTTCACAGAGAAGCTGCACCCTGCTCCGAAGCAAAGTCTGCCACTGTGCGGCACTGTCATAACCCAGTCGTTCCGCATCCTCTCTTCGCAGGCTGATAACATTTGTCCAGATCACTCCGGTGTGGTTAGCGACCTCCTCTGCCACACGGGACAGTACTACTGGATCCCCTTCATTAGAAAACAGACCGTGAGTACCTATAATCTCTACTCCCGGTCTGTTTGCAAGATAATCCATGTAATTTTTCTTCTTCGCAATAATGTCAAGGTTGTTTTCCAATGCCTGAGTGATAAACTCTGACGCATTCTCTCTGGTAGGTCTCTGCTCATAGTCATGATACTCATGCATCCACTTGGCATCTGGGATCTTGGTCAGAATATCTGCGATCAGTTCCTTCTGTTTAGCGGTCGCTGGCAGTAAGACCGTTGTGCTGCTCACCTTCTCCACACCATCACGAGTGCCAATGTAGTTGATGTAATTGGCTAGGTGCGCTGGTGGGGAATTCTTGAGGTAGTTGCAACGGAGAATCAGTTTTGGCATTCTTCCTTTTGTCCCTTTAGTGTTTCCATAATAGAATTAGAGTTGGATTCCAGTTTTTTTGTTACATAGTCAATTAGCGCCAATGAATATAAGTATTGAACTTGACGGTTGTTGTCTGTCTTTCGTTGTGAATAATTTTCTTTGTCATAAAGATTTTCTTTTGCTAAAAGAACTTTAAATGACGACGTATTAAAGGGAACTGACTGTCCATCATAAAGCAACTCAGTGCCTGATTCCTTTAATCTTCTATTAATTTCTCTAATACATCTATTCCTTGTAAATATACAATCTGTTTCGCTTTCAACATAATTTGTTTTGCAATATGTTACTAATTCATCATAATATTTCTTACCAGCATATAGAAGGTCATGCCTCCCACACAATTTTCGTAATTGATATGCATCAGAATCCTGTGGTGTAGCCAATATCTCGCCATTTGACAATGAATAGAAATACTTTTTTATTATATCATAGGAACCAATAATATTTTTATATAAATAATCATCTATCATTTTTGCAGCCAAATAAATCAGTCTTAAGTACTTTAAAATCCTCTCATGTGATATCCTTGTAGTCTCTTTCGGCTCAAAATCAATTGGCGCACTATATTCGTCCTTTCTTCTTCCGAAATAATGTCCCAAATTATTTCTAGTAACTCTTAACTCGTCCAAGTCTTGGGTTAAATCTAATAATTCAGATGGTAATTTACCAAAATATTTTTGGAATGCGCAAAAACGTTTTGCCCATTCCCCACGACACACTTCCTCAATTACCTCTCCAAAACGATATGATTTATCATTCATGTTCCCATACATGATATCTTTTTTTAACAATGCTGCCCCATCAACCGCATCTCGGCAATTAATAATCACTCCAGGTTTAGACTCAAACGAAAGAGAAACCACCGTCCGTAAGTATGTTTCAAAGCAAGAACTTAAAAGCATAATAATATTTAATCTCGAGTAATTTACATATTCCGAAAAATTATTTTTCCATTCACCATATGTTGGAGCCACCATACGATCTTCTTCATCTGGAATCAAAAAAAATGTTTTCGGATCAGCATTATCTTTAAGTAACGTCTTCTTTGCAAATGACTTGATAGTATTTGCTGCTGGAACAAACGCCCAATATGAACGATTTATTTCCTCAAAATGTTGCTTAAACAAATTAAATGCTAATGAATACGGAAATGGAGATTCCCAACGCACATTGCCCATACTATTTACCCCTTTCGCCAGTCATACCTAGATCAGATAAATATTATCTATCCCGTCGTCAAACTTCAAAGTAAAAACAAAATACTGTATATTTATTTTATAATGATATCATACTCTTGAACTTCATGGCTACTCTTTTTGATATTCATAGGCTTTTTCAAAGCTAATCGTTCCATTAATATGTTTTACTTCCTCTGCACACTTTGCTTGGAGTTTTCGCAATGCCTCTTCATCCACACCATGGCTGTATGCGATCACATGGGACAACTTGGAAGTTTCTACTGCCAGCTTGTACATCGCACGGGCCATTCGATTCTCACTGTCTTTCACGGTTGCATGCATGACGGAGGAGATGGTCGTCAGCATATAATTCTCTATTTTCTCTGAAGTAAGATATCCAATGTAAAACTTTAATGCCTGATTGACAAATTCATTCCTTGATCTCACGTCAGCCTGTTCCAGTAGGTCATCCACCTGTTCCAGTAATTCCTCATCTATATAAAATGCTTTTCTGACTTTTTCCGTTATCAGTTTCCTCCTTGCGCTTATTGTTTTTTCTAACTGTTTCCTAGTTATCATTTTCTTGCGGTAAATCATAGTCTTTTCTCTTAGGCTTCATCTTATCTCTTTCCGGTCCCTTTGGGAATGGACTAATATGTATCACTTTACCACTTTTATAATGTCGCAAATGTCCAGATACCATCCATACATTTGTGTGTCGTTTCATTGTTTTTTCTTCCGCACCCTCTTTATTTACACAAAAGGGTACCACTTCAAGTTGAACCTTCTCCTCTAAGTGAATTACTTTTTTCTTTATTTTTGACCCGTCAGTAAAATCATTTTCTATTTTCATCTGTTTTGCCTTTCTTATTGACTCTACTGATTTTTTGTCTCTATCTAGTAAAAAGTTAATTGCTGAAAAAGTACTAAGTACCTGATTCAAAATAATGCCAGTTTGGTTATCACAATTTTTTTCTTCTCGCCTCGCAAACTCTTTCACTATCAAATACTCCATAGGTGTATAATAGTGTTGCAGTTCTTTTTCAGAAAAAACATCAAAAATAAAATTTTTCATACAACCATATCTACACAATTCATACCTTATGCCGGTCTCTTTCCTGCACATTTGGATTCCATTTACCGTTATTCCATATCTCAAATAAAAGTTCCCATTATGTAGATTGTATTCAAAAATAGCAAGATCAAAGTCATTTTCTCTATTAGCGGTCACACAGAAATATGTATAAAATATTTCATCACGCTTAGTTGTTGTCTTAATAACCCCTTCATCAATGAATGGATATAATATTTGGTATCCTAAAGACTGTGCTAAGATATCCTCTCCATACTTTTCTGCCAACTCTAGTCTTAGCAATCTTTCTCCATCATTTCTAAAGCCCGATAAATTAATCATACTAAATTTTTTTATTTCCTTCAGTGATAGAGCAATTCCCTTACTTTCCAATAAACGTTGTGTCTTCTTTATCGTATTAGCATATGTCTCCTTCAAATCCATTCTATTATACGCCATCCTTTACAGTTCTTCTCTGTACGCAAAGTATAACAGATAACAATGGCTTCCTCAAATAATATCTTCCAAAATTATTTACAATTCTTTGCTTGTTTCTAGCATTTGATTCTTCTTTGTCAAAAAAATGTATGGCATAACATTTCCTATATTTTCAAAAATGTTATGCCATTCTTAGAATCTCCCAACGGCTCTGCCGGTGGGTGTTTCACGGGTTAAGCCGCCTTTGGGCGGCATAACCCCTTTAACCTGCACTATTTTCGACCCAGTTTATACTGTCTCAGATCCTCTGTCCTGCTTCCGTTACCTACCGGTTTCTTTCCCCCGGTTTCTTATACTATTCTCCAAATCGGCTCATACAGGGCTTTTTCCGTCTCCATCGGTAACTTTATCCTTGTTTGTCAAATGAGGGCACACAGCGCCACACGCAGGCTCACGCGGGGCTGTGCGCCCCGCATCCTAAAAGCCAAGAAACATCATCCTCGGCACAAGTTCCGGTTCATGCCCCGTAAATTGCTCGATTTCTCCGAATTTTTTGGCATAGTCCTCAATCTGCTCTTCCGTCAGAGAAGTAAAATCGCCTTCGCGGTTGCTTCCGCAGATAAAAAAAGGACCACAGATAATGTCATTACCATTTCTGCGGTTCGGCTTCATTCCGTTAATTTTTCCCTCATCGTTGACAACTGCCATGCATCCATCTTCAAAACAAACGCAGTCAATAAGTCCTCCGACCTCTGCCTGACAGTCCTTAAGTTCATTTGCTATCTCTTTCACGAAGGGAGCTTTTCTCTCTTCAATCTTCAAAATCTTTATTTTTTCCATATCTTGTTTTTCCTCGCTCCTGCTTACTCGGTTTCCTCAACCTCATCGGATGTCTCTCTATTTTTGATCTGCTGGCGGCTTGTCTTCTTCACAACAGAAGGAACATCTCCCCTGCTCTCGATGTACTCCCGGACTGCCTGTGGTACATATTTTTCATACATTTTTCCGAGCGTCTCCCTCATCTCCGCATCAAAATCTGCGTCCTTTTTCCCCATATACTGCTTTACTGCATTTAACTTCTCTTCATCATATTTGATTGTAACAACTGCCTGCTTCATTCTTTACCTCCGTTTTTATTATTGTTGTTTCTTCCTCACATCCCCATGCTCATAGTATTTTCCGCCATCTCTTCTGATGTTTCCGGTGTCGGCTGCTGTGGCGTTTCCTCCTGTGACTGTACAGTTCTGCTTCTTCTACCCGGTGTTCTGGGCTGTCTTGCTACCCTCTCACTCTGTGTCTCCTGCCCTGTTGAAAGCGTCTCCTGTGGACTCTCCGCTTCCTCATCTCTTTCTACAAATTTTCTGACTGCCACCGGAACATTCTTCTCGTACAATTTATCAAGGCTGCTCTTTAACAGTTCCTCCACGCTTTTCTCATTCTGTTCCGTCAGAAAAAATGTGAGTGCCTCTAGCTTAGCTTCCGCAAATGTAATTTTGATTTCTTTTTCTGTCATGTCTTCTCCTTTCAATATATCTGCTGATGTAATCTTTCTTCTGTAAGTTCTTCCGATCCGCTACATTCCTGTATCATATCTTCTGTCAAAATAAATCCTCCCAGTGGAAAACAGATGCCGATGGCATCAAAAATGGTTACTGCGGTCTCCCATACATCACCTGTTTGTCACTGTCAAACAAGCTCCGGTATACCACTTTTCTCTTGGAGCTAGACGCATCCACAACCATGCCATCTCCAACATAGATCCCTACATGTGTAATGTTTCTGTATCGTCCATTGGGTTTATAACTCCAAAACACAAGATCTCCCGGCTGCAAAGATTCCTTTGCAACCGTCAGATAATGTTCCTCCAGATACCTCGCCTGTTCGGCCGCCGTTCCCGGCAGGGATATTCCTATCTGTCGGTAACACCACAGCGTCAGATAACTACAGTCCACATATTCTTCCAAACCTCGAAGTTCCTGTGAGTAAGGATCCCCCAGTCTCGACATGGCAAGCCTTACGATTTCGCCTGCCGTTTCATTCATCGCCAGGTCATAGGTCTGTATATTTCCTGCCGCATTCCAGCTTCCCCAGCCGCTAAATTCATCCCCTTCCATGGGAGCCTGTCTGTCATACCTTGCTATATACCAGATATTCATGGCATTTGACTGCTGTTCATAGGTCGCCATTCTTCCATAATTCCGCGCCAGCTTCTGAAAGATCTCTGTCTTTTCCGTGATCGGAATTACCACCGTATAGGTTTCCTGCGTGGTTGTTTCATCCTCATGGTATACCGTTTTCGTCCGCTCCTCGTAATTCACAAAGCAATCTGCAAACTGCGTATAGCGTTCTGTGGAAAGTAAAACCCGGTCTGCGCCGAAATACAGAGCATAAAAAACAGACTTGACCAGATATCTGTCTATTTTCCCTTCTTCTGCCATTTCATCAAGATGATCCAGCACCGCATCCAGTTCCTCAAAGCTCTTCTGCATCTGACGGATATATTCCAGATAGTCTGAAGACATTCCTTTCGGAATATCTCCTCCATCAAACGCCAGATGCACTGCTGCACGGTTATGATCTGCTCCTCCGGAAGAAAGACTAAGATAGCATAAAAGCACAAGGATCACCGGAAGCCCAATGCCTGCTAACGCTATCTTTGTCATCACAGTTGCTGCTGGCCGCATTCTTCTTCCCCCATACTTCCTTCTCCCAGTTCCTGCATCATCCGATCCATGCTTTTTCTCACCCCCTTCATCAGCACATTTTCATCAAACCCAGCCTCTTTGTATCCCGTCTGTATGGTTTTCAGATAACGCCCCGACGGAATTCCCATGGTAGGTCCGTCTTTCATGATATATGCCATCATTTTTTCACAGCCGCCTTCTACCTCCACCTCTAACATCTGTTTGCCATACAGTCTGGGATAGCCTTCATACCGATCCAGATTAACTTCATCTCTTGGGCTGATCTCCCAAATTAAAACCGGCACATTTTCTCCCTCTTTCGGTTCTACCGTGGCAACCGCCGCATCCGTATACCCACGGAAAAGCAGTTCATAGTCCTTAAGCATTCCACTCCCTATTACCTTTGCATCGGGGCAGCGCTTTGCCATCTGCTCACGATTCAGATTGGATCCGTAGGCAATATATTTTCTTCCGTTCATGTCCATCTTGTTTCTCCATTCTGCTGTTTTCACATATTCATGTGAAGTCCTTCTGTTTCTTCCGGTATGTCTTCCGCATTCTCTGTCCTCACCGGCTCCTGCTCCTTTTTCTCCTTCAATGCCCGCAGCCTTTCCTTCTGCCGCAATGCCTGTTCCGGCTCTTTCCAGGCTATTCCTCCTTCGAGATTTTCTAACAGGAACCTCCTCGCTGTCTTAAATTCATTCCCGATCATTCCCAGACGCAACAGCCAGGTCCGGAATGTATACTTTTCATTGGTGCTGGTCGTCTTGATCCGCCCGGCCGATTTCTGGTTGAGTGCCTGTGCGGAAATCGCCAGACAGAACTGAATATAAGTCTTTATTTTTCCTGCATGGGTTGTGGAATTAAACAGACGAAACTCTATCGTTCCTTTTTGAAACACACTATGCAGGTTCAGACAGTGATAACGGCTCTCATGATAATGATAGTTACTTCCGTCATTACCTCCATACCAGATATCACTTACTTCCTTCAGTGTTTTGGGTTTCTTACGGTTCAATTCCTGCAAAAATTCTTCTTCTACCTTCTTGCAGTATTTATGCTCCCTTCTTACATTTACCTGCAAAGCTTTGTAAATCAGATCTTCTTTGCTGTACATAATGTTTGTGATGTTCCGTAATGATCTGGCATCGTGAGGAGCCGCATTGATATGTACATGGATTCCCGTATTGTTCCCTGCAATCGCACCTGCATGACGAAGCTGCCGCACCAATTCCTGGATTACCGGGATATCTGCATACTCACAGATAGGAGACACAAATTCCACCTTATATTCTCTATCTGCATAGCCCCCATCTTTTCGCTGCGCTATAATGCTGGAGTCGCTTACGACTTTCCATTTTCGGTTGGAAGTATCCCTAACCATATATTCATCGTAAGCGCCACCAACATGTTGTGCCTGTTTGGAAAAATAAGCTGCTATGACGCTGGCTGCCATTTTTCTGGTAATCCCTGTCATCTCGATCTCTATGCCGAATTTTTGATCCCGCATATCCATCTTACTGTTTTTTCCTCCCTTCTCTGTTCTCCCTGCGGCCCATTATCTTCCTCCTGCTGTCCCGAACAGTTTTTCCTTATATTCCGGTGCATGAACCATAAGATTGTAGCGTTCATTACCGCATTTATACAGACACACTCCTCTCTGCGGATAGCGGATCAGTTCATACTCGCTCTTATCAAGCTGCAACATGTCCATATAAAACCGTGCATCTATATTTCCGGCGTTAAACAAAAAAGCATGGGTAGGAATCGAGAAAAGCGGTTTTGTGTACTCCCGGATCCCATCAATATTGAAATCTTCCAGATTCTGGCTGGCAAGAATGACCGCACTATCCTTCTTGCGCACACGTTTTGCAAAATTGCGGATATACTCTACTGCCGTAAGGTTGGTAAGGAACAAATAGAGTTCATCGATACAGGCTGCGGTATGTCCGTTGGTCAACAAGACATCCGACATATAGGAAAGAATGTTGAATAGCATGGCATCCTTTACATTTTTGCTTGCCTGCAGCAGGCCCTTTACCCCGAAGGTCAGGAAGCTGTTATCCGTAATATTGGTATATCCGTTAAAAAATTTAGACTCCGCTCCCTTACACATGGAGTGAAGTCCTAGACAGATTTCCTGTAAAAGTTCCGCCGTATACAGTTGTTTCTTTTTCGGATCATAGTGCTTGTATTCCTCTTCCATCAGATCATACAGATCCGACAGAATCGGATAGTCCTCCGGTGTCAGTTCCCCAAAATCTGTGTTATCCCGGATATTCCACTTCTCATACAGCTTCTCCAACATAATCTCAATGGTATCGATCTGGTTATCCGTAAAATTCTTATAGCTTCGGAAGAAATCTTTTAAGAAGGAAATATGCTGACTTAGTCTGGACAAGCATCGAAACGCCTCCGGAGCCTCTGCGTCCTCCGGGCTGCCATTTTCATCCCATGTTTTGGGTTCCAGGACATTGATGATATATTCCCCACTCATCAAATCCACAAAACATCCACCCATATTTTCCGTCAGTTCTACATATTCATGTTCCGGGTCAAGGCAAATAACTTTCATTCCGGATTCCCGGAAAATCGTCTGTATCAGTTTTAACAGATAGGACTTTCCCTGTCCGGAATTTCCTAGAATGAGAATGTTTGCATTGGTCTTGTCCACTGCTCTTCTGTTAAAATCTACAATAACATTGCTTCCGAATTTATCCCGCCCAATATAGAATCCATGCGGGTCCGTCTTGCCAGAATAGTTGAACGGGAACAGATTTGCCACACTGGAAGCAGGAAGTACTCTCTCAAACTGATCAAAAAAGAAATTTCTGCCAGCCGGATGTACACAGACAAATCCCTGCTTCTGGCGGAGCAACAGCTTGTCCACGTTTAACTTGGATCGGATCAATTCAGTTAACACTTCTGTCTGCAACATTTTTAACTTGTCCATGTCCGGAGCTGACAGTTCGAGGTATACTGCCGTATGCAGTAACGGTTCCCGGTTCCGGTGCATGGATGCGATAATATCTGTCACATCCTGCAAATTATGTGCAGCCGTCACCGTTTCCTGTAAGTTTTCAGTATTTCCCTGCTTCATGCGGTTCTTATTTGCGGCATTACTGATGATCCTTTTTTCCTCTGCCGGAGTCACCTGTCTTGTATATATCCGCAGTGTCACACCATCCATTTCACCAAGATACCGCAGGATTGCCTGTTCATCTGTTGCTGTCGGATATTCCCTGAGCGCCCAGACACACCGGAAGGTATTTCCGCAGATATAATGATCTGTGTAAAACTGGATGACGGATGGTGCAATCATATCTAAAAATCCCTTCACTTTAGCATCTTCTGTTGTCTGCACTTTTTTCTTTTTGTTGTTAGTCATTTAAGATTATCCACCTCTCTCCATCAAATTCTTCGAATTTTTCCGTTGTAACGTTCTGCTCAAAATAGACAGCAAGGATTCTTCTGATATCCTCCTCTTCTGCTCTTTTTACTTTAAATTCCTGCTCTACCAGCATCTTTTCAATACGGTTGAAGTAGGAAAGCATCTCACTTTCTTTCTGCTTTTTCATGCGGATAATGAGCAGAAATTCTCTTGCCGTCGCCATCTGCACCTGTATCCGGTCAAGATGTCCGGCATCCAGTTCCAACAGTTTTCTTACGGACGGATTTGTTTCTTCTTCCATGCGTTCCTTCAGATATCTTTTGTTGTCTTCAAAGTTTTCACGGGAATTTAAGCACATCATTTCAATCTCCGTAATCCCTTTCAGCACCGTCATCAGTCCATAGATTCTTGCCGACAGACTTTCCTCAGACAACACAGACAGGTTGCTCGGCTGGATCAGAAAGTATGCCAGTTCTTCCTTTCTGTAAGTGCGTACTCCATACTCCAATAGTTCTTTGATTCCCAGCAGTTCTTGTGTTGTTTCTTCTTTTCTCTTACTCATCTGCAACCATCCCCCTGTATCTCCATTCAAAACTTTGCTGTTCCACTAAAAAATAAGCGCAGGCATACCAGATAAATTTCAAAATGGAAATGTCCTCCACCTGTATGGTAAGAAATGCATATACTCCTGCAAAAATCAACGGGAACCACAGTTTTGCATAAGCGAATCCAAACACGGAAATCAATACAAGGATTCCTATCACCGCAAGGTCTTTTAACTCCCACAGCCACATAGTTGCCTTTGCTTTCAGGTTATCCGGATATATGTACATCTTCTTCCTCCTGTTTTTCCAAAAAATAAGCAATACCGCTTAGAATATATTCCACACACGGTATTGCCACACTGTTTCCCAAGGCTCTGTATCTTACGCCGTCACTGGCCCCCGGAATGTCTGTCCAGTGATCCGGGAAACCCATGAGTCTTTCACATTCCAGCGGAGTAATTCTCCTCACTCTCTTTCTCCTACTGACGATACATTTATCCTGTGAGACATAGGTGCTGTTTACTCCTTTTTCATCCCTGGCGCACAAGGCTCCGATCACATTCTGATAAAGTTCCGGCAGATCATCCATATACGCTACACAATGCTGATCCGTTGCTGTGAGTGTATAGCTGATTCCTTGCAGATATCCACAGCCATTGCCACCGTTTTTGTCCTGTCTGTTTATAATATTTCCCGCAATGCAGAAAGGTTCTTCATCTATTGCACCTATTCCTGCTGTTGTAAAAGAGCCTCTTCCAGAAGCCTGGGCAGTTTTTTCCCTCGATGCTTTGCTCTCCTGATAATGCCTCCACACGCCTTGGGACTCAAATAATATTTCTCCGGCACTATAGCCTCCAAAATCTGCGACAAGGAAGATTCTACGCCGTCTCTGGGGGACTCCCCAAAATTGAGCGTCCAGTACTCTCCAAGCAACAGAGAATCCCGATCCCAGCACAATCCCGGCAGGAGTCCATATCCCATCCGGCGGTCCAGGTATAGATACGGACTTCTCCGATATACCACAGACTTCTTCGAGGACTCTTCTGAAATCTGCCCCTTTAGGTTCTCCACTTGAGAAGGCTCCGGGGACATTTTCCCAGACCATATACCGAGGTCGAACAGGGACATCTGCTCTCCTTCCACTGCTTCGCTGCCTCCTCTCCTCTTGTTTTCTCATTTCTTTCACAATCCGTATCTGCTCTAAGAATAGACCTGACCTCACCCCTGCAAGACCTTCACGTCTCCCGGCCACAGACAGATCCTGGCAGGGAGAACCTCCGGCTATAATATCTACCACCGGAAGATTTTCTCCATGTAATTTTGTAATATCTCCCATGTGTGTCATTTTTGGAAACCGGTATCTTGTCACAGCCATGGGGAACTTTTCGATCTCACTTGCCCATATCGGTCTTATCCCATTCCTTTTTGCTGCTAACGGGAACCCTCCGATCCCGTCAAACAGACTTCCCAGTTTTTTCTCCATTGCACCACCTTATGCCGCCACTACTTTCACGATTGTCTTGGATATGTTGATCGCTGCCTGCGCCGCATAGACTCCGCTCATCAGGTTTGCTCTGGTGCTGGTATCCATTCCAAACTGTCCGGCAATTCTCGGTACTTCCGCAGCAGAAAGCATAATTCCAAGCCCCAGTAATGGATGATCTTTGAATATCATAAGTCCCGCTGTCAGTATGGTTGCCTGCAAAAAGGCGGTAAGACAGATTCCTATGACCTGTTTGCACCACTGGGTAAAACCATCAATATATCCTCTGGGAACAGAAAACATATAGAGGCTCCCGACTGCAATCTGAATTACAAGGATTCCTCCTCTTTTCAGATTTCCGAAAAATACTTTTATCACTGCATATCCCATCATGATCACACAGAATATCTGTACAATCGGATCTCCCATTGCCGACAGAACTGCCGATGTCAGTGCCTCCTGTGCTGTCATGCCGATACTTTCCGTGTTGGTAATTCCAGACAATGCTGATCCAAAGGAACTCTGTAGTGACACACTGAGGGAATACAGATTGATGGGAAGTACAGAAAACAGGCTGACTGCCATAAATCCTTTGATATAATTTAGGGCGGTATCTTTCATGCTGCCTCTGCCTCCCTGGTACTCTATGGCACATTCAAAAGCTCCCACTACCAAGCCAACAACAAACAGCGCCCAGCCAAGCCAGCCAAAAAAAGTGGTAATTGCATTTACCCAGGGTAGTTCAAATAGTTCCACCCCCATATTGTTCATCATTGCAAAAAAATCATTGAGAAAGCCAATGATCTTACCATACAGCCAGTCAATGATCTGATCCAATACCGTATCTGCGGCAAAATCAAATATAAACATGTAACACCTTCTTTCCCCGATCCTGCCCTAAATTAATTTCTGTTCTGCTCCTTCCTGCATTTCTTCTGTTATGTCCATTTCCAAAAATACAGACAGGTAATCCTCGACTTTTTCCGTCACTTTCCGGTAATCACTTTTCACCGGCTGATATGCATACCACTGATCTTTGCCTTCGTTTGTCCATATATGGGGAATTACACCCTCACGGAAATTCGGGTTATTCACCTGTTTCTTTCCAAGGATCTCGGAAAACGACAGATACACCGTATCCACGGGACCTTCTTTCCGGTTAAGGATCGTTACCCAGATGCCGGAATAATTATCCGCCACTTGTCTATCCTTGAATTCTACCTTTGCTCTGATATCTCCGTCCAGAATTCCATAACAGCATTTCCCAAGATATTTTTTATTTTTTAACAGAGAGCTTTTTCCAAGGATCTTCTCTAATTCACTTTCAAAAAATGTCATTCTGCACCTCTTTTCAGGTATGATTTCTACATCCCAAGAATTTTCCAAATATAAATGGGGGCTGTCAGTGTGAACACAAGGCAAACGAATAAAATCGCCGGTGCTGTCCATTCAAACTGCCCCTGCTTCCGGTAATCAAAATATGCCGTACCCAATTTCACAAAGAAAAAAACAGCCAGTACCAGGTCGATTGCCGGAAATACTACCTTGTTGACGACCGTTTTGATCTGTTCGGAAGCATCCTCCCATGTTTTCTCAATGGCTCCGGCCACATCTCCTTTTCCAGCAGCACATACCGTCATTCCAAACAGCATCGTAAGTGCCAGCACTAAGAATACTGTCATAATCCATTTCTTTTTCTTCATTCACTTTTCCTTTCCGTGCATGTATTTTTCAGTCTTCTATCTAATATTTTGCGGTGCAATATGCCAGTCTTCCCACAGGTTTCCTGTTATCTGCACCGAATCTGTCAGATTCATGGATAGCATTCCATCCGGTGTCCAGCAGTCCAGCAGATAGGTATAGACTCTATATTCCCCATCCGGCATCCAGATAGGAGTAAAATGTGTCCGCCGGCGGTAAGTGGAATATCTGTTATTTTGAAATTCAAGCACCGCACTATAACCGTTTCTTGTTCTATCCAGCAACCGCCAGTACCGTTCATAATAGAATTCCGGAAAATAGCTGACCGCTGTCTGCGGAGCCGTTGTTGCTGATGACCGGCTGGTAGAGGCTCTTGTGTTTACAAGCACATTAACTCCATACCCACTTTTCATCGTACTTCCATCCGCTGTGGGCGATGTTTCATCTGTAACAAGTTCCATTGTTGCAGACAGAGACGCCGAATAATGATCCTCGGCAAACTCCCACCAGCCTTCATCCTTGTATTCTCCATCGTCTTCCCAGTGCCCATGTTTTTCCGTACATCCTGCTGCACAGTCCCCCGAATGTCCGTCATCCTCCCAATTCCAGTCACTATGCCATACCCAGTTTTCTTTCCACCAGGGTCTCCATACACTCCATGCTGACTCTGTTTTCTCGGTATTGACCGGTACTATTGCATTTTCCCTGCGATAAGCATCATTTCTGTCATCTGCCACGGGATTGGGTGGAGGATTCTGATCCAGATCCACAATGTTTGCGCTGATAGTTCCCTTGCTTGCTGTACCTCCACCGCTAACCGTTACATGGATTGTCAGGTGCTGCTCCGTCTGTGGCGTATGCCACTTGACCCACACAAGCTGCTGTCCTCCTTCCGGGTAATACACATTTCCAACGCTGTAATTTCTTCCTAAAATGGAAAATGTCACGCTGACAGAGTTGTCCGGATCGCTTTGTCCTCCGCTCACTGTGACTGCCGTTATCACATCAGTATCCACACGGTATGTGTAATCTGCCTGAATGACTTCCTGTGTGATCGTCTCATTAAATCTCACAATACCAAGTCCCAATGCCCGGATGATATCTTCATCGCCTGCCTTCTCCGTTCTGGAGCCGCTCCATGCCGGATATCCCAGATCCGATATCTCCAAAAACATAGCCAGTGGCAGGTTCTTATGAGAAAGAGACGGCATCTTCTTACGAATCATGCCGCCTCTTAACTGGTTGTATTTTGCTGCTTCTGTAGCTGTGAATGCCGTTCTGACTCCTTCAAAGGTCACATAAGCCACAGGCTCCAGCAATAACTTATACTCACCGTTTACCAATGTCTGAAAGTCCATGCCTACATATCCGGCAATGGCTCTGATAACCTGCTCGTCTGTGAAATACTGTTTGATAGCAGTAAGATTTGCCCCACCGCTTGAAGTGCTGATAATCTGGGGAAGATGCTGTGCCGGATTATAAAATGTATAACCGCCCATGCATGCAGACAGTCCCGTTCCATTCCGGTATGCCGTTTTGCTCACCTTGCCGAAATGCACTCGAATGTCTGTCGGCTGCTTATTGGTCAGATCAATGGATGCTGACACGACTGCACCGTCACTGGCCCGCACCACTGTCACCCGCACTCCCTCGTCATGACTGCTCCAAAAGTTAATACCGGTTCCTTCTCCCAGCATTCCACCTCCATGATCAATGTTCCCTTCTCCGGCCGCATAAGTCGTTATGGGAATGCTCACAGTAAGCAGAAATACCAGCAGAAAAAGTCCTTGTTTTATAAATTTCATCTTATTTTTCCTCACGAAAAAAGCAGATCGTATTTCTACGCATCTGCTTTCTCATCCTTAATCCATGATTCCGATCTTATTCCCGTTTTCATACATATCGCCCGCATAGATCCCCGATCCGGCTCCTTCATCTTTAATCCAGCCAAACCCTTCTACATATACCATTCCATCTTTGGAATCTCCAGTCTTAGGCTGTTGGCTCTCTGCCGTTGTCGGCTGCTCCGCCTTTTCTTCCATATAGACCGGAGGGGTATCCGGCTGATCTATTCCTGTATCCTCCGACACTTCCGGCGGTACACCGGGCTTTGCATCTTCTGTCTTCTCCGGGGTTTCCTGAATCTCCTGTTCTGTATCACTTACAGAAGTTGCTGCCTCTGCCTCGATCACAAGAGATTCCTTCGGTTCTGCTTCCTGATTTTCCGTCTCACTCACATCGGTCGTCTCTGTTTCCACATAGATTTCTGTCTCCTCAGACGTAGCCTGCACTCCCTCTGCTTCTCTGCCCGGTTCCCGGTAAAACATCCTGTGAATTCCAAACAGCAGACCTGCACATACTGCCAGCAGTATTACCACTGCCAGCCACTTTTTTGTCTTATCTTTCATGGCATACCCTCCTTTTTGTTTTCCGTTTATCTGTCGTAGTTCACACGCTATCATAAAACTTTTGAAAAGTCTATGAGAATGTATAAACAATCACGATATCTGTAATATTTTACTAAAATTTCTCCCGGTAAGCCGCCCTTACTCTCAGTGGAATGGACAGATTTGACACAATCTTTCCTCCAAAACATACCGGCGTTTCTATGGTAAGTCCTGCCTCCACATAATAAGTTCCTCCCGGTGATGCCAGCGCTGTATTATGAACATTCACAGTCAGATTTTTTATCCGATATTCCAGTCTGCCTGCTGTATTACGGCGCACGCAGCCATCTCCGTCTTCTTCAAGTCCCAGCAGAGAACACATTCTGCCGTAAACATCCCCATAATCCAGGGATTCCATAAATCCTGTATCATCCGGCTCATACCCTGCGGCATATCCTTCCCTGACTCCGTGATATACTTCATTATAATTATCATTTACCACCGCAATAGCCGCAGATTCCAGGGCATCCTTTACCCCTGCCGCTGTAATCACAAGACGCATATACTCTGAAACACCGAGAATTATAATCAGCATGGCGATTGCTGCAGCCACCGCCAGCGGAGCCATGCTTCCTTCCTGTCCCCCTAACAGTTTTCTTACTCTCTGATCATGTTTTCTCACTTCCAGTATACCTCACTTTTTCCCGATGCTCTGGCTCTCATGGTAACCGGAAAAGAACCAAGCCTCCCAAACAGTCCCAGATCTTTTTGCAGGATCAGTGTCACTGTGACTTCCTCATTCAAAGGAATCTTCCCCTGTCTGGACCAGCTTACTGTCGGGTGGATCCCCATTTTCTCCTCCAGTGTCCTCTGTCTTGCAGTTGTTTCATATCCTATGCGGCCACTGATTTCTGCTTCTCTCACCAGTTCATCTGCAAAATTATCAAGCTGGAGTTTCGTGATAAACACAGGAAATACCCTGACCCCAAGGGCGATGACAAACATTACACAGAACACAACAACCGCCGCATCAATATATCCCTCCCCTTTTTTGTCTCTCATAATTTTCCAAACCCGCTTCATTTTTTCTCCTTCCTGTGCTTTTATCAGAACAGTGTTCCCATGGACTTTATGATTTCATATCCAATGATGGCAAAATAGGTTGCCAGAAAACACAACAGCATAGCAAATGAAAAAGCACGGATTTTGGGTGGAATCTTTGCTGCCTTTGCTTTTAATCTCTGTAGTTCTGCCTGCTTGAAGTCATGAGTGAGCATCTGGAAGTACATGGCTCCATCATCTCCCCGCAATACGCCGATCAGTCCCCTGACCACATCTGATAGCTGTGGTGAATTCATTCTTGCCTCGAAGCGGGTAAGTGCTGCTTCATAGCTGCCGGAACGCATATCCGCACACACGATATCCAGTTCTCTCCGGAAATCTTCTCCTGCATTTCCCTTATAATGTTCCAGCATGGATAATACATCCCTGCTGTTTTTCAGTTCCTGAGATATCGTAGACACAAAACGGTACAGTTCTCCCTCGATCTGCTCTCTCTTTTCCTTTAATACTTCCTCTGCTTTTCCCGTTTCCTTATAGTAGACCATAACTCCTAACAGAACGAGGAAAATAGCCAGTAGCGGGAAAAAATACAGTGCCGGAAGAATCAGTAAAAAAACACTTCCCGCCTTCAAATAAGCATATGCCATATAGGTTTCCGGCGACATTTTAAATCCCGCGGCGTTTAATACATTCTGCATCCGGTTCTTCTTATAGACATTCATGCCTATGTATTTTCCAAGATATACCGCCCCGTCCATGTAAAAGGTATCCAGTACCTTTTGCAGTTTCTTTTCTTTTTTTCCGGCCCGCACCATTGCCCTGCCGCTCCGCAGCGTAGGCAGTCTTAAAAATCCGGACAGCAAAAGGAACAGACCGCATGCTGTCAGAATAAATACAAACAACAGTATGATTTTCATTTCTATTCCTCCTCTTATGTCCGATATTCAATCGGTTTCGTCAGTTTTATGACGCATGCTGCAGAAATAAAAATGACGAGGCCGGTAACTGCCAGCATAATCTGTCCTGCGATGGTATGCATGAGCGTATCGTACCAGGATGGATTCAGAAAATATAGCAGTGGAATATTCCCCACCGCCAGTACCACCATGGTAATAAATTCTTTTCTCGGCTCTACTACCAGATATTCCAATTCTGCATTTACAATACGCATATCCGATAATTTTGCAACAATCGATGTCAGCGTGGTCTTAAGTGACCGATCATACAAACACGCTTTCATGGCATCCACCCATTCCTGAAACACCTCGTTTTCCATTGTTTCTTTTAACACGTCCAGTGCCACCTCCAGATCCGGGTCTATCAGGCGTACCCTTGCCACAAAATCTGCAAACACATTTTTCACCGGCGGATTCAGATACGCAAGGTTTTCTTCTATCGAAGTCAGAATGTCTTCGCTGCGCAGGTATGCTGTGGTGATGATCGATAAGGCGGTCTCCAGTTCCGCCGATACATCCTTTTTGAAATGCGAGGCAGTCAGTTTCACATACCAGAAAGGGAGGAACAGAAACCCACCAGCCAGTACCGGAATCAGGAACACATTTTCCAGCATTACCGCCGTAAACGCTCCAGCTGCAAACAGAAGCAGGGAGATTGTACACAGCATCGGGAAAAAATTTTCCCTGCCTGTGGTATGCAGGATCTTCTGTACTTCTTCTATTTCTCTGCGTAAATAAGACTTTTTCTTCTGCTTTGTCTCTTCCAGTATCTCTTCCCTGATTCCCCGGGGGGTGTTCAAAAGCTTCCGGAAAATGTTCCCTGTAAAGTCATTTAGCCGGATGCCAAGCAGCAGAAATGCTCCCACAATCATTCCGATGCAGGCAATCATCTGTAAAGTCAGCATGCTTTCCCGCCTCCTTTCTCAATTTTTTCTAATACATCCACCGGCATGCCATTTTCTAAAAATCTTTTCTTGAGGCTTTCCGAAATTCCACATACCTTTTTATGAATGCCGTTAATAATAAACTGATCCCCTTCCATTCGGTTCTCTGTGATTTCATAACGATACAGCGGGTTATACTTTCTCTTTCCGTCTGCTGTGATCTCACACTCCATGATCTCCATAAGTTTCCTCTTGCGGTTTTCAAGCTGCTTGGTGAACACCACAATAGGAAAGGCTTCTGTCACCAGATCCATCAGCACCTCATCATCCATATCATATTTTCTCTTGCACAGTGTCCGCATTCGGCTGTAAGTGGATTCACAACTGTTACTATGGATGGTAGTCAGTACCGTATGTCCGGTTCTGGCAGATTCCTGTGCCGTATATGCTTCTGAACTCCGCATCTCTCCCACACAGATGATCTCCGGATTAAAACGTAGCGCCATATCTAAGAGCATATCCTGATCGATATTCTGTTTCTCATTTTCACTGTACCTTGTCAGCGTGTGAATGACACTATTGGTCACTTTTCCTTCCTTTTCTCTGACAAGTGCCAGTTCTCTACTGCCGTTTTCAATGGTAAAAATTCGCTTTCCATCCGGTATCGTGGTAAGGAGCCATCCCGCAAGTGTGGTTTTTCCGGAGCTGGTGGCTCCTGCCACACAGATACTGATGCCATATCGCAGACACGCTGACAGAAAATCCAGCATCTCCTCTGTTGCAGTACCGCTCTCCACAAAGTTTTCTTTTTTCAGGCTCTGTGGATTGACGATACGGATGGATGCCGCAATTCCCACATCCTCATCTACAAGGGGTGTTTTCAATACCGCAATTCGGATATTCTTGCTCAAATGTCCCAGTACTGCCGGGGAAGCGTTATCCAATACCATTCCCGACACATGAAGCATACGCCTGATCACATTGACCGCATGATCCGGAGATTCAAAATGTTCCTCCAGCTTTTCACATCTGCCGTCATTGTACTGTACTTCAATATCTCTCCAGGAGTTAATATCGATCTCTTCGATCCCGGTTCCGAAGATATACTTGGTGAGGAAAGAAAACTCTGCCATTTCTGTGTAAAGCTCATCGATCAACTGTTCCTGCGTTTTTCCTGTCACCGTGATGCGGTAATCACAAATATACTTTGTAATATACCGTTTGATCTGCTGCTTTACTTCCTCATTTCCGCTCTCTGTCATAAGCGTAGAATATTTGCTGGAGATATACTCCTGTACTTCTTTTAAGACATCCGAAAATGATCTTCCCGTTTCCTCCGGAGCGAAGAACAGGTTCTGATTGTTTTTCATACTCCGAACACCTCCCTGCTGATTATCTCAATTTCTCTGCGAAATGCCCGACTTTCCTTTAGGCCAAGCTCTCCCAGCAGTTCACCCTCTAAAAACTGTGCCTCTACTTCACTACTGTAGGGAATCTGGAATGCCACTTTGCCGAGGATCTGTTCCATATGACTGCCGGTATCCTGTTTACGGATATTGGATACAACCTTTAGCTGCTTATCGGCATCCCACTTATGATCGGAAAGCATCGGAAGCTGGGACGATAGATAACTGATGGATTTCAGATCACACCCCACAAGCCGCAGTACCGTATCAGCTTCCATCAGTGCCACCGCAGACAGAATATCCGACGCAATGTTACTGGTACAGTCTATAATGACATAAGGTGCAATCTGCGCTGTCTGGCGGATCAGTTCCTCTGCCTGCTCTTTTTCATAAGGTGGATATGTGAATACATTCTCACCTTTCAACATTCCGATTATGGACAGATGTTCGCTCTTCCGATAGAACATGCAGTTCTTTTTTATCAGATTTTCTGTCACATGTGCTGCTGCAAGAATACTTCCAAGTGACCTCTCCTGTTCCATATCTGAAGGAACGCATAAGTAAGGCAGCGGTGGTGTAATCATATCTGCAAGAATTAAGATAACGTTTCTTTTTTTCTTTGCCAGATGTTCCGCCAGTTTCACGGATACTACGGTTTTCCCGCTGGAGGGACTTCCCCATACAGCAAGTACCCCTCCCTCTTCCGGATTCTCTTCTTCTCTTTCACATGCCTTGTTTCTCTGGAATATAGAATTGTTCATGAAGTTCAAGACTCTTCCTCCCCGTTTTCCTGCTGCATTTCCTCTAGCACAAGATCCTGCGCTTCTACGAACTTTGCTGCATTTTCCCTGTCACCTCTGTATACCAGTGACAGATGGATTTCTCCTTCCGCTTCCAGTCTTGCCAACAGTTTGCTCTGTTCCGGCCGGACAAGCAACGTAACGGTGGAAGGTAACTCCTTTTCTTCCTCCATCTCCTGTGTGTTCGCATCGTTACCGGACTTTGCCGTCACCGCAATGACCTCCACATACTTTAATTCTGCCGGGATCACTGTTTCTCCACTGCCAAGGTAATCCGGGGCAATCACCGACACAATATCTCCGCTCTTCAATTTGCCAGACAGTCCCTCCGCAAAAGAACTGATGGTAATAGAGATTGCCTGTTTCTCTCCGTTTAAGTGATAGAGATATTGATTTTCCGCAGCGGGTTCCTCCGATACCTTTTCTGCCAGAAGATAGTCCCCCGCATAAACATCCGTCGTCAGGTATTTTCCCTCTGCTTCGGTAATGTTCCTTAATACATCAGGCGGCAGATTATAGGCTCCCACCTCGATCTCCTGCAGCATGCTTTTTTTGATTTCTTCTCCCGCCTTCACATACTCCGTAAAACGCACAATGGTTGTCTTCTTCGACATCCCGGCATTCAGTAACGGGGTCAGTACAAAACAGATAAGCAGGGCTGCCACAATGCAAAGCAGTCCTAGCACAGTACGGTTCTTCAACAATTTCATTGCTCTCTCATCCTCCTGTCAAAACACTAATAAACATTCCCAGTAAAAGAAACGGAACCAACGGATACGCCTGTTTTTCTTTTCTGCCGGTAGTTACAGTTCTCACTATATGCCACAGAATTAACAGACTCAGTGCTAAAATCAATCCTATGACAGTCTGATACAGGCCAAGTACCAGACCGCAGGCTCCCACCAGTTTCACATCTCCTCCACCAATTCCTCCTATGGTGATCCCTGCAAGGAACAGCGGCAGGGCTGCCAGAATTCCCATAAGGCAGGGCCGTCCCGGCGGCACAATACTAATCAGTGCCACCAGGCATACCATCCAATTTGGGACAATCCTCTTTTGCAGATCTATGACTGCCGCCGAAAACAGAGCCATAAAGAAATACAACAGCCGGATCATATTACAGATCCATATTCATGCTGTTATCTTCCTCCTGTTCAATATCCTCCAAGTCGTCACATTCCTCTCTGCCCTGTTCTCTCCTTTCCAGTGCTGTGGGCTGGTGGATATAGTCCTCATATTCCTTCAGTACCACCTGATCAAATTTTTCCTTCGCTTCCCTGTTTGCAAAGTACACCGTATCCTGGTACTGTCCCGCTGCATTTCCCTTTGTCTTAGGCATGGCAACCGTGAATCCGTAATCATCCTTTTTGATTCTGACATTGCGGATGGTCACAAAGTTTCCGATCTTAACATTTGCGAGAGCCAGTACCCCTTTTCCGGGGTATGTCTCCGTGATCATTACATCCATCTGTAAATCTTCTACCTTCAAGTTGGTATTCATTTCTCCGGGCATCTATATTCTCCTTTTCTTTCCGTGAATTGTCCGATCCTGTAACTGTTTTCCGTGTCTGTGAAACATCCTATCCCGCATAGTTAAACATTTCCTGAACTCTCTGCGTAAGCGTGGGCATGACCACATCTCCGAAAAGAGCATAGAGACCTGCCAACAATAATGCTCCGAGAACCACTGCAATCAGAATTTTGACTGCGGTATCCACATAGTTCTCACCCTTTTTGTCTCTCACAAGACCAGTTGCTCTCGCTGCCATTGTCTTAACTCCGTTTGCTACTTTCTTCATCATTTTTGCCATATTCTTTTTTCTCCTGTTTTTGATATTTTCTTCTTATTGGTTTCTGTTACTATCGCTTGTTTGTGTTACATGCCACTCATCTCGATTGCCTGCCCCTCGGGAGCCTGCATCTCGTGATGCTTTGCTACAGTGTCCTGTCCTTGTGCGATCGCCTGCTCGTAAGCACCTATTACTGCATCATGAAGCTGCTTTCTGCACTCCTGCGTAATGGGGAAACAAATATCCTTGTATTCATTACCAGCCTTATAGCTCGGCATGGATACAAACAGTCCATTGCTTCCTTCGATGATCTTGATTCCCCGAACAGCAAATGCTCCATTGATATTCACAGATGCCGTTCCCTTGATGCTGTCATTCGGTCGGATCGAATGGATACGCACCTCAAGCTGCATCGGCGCTGCCTCCTTGTGTGCTTCACTGGGCTGTTCTCTTTTCTCTGTGCTTTCTCCCCCGGGTTGGGTTGCCTTTTCTCTGGGCATAATCTTCCTCCTTATCAGAATTGAATTTCTTCATATCCGGCAGCGTCTATATAGAAAAAGCGGCTGGCATCACCATCCGCAAACTCTATAACGTCCGAGATAGCCAAGGCATGTCCCTCAAAGTTTTCGGGAACCGCCTGTCCATATTTCTCCCAGACTTCTTCCAGATTGAATTTTTCGATCTCCTCTTCATGAACCAGAACATATTCCCCTCGATGCGGTCTGTCATACCCTCTTTTCCTTCGCTCTGCCAGACTGATAAACCGCATCGTAACAGGACTCTTCTGTCCCAGTTGATAGATTCTGAATTTTTTTGGTTCCTTTCTGTCGATAGTTATCGTTTTTTCTGTACCACTATCTTCCGATAGTTGATCATATACGCCGCCACGGAATACCGGATTCTCTATCCCTTTTTCTGTTAAAAAACGAATCAGTTCCTCTTTCTGAAACATGGTATCGAGGATAGCAGTTTCGCCACTGACACAGCCAGCCGGATTTCCATAGTAATACAGGATTCCATCCACAATATCTATTCTCTTCATCTGTCCTCCCCACCACGCTGTTTGGAAAAATATTCCTGCTCTACGTTTCCTGTTGTGCGAATTTCAAAATCCTTGCAGCAAGTGCCACTTGCTTTGCAGGGTTCAACTGTTTTACTGCGGCATTCACATAGGCTTCCATGGTCTCCGGATCCTGACTTCCCATTTCTACAATATCTACTTTGGATAATATGATTTTTCCGCCACTCACAGACAGCTTTACAATGTCTCCACATTCCATTTCTGTCATCTGACGAAATTCCTTCGGAATCAGAATTCGTCCTTTTTCATCCAACAGCTTATGTACCTGTTTTTTCATCCGATACCCCTTCCGTAGTATTCAATATGATCTTTATCTTATCTTCTGAGATTCCCAGTTCATTACAGATTTCCATAACTTCTTCCGGGATCTCCATTTCTTTCAAAAGTTCCGATGAAAAAATGACAATCCGACCGTTCTGGCACACAATGTCAAGATCTGCATCCATCGAAATTCCTGCATCCTGTAACAGTTCTTCCGGGATCTGTAGTGACACACGCTGCTCCCTTGCCAGTTCCTCCACTACATCCTGATCATTTCTCACAAGCAAAAATTCTTTTGCCGCACTCTTAACTTCTTCCTCTTCTGCCATGTAAATCAGTTTTATCGCATCACCGGTACAGATCCCTGTCTGATCCAGTACCGTCATAGGAATCTCTATACACCCGTTCTCTGTCACTCTTCCTTCCATTTCCACTAACTGGAGCATTCTTTCTCCTTTCCTCTCCATAAAATCGAAGTTTCCTCTGCACCCATTTCAAATAAACTGATCTGTCTGGGTTGATTTTTCTTACGCTCTCCCATGTCATAATTAGCGATCAGCACCTCCGGGAATTCACTACCACTGTCATACCTCTGTGCCATATTATTAATTCTGGTTACAGCTTCGATCTGAAAGTCCCGGTATAATTCCCTGATATATTCACAGTCATTGTAAGAAACCATGAATTTCCCCTGAATTCCTTTTAAAGTATCGCGGAGTCTTACATGGTCTTCCTTGCGGAACACCACTTCGTAATGCCCCTCTGTCTCATAATAGGGAGGATCACAATAAAAAAAGGCATTCTGTCTGTCATACTGACGGATGAGTGCCTCAAAATCTTTATTCTCTATTACGGTATCTTTCAGTCTCCGGTTTGCTTCCCATATAATTGTGAATGTCTTACGGATGTCAAAGGGCTGGCATCCATAAGAGGTGCATCCGCTTCCGTAACTGTAGCGGATAATTTTATAAAATGCCGCTGCTCTCTTCACATCTCCCACCGCCGCCCGCTCCATAAGAATGTCACGGATCTCTGCCGCCTCCGGTTCTTTTAAGAAATGTGTGGCGATCTCCAATTCTTCCGAAAGATGTTCACTCTTAAATTCCTCCATTGTTAAAAACTTCCGTAGCATTACGAACTCATCCCTGGAATTCAACGGTAAAAAAGACAGTTCTTTAATGAGAGCCATAGGTCTCTCCCTGACACAATAAAAGAGATTTGCAAGATTCGAATTGAAATCATTGTAAACCTCCATACATTTATCCGGCGGCTTTCCGAATAATACCCAGCCTCCACCACCAAACACTTCTATGTAGCGGTCATATTGCGATGGCATTCGCAGATAAATCAGATCCCGCAATGCCTTTTTCCCGCCGACCCAACTGATTATACTGTTCAAGCTTTGCTCCTTCCCTGTATTACATCATATTCTGGGTTATTTCCGAGCCACTTTCCTCGGGGTTTTCTCTGGAATTCTGTTTTTCCTCCATGGCTTCTCTACGTCTCTGATCTAAATATTCCTGCGTAATAACAGCTTCAAAATAATCTTTTTCTGTATTCAGCGCCAGACTGCTTCCGTTGCTCCATGCCACATGAATCTGTCCGGCATCGTCTACCATCTTGACCTTTCCTTCAAGTCCATCCGGCATCTGAGGTTCCCCTTGCATCTCAATCAAGCGGATTTTCATCCCCTGCGGATACATTCTTTTAATTTCATCTACTTCTGCTTTACTTAACACTGCTTCCTCCTTGTATTTTCTTCTACTGTGACATTATTAGCTATGCGCAAGTACTGTGTAATTCTGTTCTTCCAGGATCTCTTCACACATTTTCTGTTCCACAATATCCATGCCATATCTTTCGATCACAAAAGCATTTACAATAAGTCTCAATATCTCATCCGGTACCAGTTCTCTGTCTGTCAATTCCGACAGGCGGATATGCTTTGTCCCGTGATAAGCGTCTTTTGCCGCATGGAACAGAATATATTGTTCCAGAGTAACACTTCCCAACCGAACATGATTAAAATAAATTCCGGTATCTGACATCTGCCTGCGTGTTTTTTCCCACAGTTTTTCATCCGCAGAAAGTAAAAAAGCAGTAGCTGCATAGTTCGGTAACCTGGACAGCGTATTCTCTTTCGATCCCGACCATAATAAATAGAATCTTTTTTTGTGGTCACTGTCATAGAAAAAGAATTCATCCTCTGTCTGATCGAAGATCTCACCGATTCTTTTTTTCAAATATTCCAAGTGCATGCGATCAATAACATAATCCACGATTTCAGAGTAAGCTCCCATCTCCTTCCACTCACTCATGTCTTCTATGCTGCCATGTCCCCTTGCCCGATACCCAGGGGGCTGCCGCATCTGTTTCTCCAGTCTTTGCAGTTCCGGGCTGTTACAAAACAATCCTGCCATAAAATATTATCCTCCTTTATTTTTCATAAAAAAGCAGCGCCTATTTTTTAATAAGCGCCGCTTTACATATGCATCTGTGTTTCTGTATTCTGTACCTGTTGTTCCCCTATAAGTTCTCTCTCTGTCATGACACTCCAAAAACTTTTTCTGCTCCAAAAGCTGATATAGATTTCCCCATCTTCTACTGTAAGTGGTTGCTGTTCAAATCCTTCTCCCCAGCCATCACTCATCTGTCCTGTCCAAAAGTCTTTCAATATCTTGATTTCTTCTTCCGTTAAAGGATCCCTGATTTTACATTCCAGCACACCATACAGCTCACCATCCACATCAGCTACCTTTGGATGTGCCGATACTACTTTTGCTGCCACTTCCCTGCTTTCATCGAAATAGTGCATAAGTCCTCTTGCTTCTTCCCCCTCACACTTTTCTCTTTCAATTGCCTCCTCTATTATTTCTAAATACTGTACAAGATCACTGCCGTATAGTTCTTCTTCAGCTATTCCTCTCATGTTCAGATTTGCAATCAATGGACTAAACAGACAGAATTTTTCCAAGCCCTCCTCCGTAATTTCCAATGGATCCGCAAATTCTCCCTTGTACTGACTATACTCTTCTATTGGTCTGGTTACCCCTACAAATCCATCATCTACATAACCGCTTTTTTCAAATGTCCCCGCTTTTTTATCCGCTCCAAAGGCTGCATAATTAATATGTGGCAGCAACAACTCATCCACTTCAAACAATCCCGATTCCGTTATTAAATACTTTCCATATTCTTCATCGTTATGTACCGTAGGATTAATTTCAAACTCGTTAAGATGCGTCGCAATATAAGCAACATCGGAGAAATTGATTAAACCAGTAAACTTCACAGCCGCCGCAAGCTGCTTCAGTTCTGCTTCTTGAAATCTCCTGACTTTTCGACACATTTCATTAAACAAGGTTAACTGCTGAATCTCATTTATATCCTCCGGTATCGGCACAAGAGTATCAGGTAAACGTAGATTTTTCACTTCCGTCACTTTCATCTCCCGATATTCCCTCACCTGCAGCCTTTCTTTTACTTTATCCATGGAACAGATATCCGTAGGCAGATACAGATATTCTCTATCCCCAGTAGTATTCTGTACCTCGACAACTACAACCGTCTCCTCTGATACAATAAATTTCGGGAATGTCTTTCCATTATATACTTCCAACAATTCAAATCCATGATCTACCAACACTCCATAAGGTAGCACTTTCACATTGCTCTCCTTTAAGGCGTTTTTTGCAAACTCTGTGAAATCCATCTGCTCTTCTGGTATTTCTGAAAACTCGTCCGTATAAAGGCGTACTCCCACCTGACTGGCATCTGAAAAATCTGTGAGTAGAGAAAGGCCTTTCATACTAAATGTCAGATTGATCAAATCCTTTATTGTACTCACGTCACAGTCATTGACATATACTGCCAAAACTTTTCTTTCATATTCTGTCAGGTGCTCCATTCTCCTAGCAAAGAAATTTACTTCATCCATATTCAAAAACTGTCCTTCCAGTTTTTGTAAGGGATTATCCTTCTCTGATACTTTCACAAGTTTGCCCTTAGGTATCGTTTCTCTAATGCCCATCTGTCTCATTTGAAAATTTAGTTCTTCATCTGACAACGGAAGTTCAATACTTCTATGTCCCCCGTTTAATATTGTAATTTTCATTCCTCTCCTCCTGTCTCATAATTGTCTTCCCTGTTCTGTAAAAATGCTTCTCTATATTTCCATGATCATTCCCCTCAGCTGTTCCAGCTTTTCTGCCTTTACCTCAGCATAGATTTGAGCAACATCTACACAATCTGTGACAAAGTCATATCCAATAAGCTGCGGGTATAAAGGAAACTCCTGTTTGGGAACTTTCCCACATTTGTACTTAGAATATCCCATCTTACGCATTTCCTCATAGGAAACTGCTTTCCCGCCTATAATATGTTTTTCTCGTTTCTCCCTCTGCATTTGAACTAATGCTTCCAAAATTCCGGCACATCCATTTCTTGCTTTGTAGGTACTAATGGCCCTTGTTGTAATTTTTAATTCAGATGCCAATTCAGCAATACTCTTATACTCCTTTCCCCTGATAATACACATAGGAATTCGACTTATCATACGGTCCGCCGGTATCCCCGCTTTCTCTTTTACCTCCAGTAAAATGTCTGCAGCAGTTTCAAAGTCTACGTTATTATTGACCATCATTTCATGAATGCATCCAACACTTATTTTCATTTTCCGCGAGAAATCTCTTTTACTTTCATATGTTATTCCGTGATACTTTATTTTGCATTGAGGCTTATTCCTTCTCCTGATCGGGCTGAACAATGCTTCTTCCAAATTCATTCCATATGCTAATCTCTCCCATACCAATGACACATCCTGACCATAATAACAGCTAAGCTCCGTCAATCCATGAAATTCTTTTCCTTGAAAAAAAATAACTTCTTTTTTAAGTATTTCTGTGAGAGCCTCTTCTAACGTGTTTCCTTGCTCCATTTTTTTGAAAATAGTTGATCGTTTAATTCCATACTCATTTGCAATCATTGAGACACTCTTATATTTTCTTCCCCATACGACATAAGTTTCTGCTTCCTTTGCCCTCTGTGCTATTTTCACGGCCTTATCTACATCTTTCGTTCGATAATATTTATGCATAAGCGGAGAATATGGTAGTTCTAAGTCTTCACTAAGTTCACTTAATGAGTCATATTTTTTCCCCTGATATTCTACCTGGTACCCTTTTCTTCGTTTCATGCAATTCCTTTCCTATATCATCTCTGCCCCTTGTCTCTATATGTCCTTATACTGAGACTCCATTTATCACCTTCTAGATTTGCAGGCACTAAAAAAGTGACCTCACGAGGTCACTTTTTTCAAACTATTTTTATTGCTCCGCAATCTTTGCCGCAAGATCTTCCAGATACATCCACCGATCCATTTTCTTTTCCAACGCAACAATATCCGCTTCTATGGTTTCATAGTCTTTCTGTTCCTAATAGGTAAACTTTAACTTCTGTGCTACTCCGATTATTGCTTTACTACCTTAAAAACAGATACATCCAAATTCTCCATCAAAGGTTTATACATCTCAAACTCTTCTACAGAAATAATTTTGATTTTTCCTTTGTAATATTTTTTCATTCCAAATAATGAAAACAACATTGGATGTAATTCTTCTGTCCTATCCTTATTAGTCCTTAAAATAAGATAAGAGCCCGCTGGTAAATTTTCAAACTTTTTATGAATATTTTGAGGCAACTCCTTATAATCAACATGTTGTTTTATTTGTTCCTTTATATTTTTTTCTTCATGAATCTCATTTGGATAATAAATATCTATAAATTTGTTCCAATAGTTGATATATTTATCTTTATCAAATTCAGATTCTGAAATTCTAGCCGAAAAAGATATTGAATAATACAACAGTTTATCTTTTGAACAATCATAAAAGCATGGCAAGTTATTGTTTTTAAAATATTCATATTTCTCACGACTAAATCTCTTTTTGGCAGCCATATCCATATTCTTTAAAAATGAATATGAGTTAAACATCACTATGTCTAATAGTATATCTATAATGGCTTCCTGTAAAAGTTTATAATCAATCACAATCTCAGCATCGCATGATAACGCACTTATTGTTATTTTTTTTAAACTTGATGCAATTAATAAATCAAGGATGTGGGATATTTCTGTCTCCTCTTCTATTTGAGCTTGTACATCTCGCTCATAAAGGAAATCTGTATCATCATCATGAATAAATACTCTTATCCTTCTATTTGATAAATTTCCATAACATACTTTTAATGTAATATATGGTAATTGCCTATCCGTTATTTTCAAATTCAATGTTTGAATAATACAATTCAGATTTTGATTAATGGAACAGACTAAATCATTTATATTTTTTAAATGTTTATCTCCTTTTTCTACCAGAATGTATCTCTCTTTAACTTTCTTTGTGAAATTTTTAAAAAATTCAGGACGAATAGTATTTTTTGAATTTGTAGACATACATATCCCCTCTCTTGAACTTTATACCAATTTACACATGCGACTGGTAAACTGTATTTTTTTAACGTCACATTTGTTTCCCATAGATTGAATAAGTATCTTTATTGTTTTTTCATACGCCGGATCAATTTGTTCACCAATAACAACACCTTCTAAGCAGGAAGATACCTTATCTATCGCCAAACGATCCAAATGATTCTTATTGTCAATTAACGCAACAATTCTATATTCATGTTCATTTTTCCAATCATCTAATTTCGTGAAGAAATTATATGTTAGAAAATCATTATCTTTCTGAATCATATCCAGCAATGTTAAACTGCCATTTGATATCATAGAAATTTTATCGTACAAAACATCCATTCGTTCTGTATCAATTATATACCTGTTAAAAAACTTTTTATATTTTACAGGTGCAGCTTTTGTAAATGCAATTTTTCTTTTAACTAATTCTTCTAATTTCTCACGATTAAAAACAAAGCAAACCCCCATATTGTTGCTAGCATATTGAGCCCACATTCTAGGCAAAGCAAATCCCCTTCCTGAAACATCGTAATACATATCCTTTTTCCCCATTATCGACAAATACTTCTTTTTATCGTTCTCATTTATTTTCGCATCCGTACTGAAACATAACAATTGAACTATCTGAGTACTTTGATGGAAATACTCTGATATTGTGTTCACTTGTTTTCTATATATATCTTTATCTACTATGTTATTTTCCCCAAAAACAATTTTCATTTTTGATTCGGAAGTATCGTTTGTTCTTCCAATCAGAGAAAAAAGAAGTTGATTACTATATATTATTTTTATCGCTGTCTCAAAGCTTGTATAATGGTATAAATATTTATCACAATCAAATTCATCTACATATAGCGGCTTCCAAATATCAAATTCCATATATACCCCCTTTCAAAACAAAAACACATTTCTACTCTGTAGAAATGTCAGACTGTAGACAAAACGCTTTTGGTCAGCACTCCAGAAGCGTTTTTCTTGTTTTCGGTTCAAAAAGTGTGTACTTGATCAATAATAAACACTTTTGGGCTCCCCTTTTTCCCTTCCTGGCTATCATCTTTGCCAGTTTTTTCAGATTCATGCAGGCAAACGTAAGCCCGACTTTCATTTCCATCCGGGCTTTTCCTATCATCTGTGTATAGCGGAATCCGTGGTTTTCTTTTGCTGTTCCGAAGAGGCGCTCTACGGTCTCTTTCCGTTGCGCATACATTTCCTTCATCCCAATCGTATGCCGGATATCCTCACACTTTTCCATGTACGGCTCCCAGATATGCCGGGTCACTACCTTCACATGATCCCTGCTTTCTGTGCACTGCTTCAGATATGGACATCCTTCACAGATCATTCCGCAGCTCTTGTATTCCCGGTATCCGGAACGGTTCGTCGTATGATAAGCCAGCACCTGATCATTCGGGCATACATAGCAGTCAAAATATTCATCATACACATACTCGGCTTTTTTGAAAAAACCATCTTGGGTCATGGGGCGTTTATACGGTAGAAGCGGTGTGATACCATCATCCAGAAGTAACTTTGCTATCGCTGGTGTTTTGTATCCTGCATCGGCTACCAGTGTCTGAATGCCAATGTCTTTTATCTTATCATACAGGGATTTAAATGTCCGGCTGTCATGCTGGTTGCCGGGATTTACACTATAACCCAGAATCCATCCGTTTTTGTCACAGGCTGTCTGCACGGAATACGCAAAAACATTTTTATGTTCACCCTTTCGGAACCATCCGCTTTCCGGATCCGTTGTACTTTCCTTGACCGTTTTTTCTTCTTTTCCATCAGAGCTGCCACCACAGGAGGGGGGATCTTTGGGATCTTCCTTCTTTTCTTTCAGAGGCTTTTTCCCATGCGCTTCCCGGTCTTCGTTGATTTCCTTCTTTAACTGCTCTTCGAAGAACAGTGCTTCCTCATCTGCAATCCGTTTCCGCATCTTTTTGCTGTTTGCCCGTGCTTTTACATGGGTGGCATCCACGAAGACCTCGGAAGGATCGATCAGTCTGTATTTATAGCATTCCTGCAGGATACGGGAAAAGATCTGTTCAAAAAGATCAGTATCCTTAAAGCGTCTGGTATAATTCTTTCCAAACGTAGAGAAATGGGGAACCTTGTCCATCATTTCCAGACCGAGGAACCATCGGTATGCGACATTGACTTCGATTTCTTTTACTGTCTGGCGCATACTTCGGATGCCGTACAGATACTGGATGAATGGAATTTTAATGAGCATGACCGGATCCATGCTGGGGCGGCCATTGTCTGCACTGTATTTATCGATCACAAGATCATAGATAAAACTCCAGTCGATTGCCTGGTCAATCAGGCGCAGCAGATGATCCTGCGGAACAAGGTCATCCATGCAGAACATCTGAATCTGCTCTCTTTTCTTATCTGCATTCTGTGTCATCATAGGAAACACCGCCTTTATTTTGATACTTTCATTATACCAAAAAAGTAGTGAAAAGTCCCGTAAATACGGCATTTTCACTACTTCTTATATGCTTGTAAGTACATAATTTTTGCAGTCATGACACAAGAAAAGCTCC
>CAKSAN010000005.1 GCA_934436435.1 uncultured Acetatifactor sp. | reverse complement strand
GAATCCAAAAACAGCGCGAGACAGCCCGAAGATTATCTGAAGATAGAAACAGAGGGAGAAGGACAGGAAAAAGAACGTCTGTGGGCGTTTGATGATAAGACATATTCCGGAAAAGGAGAGGGATCTGCCCGCCATCCGGAGAATGAGAAGAGAAAAGAAGAACTGCTGAAGGATCGTCGTCTGTGGAATCCGGATAAGAAAAAAGCAGCGGAATCCAAAAACAGCGCGAGACAGCCCGAAGATTATCTGAAGATAGAAACAGAGGGAGAAGGACAGGAAAAAGAACGCCGGTGGGCATTTGATGCTAAGACTTACACGGGTAAGGGAGAGATGTCCGCCCGTCATCCGGAAAACGAGAAGAGAAAAGAAGAATTGTTAGAGAATCGCCGCCTGTGGGATCCGGGACAGAGTAAGGGAACAAAATCCAAGCGCAGCGCAAGGACAGTGGCCGATTATCTGGGGAGCAGGGAGAAAAAGGCTTCCGAGAAATAAAGAATTGACGGACAAAGGAAAGGAGAGAGAGCGATGCTGACAGTAAAAGCCCCCATAGAATTAAAGTGCAGAGCCGGTATTGTTCCCTCCTATGAAGGTTTTGTCCGCAGGATTACCGGAAATTACGAGATGATGTCGGCGGCGGTCACAGGGGAGGACCTGCTCCATCTGGTGACTGAGCCGCCTGAGGTCTTCTTTGCGGAAGGCAGTGTCTCCACGATCATTAACCAGACCAACATTAATCAGAATCAGGAGAATAAGCTTGAGATTCTGAACCAGCTGATCAACCGCATTACGGTAGATTCCGGGCTGCATATGACCTATCAGGACCGTGTCTATATCACGGACATGCTACAGAAGCTGGGTATTAAGAATGTACAGCAGTTCATGCATCAGGTCACACAGCTCAAGGAAGAGACAAAAAATACGACGGAGCTGATCGACTATTACTGGAACCACATGGAACAGCTCCAGATACTGATACAGAACTATAAGGAGAGCAGGGAAGAGAAGACCGAAAACAGCGAGTACCAACAGGAAGATAACATCCTGCATCTGCATCAGGACATTATGAACCGTTTGCAGACAGGAAGTATTTACCAGATCGTATCAAATTTTAACCATAATCAGTCGGCTATGGCAAAGTATATCAGCGGAGACGAGCTGCGATCCGCGGAATATTACCGGATCACCAGAAATATTCTGCTGAACACGCTGGAAAATGAGGCAAAGGGAGAGAAACTGCCTTTAGAGTACCGGCATGAGAATTATTATGAGGAAGTTCTTCCCCTTACGGAAGAGATCACAGAACAGAAAATTACGAACCAGATCGCGGCGGCCGTGCTGCTGCAACTGGCAGACAATATATATCAGAACCGGCACGAGAGCGTAGACCGGAAAGGAGATGCGTGGTACACTGTGTCGAATGCCTTTTACCGTTCGGCCGAGAACACGATGAACCGGCTGCACAGAAATTTTGAGCAGCAGTATTACCGCAGTGACAGGGCGGGAGATTATCTTGTCAATCTGAACGAGAATTACAGACAGGAATTGGCGCTGCTCGACCGTATCGTTTCTATTCGGGAGACTGCAGAAGAGCGGGAGCGGACCATACCGGAACAGGCAGCGGTGCAACTGGAAAATTTACAACAGTACCGGGAGGAAGAGACTTATCAGAATCTGACAGACAACAGGAACTACCGGGAAGGAGACAGGTATTACCGGAACCAGACGGGCAATACCACGGAGGAGAGAAATTACCTTCAGAATATTTCCAATGAAGAGAGATCCCTGAACAGAGAGCAGAATACTTTTGCGGATACCGAAGTCAATGTTCGTCAGGAACAGCAGGAGGTGACGCTGGAACAGCTGGAGGAATTTCACCGTCACAATGTGGAAAACCGCAACAAATATTATCAGACGCTGGAACAGCTTAAGAATCTGCAGGAGAAGCCGGGAAAGGCACCTGATCTGCAAAGGATGCGTAAAGAAGGGCTTCTGGCACTGGAGCACCCCCAGGAAATGCTGCAACAGCTGACGGAAGAGGGAAGCGAGCAGAGGGAGCAGGCGGCGCGTCTCAGACAGCAGGAACTGGCATTGTTGCCGGAAGAGACACAACGCATCTATGAGGTGTTGGAGCAGTATCTGCAGACTCCGGAGAGATACCGGCAGGCGGAGGCAGCGACAAACCGAGACATCGGAAGACTCATGCGGGATATTGAACTTGTGGAGAGAGAGTCCCGGGAACAGATACAGACGGAGGTACATACCGACAGACAGTTAAGAAGCAGTTCGGAGACCTTCGAGCAAAACTGGCTGGAAAGGCCGGCCGCAGAACTGTATTACGGTGAAGAGGCCACAGACAATGGCGGGAGACCCACCTGGCAGAGCGGTACGACGGACCTGTCAGCGGAGCGGGAGATCGTGGAGCAGAAGCTGCGGGAGCAGGAGCTGCTTTACAGCCACACAGACAGGAATCTTCGGGATATTTCCGAGACGGTGGTTGAGAGGTGGCGGGAAAATTCCCACAGGGAGCCCGGCCAGAGCCCGGTGACCGAGGAGGAGCGCCGGAACCGGATAGCCCTGGTGCACAAGCAGCAGACAGAAAATGAGATCACCGAAGAGATCATGGAACAACTGATGAACCAGAACCGTGTACTGGAGAACCAGACAAGGGTGATGGAGGAGGTCACACAGAATTCCAAAACGGTGGAGCGCCATATAACGAACCAGACAACACATGAGATCACCCGGGAGACGGAAAATCTTACGGAGATGATCAGCCGCGGCGTGCAGGGAAGGATCGGTGACATCACGGATCAGGTGTATAACCGGTTGGAGAAGCGCCTGCAGAATGAACGGCGGCGAAGAGGGATCTGATTAGACATCGCGGAAAGGAGGCGGGACAGGAATGAACTCTATAGCGGAAAATCTTGTGAACAGCCTGTCGGGCAATGTGCCGAAGGCGATACTTTGCGTAAGAAATATCAAGACCCTGGAGCAGATCACTTCACGGGACGGTGCCGAGGAGAGACTTCGCAAGAAAAGAGCCAACATGAAGGACACTCTTGATGCGGCAAAAGACTTGCAGGATGCATTCATGAAGGCAACAGAGAACGCACTGTCCGGCACAGTGTCATCAAAGGCCAGAAAGAATCTGTTGGGGCAGGATCAGGCATATCTTGCCATGGAGGTGCAATATAATCCTTCCAGCATCCATATGCAGACGGCCACGGGGTCACAGCTGGACTACAGCGGCGGCAGCATGGGAAATATGGCAAATAACATGATCATTCAGAACATAGTACCTACCTCCACTACCATGAATGTCCAACTGATCTTTGACGAGGTGAATATGTATGATGCTTTTATGGTGAACAATGTGAATTCACCGGTGGGCGCTATTGCCCAGGCAGCGAAATACGCTGTAGAGAAAGAGCATTCCGTCCAGCATCAGATCGAGGGGATCCTTTCCCTGCTTACGATGGATGTGACGAGACAGGTGGTGTTCTACTGGTCCAAGATGTGCTTCCGGGGGGAACTCACGGCGGTACAGGCAAACTACACCATGTTCAACAAATCGGGAAATCCGATCCGTGGGGTAGTCAATCTGTCCATAAGACAGGGAGAACAGGCGGAACTCTTTGAATCGTCCTACTGGGGAAAAGCATATGAGAATCTGTTCAAAAAGGGAAAGGCAAACGGTAAAAGTACTTTTTCAAAAGTTACGAACAACAATGTTCTAAATCTGAACCTGTAAAAGCTATGACAGCGGAAAAGGGGCAGCCATGAATGCAGCAAATCATACACTTGGGAATATAGAGAAGGCACAGATACATATCAGCAGCTACAATATGATAACGGAAAAGAAACTCCAGATCAAAGAGATCGTTCCCGCAAAGGGAACGTCGGGGGGACTGGGCAGCATTGCGGGGCAGAGCGGACTTGGATCTGTGGGATCCTCACAGCTGGGAAAGGTAGCGCAGGCGGCAGCGGGAGCGGTCGGAAATGCAGTGAAGACCGTGGGCAGCCGGCTGGAGAAGAGCGTAAAGACCTACACGGTACAGTTCAACCCCAGCCAGCTTACCTTAAGCGGATACGGCGGAGGAATGTACCAGAAGACGGACTACGGAAGTGCCTCCAATGCTAAAAAACAACAGGGGAATATAGGAATTTCCTACGAGCCGGCAAAGGTCAGGCTGATGATGAGTGTCACGCTGATCTTCGACCAGGTATCTGTAAAGGATGCCTTTATGGCGGATAAATTTGCCGCGAACCCCACCGGTGTAGCCACCGGAGTGGCCACTCTGGCCAAAGAGGCAATTACAAAGGAGGAATATTCGGTGCAGCCCATCATTGAGGGTTTCATCGGGATGCTGCGTCAGGAGCGCACACGGTTTATCACCTTCTGCTGGGGCTCCATGCAGTATGAGGGTATCGTGAACAGCCTGAATACGAAATATACGATGTTCAGCCTTACGGGGCAGCCCATCAGGGGTGAGGTGGATCTCTCCATGATCCTGGTGGATGAGGAAGTCGGACCGAACGACATGGGTGTCTGGAAGAAGCATTATGAGGAAGCCTTTGGCGGCGGCAATGTGAGCTATAAAAAGAAGACACAATCTGTGGGTAATATTTTTAATATATAGGAGAACAGCTGCTGAAATCAATGCAGGGGAAAGAGAATGGCAAGCTTTGATTACAAAAATCTCTTAACTGAATACAACAAATTCACCAGCCCGAAGGTGGTGGTACTGGTCGGCGGAAAGAACCTGTCGGAGGATAAGAATAATTTCAGTATCTCTGATGTGGAGATTGAAATGAGTGCAGGCTATGAGGCGGGCATGGCGACCTTCCGGATTTATGACTGCTACGACAGACTGACCTGTACCTTCAAGACGCAGGAGCTACAGCCTTATATCAAGCTCGGCTCTCAGGTAACGATCTGTCTTGGCTATGATCTCAATGTGCGCAAGGTGTTCTGCGGTTTCATTGCGAGGGTCAATTTTGACTTCTCGGCAAGCGGCGACATTCCCGGTGTGGAGGTCACAGTGATGGATGCAAAAGGCATCATGATGGCGAATAATCATTCACAACAGCTGAAAGCGCAGTATTACTCGGATGCAGTGAAGGAGATCTTCCGAAAGCCGGCATATAATAACCTTCTGCAAAAGAAGATCATCACGGATGTCTCCGTGGAGGATACCCCGGATAAGCCGAAGCCGGGTGCAGCGGGGGAAAGCAAGACCAGCGACAAGACCGTGGAGATGGTCGGCGAGAGCGATTACGAATTTGTGGTAAAGGCGGCAAAGAAGTTTAACTTTGATTTCTATATTCACGGGGGAGAGGTCTTATTCCGCAAGGCAAAGAGCAACTCCGAGATATTGATGGAACTTACACCGGAGACCGGAGTCCGGGGGATCAATATGGGGTTTGACATCACCGGACTGACAGCCGGCATCGAAGTGCGCTGTTTGGATGTGGGGAAGGGGAAGGTAATTTCCTCCTACAAGAAAAACGGCAACAAAATCTCCCACGGGAATCATGCCAAGGCACTGCTGGCGAAATCAAAAAAGGTGTATGTGGATCCCACGACCTCGTCAAAGATGGATGCTGACAATCGTCTTGATTACCTGATGGAGGATATGACCTACCGCTTCGGAACATTGGAGATGGACGTGGTCGGCATACCGGAGATCGTGCCCGGACGCTTTATCAGAGTGGCGGGCTTCGGTGACAGCCTGTCGAATACCTATTACCTGCAGACCGTGCGGCACTGTTATACGGATCAGGGATATGTGACAAGGATCATCGGCAAGGCATGCGGATTTGAACAGTAAGTCCCAGATACCGGGAAGGATGGAGGAAGAAGTGTGGCACTTTTTGATGTGATAGATGAAATAGCGGAAAAACAGGTGTTGAAGACGGAGACGGGAGACAACCGGATCTTCGGAATCGTCGTAGGACAGGTCGTGAAGAATTACGACAAGGATATGCCCGGGCGTGTCTGTGTCTCCATTTTTACCCGGGACAAGGAGGCCAACGAACTGAAGTGGGCGAGAGTTGCGATGCCTTCCAGCGGCTCCAAGTGGGGACACTATTTCCTGCCGGAGGTCGGAGACCATGTCCTCGTCTGCTTTGAGCAGGGAAATATTGAAAAACCCTATGTCATAGGCTGTATTCCCAGAGAAAATGATCAGTTTCTGAAGAAGACGGCGGATGAGGATAACCAGTACAAAAAGATCATGACCCGGCACGGCAATACCATTCTGTTCGAGGACAATAAGGAGGGGGAAGGGGATAAGGATAAGATAAAGATCGAGACCCCGAAATCCACCCACCGGATCGAACTGGATAACGAGAAGGGGCTGATGCTGATCTCAGACAAGGACGGCAAGAATAAGATCGAGATACAGACAGGTGACTCGGGAAAGATGGAGATCTTTGCGGAGAAGAAGCTTACGATCAGGGTCGGAGACAATATTACATTGACCATGAACGGCAACAACGGCACGACGGAACTTGAGACAACAAAGTTAAATGTCAAGGTAAACGGAAATATGAAATACACCTCCACGGGAGGCGCTACGCTGGAGGGATCGACCGTCAGCGTGAAGTCAACGTCCTCCATGAATCTGGAGAGCAGTGCAGCGGTGAAGATCAGCGGAACGCCGATCAGCATCGGATAGGCAGGGGGGAGCAGCAATGGAGAACAATGACTTTTTAGGCAAAGGGATGAAATTTCCGCCGCAGATCAATTCCGCCACAGGAAGATTTGTGACGGTCTCGGATCTGGAGAGCGTCAGGGAGTCGGTCTACCTGATACTGATGACACAGAAGTCGGAGCGGTTCCTGCGACCGGAATTCGGCAGTGAACTGATGTCATATACTTTTATGGATGTCAACCTGACGAATATCAATATCATGTGTGGAAATATCCGGCGGGAGATACAGCGTCAGGAGCCCCGTGTCAGTGACGTGGAGGTGTCGGCAGATCCAAATATTAAGGACGGATGCCTTGTGATCAAGGTGGATTATTATGTGATAGGCAGCAATACGAGAGATAATTTTGTCTTTCCTTTCTACCTGAATACAGGGGATGAGGAGGCTGCACAGGAGGAATTCGCACCGGAACAGGGTGATACAGAGGAGCAATATGAAGATTGATAAGAGAACAGCAACGGATATTGAAAACAAAATAGCGGAACTTGCTGCCTCCTATGTGCCGGAATGGAATTTTAACAGGGAGGATCCCGATATCGGTTCCACGATCGCCATTCTGTTTGCGGGTCAGATGAAGGATAATATTGACCGGTTTAACCAGGTGTTGGACATCTACCATACGGAATTTGTCAATATGCTTGATCTGTCCCTGTTGCCGGCAAAGCCGTCCTGTGCCGTGGTACTTATGGAACTGATTCAGGATACCATTCCGGGCACGGGCATCGCAAAGGGAACAAAACTGCTGGCGGAAGGCGAGGAGACACAGATCTTTGAAACGGCACATAATTTGTATGTGACGAATTCCAGATTGCAGTCCTGTTTTATGACGGAGAAGGAGACGGGAAAGATATTGCCATTACTGGGCAGCTTCCGATGCCCGCAGATCCTGCCGGAGACGGAATCTGTCGAGGAACAGGAGGAGCCGGATCAGCCGGAGAAGCTGACACCGTTTTATCTGTTTGGAGATCAGGCGAAGGGAATGGAGCAGAATGCAGTAATGCTCTACCACCCGACGGTGTTCGATGTGGCAGGAAACACGATTTTCATAAGAATAGAGGGAAACGAGGAGTTTGTAAAGAAACTTCTGGCAGGTGATTACTCCTTTCAGTATGTCACGGAGCAGGGACTTAAGAAGGTGGAGAGTCTTGAACTTTTAGCGGATGGAAGAACGCTTGCTTTCAGAGAACCTGAGGAGAGTGTTCCGGTGCAGCTTGACGGCAGGGATTACGGTATGCTTGCCATCGTTGCCGAGGAGCCGGTAAAGGAAAATATGGAAGTCGAGGGGATCCGGCTGGCATCTGCCGGAGAGGCACAGGCACCGGAGTTTGTGAACAACGGAACTACGGATTATGAGACGGAGACCTTCGCTCCCTTTGGGGATACGCTCTCTCTGTTCAGTGAATGCTATATCGGGCATGACCGTTATTTCGGAAAGCCCGGAGCGCTTGTGACACTTAACTTTGAGGTGGCATATCCGGAGCACAGGGTTTCTCTCATGGCAGCGACGGAGCAGGAAGACTTAAAGATCATCAAACGCAAACCAAGAACAACGGCGGAGAATAATATTGCGGACTGCTATGCCGAGGAGATTTCCATAGAGTATTTTAACGGTATCGGCTGGAAAAAGCTGTCATGCAATCAGGAATACAGATCGCTTTTCGGAACAGCGGAGGCAATGAAGTGTACGCTGGAGTTTATCTGTCCGGCGGACTGGCAGGAGATGGCCGTAGGCGGAGACAAGGGAAGATGCCTACGCATTCAGCTGCTGAAATCGGATAACTGTTATATGCGTCCCTGTATCCATCACTATCCGCAGATCAGCAACATGACGATCGCCTACAGTTATGGGGATCGTTTTGTGCAGCCGGAGCGAGTGCGGGCCATCGCCGGCACAAGAGAACTGGACTTGTCCATGAAGATGATGGAGGGAAAGCGTTTCCTGCTTTTCCAGAGAGGCGAGTATACGGAGGATTATCTGTATCTGGGCTTTGGAAGGCCTATGGAGGATGGACCGGTCAGTATGCTGTTCCAGCTGGAGGACGGTGTACGGTATGATGCCACGGAGTGTCGGTTTGAGTACAGTACGATCCACGGCTTCCGGCAGATGCGGGTGTTGGATCATACAGCGAATATGTCCCGCTCGGGAATCGTTCTGTTCATGCCGCCCTCAGATATGGCGACGGCGACGATTGAAGGAAAGACCGCATACTGGATCCGGCTCAGCAGGACAGAAAAACAGGCTTCGGATGCCAATCCGCCGAAGGTGCTGGACATACGGTTGAACGCAGTCGAGGTGTACAACATTGAGACCAGGCAGGAGGAAGAGTACTATATCGACGAGGTTGCCGCCAATATGGTGTTCGATCTGGGAGTGCCCAATATTCTGGATGTGGAACTGTGGGTGAACGAGACAAACAGACACACCGAGGAGAACATGAACAGGCTGTACAGGGAGATGCCGGACAGGGTGCGCATCGAGCGCGACATGATAGGCAATATCTCCTCCTTCTATGTAAAATGGGAGGAGACGGAACAGTTCGGAAACGGCCATCTGGAGAGAGAGTACATACTTGACAGACTGAACCGGAGAATATTGTTCGGTGACGGAATCCACTCAGAGATCCCGAGAGTCTTAAACGACGCAGCATTCCGCATGGTCATCCGCTGCTGCAACGGACAGCAGGGAAATGTGGAGGCGGGAAGCATCAACGAATCTCTGGAAAACCTGATGTTTATAGATACGATCTACAATCCGAAATGTGCTTTCGGCGGCAGTAATATCGAGAGCATCGACAATGCACTGAGAAGGGGAGCAAATATTTTAAGTTCCCGAAGACGGCTCGTTTCGGTGAAGGACTATGAGAGGGAGATCCTGTCCTACTCGGACAATATCGAAAAAATCAGTTGTGTGACGGGAATCGACCGTAACGGGGAGAGGGCGGACAGCAAGGTGACATTTGTATTGTTGTTAAAGGACTACAAGTCCGGCTCCTACTCTTTCCATAACGCTGCAGCAAATCTCAAGAAGCACCTGCTGCAGAGTTGTGAGCTGATGATCGCTCCCGAAGAATTATGTCTGACAGAGCCGGTCTTTGTCTCTGTTTCCGTGGATGTATGGGCGGAGATCAAGGATATGGATGATGGCTTCGAGATACAGAACCGGATGAAGAAATGTCTGGAGGAATACCTGGATGCTGTGAAGAGCGGAGTGGAATCCGGCTGGGACATCGGAGTGCTTCCGAAGAAATCCCAGATTCGGATGAAGCTGAATTCCATGAAAGCGAAGGCGGCGGTGAGGAGAATAGCGGTGACGGCGACTTATACGGATGCCACCGGCTCCCACGAGATAGATATCGACGACATCGAGGTTACACCTTTCATGGTGACGAGAAGCGGAGAGCACAGAATCCATATCATGCTGTCGGAGTAAGGGAAGGAGAAGGAAAAATTGCTTGTCAATAAAAATCTGAACGATAAAACATATCAGGAACTCATAAGCGAAGCAATTATGCAGATTCCTCTCTATACGACGGAATGGACAAACTTCAACCCGTCTGACCCCGGCATGACGATACTGGAGAATCTGACGGCATTTGAAGGATTACAGCAGGAGTCGATCCGGCAGATTACGCCCAAGATCCGGCAGAAGCTTCTGAAAATGCTTGGTTTTACCGAGAGAAAAGGAAGATGTGCAAGGGTACTGATGTCGGCAGAGGGCGTGAAGGAGCCTGTGGAACTTCAGGCAAACCAGCCGTTTTATCTGGGAGACCTCACGTTTGAGACCAACCGGCGCATCCGCCTTGCGGGCTATTCGCTGACCGGGGTATACGGACAGCATGACGGCAGCTTTCAGGATTACAGTTATCTGATCAATGATGACATCCCCAAGACAGCGATGATCTTCGGGGAGAAGCCGGAAGAGGGGGATTGCGTCTACTTCACGGCGAACCGGCTGCCGGAGCCGGGAGAGGAAATGATCTTCTACCTGACGTTTGCAAACCGTTTCAACCGGAATCCCTATGAGGAGAAGAGGAACAACATGTTTGCGGATCTCGTGTGGGAATGTTATACCGGGAACGGATATGAACCTATGAATGTGGCGGACTACACCTCCTGTTTCCTTGTAAGCGGTGAGGTGAGGATGCGGATGCCGAACACGACGGCAGCAGTCTGTGAAGAACTTCCGAAGCCGGCCTATGCCATCCGTGCCAGGGTCGTCAGGGCTGATTATGATGTCAGCCCGAAGCTGTTGTCAGTGGCGGGCTTTCTGTTCGAGGCATGGCAGAAGGAAACGAAATCCGTATGTTATACTTTCCAGAAATATTCAAAGATCACGCTGAACAGTGAACTGATGGAGGAGGGGTATCTGCAGGTATTCTGTAAGGAGGAAAAGGGCTCCTTCTATCGCAGATACGAGCCGGTCTCCGGGGAGGGAGACAGAGGGCGCTTCTATACGCTGGAGCATGAGAGCTATGGCGTAAATACCTTTAGTTTTGACAGGCGGCGGTTCGGATATGCCCCCGATAAGCTGAAAAATGCTGTAAAGATCATGGTCTACTCTGAGGAAATGATGCGCAGGTTCTACCTCGGAATCGTACAGGGCTATGATGCACAGGAACTGGAGCTCCCGGTGAAAAATATCGTGGCGGAGTCTTTCTGCATCATCGCAAAGCGGACGGATGAAAACGGCGAAGAAATTTTTGATTTTGTAAGACCGAACCACTATGAGGAAGATTCCCTCACCTATTATCTTCTGGAAAATGAAGGCAAGATCGTCATTGAAGATGCCGGCGTGTTTATCGGTGCATCGCTCTATATGGGGTCGTGCAGTATCACCAGAGGACAGGAGGGAAATATCCGGGAGGGCAACCGTTTCCGTACAGGACAGACTTTGCAGAATATCGTGTTTGTCAATGCGGGGCCCGGTACAGGCGGATGCTTTCGGGAGAGTATCGCGGATGTGAGGGAGCGTTTCCTTGCAGATATGAATAAACCTTACACCGCGGTGACAGCAGCGGACTATGAGACGATCGTGAAGACAGCACCGGGTTTATGCATCCATAAGGTCAGGGCAGTGCTCAGGGAGGAGAGAAACGAGGTACAGATCGCGGTGAAGCCCGGAACGGATGACCGTTTTCCGAAACTCTCCGATACCTACCGGAAGAGTCTGGAGCAGCTTCTGGAGAAGAAGCGGCTGCTGACAACGAGGGTGGAGATTGTTCCCCCCGTCTATCTGCCCATAAATGTGAAGGGCGTCATCTATGTCAAGAGGCATTATGAGAGAGAGCAGGGACTGATCGAGCAGACCATAAGAGAGCAGCTGGATTATCTGGAGTCGGAGCGCAACTTCGGTGAGGCGTTGAAGTTCGATGAGGTGTTCCGGGCGGTGGAAAATCTGGAATGTGTGGAATACATCTATGATCTGACGCTCCATCCCCAGTATCCGGGAGCGGCGAAGATCAGGGACAACGATATTTATCCGAACGCGGATTGTCTGTGCTATGCGGGAGACATCCAGCTTGAGATCAGGAACTATGAGAAATAGGGAAGGAAAGCGGTATGGCAGCAGTTACTTATTCAATTAAGAAGAACCGTATCAAAAAGGGTCTGTGCAGGGGATTTTCGCTGGAGAACGAAGATATTCTTACAGCCGTGCCCACGGAGCAGGAGCACTATCTTTTCCTTCAGGGAATTGATGCCGTCAGGGAGGACATGACATGGGGAAGACTGCATTTTGAGATGCAGCTTTCGGAGGACGCCGTCTGCCTCGTCTATGTCAGGGCATTGAATCAGGACAGTTTTTACCGAAATGGGAAGGAAACGGCCATCAACGCCTTTCTGACAGATCCGGAAGAACCGGACAGTCTGAAGGTGCAGTTCTTTCAGGAGATCGGTGCAAAGCGTTGTGTGAACACGTCAGACATCCTGCTGTATGAACAGAGCGGAAGGTATCTCTATCTGATGATCAAGGTCATAGGAGAGGGAGCCAACACGGTTTCCCACATTAGAGTGGAACAGCAGGGGGACAATTTTATGGATACCTTCCCGGAGATCTACCGGGAGAGGGAAAGCTTTTTCCATCGCTATCTTTCGGTATTTTCCAGCATCTATCAGGATTTTCAGGAAGATATTAATCAGGTGGACAGACTGCTTGACCTTGACACCTGCCCCCAGGAAATGCTGCCGATGTATGGCAGATGGATGGGAATTGAGCTAGGGGATGAATGTAAGGAGGAGCCGTGGCTGCGGACGCTGATCAAGGAGGCGTACCGGCTGAACTGTATGAGAGGAAGCAAATGGGCCATCGAGAGGATCGCAGAGATCGTTCTCGGGGAACCGGTCGTCGTGCTGGAGAGCAACGTCATGAAGGCTTATGTGGAGGAGACAGAACAGGAACAGTTTAAGACGCTGTACGGCGACAGCCCCTATGATGTTACCATTCTGATCAACCGGCATGTGACAGAGGCTTTAAAATCCCGGCTGATGCTGCTGATCAATCAGTACCGGCCAATTCGCAGCCGGATACATATTGTATATCTGAAGGAAGCCGGTAATATGGATTATCATACTTATATGGATATGAATGCCCGCATGATCCGTGAGGACGCGGGACAGTTGGATACCGATGCACAATATATGGACGGTATTGTGACACTACAGTAAAGGAGCAGACAGAACATGAATCTTACAGAGACAAGAAATGACAGCACGATCCAGATCAAAATTGAAGGCAGAGTGGATACCACCACAAGTCCCCAGCTACAGCAGGCAATTCTGACAGCATTTCAGAAGGGAAGCAAGGTGGTTCTGGATTTTGAGGAAGTGAACTATGTGTCCAGCGCGGGTCTGAGAGCCCTGCTGATCGGCCAGAAGACGGCCATGTCAAAGGGCGGCAGCATGGTGATCGTGCATGTCTGTGACGCGGTTTTGAGCGTGCTCAAGATGTCAGGGTTCAGCGGCATACTGCAGATCGAGTAATGGTGAGCGACGATGATTCGATTTGTGGATGTCTCTGCCGGATACGGGACCGAACAGGAACCGGTATTTGTGCATTTCAATGAGACCATAGAGGACGGAGAATTCGTTCTGGTGACAGGGGAAAGCGGCGTGGGAAAGAGCACCTTTGTCAGACTGCTGTTGTGCGAGCTCATGCCTTTGGCAGGACAGGTGTTCGTGGACGGACAGGATCTGTCACTGCTTAAGAGAGGGCAGATTCCCACCTATCGCCGGAAACTCGGAGTCGTGTTTCAGGATCACCGCCTGATCCCCGACCGGAGCGCCTATGAGAATGTAAAGCTGGCGCGGCTGGTGGCAGGAGGAAGGAGCCGGGATACCGACCAGATGATCTGTTCCCTGTTCTCCCTGTTCGGAATCACAGATCTGTATAAGCGCTATCCCGACGAGATGTCAGGCGGACAGCAGCAGAAGGTCTGTCTGGCGAGGGCGGTAATGAATTACCCCAGATATCTTCTGGCAGACGAACCCACGGGAAACCTTGACCCGGAGTCCTCCAGGGAGATCATGAAATTCTTTGAGCTGGTTCACAGACAGGGAACAACGGTCATTGTGGTGACACATGACCTTGAGGCGGCAGACGGACTTGCCTGCCGCAGAATAGAACTTTCTTAAGTTGGAAAGGGGAGTTTTGTGTCGATGCATACCCGACACAGAGTTAATATTTCAGAGAGTGTGCAGAAAAGGAAAGAGGAAAAAATATGCAGAACAATGTACAGAAAATGGTTTTTGAGAAAGTGATCGCACCTTTTGCAGACAGAAAATACGGATATGTGGGAGCGGAGCTTGAGTACCCGATCATTCCGGAAAATGACGAGACACCGCTTGCCGACATTGGCTCGGAGTTCCTGAAATACCTGGTGGATGAGCACGGCTTCAAGGTTTCCGGTATCGGAAGTGACGGCAGATACATGAGAGTGGATCGGGATGGGGATGATGTATCTTTCGATTATTCTTATATATTGCTTGAGTTTTCCATGGCAAAGCAGGAGAGTCTGGTCACGATCTACGAGCATTTCCTTCCCCTTTTCCGCATTGCCTGCGAGTATTATGAGAAGAAGGGATGCCTGATCGGATGCTTTGGCAGAATCCCGTTCCACACTCACAAGGGTGAGTATACGCAGGATCCGTTCTACACCATGATCAGGGCTTATCTGACAGAGTATAGTGAGGAGAAAGATCTGAACAAGTATTTTGCTAATATGGCATCCGTGCAGACGCATATCGATGTGCCGATGGATGCGCTGCTTAAGACCTATAACCTGTTTAATGAACTGGATTTCGTGGGTGCGCTGCTGTTCTCCAATTCCGGAAAGCTGGAGGATCCCAATTCCACAGTGTGGTGTATGAGGGATGAGTCCTGGGAGAAGTGCGGTATCCCGGACATCGGCGTGTATCCCCAGAGCTTCTCTTCGCTGGAGGATGTGGCTGCGGCGATCGCCGGAGAAGAGATCTTTATCGAGCCGGTGGACGGCGGCATCCGAGGCATGAAGCCGATCTCTCTGGAGAAGTATTTCGGCGAGCAGGGCAATGACCCGGAGCGTTTTCAATTCTTCCGGAGCTTCAAGCATGTGGTGCTCAACGGCTATCATGTACTGGAGGTACGCAGTGACTGTACACAGCCGCTGGCAGACTGTTTCCTGCCGGGAGCCTTTCACCTGGGAATTGCGATGAACTGTGACAAGGCTGCAGAGCTTGTCAAGCGCTTTAAGGCGGACAACGGCATTACAGAGGACTATGCAGAACTTCGTAAGAAGGCGGCAGAGGGAGAAAAAATTGCGGATGAGGATGCTCTCTATGCCTTCCTGCAGCAGTTATACGAAGTGGCAAAGGAAGGACTTGCCAAGCGCGGATACGGCGAGGAAAAGCTGATGGCGGGCTTGCAGGAAAGAATAGATAAAAGGGAGAATCCCGCGCAGAAGGCGAAGAAACTGCTGGCTAAGACCGGTGATTTCAAAGCAGTGGCGAGGGAATTCTGCCAATAACAGGAGGAAAGTGTCATGAAGTTCAAAGGCACAAAGGTTGTGATCTCCCTTGGTATTTTAGCAGTGCTGTTCGCTGTTTTATTTGTCATGGTTCCCGCTTCCAAAACGGTGGAAGCGGAGGAACTGGCACAGGAAGCGGAACAGCAGCAGACGATTCCGGCGAAGACGGAAGACAGAAAAAGCGGGGAGAACAACAGCCGGGAGACAGCACCCGGCGGAATAGAAGAGATAAAAGAGCGGGGCGTTCTTGTGGCGGGGATTCCCAGAGACGATCTGCTGGCTTTTTATGAGGAAGACGAGGAAGGAAATATGTCGGGCACGGATGTGGAACTGGCGAAAAGCATCGCAGCCTCCCTCGGCGTAGATATCGTCTTTTCCAGAGAAGCAGCCAACAATGATGAACTGACAAAGCAGTTGGAGAACGGGGAGATCGACATGGTAGTCGCCACCTACAGCAGGACGCTGGACAGAGCGCTGCGGGTGAGACTGTCCGAGCCCTACCTGTCCATCGGAATGGCGGTGATGATCAACAAGCAGGCGGCGGTACAGCGCGGAGTGACCCAGAATCCCGCGGGCTACCTCAAGACTTCCGGAGAGAAGATCGCGGTCATTGCCGGAACCTCCCATGTAGATCTGTGTAGGGAACTTTTCCCGGACTGCGAGATCGTCGAGACGCAGAGCTATGAAGAAGCGGTGGAGTTGGTAAAGCATAACAAGGTATTTGCCTATTTCTGCGGGGAATTGGAATTCTATTCCGAGATCTGCAGGGACAGAGAACTCCAGATCTACACCGATGTCTATGTCTATTCCGACATCAAGGACGAGTTCTGTGTGGCTGTCGCCAAAGAGAATGAAGAACTTCAGGACTATGTAAATCTGTATCTTGCCATGTCACCGAAGGTGACGATCGACGACATACATAAGAGATATGACCAATATTACAGCGGGGAGGCACGGGATGAAGAGAATGAATAAGATACTTTCCTCGCCGGTCACGCTGTTTGTCGGCATCCTTGCGGGATTCCTGATCGCTTTCTTCGCAAAGCCTCTGGTTCCGATTCTGAGACCGTTTTCGACCGTGTATCTGAATCTGCTGAAGATGTGTGTCATACCCATCGTCTCCACGGCGGTAGCGGTCAATCTGCGGAGACTGGTGGGACATAAGACGCAGGGGATCATGTTAAGATGGATCCTGATCGTCATCTGTGGGCTGCTGGCAGCGGCGGCTGTCGGAACGGGAGTCAGCTTCCTGTGCAGAGCATGGGCAACACCCAGCGCGGACGCAATTCAGCAGCTTACGAACACAGAGGACAGCGCTGATGCCATCACCTTTTACACGGTAAGTTATTATGAGCCGGAGATGAACCAGGAAGTGACGGAGAACAGCTTTTCCATGGCAGAATTTCTCACGGACACGGTTCCTACGAATATATTTGAGTCACTGAGCAATAACAACATGATGCAGATCATCTTTTTCTTTGTGGTAGTCGGTGTCCTGCTGGGGATCCTTCCGGCGGAAGAGACGGATGTCATAACGGCGGGACTGGAGGGAATCTACCAGATGTTCTGCCATTTTGTAAAGGATATTTTGCTGCTTTTACCCTTCGGCATGTGCGCAATGCTCGCCGTGCAGTTTGCAGAGTGCGATCTGGTACAGATGATGGGCGTGGTAGGAAAGTTTATCCTGCTTCAGTGGGGCGTTATGCTTCTGCTTACACTGATCGCTTTCTGCATTATCCAGGTAAGAACGGGACTTTCCGTGAAGGAGCATCTGAAGGCCATCCGGAAGACCTTTTTCGTGGCCTTCGGAACGAGCAGCTGTATCGCTTCCATTTCGGTGGCCATGGAGGATTCGGTGGACAGGCTCGGGCTGGACGAAGAAGTGACCAAGGCAATTCTGCCTATCGGGATTACAACCTTCCAGTACGGCGTGATCGCCAGCGGTGCCATTGCAGCCGTATACGGCACCAGCATTTACCCGGTGGACATTACCGCCCAGACGATCATCGTCATACTCATCGGGGCAATCGCTTTTTCATTGTCTATCATCGGTGCGCCGGGGGTTGTGGCGGTCTCAATGTTGAGCATTATATTGACGCCGCTGGGGATCCCCAGTGAGACAATCGTATTGATCTATCTGGCGACCATACCGTTTTTTGATCCGATCGCTGTATTTTCCAGCGTTTATTCCAATATAGCGGTGACAGCCCTCGTTGTGCCGGGAAAGGGGAAGAAGGGGAAAAATGAAGTTTCGGAATAAGATTTTTTTGATGATGATACTGATTTCGCTGCTGACTCTGGTCAGTCTCGGTGCAGTGTCCGTGATACAGTTCCTGCACACGAAGACGGAGGTAAGAAACCGCCTGGAGGAGCAGAAGGAGACTCTGTACGCCACAAATATGGAGATCATGACGGGTTCCCAGGAGGACAGTGTCAAATCCTTTGCCTATGAGTATGCCAGTACGCTGGAGAACAATCTGGATGAGATCGAGCAGGAACTGACGGTCGTGGCGTCCTACTTGCAGAAACTGTACAGAGACGGTGTATCGGAGAAGTCCGCTTATTCCGACTCGCTGGTATATCTGCAGCCCGGTGTCACCTATGAGGAGGTGAGCGGGGAGTTCCAGAGCATAAAATCCGTCAGGGATATGATACATATCATTCTGCCTGAGGGCAGCCGCTCCATGATCTACTATGTGACCCAGAGTGGAATGCTGTTGTCTGATCTGGAGATAGAATACGGCGGCTCCGAGGTAGACCGGAGAGAGAGAGACTGGTATATTGCAGCCGCAGAGAGCGGCAGCATCTGCTGGATGCCGCCCTATAAGGATGCGTTGACGGGCGAGATGACGCTGACCTGTTCCATGCCGGTCATCGTGGACGGAGAGCTGAAGGGCGTGATCGGAGAGGACATTTATCTGACGGATGTCTGTGATACAATCTTGCAGCAGGACCAGAACATTTTCGAGAATGTCTTCCTTCTGACGGGGGATGGCAGCTATATCGTGGGAACGCAGGATGAGTTTGACGAAAAACTTTCCGAATATACAAAACAGATGCAGCAGGAACTTAATGATGGTGTGGCGGTAAGGATTCTGGATCAGGAGAGACTGATCCTGGGTAGTGCGACCATTGAAAATACAGGCTGGGATGTCTTCGTGGCGCTGGACTACAGCCGTCTGGAGCAGCCGGTACAGAATGTCGGAGAAGCGATCACAGAAAGCTCCGCTACGACCATCACCTTTTTAGAGCAGAATATACGGAATGTGCTTGTGATCTTCGGTATTCTTGCACTGGTGCTGTTGTTCATCGTCGGACTGGTGTCTTCCGTTTTTTCAAAGACGCTTGTGGAGCCCATCGAGGAGCTGACCCACGGGGCTGAGATCATCAGTAAGGGAAATCTGGACTATCAGCTGGACATCCACACAGACGGTGAGATCAAGAATCTGGCGGATGCCTTTTCCGCCATGACGGTAGATCTGAAGAATTACATTGAGAATCTGAACAAGGTGACGGCGGAGAGGGAGAGAATCGGTGCGGAACTGAATGTTGCGGCGAAGATCCAGGAGGATATGCTGCCGAAGATATTCCCCGCATTCCCCGACCGGAAGGAATTTGACGTCATTGCGGCGATGGATCCCGCCAAGGCAGTCGGAGGAGATTTCTATGACTTCTTTATGACGGACGATGACCACTTAGCCATCGTTATGTCCGATGTGTCCAGCAAGGGAGTACCGGCGGCTCTGTTCATGGTCATTGCAAAGACGCTGATCAAGAACTATGCGTGCCAGATGCATGATCTCGGCAAGGTGTACCAGGTGGTAAATGATCAGCTGTGCGAGGGAAATGAAGAGGGCATGTTTGTCACTTCCTTCATGGCAGTTATAACCATTAGCACAGGAGAGATGGAATTCGTGAATGCGGGACACAACCCGCAGTTGTGGATGCACGACGGAGATACCTTTGACTGGATCCGGACAGAGCCGGGCTTTGTCCTTGCCGGACTTCCGGGGATTCCTTATGTCAGCCATAAGCTGCAGCTTTCCCACGGCGACCGGATCTTCCTGTACACAGACGGCGTGACGGAGGCACAGAACAGTGCGGAGGAACTGTTTGGCGAGGAAAGACTTTTAGAGAGCCTGAACCGCTATGGCAGAAAGCCGATGGACCAGCTTCTGCCGGCAGTCAGAGCGGATGTCGATGCATTTGTGGGCGGCGCGGAGCAATTTGATGATATAACGATGCTTGCCTTTGAATACCGATGAGACAGAAAGGATAGGAATGTCGTGGAAAAAGAGTTAAAGCTGTCCGCGTGTGATGAGAATATGGGAACCGTGCTGGAACAGGTAGAACTTATGCTGGCACAGACCGCCTGTGACGAGACGGCACAGATGCAGATCATGATGGCGGCGGAGGAACTGTTTGTCAATATAGCGCATTATGCCTACGGCGGAGAGCCGGGGGAGGCAGTCCTCACGATGAAGATCATGGAGGATCCAAAGCGATTTCACATGACTTTCAGAGATCATGGCATACCGTACAATCCGCTGGAGCACAAGGATCCCGATATCACACTGCCTGCGGAGGAAAGAGAGATCGGCGGACTGGGAATTTTTCTGATCAAGAATACTATGGATAAAATGGAATATGAGTATCGGGACGGATGGAACGTATTATCCATCGAAAAGCGTCTTGCGGAGTAAGAAGGGAGCAGATATGTCAACGAAGAAAAAAATCATTTTGCTGGTAGCGGTCATTTGCTATGCATGTATACTCTATGGATTTTTGTCCGGCAACAGTATGTTCATGATGATCACGGTCATTCTGTATGCGGTGCTGATGCTGGTATTTGCGCTTCTGTCGGACGCGGGTGACCCGGAGACAGTGGAAAAGAACCGCAGACAGCTGGAAGAGGCGGAAGGCAGAAACAAGGAGCTTGACGAAAGGATCCATGAACTTACGGCGGAGAAGGAACGTTACGCCAAGGCGATGGAGGAGGCAACCACGGCGAAGGAAGAAGCCATCGTCGGGCAGCAGAAGCTGCTGGCCAGACAGGAGGAACTGAGCGAGGCTCTCTCGAAGGCAGAGGAGGTCAAGAACCGGTCAGAAGAGCGGGAAAAGGAACTTCTCTCCAATTTCCTGCCGCCGGTGGGGGAAGGAGAGCAGTCAAATGAGACCATCGACATTATCCAGATCGCCAGAGATACGGTGCAGGAACTGAAGCCTTATGCGGAAAAGGTACATCTGGAAATTCGTATTTCGGCACCGGATGAGAAGATTCTTGTCAAGGCGGATGCCTCAAGACTGCGTGTCATGTTCCGCAACATTATCGACAATTCCATTAAATACATGAACCGGGCGGGAATTCTTGTCATCACGATCTCGAACCTCGGAGACGATATTTTCATTGTGCTCAAGGATAACGGAAACGGTCTGTCGGAGAAGGAAACGGCCCATATCTTCGAACTCAATTATCAGGGTTCCAACCGGATCAGCGGAAACGGCCTGGGTCTGACGCAGGCGAAGGCCATCGTGGAATACTACGGCGGCACGATCTATGCGAAGAGCAATGTCGGCAAGGGCATGGGAATCTATGTACAGCTGCCGACCGACTAGACCAACGGAAATTTTGACAGATAGGAAGCATGGAGAGTGTGGCGGATGAAAAAGGAAAAAGGACTTATCATTGTGGCGATGGCATTCTTTCTGATCAGTGGTGTCGCTGCCTGTGTCTTCAGGCAGTACCGTGACGGACAGGAGAACGACCCGGTACCCGTCTATGTGGATCAGCACTGGGAGTTGCAGCCGCAGACGACGGAAACACCGGAGGAGATACCGGAGCAAAAAACGGAGGATGTGCCGGCGCAGGATCCGGAGACAAATCCGGAGACAAATCCGGAGGATCCCGTCTATTATGCGTTTACCGTGCGAGGGGATATTAGCGCACTGAATATCAGAATTTCCCCGGGCATGGATGCAAAGATTCTGGGCAGCCTGAGGCCCCGGCAGGCAGGATATGTTCTGGAGCATGGTGAAGAATGGTCCCTGGTGACCACTGGGAAAAAGAGCGGCTATGTCTATAACGATTACATTGTGCTGGAGGAGATTGCGGAGGAAGACTTTCCTGAGGAATACAGGAACTGACCGCCCGGATTGTCGGATAAGGAGAGGCTTATGAGACTGAGTGAGAGACTTGCAATGCAGCAGATGAGGAAGAACGGCAGCGGAAACCGCGCGGTGGAGGAAGAAGAGACCCTCACCTATCTGAACCGGAAGCGGGAGACCTCTCTGAATGAAGAACAGGGGGTCTTTCAGGGAAAGACTTTTGAAGGAATCAACACGGAGAAAAGTATCTTTGACCGGACGGCGGTGTTCCGGGTAGAGGAGAGACAGTGAAGCAGACGACAGGCAAGGAGGAGACAGCGTGAATATCTATGACAAGTTTAGCAGGGAACTGGAAGGGGAGCCGTTTAGCGGGTACCCGGAGTATATGGACTATCTGTTTGCCTGCGTCAACAGCCGGATGGATCTGTACCTTGAGGAGATGAAGGGATTGTTCGCTTCCGGACAGGGCGGGTATAAAAATGTACTTTACCCGGATCTGGAGATCGCCCATACTATGTGTCAGGAGAAAATACATATCTTTTCCACAGAAACGGTCGGGGACAGTGAGGACGAGGAGGCCGGACAGGAACAGACGGCGGAACTGAGTGACGAACTGATGGCTCTGTTGGGGGATTACGCCGCAGAGATGGGAACCGTTGCATCGGGGGAAAACCACAGTGTCAGAGAGCCGGACTGCGAGGAGATGATGGCTTTTATTGAGGCGCGGGCCGAGAAGACGCTGGAAGCGGGAATAGCGCTCCCGTTCTATTCTCTCTGTAAAAAGATGGAGTTTGAGCATTTTACCACCTTCTGTTTTGCCTGTGGTATTCTGGCGTCCACCCAGACGGACTATGCGGGAGTGTTCCAGGTCATTAACGAGAACGGAAACCTGCCCGCACCGACCATCGAATCGGCGGCGCGGCTGTATTACGGAAATCAGTTCTCTATCACAGGCGCTTACGGAGATATGTCGGTGGGACTGGAGCAGCTGCAGCCGATCCTGGATCTCAGGGTAAACGGCAGCATGCCCTTCTCCACAGTCGTCACACCGGACAAGAGAATCATAGACTTTCTGTTCGGCAAGCATCCCATGCAGTTGGATGAGAATTACATCCGCTTTTTCAAGATGCTGACGGATGATAAGGAACTGGATCCCATCATGGCGAATCAGGGGCAGTTGGATGCCATGGAGATCTCCTACCGCGAGGGCGTACGCATTTTCTCCTTCTTCGGGGATGAGGGAAGCGGACGGAAATTCTTCATCAAGCAATTCTGCAAAAAGAACGGGATGGGAGCCATCTCCGTCAACTGTAAAAAGCTTTTCGTATACGATTTCACCTTTGTGGAGAAGGCACTGTGGGCGGTTACCAGAGAGTGCATTCTGACCAATTCCTGCTGTTGTCTCGATGAGCTTACCTTCCACGAGGAGGAGAAGGATAAGTTCCTGGGCTATATGGATCTCGCTTTTGCAAAGCTGGTGAGCAAGGGATTGCTGGTCTACGCACTGAGCAAGGAAAAAATGCCGATGCGCGACATCACGAAGGAGGAGTTCACGGAACTGGAGATTCCGACGCCCACGACGCAGGAGAGAGAAGAGTGCTGGCGTCTGTTTGCGAAGGATTATGCGTTGGGCGACGACATTGACCTGCTGGAGATGGCGACAAAGTTCCTGTTCACCCCGGGCAAGATCAAGGCGGCGCTGGCAAATGCCAGAAGCCTTGCAACCATGAACAAGGATATTCTGATCCCCCGGGCCACCCTTTTCCAGGGCTGCAACAATCAGATGAGTTCAGAACTGACACAGAAAGCCACCAAGGTAAAAGCGAATTTTGGCTTTGAGGACATTGTCATGAACAGAGACCAGAGGGAGACCCTGGAGCATGCCATCGACCAGATGAATTTCCGGAAGCAGGTCTACGACAACTGGCATTATACGAAGAAATATCCCTATGGCCGCGGCCTGTCCGTGCTGCTGTTCGGAGCTCCCGGTACCGGTAAATCCATGTGTGCGCAGGTAATCGCACACGAACTCAATCTGGAGCTTTACCGCGTTGACCTTTCCAAGGTCATTGATAAGTATGTGGGTGAGACAGAGAAATCCATCTCCATGATCTTCCGGGAGGCGAAGAAGTGTAACGTCGTACTCTTTTTCGACGAATGTGATACACTGTTTGCGAAGCGTTCCGATGACGGAGGAAGCAACCAGGCATCCAATAACAACAAGACCGCGCTGCTTCTGCAGGAGGTCGAGGCCTATGACGGAGTCTCCGTACTGGCTACCAACTATAAACACAATATTGACCCCGCTTTCTTCCGGCGTATGAAATACATTGTGGAATTCCAGTTCCCCAATGCGGATACCAGAGAGATGCTGTGGCGGACGACGATTCCCAAGGACACCCCTCTGGCAGAGGATGTGGATATCCGCTTCCTGGCAGAGAAATTTGAATTTGCGGGTGGTAATATCAAGAACTGTATTCTCAACGCAGCGTTTCTGGCTGCGGCGGATGGCGATGGCAAGGAAGTGCGCATGAAGCATTACCTTCAGGCGATCCGCTACGAGTATGTCAAGACCGGAAAGGTCTTCACAAGATCGGATTTTGAGCCCTATGCGGAAGAGGTATTCGGCATGGAACTGGGATAATAAGAGAGGCATGGGAAATGAACAGGTCTAATTTAGAACTCTATCTGGACATAGATCAACAGAATAATGCTTTCTCTTCCACGGAGGAACTGCTCGGACAGATACAGAGGATCCTGATCTACTGGCTGGCGCAGACCTCCGGAGGGGAGGATGTCATGGAGGAGACGGAAAAGCTGTTCGGCTATTGGGAAAGCCGCTGTGTTGAAACGGCAAAACAGGGCCCGGAACTTCCCTACATCACAATGCGGGAAGCACTCTCCTTAAACCGGTTTGAAGAATTTCTGGTATGGGTCGCCTGCATCCGGCAGATGGACGGGGAATTTGCAGCAGAACTCTCCGGGGAGGGGAACTCTGAAGAGTTGACACTGGAGGATGCTTTTTGTCTGTTCCGAAGACTTACCGTGGAGGATATGGAGGCAGAATACCGCCTGTTGAATCCCGATGACCGGCTGAACGTGGTTCTCTTTCAGGACTGGGAGGAAGAACAGACGGAGCGGTGTCTGCAAAGACCGGTGAGACTTAAGAAGACGGCGTTGGATTTCCTGTTGGAACAGGACTGCGGTATCCATGAACTGACCGGCATTGCGACCTGCCTTAAGCCGGATGGGGAACCGCTGCTTCAGAACGAGGCGCTTTATGAGCAGTGCAGGGACTATCTGCAAAAGATTCAGAGAGAACAGGGCAGGGGAATCCTGCAGCTTTCCGGTCCGTCAGGAGCAGGGAAGAGTTTTCTTCTGACAAAACTGGGTGAACAGACGGAATTTATTGCCGTGTCCCTGGGCTTTTTACTGGACAGAGCCAATGTGCGCAGAGACCTTAGGGAGATCATTTCTTATTGCGTATTGCGGAAAAAGTATGTGGTACTGCGGCAGCTTCCGGAGAAGCTGGAACCGGATATGCTGGGTTATTTTCTTGAGGTATTGACGGAATACATTCCGGTGGTGTGCGTGATGACGGATACACCGCTTAGGATCAGCTACCCGGCGGGAGTCTGTCCCATGGAGGCAGAACTTCCGGGAGCAACGAGAGAACAACAGGTGCACTTTTGGGAATATTTTGCCGAAAAATATCAGTGTAAGGCACTCTGCGGTCATGGGTCGGAGCTGGCAAATCTCTACCGGCTGACGGCAGGAGAAATCGAAGGAATGGTGCGCAGGCTCAGAGCCCGCTTCGGAGGAGAAGAAGCGGAGGCGACTTACGATGAGGCAAGAGAAGAGATCGTCAATGAACTGATGGAGGATGCCGGAAGGAAGCTAAAGGGTCTGGCGGTACCTCTTGTGACCGGATTTACCATGGAGGATCTGCAGCTTCCGGGGCAGCAGACGAGAATCCTGCAGTTCGCTATCTCTGCGATCCGGAACAGGTATCTTGTCATGGAGGAAATGGGCTTCGGCAAGAAGATGCCCTACGGCCGCGGTATCAGCATTCTGCTGTACGGTCCTCCCGGAACCGGCAAGACCATGACAGCACAGGTGATCGCAAGGGAAGTCGGACTGACACTGTTTCGGGTGGATTCCTCGAAGATCATGGATAAATATATCGGGGAAACGGAGAAAAAGCTGGGAGAACTGTTTGAAACCGCCAAGAATACTAACGCGATTTTATTCTTTGATGAGGCGGATTCCCTTTTTGCCAAGAGGACGGAGGTGTCGAAGTCCACGGACAAATATGCCAACAATGAGGTATCTTTTCTGTTACAGCTGATGGAACAGTATGAGGGCATCATGGTGCTTGCCACGAACCACAGTAATTTCTTTGATGAAGCATTCCGAAGGAGGATCACTTATTCCATCAATCTTCCGTCACCGGATGCCGAGACGAGAAGCCGTCTCTGGAGGCTGGCGTTCCCGGAGGGGGTCGAGATCGCGGAGGATGTGGATTTCGACCAGCTGGCCAGAGAGCATGAGTTCACGGGCAGCAGTATCAAGTATGTGGCCCAGCAGGCAATGTTCACGGCGGCAATACTGCAGAGTCCGGTGACACTGGAGTGCATCCACACGGGACTGAAACTGATGATGGAGAGGGATTGCCAGGGCTATAAGGATGGAAGCCTGCAGGCATGCTTTACGAGGCTGCTGTAAAGAGACAGGCAGCGGAAACGGCAAACAGTCGGAGCAGATAAGGAGCAGAGTATGGATCAGGACAGGGATCAGGAATGGAAAGAGGAATGGAATCAGGAGTTTGGTTACAGTGAGGACAATGTGCCGGTCATGGTAACGAACGAGATGTTGCAGTGCAAGAACTGCCGGTTCCGGGGACAGAAGGTCGGGGGATGTGAGAAGTTTAAGTTCAAACCTGCGGATGTCCTCGCGGGGCGGGGAGAATGCCCGGCGTATGAGTGTGAAGGGGAAGAGTCCCGGGACGATGGAGAGCGTGGGAGGTATACGAGCGATTCACCGGACTGTGAGGGCTGTGTCTTTAATTTCGGGAATCTGAATTGTGCCGTGTATGATATAAAACCGGCATCCATTGTCATTGATCACAAGCCATGCGAAAACCGGCAGCAGGGAGGTACGGTATGAGACAAGATTACCAGACAAATGTGAAGTTCAGTACTCTTGAGGATGCAAAGGCGATTGCGAAGGATTATGAGCAGTCTGTCTTCGGCAGGCAAAACGGCGTTAGTGGAAATGTCACGAATTTTCACAGACTCCGTGCAACTCATAAACTTGGAAAAAACTCTGCGCGCTTTACCGCAGTGTTGAATGGAATCAGGCAGATTGAGGCTCTGATGGAGGAAAAGGTTTCCCAAGAGCATCCCGAAGTGTATGAAAACCTGATAGTGGCATATGCCGATTTGTGTTCCGCATGTAAGGAATACATTGATTCCGCAAAATACCGTTTTACAATCTCAGGAAGACAACGTGCAGAGATTGTGAAGGAGGTATATGCTACTGCCGAGAAGGAAGTACTGATGATCCAGATGCGGTACTTTGATTTGGGCAGTCAGTTTAAGGGGGAGGGAATTACGCTCCGTCAGCTTTTTGCCGGTGAGACACTTCCGCAGCTGATTCAGAACGATGCAGCGAACTTCTCCCTCAATGAAAGTGATGCGACTCCGGCGGCAAATGCGGAAAAGTACCGGTTGGATATGAGTGCTGCGGTTTTTAAGAACAGGATTGCGAGAGAGGCGCGTGTCGATGCGAAGGACAGCAGCGTGATCGCAATTTTATTGGAATATTATCAGAGAATCTTAAGTCGTATGGATACTGACCCGAGTTCGGAGAATCTGCTGCCGGATATTTTGCAGAGGATCAGAAGTCTGTGTGCGGGTAATGAGAGGAGCAATGTTCTGGCAGAGTTGTCGAGGGAAGCCGGCAGGGTTTTGGAGCAGCCAGGCATCACAAGTGGGGAATCCAGTGAGGGGAGAAACGGACAGGGATTTGCAGATGTGCAGGAATTTGGAGAGAATGCAGACCTTTCTGCCGTGGAGGCAGAGGTAAACGCGGATCAGTTCAGCGATTATCCTGTGATTACAAACAGCGAAGCAAAGAGAATGGCAGAAGAAAACCCGTATAATCAGGGTGAGGCTGCCCAGACACTTTATGGTTTGGCCAGCAGCAAGGGCGCTAACTACGGTTACATCCAGACAGCGAATTCTCATAACATAAATGAGTACTTGAGAGAACAAAAATTTCGGGGTGTCGATTATGAGAGTCATGCAACGATCGGCATGCTGAATGAGGCTACGCAGATGAACCGGCTGTCACATAAGGCAAGATTTTATCGCCTGCTGGGTGCACCGTATTTGCAGTATGCGCTAGGGCTGGAGGATTATGTAGATGGTGGAGGCTATAGTAAGGGCGCAGTGCAGGCAATTAATGCCATGGCGGGAAAGGTCATCACAGATGCCGGCTTTATGTGTGTGGGCCATCAGGTGGATTTGTCCTTTGGGGCAATGCCGGTCATGCTGACGTTATTGTGTGATGAGGGGATGCCTTTGATGGCAACGACCAATTTCAGAGAGGGAGAATTTATCTTCCCACGGAATACCAGCTATATGATTATAGGCGCAAGAAAGCGGGAAACTGGCGACCAGCCCAATACGATCATCGGCGTTGCACCGAACAATTCAAAAGTGGCGGGGTATTATCGCGGGATTGAGATCATCTGTAAGGTACTGAACCCGGAGGGCATCCCTAATCAGAATGCCCAGTCCGTCGAAAGTATGGCGGAATTTAAGAAGAAACAGGATTCTTACGAAGGACAGATGGGACAGCACGGAAATGGTGTACATAGAGAGGCTTATCTGAAGATGTCGAGGCGGGACATGGAGACGCTGACACCGGAGGAAAAGGTGGCTATGGATGCTTACACTACGGATTCTGGCGACATTAACAGGCGTCTTCGCTCGGGGGATGACATATCGGATGTCTTACAGACCAACATCTCTCATATCAAGACGGCGATGCGGAAGCATCCCCTGCCCACGGATATTACCACCTATCGCGGTGTGGATGACGGTATGCTGCTCTTTCTGCTGAATACCTCGCCGGATATTACTCCGGAAGAGAGAAGCAGATACATTATCAACGGCAGGATAAATCATGATGCCTTGAGTGATGGTGAGGGCTACAAGGTATTTGAGGGAATTGTTTTCCGAGATCCGGCATTTGTCAGCACCTCGACAAACCGCTTCTTTGCAAAGAGATGGGCGAACGGGCTCAATCACAAGGCAATTTCAAGGAGACTGGAACGGGAAGCTGAGGGCATGGCGGAGGGCTCTGTCGAGAAAAAGCAGCTTCTGAGGCAGGCAGGGAGAGAGGAGTGGAATGTATCGGATATTACAGGCTCTCATGTAATGAATATGCATCTCAGGAAGGGAACCAGAGCACTGTTCTCGGATACCATGTATACATCGGGGAATGGCGGCAGACCGAGAGGACAGGATGAGCTGACACTGGATTCCGGTGGAAACTACAGGATTACAGCGGTAAGTATGGATACTAAGGGACAGTATGTGTTCGACGTGGAAGTATTGTAGTACGATGATGAAAGACCTGAAAAAGGAGGAGCAGAAGTATGGACTTTCAACAGAGAAAGAAACAGGTGATCAAGTCGGAATTTACCAGACTGAATAAATGGGATGACGAGTCGGAACTGACCGTAAAACAGCAGCGCGTGGAGACAGCGGAGAGAATGGTCAGACAGAAGGAGCGGCAGAGCAGTGCATTCCGAAAAGAACTGGCAAACTATGATTTTGACCAGGTAATTATCTTTGATACGGCGGCGGGAGAGCCGGTACAGGAAATTACCCCTGCGAAGAAGGCAAAATGCCGCAGCCGTCAGGACAGACAGGCAATCGCCAAAGCAAGGATTCCAATCAGACAGCGCGGGATGGCAGAGAAAATCCCGACAGAGCAGCTGCAGGAGAGAGTGGACGGCACCAGTTGCAGGATACAGGGAAGTATTCAAAAGTGTATCGAGGATCTGGGGGACAATATGTCATTCCACAGGGAGGTGAAGGGCAGACCGGATTATGCGGTCATGAAATATTTCTCCGGGATGTCTGACGATCTGGTGGAGGATTACAGTTCTGATGATTATCAGAAACGGAAAAAGTATCTTCGATGGATGACGGATGACCTGATGGGGGAGAACGTTGATGCGGATTATTTTACCCCGGAGCTTCTGGCGCAGTCAGGTGGTCTGGTGTATGGGAAGGTTATGCGCTTCAAGGCGTTCAAGGAAGCCTATGCAGATCCGATCAACAAGCCTTACTTTGACGGATTGAGCAGCATGGAAAAGCAGCTGATCAAGGTGCGCATTCTGGATATGGCGGATTTATATGAAAATGTGCTCCGCTTCCAGTGCAGATGCAGTGGCGTCGATATGGATAACGGAGAATTTCTGAGGAGTGATGCCGAGCTTGCCGCAAAGCCGGAGGAGCTGCAGGCTGTCCATAACTTCAAGGAAAAGATCGAATACCGGAATGTACAGACCCGGGCCATCATGGCATCCAGCTATATGGCGGAACTGACGAAGGAAGAACAGACGCTGGAAGAACAGCAGCGGGAGAGAAAAGAGAGCATTGAACAGGGAGGTGAGCAGGAACTGAAGGGAACCGGACTGACCGGATTCCTGGTGGGCTATAATCCCAGCACCATGAATGAGATCAGACAGCTTTTCATGGATAATGCGGAGAATTATGAAGCGAATAAGCCTCTGCTGGATCTGATGGAGCAGGAATTTTTCCGCGTGACCGATGCGGGAAGTGAATACACGAGGCGGACAAGAGCCATTGATGACATCCGGTCGAATGTGGATCCGACAGGAGTATATGGCACAGTCGCAGAGAAGGAATTTATCAAATTCTTTACTTCCGAATCAGAAAAGATCTCCTTAAAGCAGACCATCATCACGAACCGGTTGAACACACTGCGGGAGGGGATGAAGGCAATCGCAAAGGGCAGAAAGCCGGAAGATGCCAGTGTTAAGAAGGTGATCAAGGAATTCCAGCAGAAGCTGGGCGGCAAAGGGAATGCCCTGCAGGCGCAGATCGATGAGGCGACGGCAGGATGGACGCAGGCCCGTATGCAGTATCCCGAGGATCCGCAGCTTAAGGCACATGAGCGTTATACCGGAGCCGAGGATCTCAAGGGCTATCTGCCGTATCTTACAGGAGAGGAACAGAAAAAATATACCGGACAACTTAGCAATCGTATCGGACTGGCCCGTATGCTAAAAGCAGATGTGGATGCAGAAGCTATCAAACCGTTGACGCATTGTATTGAGACGAGTAAAGGTAAAATCTCAGGGCTGAATCTCAGCCGAATGGTCCCTAATGTGGAGATTCTGACGGTCACTGCCGGTATAAGCGCAGAGCAGGCAAGGGAGATGATGTTAAAGATGGCCACCGGTGAACAAGGTCCGGAAGCAACGCTGGAAAAGGACACGATAACCAGCGAGGGACTGATGGAGTACAAGAAGGCTGTCTATAAGCATATCAAGGGACTGGAGAAAAAGTACGGGAAAATGCTGACACAGCTTCACCCGGAGGATGTATTGCGCAGAATCAATATCCATGAATTTGCCATGGAAGCAAGACTGGTTCAGGATATGGTCAACCTGACAGATAACAATGGTACAGGAATCCAACTGTTTACGGAAGATAAGAAGGATGAGAATTACAAGACAGATATGGATTATAAGGCACTGGCAGCATATTACTTTAATGCTATTGGCGCAATCAACAGCTATGTACAGTTTCATCTCGCATATAATCCGAATCCACAGATCGCGGCACTCCAGAACGATGACATGATCCGGCAGTTGGAGCTGGCCAGAAAGTATGAGGACGGCGTGAATGAGGGACCGGCGTTGAAATCATCCCAGATGCCTTATTATGCGCAGTCCGTACGACAGCGCTACCAGAATAATCCACATCTTCTGAAGCGTCAGGGCTACGGAAGATGGTAGGGCTTCGTAGGGATTCGGAAACTATGACAGGAGATAAAGAGAGGAACAGAGTATGCAGAATGAGAATGGCATGATTGTATATTGTGCGGCAGACCGGCAGGCGGAGCAGTTAAAGCCGCTGCTTCTGCCCAGGGCATATCAGGCGTGGAAGGACGGAGAAGAGCCGCTGATCCTGGGTCTTGCGAAGGATCAGACAGCGGTTGGCGCACTGGCAGCGGAACTGGACGAAGGAGCGATCCATGTGATTTCCTTCTATGTGGCACCGGAGTATCGGAGACAGGGCGGAGGTACGTTGCTGATGGAGCAGCTGCTAATGATCGCAGAGGATGTTACCGAGGAGGTCGTATTTGACTTTATTGCCACGGAAAAGGAGCATTTTGAACTGGAATTGTTCCTGACCGCATATGGTTTTATAGAGGAGGAACGGTATGGCGAGATCTATGCAACGACTCTTGGAAAGCTGGGTGAGGTTCCCGTGTTGACGAAGACGGTAAAGAACGCAGGCACACCGCTTAGCGAACTTGGGCCGGTGGAGAAAAACAAAGCGCAGCAGCAGATCAGGGAACTGGAGGCTCCTTTCGGTGACAGCATTTTTACCGGGGAGAAGCTGGATCAGGACATTTCTTTCCTTCATTTTAAGGAGCATGTGCCGGATGGCTTTTTCCTGTGTGAGAAACAGAAGGGAGCCGGATTGATGATCACTGGGGCATGGAACGGTTCCGGTTCACCGATGCTGTTTCTGATGCTGGTGCAGAGTGCTTTCAGTGCTGCAAAGAAGAAGTATCCCCCTGAAATGGGAATTGCTGCACAGGCGGTAAATCCCACGACGCAGAAGCTGATCAGAGAGCTGATGCCGGGAGCAATGCGGATCTCCCGCTGTTATGTGAGGACGGTCTAAAGGAGGAGAGAGCAGATGATCGATCATACACAGTTAAATCGGAATAAGTCGAAGGAAGCTACTGTGACAGCTACCACGACGACCACCACTACCTATGTACAGCAGACGGCAGAGATGCTGGACAGACAGCTTACGCAGACGAGGAATCCCTATGCCAGATTTCTGAATAATCTGTCCACACCTCCGGACAGCGTACAGGTTCCGGGAACAGCGCAGCTGGATCAGGAGCGCCTTGGCCGCAAGGAGAGAAAGCACCAGAAGGAGAAATTTGATGCTCTGGGGAAGAAGCATACTCTGCTCAATGCAGCGGATATGAGGGAATTGTCACAGAATAAGATGTTCACGAATGCAAACATGCGCAAGTCGTGGGAAGGATCAAAATACAGACAGTCCGAGGTTACGAACTCTGAGACCATGCGGCAGCTTGCCAACAAGGATTATTCTAACTTCGAGAATGTGCAGGCGACGTTAAAAAATGTGGTTGCCAGCAAGGAACTCCTGGAGTTCCGGCAAAAGTATCCGGAACTGGCGACAACGGAGAACTACGATGTGAATAGGCTCGTACAGCGTCTGAAGCGTGAGGGCGGTGTCCAGGCGCTGATGAATCCGGCTCTCCGGCTGGGACTTTCACTGGCAAGGAATACGAAGGATTTGCCGGATGTTGAGAAGGAGAACTATCGCAGGCTGGATGAGGCCATGTCTACGGAGCTTATGGTGGAAACGCTGATCCATAAGGCGGATGTCAATGATTACAAACAGCGCCTTACAACGAATTGCGGTGTCCCGGAGGCGAAGGCGGCAGGCGTGGCGGAGGCAGAGATTCAGGCGGCCAATGCACAGCAGATCGAGATCGCCAAGAGACTTCTGCTGATGCAGTTGTCCAATTTCAAGGTCTATGACAAGCAGGGAAATTCCTCCGACTGGAATGCACCGGTGGCGGTGGCGCTGAGCCATTGCCGGAGAGTAGTACTTACCATGCCGGTAGAGCAGAACAGTCAGGCGGAGAAAGGGATGTGGGACAGCATCTTCCATTCCGAAAACAATGCGGCAGCAATGGATATGCGCAGAGCCGCTTCTACCCACTCCCTGAAACGGCGGAAGATCGGCAGCACCGGACCTACAAAGGAGAAGAAGATCCGAACCGGTAACTTCATCGGGCAGAGAGGAATGAATGTGGCAATCGGTGGAATCGGAAACGCCGGAATCAGCGGGAAGATGATAAGGAACAATGGTTCCTGCGGACATTTTTATTCCATGTATAAGGAAAGCAGCAAAGATTCCTACGGTGCAATCCTGTTTGGACTGGAGTCGGATGCCAACGGTGTCGTGAACCAGATGGGACACAGGCATAACATAAAAGCAACGGCGGAGGCGACGTCCAGCCTGGGCGGCCAGAGAGTGGATGAAATCGGAGCGGATTATGGCGGAAGGCAGTGTGATCTGACCCATATGACTCCCAAGCAGATCCAGACCTGGATGAATGCGCTGGATCGGAAGATGAAGGAATGGGACAGCGCAGACGGCGGCCGTGCGGGCGGAGAAGGTGTTGAGGTGATGAGAATTCTCGCCGGACAGAAGCTCTCTGCGGAAGGACTCGAGCAGCTGAAAAACCGCCTCGGAATATCGTAGAAAAGGAATGCGTGGATGAAATGCGCGGAATGGAGATAAGATGACGCAGAATGAAATGGATCAATTGCCTGAACTGGAGCTTTATCGTGTGGAGGAAGCGCAGATTATGAAGTATTCCCCCCTGTTTACGCAGGAGGCGGTGGCAGAACTGGCGGCAGGCACTGCGATAGGTATGATCGCGGTGGAGGAGAATATTGCCTGTGGGGCGATCTGTATGAAACTCATGGAGGGGGATCAGGAGGGAATGCTCGACCTGATCAGCCTCTATGTGGTTCCCGAATACCGGAGAAAAGGAGTTGCAGGGACGCTTTTTCTGGAAATGATGGAGAACGTATTTGAGGCGACGGACGGAATCGTGCATTATTGCAGATACGTCGGAGAAAAGAATGCCGAGGGCGTGAAGGAATTTCTGGAGCAGGCGGGCTTTGTGTTCGAGGAAGAAGAACTGGCAGGATCCTTCCTGATGACTGTGAAGGATCTGGGCAAGGCTCCGCTAAATGGATTTCGGGCCAGTCTGCCGGCGGATTACCGCATGGTCTCCGTACCGGAACTGTCTGCACTGGAAAGAAAGAAAATCTTTCAGGCCCTTTCCGAGGCAGGGATAGCTTATATGACCGAGGCGGAGCTGGAGAATGCCTGTCAGGAGATCAGCTATGCGGTCTTTGATGCAAGAAGAGAAATGGCAGCGTGTGCCTTCTTTACGGAGCACGGAAGCCGGCTTTGTCTGTCCCAGTTCTTCATTAAGCCGGGACCGGCAGGGGAAGGTATCAAAATGTTACAGACCTGTGCCCAGAAGGCCTCTGAGCGGTATGGACAGGAAACGGAAATCGAGATCCCGATTCTCACGGATTCCTCATTTCGTCTGATGGAGAAGCTGTTGGGAAAGTGCAGACGCATACCCATGTGCGCGGCATATTTTGAAATGTAGACAGGAAGGAGAACGGCAATGCGGGGAGCAATTACACCGGAAAATTTGGAATGGTTTGAACCGTTGATGACGCAGGCAGCGGCGGAATTGATAAAGGAGGGTGCCCCTGTCTATGCGGTCGGCGTGACAGAGGAGCAGACGAAAACCGCCTGCGGTGCCCTTGTGGGATATGTAATGGGAGGCTGTTTTCGCCTGATTTCCCTGTTTGTATCCCCGGAGTACAGGAGATGCGGCTACGGAAATCTGCTGATCGGTGAACTTGTGGAGACATGCAGGGAAGAAGGAATCGGAATTGAGGTATCCTTTGCAGGGGCGGATGAAGAGACGGAAGCACTGGAGGAATTTCTCGAGTTCTGGTTCTTCCGGAAGGAGAAGCAGACACAGGGTGAAATTTATGAGATCACCATTGGGGAAGCTTTAAAGTCCCAATATAATAAGGAAGGCAAAGCGGTACATGTACATCGGCTGGAGGATTGTCAGGAACACATGGTCAGGGAACTCAGCAAAAGAGCCTATGAAAGCGGGGTTCCTGTCCCCGCTGAGGGCTTTTTCGCAGACTCCATCGACCGGCAGATCAGTGTTGTCTATGAACGGGAAAACCGGCTGACCGCCTATCTGATCTTCGATCATTCACTGGGAGGAAGGCTGACCCTCTGTGCGCTTTGTTCTTTTGAAAAAAGTCCTACGGCATTGGCAGAAATGATATTTACGGCGATGGCACTCGGACGAGAGAAATATCCGGAGGACACGAAATTTTATATACAGGAAGTCAACGAAACGTCAAAAAATCTGATCCTTAAAGTATTTCCGAAGGCAGCGGCAATTTCGCATACTTATTATCTGAGTGTATAATAGGGCAGGAGGGCAGTTATGTGTGATAAGAAGGAAGCATTAAATAAGACAAAGACTGGGGAGGCCATTCATGCCGTCGGGCAGAACGCCGGGGAGGAAGCAGCAGTTGCAGCGGCCCCCGTGCAAATGGAACAGCCCGTTGTGGTACAGGCACAGGCGGTAAGACAGCGGGAGATTACAGAGGTTCTGCCGATGCGGCGGGAACTGCTGCCCATCCCACCGATCGAGAAGGCACTGCTTACGAAGGTAAAAAAGGTGAAAGAGCCGGCAGCGTCAGGGCTGAGCTTTAAGAAGAGACGGGAACTGGAAAGAGAAGATGAGAGACTCAGAGCGGAAATTGAAAACCCATATGTGGATCATGTATCTGTGGAAGTGAAACGGCAGATGGATGAGCTTACAGCGGAGAAGGAACCATCCAAAGTGAGAGAACTTGAACTTTATAATGAGGCGAAGGCTCGGGGAATGGATGTGGATACCAGAGTTCTCGACTCCTATACGACCGGCTATAAGGCCGATGCGCAGGGAAATCCGCTGAATGAGCAGGAGGCAGAGCGGAAGCGACAGGATGAGCAGTTCCTGGAGGATTACTGCTCCTGTGATCTGCAGCGGCGTAAGCCCCATCTGGAGCGGATCAAGAACGAGATGCTCAATGTCAGGCTCACACCGGATATGTTGACGGATACCTACATCGAAAGACATCAGACGGAAGTGTATGATGTCGTTACAAAGATGACCTACTTTGAAAATCTGCAGAAGGATTCGTACAATGCACCGTATTTTGAAAGCCTGCCCGAGGTAGAGAAAAAGCTGTTGAAATACCGCGTGGGAGAAATCTGTGCTACGTTTTCAAATTTGTGGACTGCTATATTGGCATCCAAAGGGATCACAATCTCCGGAACTCATGTAGAATATGTGGAAGACAAGGCCTTTCATGATCCCATGGCGATGCAGATCCCGGGGTTGAAAAAGCTGTTGAAGAAACAGATCCGTGAACGCGATAAAAAGGAAAAGAAGTTATTGCGGGAGGCACAAATCGTGGCAGGGCAGCAGAGGATCGAGAACTTCAACGAAGCAGTCGGGAACAGTATGCCGGAGCCGGCACTGGACAAAGCACTCGGATCGGAGGCAGATTACGAGAGCCTCAGATCCCTGTTTCACGATGAAATCCATGAAGAACTGCGTGCCGGGCAAACGTTCCGGGTCAAGGGACTGATCGAACTATCGGATCATGAATTTGAAACGCACGGGGAATCCAATGCCCTGCAGGCATTCCAGATCCGGGAAAGTGCCAAAGAGGCGGCCAAGAGAGATAAGAAGCTTCGCGGTCAGTTTTTCCTTGATATTCCGAAGGACTATGTGCAGATGTTCCGGAACATGCAGGATGCAGGCGTGGATTTTGAGGCGATGAGTTCAAAGTTTTCCAGAGTATCCTGCGGAATGGGAGCCTATGTCAGCGGAGGTGGAATTGAACAGGTACATGAAAAAATGTTTGCTCATTTTCAGAAATACATAGAAGCTCCCCAGGGGCAGGAATATGTACAGAAAATGAAGTCCATTCTTGGGAACGCGAAGGTATTTGAGGGAAATCCGGAAAAATGTGTAAACTTTATTTTGCAGTGCCTGCTGAACAGCTACGGTGCTAACTATGTCAATGTATCGGCAGATGCGGATTATTATGGCGAGCATGCGGAGGCAGCAAAAAAAGTCTGCATGGAGAGCTGCCGTAATCTGTTGATCCTTCCCAGGATCGTACAGATGTCGGGCGATGCAAAGGCACAGCTTCCGCCGGAGATTGCAAGACTGGGAGAACAGTACAGACAGCTGATCCAGCAGCTAAGTCAGAAATAGCATGATACGATATCAGGGAGGTCGCAGGAAGGTCTGCGGCCTCTCTTACTGTCCCCAGATCATCGTCGGCTGGGTGAAATCTGCGAAGCTGATATGGGAACAGAAAAAATGATGAAACAGAGTTGCGGACCACATGGAAATGTGGTGCTATTTTAAGAATACGGTGTTAAAAAAATGTAAAAATTAGTAAAAATGCTGAACCATCACGGGGAGGGAAAGAATGGAAAATGTGAAAAAAGTGGAACTTATGTAAAATCTCTGAAACCTATTGATTTTTCGTAAATGTTTTGATATATAAATATCGGAAAATAAAAGAAAGGAAATAACAATCTATGCAATCACAAAAGAGTACGATGGAAAAGAAACTGGAAAATATGCGTCTGCAGGAAAGGATAAACTATGGCTACAGAAAAGTCATTATAATGATGTTGATTTCTGGATTTCTGTCTATAGTGATCATAGGTCTGTTATTTGCCAATATGCTGCATTACGTTGAAAATGTCAATGCAGCGGATCAGGCAGTTAAGATCTGCAGAATGAATGTGAATGCTGCGGCGAGAAACATCAGGGAAATGGCATTAAATGATGATGCTTCCACATATGACAGCTATGAACAAACAGTAGAAAAGCTGCTGGCTGAGGTGGATTCCGAACTGAAAATATTGGAAGGAACCGGAGTCGTTCCCGAGGAAAATTGTAAGGAATATGCAGCGACTCTCTCCGATTGGGGGAATGTCGGTTATTCCATCATGGAGGATATCCGAAATGGTGAGAAAGACAAGGCAATTGAAGCCATCTTTAATGAGTGTACACCGGCTTTGAACAAAGCAGTGGAAATTGCAATACAATTAGATGAGCTGACAGATGAGGTGAGCAACCGGGCTGTCAGAACCACCGTGATTTCTGCCATTGCAGGAATCCTGTGCGTTATTGTCTGTCTGGTCATTGCATGGATCCTGACGGGGAAAACAAGCAAAAAAGTACTTGCAACGATCATGGAGCCGCTGCGTGCCATCGAAGATGTTGCAAAGGAATTAACGGAAGGAAATCTGCACAGTACGTTGGAATATCATTCGGACGACGAGATCGGAAGCCTTGCCCACAGCATGCGCAAATCCGTTCGTATTCTGGGATCCTATGTAGATGATATTGACCGTTCCATGAAGCTATTCTCGGAAGGCAATTTTGATGTTCAGCCGGAAGTGGAATGGAGAGGAGACTTTGTCGGTATTCTGAATTCCTTTATGGCATTCGAGAGAAGTATGGCAGATACGTTCAAAGGAATCCAGAATGTTTCCAATGAAGTATCCAGTGCAGCAGAACAGGTGGCTTCAAGTTCCAATGACCTGGCAGATGGAGCTACCAATCAGGCAGCAGTGGTAGAGGAGTTAACCGCAACAGTTGCAGGTGTTTCCGAGCAGGTGGAAAAGAATTCACAATCTGCAAAGGAAATCAGCAAGAGAGTGGATGAACTCGGCAACGCAATTTTACAAAGCAATGGTAAGATGCATGAAATGGTTGCTTCCATGCATGAGATCAACGATGCATCAAAGGAGATCGACAAGATCATCGCAACCATCAACGAAATAGCATCCCAGACAAATCTGTTGGCATTGAATGCCTCTATTGAAGCTGCAAGAGCAGGTGAGGCAGGAAGAGGATTTGCAGTGGTAGCAAATCAGGTAAATGTATTGGCAGACCAGAGCGCACAGGCTGCAAAGGAATCTGCTACATTGATCGAAACTTCCGTAAAGGCTGTGGAAAAGGGTATGGTCATCGCAGGACAGACTGCTACACAGCTGGAAGAGGTAGCCGAGAATTCCAAGATCATTACCGGAGAAGTTACCAATATCGCAGAGACATTGGAGACACAGGCTACAGAAATTCAGCAGATCAATGAAGGAATTGAACAGATCAATGATGTGGTACAGACGAATTCCGCAACATCAGAGGAATGTGCCGCCGCCAGTCAGGAGATGAACAGCGATGCAGAGAATCTGCGTGAAATGATTCAGAAATTCAAGGTCGCAAAATTTGAAGATTAATAGTTAGAAACATCGGCATCTATCGTTTCCGATACGGTATGTGCCTCTCAAAAGCCCCGGGGAACTCCATATCTCCGGGGCTTTTTATCGCAAGATAAGGCGGCCTTTTTACGCTTGTTTTTGCCCGTGCTTATAAAAAAATCAGGGAAAGTGTCCGATATACACAATAGAGTAAGCAGATAAACAAACGGATTTGGCATCTATTTTCAAGGAGGAAATAAGTATGACAGGAGTAGGAGCAACCGGCAGCGTTGGTGCATATGCTGTCCAGAGTGATTACAGTAAGAGTACGAAGGAGAAGGAGACGAAGGAAACAGCGAACACTTCCGAAGTGAAGCAGACGAAGAGTAAGGCTGCAAATTACGGTCGGACCGTTGGCCAGCCGGAGTTGTCAGAGAAGGCTGCGAAGTACTACGAGCAGTTGAAGAAAAAGTACGGAAACTATGACTTTATCCTCGTAAGCAGAGAGGAGAAGGAGAACGCAAAGGCTAATGCGGCGCAGTATGCCAACAGTTATAAGACTGTTGTCCTCATTGATGAAGACAAGATCGAGCAGATGGCAACGGATGAGAAGTTCCGCAAGCAGTATGAAGGAATCTTAAGCGGAGCAGCCGCACAGATCCAGCAGTTAAAGTCCAGCATCCAGAAATCCGGTGCTGACGTTAAGGGCTACGGAATGCAGGTAAATGACGGAGGAACCTTGTCATTCTTCGCTGTATTGAAGAAATCCAGCGCAGATCAGAAGGCTCGGATCGAGAAAAAGACGGAGCAGAAGAGAGCAGAGAAAAAGGCTGCGGAGAAAAAGGCGACCAAGAAGGAAAAGGAAGAGCGGCTAAAGGAAAAACGGACAGAGAACGATGATTCCGAAGAGACCGTGACCATTACCGCAGGTTCCATTGAAGAACTGCTTTCCAAGATAGAGACATATAACTTTAACACACGGAGCGACAGTGTACAGACCGCAAGCGAGCGGCAGGTAGGTCAGAACTTCGATTTCAGAGGGTAAGGTGATGTTGTATGGTTTCTATGGGAAAGTATGGAGGAACTTTCGTGCGTTCCAACAGTCAGGGGACGATGCAGACGACTTTTGGGAGCAGGACGACACAGAATAGTGCCAACGGTATTTTCGGGCAGCAGAGTCATACGGCTGCCTTAAAAAATAAAACTTCGGTCAGCGATATCAGACGGATGCTTGCCAGGGACAGCCGGAGTACGCAGACACAGGCGGCGAACAGCAGGGGGCAGGATTCCGTCGTCACCAGTACTTTAAGCTATAGTGAATCACTGCGCAGTCAGAGACAACAGACGAAAAGTACGACACTGGCCCTAAAAAAATTGAAGTATCATTTCAAAAGTATTTCTTCCAGGATACTACGGAGCAAGACCTCCCAGGCAGCAAAGCAGGCAGCGGGCCAGGCGAGAAGAGAAATTTTGCGCCTGAAGCGGCAGAAGCAGAGCGGCAACTATGACAGTGACGAGATCGATGCAGCAATCAACCATGCAAAGGCCATGGAGCGTGTAGCCAAGAAAAAGGCGAGGCATCTGGAAGAAGAGGAACTGGCAAAGGCAGCCGGTGGAATCTGGCAGGGAGAAAAAGTCTGTGCAGATGAGGAGCCCAGAGAGGTCAGGGACCCGGAGACAGACAAAGATGTGGAAGACGCGGAAAAAACGGCGGAAGATGGCTATGATACGGCATCTTATGAGGATGCGTATGGCTATCCGACGTTGGACGAATTTCTTCTGCAGACCGGGGATCTCATGGCGGCAATGAGTGATTTTACTTCTGAGACAATGCAGGAACTGTCTGACAGTATGCGGAATATGATGGAGGAGATGGGAATGGACGAACTGTCCGATACCATGCTCTCCGTGAAGAAGGATATGGATCCCGCAGATCTTAAGATGATGAAGATCAGGCATCGGAACAAAGAGATGAAAGAGATTGCCAAGGCAGATGCGGAGTATCTGAAGGCGGTGTTTAACCGTCTGGAGAAGATGAAGAATAATGTTGTCATTTCCTCCGGAAACAGTGGAAGCCTTCCCTCCCAGACATCGGGGACGGCATTTTCCGCCGATGCTGTCGGTATCGGGGTACCGGCAGCTCCCGCACCGGTAATCGACATTTCGTTATAAAACTGCATGTTCAGGAAGTTATGGTATCCCGATTTTCATGCACTGAGAGGCATGGAGATCGGGATATTTTTGTGAAACTCATCTTATGTGGTAGAATAGGAGAAGATAGATGAAAACAGTAGTGTTATTATATGACACCAGTTGTATTTACGAAATTGTGATTTTGAATTATTTTCTGAAGGTAACGGGGAAGGAAATGTTGTTCGTTTCTTTGGATGGGAAAATGATCACTGCGACGGAAGGATACCGGATAGAGCCGGAGAAACGGCTGGACCAGGTGGATCCGAAGGACTTGGAATTGCTGGTCATTCCGGGAGGAGACATTGCGAAGATCGATACCCCGAAGGTATGGGAATATCTGGAAAGAGTTCACGATTCCGAAGGGCGGATCGCGGCAATCTGTGCAGGTGTGGATGTCGTGGAACATGCAGGACTGTTAGAGGGGATAGAATCAACGCATTCCTGCGAAAAAGACGTGGTGACTTCCGACCGGATCACCACTTCGAGAGCAAACGGCTATGTGGATTTTGCAATCGAAGTGGCGAAACAGATGGAATTGTTTGAAGATGAAGTGGATCTACAGGAGACCATTGCTTTCTGGCGGGAATTCCGGCGGATGGAATAATCTAAAGTTGATTATTTCCGGCCGTACAGGATCCCCATTCCGCTGATCATCCAGGGAGTGGTTGCGTATCCGGGGATGAAATCCAGCTTCTTTTCCAGATTGCCGATGTAGTGTACTTCGGTAATGCCCTCTTTTTTCAGCTCTTCTACGAACTCCTCCATATTTCCATAGAGGGATTTCTGGGAGAACATGTCCTGGAAGGAGAAGACACCGCCCTTTTTGACGACACGGAGAGCTTCTTTGACCACATCCCGTTTATTTTTGGCGGAGCGGACTTCATGGAAGACGAAGTTGCTGACAGCGGCATCAAAGGTCTCATCGGGATAGTCCAGATGGGCGGCATCACCCTTCTGGAAAGTGATTCTGTCGGCAACGCCTTCGATCTTCGCATTGGACTCGCACTGTTCCTTTGCGTAGTTCCACTCTACGCCCCAGTAATCCATGCCGGTGAATCTGGCGTGGGGGAAAGCCTTGGCACAGCGGATCGTCAGGGCAGCAGCGCCGCAGCCGATGTCCAGAAGGGTACCTTCGTCGTTCCAGTCCAGATGATCTACGAGGTGCTGATGAACATTTGCCATCATGTTGCCCTTGCCGAAGGCAAACAGTTCGTGACAGACGTGCATGTAGATGCCGTAGATCAGGCAGATCACTGCAAGAACACCCAGAATCCATGTGGGAACGGTAAGATGCAGTGCCAGCCCCGTCACACAGGCAGCAATGGCGAACACGCTGGCACCGACATAACACAGTGTCAGTATTTTCTCGGGTACCCAGTTTCCATAGTTCGTTTTTTGATTCATGATAATACCTCCTTGTTTTGCAGATGTTACAGAACTATTCAGAATCCCATTTGCAAAATCGCCGCGTGGGCGGGAACTTTGGATAGTTACACATAACAAAAGTTATATTTGTTATTTTTTATAAAAGAAAATGCCCACCGCATCAACGGTGAGCATATTGGAGAAGACTTCGTCCCGGAAGGCTTCGTATTTGCTGCCGGAGCATTTTTCCAGCACAAGCTCACATTCCTGCCTGTGCGCACAGATATATTCCATGATCTCCCGCTCGTTCTGCTCCGCTGTCTCCGGATGCTCCTGTTCCCTCTTCGCAATTTCATACATCATTTTCTGATACTCTGCGACAATAGGGTCCAGTATGGCACTGAGCAGTGCTTCTTTATTCTCAAAAGAAAAATAAAAAGCCCCGGTAGTCACTCCCGCACGCCGGCAGATCTCCCGGAGATTCGCCTTCGCGTATCCCTTCTCCAGAAATTCCTCCCTGCCGCAGCGGATTAAATTTTCCTCTGTAATTTTCTTACGATCCATCTCCATAACAATTGTTATATTAGCATAGACTAACTAGCGGGTCAAGATGTTTCAGGGAGAAGGATTTGGCTTTGTGTAGGAAAGAGGTTCTTGTCGAAAGCTGTTAGATATGTTATAACTATATTCAAAGTTGATGACAGTTTTCTAAGCTGTCTACTTAAAAATAATCTTAAATATTAAGGTAAATTCTTAGCCGATTTTCCCAATTTATTTACACCAAAATAGTTATCATTTTAGAAAAGAGGAGAGTAGTGCGCGAACTGGAAGAACAAAGGAATGGAAGAAATAAAAATACAATCATTGATTATAAATATATAAAGAGTAATAGATTCAGAAAAAAGTTTGATCATATATCAGGCGATAAAAAATTGAATAAATTATTATATAAAACCGCTAAGAAAATGCTGTTGCACAGATCGGGAACGGAATATGAAGATATGTACTGGATTGATTTAAAAGAGTTTAAAATAGTATGTAAAATAACAGATTCAAAATATAAGAAAAAAATTTTATATACTTCAGCAATAAAAAAGATAATAAAAAATTCTGAAAATCTCCTTACAATTCATACACATCCTGATAGTTTTCCTCCGAGTATAGATGATATTAATTCCAATTACGATCATAATTATGAAGTAGGTATTGTTGCCTGTCATGATGGAAGAGTATATATATATTCCGCAGAGGAAAGAATAAATGCGAATTATTATAAATTGACAGTTGAAGGTTATTTGAAAAATGGATATAATGAAGACACAGCACAGATAGAGACATTGAAGAAAATGCAGGAGAAATTTTCAATTCATTTTAAGGAGGTAACAGAGAATGGTCGCATATGAAAATGATGTATTGATAATTCCGAAGAAATACAAAACAATGTCTGTTTCCGAACTAAAAAATGAAGAACAGAAGCTTTGGAAAAAAATAAAGAGTTCTAAATCACCGCAAAGGAAAAAAGGGAAAACGGCAATTAACTTTTATTTCTAATGCATACTTGAAGTCAAAAGGCACTGGATTCGTCCGGTGCCTTAATTTTTTGGGAACCTTTTTCCCCACCTGCGACTCATATATAGTGAAGCCGGCGATTAGAAGGAGGTGGTATCTTGGCAGTTATGACAAAAGAAGAGTTTGCACAGCATGTGAAGAGCGACACGCTTCCCATGTACCGACTGGCATATTCTATTCTGCAAAACGGTGCGGATGCGGAGGATGCGGTCAGTGAAGCCATTGTGCATGCTTATGAAAAATTGGATACATTGAAAAAAGCGGACAGTTTTCGTAACTGGATCCTACAGATCACTGCCAACGAGGCGAAAAAGATCTACAGGCACAACAGGCACACCAGTCCGGTGGCATGGGAGGAGAATCTGTCTCCGGAATTCTACGATGAGCATCATGAGTTGTGGGATGCGGTGATGCAGCTGGACGGTGGGTACAGGGATGTGATCGTTTTGTTTTATTATGAGAGATGCACGATCCCGGAGATCAGCAGGATTCTGGAATGCAGGCAGGGCACAGTGAAATCCCGTCTGCATCGGGCGAAGGAGCAACTGCGGGCAATGCTGTAGCGGCGGAAAGGAGCAGGAGATGCAAAGCGATTTTTTAGATGGAAAATTATATAAAATGGCAGAACAGGAACAGATGGCAATCCCGGAAGGAATGGAGGCGCGGGTAGAGGATGTGCTGGCGAATCTGGAGAAATCCGGCAGAAGCAGCAGACATCATTACAGCTTCCGGCGGGCAGCAATCCTGGCGGCAGCCTGTCTGGTGCTGGCTTCGGCAACGGTGACGGCATCCGGACTGTATCAGGCAAGAATGGAAGGCATGAATCATGAAAAACTGGAGGAATATTTTGCCCAGTTACAGGAAGCAGATGTCTCTGCGGATTCTTACAGCAGGCCACTGACGGAGAGTGAGACGAAGAGACTTGACGAACTGCGGCAGGCCTATCTGGAGGAAGGGTATTTCCCAAAGAAGGAGCTTACTCTGATCGACGATCCCGGAAAATACAAAAAGGGGGTAGCCTTTTATGCGGAGCGCAGCACCTTTTTCCTGCCGGACACGGAGCTTACGGATGAGGAAATGCTGGAACTGATTGATTTCCGGGAGAAGAGAGATTACAGTCTGGCAAAGATCAGCGAAGAGATCGGGGCGGGAACTTATGAATACACGAAGCCGGAGAACAGCCAGACGGCAAACCTGACCGGAGAGGCGGCTGGAAGCGCCCAGACATCCGACAACGGCACGAATACGGTAACCGCGCTGGGAGCCGATACCGCTACACAGGAATGGCAGATCGCCTACGAAGGAGATTTAAGCATTCGCAGCGCAGCAACGGCAGAAAATGGTCTGTATATCGGTGGTTATACGACGGAAGGTCAGGCAAGGGTGGAATTTGTTCCTTACGGCAGCGGAACTCCGCAGACGCTTTTCGATGATTTCGCGGAAAAAGGAGAGGTCTACAGCCTGTGCATGGCGCCGGACGGCAGCATCTATGCGGGACTGCGGGGGCTGGCGGCACCGGGAGCGGAAAACGGCTGGCTGCCAGTGATCTATCATATCAGCCCGGAGGGAACGCTGTGGAACAGCTTTACAGTCGGGGAGCGGGAATGGAATATCGTTGACAGTATGGCAACAGATGCACAGGGCAGATTATATGTGCGGATGCGGATGCAGGAAGACGGCAGCTATGTGCGGATCTACACAGCAGAAGGGGAACTGATCGGAACGGTGGCAGATGACAGTTCCTATGCGGTAAAAGGGGCCGGCGTTCTGGGACAGGGTAAAGACGGAAAAGTCTATGTGTCTGCACTGGCAATGGGAGATACGACAGCCGCGGACAAACCTGTGACATTAGTGTCAGTAGACCCGGAGAGTTTACGTTTTATACCGATGCAGGGAAATGCGGATGCCATCGCAGACATAGGGAACCTCTATCAGTGGAAACTGGTGGCAGCAGGCATGGATGAGACAACTGATTTTATCCTGTGGGGGAATAATGGCGTTGATACCTATAGCTTTGGAGAGACTGCTGTTACCAGAGTGCAGGAGAGCTGGGAAATGCCCTGCGGCACGGAAGGAACCTGTGCTGTCCTCGTACCGGATGGCCGGATCCTCTATATCGGCGCATCCGGCGGTTTCCAGGGCCAGACAGCAGACGGCGTGGAGATTAGCGGAAAAGATCCGGAGAAGACGGTCTTCTATTATGTTCCGCTTACAAAATAGAGTGACCATGAATGGCGGCACCGGGGAAAACGGTGCCGCCAACTTAAAGTTCCAGACTGTTATTTTTTAACAGAAAATCTTTCAGACCAATGATCAGAATTCCAAGTTCATTGTGCCAGGGAACAATGTTATCTTTTACGACAATAATTTTTTTGAAAAAATCGTTGGTGTAGATGAGAGAACGTTGTTCCTGTTCTGCTTTTTCCTGATCGGGCATGGAAAAGGCAGATTGAATGTAATATCTCTGATTTCCACGATTACAGACAAAATCGATTTCGTATTTTTTCTGCCTGCGTTTTCCGTCGGAATCTGTCTGCACGTGTTCAACAATACCAACATCTACGTTAAATCCACGAATCAGCAGTTCATTATAAATAATATTTTCCATAATATGAGTCTCTTCCTGCTGACGGAAATTCAGCCGGGCATTTCTGAGCCCAATATCAGTAAAATAGTATTTATAAGGAGAAGAAATATATTTTTTCCCCTTTACATCGTATCTTTCAGCTCTGGAGATCAGAAAAGAATCCATGAGATAATCGATGTAGGAACTGATGGTTTTATCGGAAATATTTCCCATCCCGTTACTGGTAAAGGTATTTGCCAGCTTGTTGGGATTGGTAAGGGAACCAATACTGGAAGCTAAAATATTTACCAGATTTTCCATGATCGTGCTGCCGCGAAGCTGATTACGTTCAATAATGTCGTCCAGATAGACCTTTTGCATGAGATCTATCAAATATTTGAATTTTTGTTCCGGCGTTTTTCTGGTTAAAATAAGTGGAAGTCCGCCATAAGTGGCATATTGATACCATGCCTCTTCTGCGGAACCGTCATAGGCAGACACAAATTCGGAAAAGCTGAGCGGATATATACGAACCTCATCACCCCGGCCGCGGAATTCTGTGAGAATGTCGGAAGACAGGAATTTTGAATTGCTTCCGGTAACGTAAATATCCAGATTCTCCAAGCGGTTCAGACCGTTTAATACCTTTTCAAAACCTTCCACAAATTGTACTTCATCCAGAAAAATATAGTAAGTATGATCATCCTGAATCAGACTTTTGATATAGGTGCTTAATATCTTTCGATCCAACAGTTCTTCATGCTCATCATCGTCCAGAGCAATCCGGATAATATGATCATCCGGTATATTTTGTTCCAGCAAATAATTATAGAACAGATGAAACAGGAGATAAGACTTTCCGCAGCGCCGTAATCCGGTGATCACTTTGATAGATCTATTTTCCATACGATCGATCAGTTTCTTTAAGTAAGTATCCCGCTTAATCTCCATAAGGTCTCCTATTACGAAAAATGTCTACAAAGTTAATACATTCCGTATTTGATTTTAACCTATTAATAAGAAACAGTCAATACATTAACTATTATATTACGGGAAAAGTATACATATACATAAAATTTCGTAATATGTTTTGGCTGTTATGACATAATAAAAGACCGGAAATGACAAAAAGCAGTCGTTTAGGTAAAAAAAGTGGATACATGAATGAAATTTTGTTATGCTGTATGTAACAAACGGAATACAAAAGTCGTTATTATAGATATATGATAACGAAGGAGGAGCTTATGAAGAAAAATAATGTAAAAGTCCCCGTTTTTCTTAGCGTGATCGGTTTGGCGGTGGTGGTGCTGGCAGCAGGGATTCTGGGCGGGCGTGAGGTATGGCTGTATGAGCATCCGGAGATACAGATCAACTTCAGCCATGACCGCAGTGAAAATCTCTACCGGTCCTATCCGATCTGCTCCATCCGCAGCAGATCCCGCGTCGGACAGGGGTATGCACCACGGTATGACGAGGAACTGCGGCAGTATTGGGAAGCGACCAACGAGGTTATCGTGTGGATCAGTGAACAATACCGGACCCCGTTGTATGTCACTTCAGATGTGACCATAGGGGATGGGAAGACAGTGATCTCTTTCCGGGGAACAGGCACTTCTGTGACTACCGGGGAGGCGGAGGAAATCCATAGAGACTGCGTGCTGGATTTTGAAATGCATGCGGAGGTGCTGCGCTCGGAAGAAGAACCGGAGCTGACGGTAAGTGACTGGAATCCGGAAGAAGAGGGGCAGCAGGCACAGGCAGAAACGGTTTATGACCCCGAGGCGGGTGTGACGGTGACGCTGCGGGATATTTCCAATGTAGGTGCCAGTATTGTCATCCGGCGGGAGGACGAGGATGCCGGAGCAGAGGTGACCTATGGAGATGCCTATATCCTCCAGCGTCGGATCGACGGGGAATGGCAGGATGCGGAAACCGTGATAGAGGATTACGGATTTACGGCGATAGGTCATACGGTGGCCTGCGGGGAGGAAGTCTCGAACTATTACAAATGGGACTGGCTTTACGGAGTATTGGAGCCGGGAGAGTACCGGATGGTGTATGATGTCTTCCGGAAAACAGAGGGCGCAGGAAGTTCCCGGAAATACCGCGAATACATTTGCTTTCAACTTTAAAGGAAAGAGATTTCTTACTTGACAGATGGGTCGGTAGATTGTAGACTATAATTATAAAAAGTCTATAAAATATCGACTTTGCCTTGCCGGAGGGTGGCAGGACAGGAGGGGCTTATGGGTGAGAATATCTACAGAATATTTGACGGTGTTTGGAAATTAAGTCTGGTAGGAGGATACTGCGTGTTGCTGGTGATCCTCGCCAGACTTTTGTTGAAAAAAGCACCAAAATGGTGTTCTTACCTGCTGTGGGGGATCGTGTTCGTGCGGTTGTGCTGTCCGATATTGCCGGAGACGGGGATCAGCCTGATCCCGGCGGGACTGCTGTCGGTGGGGACGGAAATGACGGCCGGGCAGCCGGCAGCGAACCGGGACAATAGGAATAATACAGCATTCCATGATGCGAACAACAATGAGGATGCCGTGTTGTGGGAGCAGAATGCGCCGCAAGAACGGAATAGTGGTGCGGTAGGAAATACGGTGGCATGGCAAAATGACAACACTGTCATGAACGTTAACGGTACACAGGACGTTTCACTGGAAAACGCAGGAACAGATAATGGAGCTGCGGTTGCAGAACCGACAGCCAACGGAACGACCACCGCGATTTCCGGTACATCTGCCGGGACGGGTACTGCATCCCATGCATGGCTATATCCGGTGTGGTTCCGCGTATTATCTCTGGTGTGGCTAGCGGGAATGTGTGGTTTTCTGGGTTACCATGCCTTTTCCTATCTGCGTATGCGCCATCGGGTCCGCAGACCTGACAGCGGTGTCAGACAGGTGGAACCCGGGATCTGCGAGATCGACGGTGGGCATCTGTCCTTTGTCATGGGACTGATCCATCCGGTGATCTACCTGTCTTCCGGACTGGATCCTGAGAGCAGAAAAGTTGTTCTGTGCCATGAACGGGTGCATTTACAGCGCAGAGACTATCTGTTTAAGCCTGCGGCACTGGTGATCTGCTGTGTCCACTGGTTCAATCCGCTGGTATGGCTGGCGTTTTATTTGATGAACATGGACTGCGAGATGTCCTGTGATGAAAAGGTTGTGAAGCTTCTCGGGGAAGAGAGTAAGAAGATTTATTCATATACCCTGCTGGAAGAGGCTTCCGGCGGCGAGTGGAAACGCTATCGTGGCGGTTCCATCTGTGCGCTTCTGTCCTTTGGTGAAGATCATGTGAAGAACCGTATCCGCCATGTACTGGACTACCGGAAACCATCCTTCTGGATCGTGATCGGTGCGGTGGCGGTGAGCGTGGTATTGATCGTGAGTCTTTGCAGCAATCCGGGCGGAAAATCAGATGTGACGGATATGACAGATGTGACAGATCCCGGTGCTACGACAGAGACAGCAGATCCCGGAGTCACAACAGAACCGGAGAAAAACAGTAAGGATGGTACGGTGACACCGGAAGAGTTTGCAGACATAACGATTCGCAACAGAGAAGAATTCGGCAGCATTTTTTCTCTGGAAACCATAGAAACACAGCGTTCTTTTCAATGGGACAGCACAGCAGATGATCTGGTGTGGTCGGAGAACAACGGAGATTATGTGTATGAGGTATTCAAGGCTTTATTAGACGGAAATACTTCCCAGGAATACACGAAATACACGGATCCGGTGACTTCTGCGGTGGCGCTTCTGCATCTGGGAGAAGGCTCCGGAACAGTGACGGAGACACTTTACAAGGTCAAACAGCAGTTTAATTTCAGTGACGCTCCGGGAGAAGGTTCTGTGGTCAATGTACGGTATACGTTCGCGGCAGACGCATCCTTCATAGACATTCCCATGGTAATGGCAGAGGAGACACAGCATCTGTGGTTTTTATCCTTCGGGGATATGAGCAGCAGCGGCGATCCGGACAAACCCTACGGACCGTTAGAGGGAGATATCTGCACGCGGAATGTGTACTCGGAATATGAACTTAGCGACACCGGGCAGTATCCGTTTCCGGAAGGCAGTTATACCGGAGAAGACAACATCGGAGAAAGACAGCATATTCAGGTGTCCTCCTATGGAATCTATCTGATGGATGAGCAGGACAGTTCTTTTGGTTGCATTCATGCGGAACGGATCCCGGCGAGAATCCCTGCGGATGTAACTTCTATGCCGACAGCATACAGGACTTCAGAAGTTTATAATACTTATCAGGCGGATTTTGGACTGACGAATGAAAATTACATTAAGGTCTATTATCTGGTAGATCCCGACGAGACGCATCTGGGAACGGATGTATGGATGCCTGCGGTGTTACGGGAATTTGACCTGAGCACCCGCACCGTCACCGACAGAGTATTGCCGGAGAATTTGCAGGTCGGGAATGGACTGTGGGTAAGTGAGGGTTACTACTATATAGAAAATAGCAGCAATCCGTCGATCACAATCCAGCTGCCGTTGGTCGGAACGGACAGCCTGTATGCCGGAAAATCCTGGGAAGAACTGGCGGGAGCCGTGGACGGAAGCTATGCAGCCGCACGGGGAGCCGATATTCTGGCTTATCCGGGAGTGGTATTTGATGTGTCGGAGCGAACGGAGGATGAGACCTTTGCGCTGGTAGATCTGGATGGAGACGGAATATCGGAGAAAATCTCTATACACCCGGCGGAACCAGTAAAGGGATATTCCCTGGAGGAATATACGAAATATGCGAATCTGGGACTAAGCGAAATGAACTGCTATGACTTGAGTGAAGCAGTGCTGGAAGTAAACGGTCAGGCGACGGAGTTTTATACGGAGAATATGAACAACTCCATTTTCGCGTTCAGCCCGGATGGGGAACAGATCCTGATTGCATTGTATGAAGATGGCCCTAGCGGGGATCCGCTGACCAGACTCTATCGTTATCAAAACGGGAAACTGATGGAAACCGGACAAATTCAGGAGGACATTCGACAGTTCTGGATACAGGATGGGCAGATCGCGGTCACCGAGCCCTACTGGGCGGTGCAGACGGATTCTATCGAGAGAATCTACCAGGTGACGGAAAACGGGCATTTACGGGAAGTGCCGCAGAAAGAGTATTGGTTGAGCGGTTGGGCAGAGGTGGAACTTTTGCAGGATATGACTCTGTACCTCACACCGGACGGGGAGACCTTCGTACTGTCGGCAGGAAGCAAGGCGCGTATGACGAAGCTGGATGCGACGCAGAACTGGATCTGCCTACAAGGGGAAGACAATACGCAGGGGTGGTTCCGTCTGGGAACCGGCATTAATTACGATGATTATTTTGGTGGTCTGAACCACGCCGGTTAAGCAATGAAAATAAGCAACGCAACAAGAAGCACAATAGAAGACGCAATAAGAGACAACAGATGACAGGGAGAGTAACTCCCTGTGACAGTACAGGAGGGGCTTATGGGTGAAGGCATCTATAGAATCTTTGACAGCATATGGCGTTTGAGTCTGGTGGGAAGCTATTGTATCCTGCTGGTGATCCTTGCGAGAGTTTTGTTGAAAAAAGCGCCGAAATGGTGTTCCTACCTGTTATGGGGAATCGTGTTTGTGCGGCTGTGCTGCCCGGTATTGCCGGAGACGGGGATCAGCCTGATCCCGGAGAGACTGCTGGCAATGGGGACGGAGGCAGCTTATTCGCAGGTGGCAGGACAGGATAACAATAGGGCTGGCTATACGGAAAATTATGATGGCAGCCCGAATGGGGATGCCATGTGGTCGGAGACGGATGGTGCGGCTAACGGACAGAACGGAACCGGAAGTGGTCTTTCGGGACATACCGGAACCGGCCGGACGGATCATGTGCAGATAACAGGCAATGTGGCGGACAGCAACTATAATGCGAATGACCGCGGCGAGTCAGAAGCGGCCCAGATGGCAGGAGCAGAAAACGGAATCGCGGGGCCCAATCTTGCTGCGGCCGGAGCAAACAACCCGGCGGGCGTGGACATATCGTCCCGACCTCTGTGGTTTAGAGGCCTTGCGCTGGTATGGCTGTTGGGAATGGTGGGCTTTCTGGGTTACCATGCCTTTTCCTATCTGCGAATGCGCCGTCGAATCCACAAACCTGACAGTGGTGTCAGGCAGGTGGAACCCGGGATCTGCGAGATCGACGGCGGGCATCTGTCCTTTGTCATGGGACTGATCCATCCGGTGATCTATCTGTCTTCCGGACTGGATCCTGAGAGCAGAAAAGTTGTTCTGTGCCATGAACGGGTGCATTTACAGCGCAGAGACTATCTGTTTAAGCCTGCGGCACTGGTGATCTGCTGTGTCCACTGGTTCAATCCGCTGGTGTGGCGGGCATTTTATCTGATGAATATGGACTGCGAGATGTCCTGTGATGAAAAAGTTGTGAAACTCCTTGGTGAGGAGAGTAAGAAGGTTTATTCCTATACGCTTCTGGAAGAGGCTTCCGGCGGCGAGTGGAAACGCTATCGCGGCGGTTCCATCTGCGCATTACTCTCTTTTGGTGAGGATCATGTAAAGAGCCGTATCCGTCATGTGTTGGATTACCGGAAACCACCGTTTTGGATGCTGGTTGCTGCGGCAGCAGTGATCGTGATACTGGTGGTGTGCCTGTGCAGCAATCCGGGCAGCGGAACGGATGCAGCAAATGCGGATAACGGTGTAGAGACCGGGACGGATGCGACAGAAGCAACAGACGTAGTAGACACGACCGATGAAGCAGCCGGGGAGACGGTGGCGGATGAAGCGGACTACGAGGTGGTGCAGAACGAATGGCTGGCGACATTTGAGCAGGGCATCCACAGCAGGGAAGAGTTCGGTGCTCTGTTTGATGTGGCTGCTTTGGAGGATACGCAGTCTTTTGCCGGACAGGATGGCTTCCAATATCTGGGATACAACGGGGAAAATGCGAGAAAGCTGCACCGGCAGATCCTGAACGGGGACACGGCGGCACATGAGACCTACAAGGATCCGGTGAAGGCGGCGGAAGCGCTGTTGAAGCTGCAGGGCGGCAGTGGAGAAATGACGGAGCTGCTCTATGAACCGGGGATGCAGTATAATTTTTATCACGAGGATCTGGATCGCCCCGGGGAGGGAGCGGTGGCGAATGTACAGTATACCTTTGCCGATGGTTCGACCATAGACATTCCGATGGTATTTGCGGAGGAGAGCAGCCAGATCTGGCTGTTGTCACAGGGAAATCTGGACAGCAAGGGACAGCATTCTACCGGACCTCTGGACGGAGAGAATCAGGCCAGAGTGGTCTACGCGGAATACGGCCCGAAGGATGAAGACTGGTCTACCCTGGCAGAACTGTCGAGAAAATGGGTGTATGTAAAGGTAAATTCCGGATCTTTTGCGGATGTTGCTGCTACTTATCAGGTCTCCAGCTACGGTATTTATGCGGCCACCGGGGACGACGCCGGACTGAATTGTATGGTTCCGGGATATATAGCGCCGGGATGTGCGGCACAGGGACGATCCACGGTTTACCAGGACATGGGAAACTACTATACGTCCGATGGTTATAGACAGGAGATGGCGTATCTAAAGCAGCAGGATAGTGTCCGTCTGTACTATTTTGCAGCTTCCAATTATCAGGAAGGAGATCTGGACATCTGGATCGACACGATCCGGGAATATGATACTTCGGGACAGACCGGAGAAAACGGGGTCACTGACTGGAAGCTGCCGTCGGAGGCGCAGGATTTCTCCGCAGATATGCTTACTGCGGAAGACGGTTATTGGATCCTGGGTCAGAGCAGCGGAACCGCACAGATAAAACTTCCGCTTCTGTCCAGCCAGCCGGTCTGGAACGGGAAAACGGCGGCAGATCTGACGACAGAGGAAGCGGATGCCTATGCAGCGGCACAGAGACAGGATATTCTGACGAATGTGGGAGTCGTATTCGATCTGTCGGAGCGGGCGGCGCAGGAGACCTATGCCCTGTTGGATCTGGATGGAGACGGAACCGCAGAGAGGCTTCTGCTTCGTTCGAGAATGGCGCAGGCTGTAAACGAAGTGGATCATTCGCCGCTGGATCAATATATATTTGCGGTGAATACCACAAGAGGCGAGACCCGGACGGCACAGAATCTGGGAAACAGTATCTACGCCTTCACTCCCGATGGCAGACAGATCCTGCTGGCGTTGATGCGCAGGGATGAGTTCGGACAGTACGAGAGTTTCCTGTTCCACTATGAAAACGGGGAATTACAGGAGGTAGGAAACTTCGCGCAGGATATCCGGGAGATCTGGGTGGAAAACGGCCAGATCATCACCAACCAGCCCTATGATTATACATTACAGAAAGAAAATCTGCGGATCGTGTACCGGATCGGAAGTGATGGAGGGCTGGCGGAGATTCCCGCAGACCGTTATGATCTGCCGGAGCAGGCAACCCTTCATGGCCTCAATAAGGATCTGGAAGTCTGCCGGACTCCGGATGCCGGCAGCGAACGCTTTACCATCAACGCAGATCACGGAGTCTATTTCCTTTATCTGGATGCCGGCAGGCAGTGGCTCTGCGTGGAGACCGAGAACGGTGTCACCGGATGGCTTAAGCTAGCAGACTATACGGCGGAAGAGGCATGGGCCACTTTCAATGAACTGATGCCGAATGGGGGATGATGTGAAGCATGAATTCGCTATGCCGGGAGGCATTGCAAAATAAACGTTGACAGAAATGGTTTACAGGATGTAACATAAAAGCGTTACAACTTGTAAACCATTTTGCATAAGAAGACTTAACGGATGCCGCAGAGGGCAGAAAGTGAGGGATTACAATGTCGGAATATACCATGGGTGCCATTGAGATGCGCTTTGCCGAGATCATCTGGGAGCATGAACCGGTCTCCTCCGGGGAACTGGTGAAACTGTGCGAGCAGGAGCTGAACTGGAAGAAATCCACGACCTATACGGTCCTGAGGCGTCTTTGCCAGAAGGGAATCTTTACCAGTGAGAACGGAACCGTAACTTCGTTACTGTCGAAGCAGATGTTTCAGGCGAGACAGAGTGAGGAGATCATCGAAGAGTCTTTTGCGGGATCCCTGCCGGCTTTTGTAGCGGCATTTACCTCCCGGAAAAAGTTGTCTGAGAAAGAGATCGGGGAGCTGAAGAAGATCATAGAAAATAACGGGGGAGAAAAGGAATGACAGGGATGGCAATGATGCAGATACTGATCAGAATGAGCATTCAGGGAAGCATCATCATAGGAATCGTGCTGCTTCTGCGGATGGTATTCCGGGGATTGCGGATCTCCTACCGGTATTGTGTGCTGCTGTGGGGGATCGTTTTTTTCTATCTCATATTTCCATGGAAGATCCAGAATGAGCACGGATTCTGGCGGGCACAGCTGGAGTCGATGGTGGTTGCTGTGAGTGCGGACGGTCCGACGGTGGTAACGGGACTTGGGACGGGTATCGTGTTGGGGCAAAGTGCTGTGCCGGAGCAAAATGTTACACTGGGACAGAGCACTTTGCCGGAACAGGAGGCTATGACGGGGCAGGCGACCGGGACAGAACAGAGTACCTTGTCGGAGCAGACAACCGGGACAGATGCAACGACAGGCCAGAGTGCGAATCCTAAAACAGGATCGGATGCGTTCCCTGTGACAGACGCACAGTCCACCGGAGCAACAGCCACGTTTTTGGCAGCGTCTGCCTTTACACGGGTGATATTTGCAGTCAGATACCTGTGGCTGGCAGGAATCCCCTGTTTTCTCACGTATTTTATTTTCTCTTATGTAAGAATGAAGCGTCGTCTGGCAGAATGCCTTCCCGGGGAGGAGGGAGTCTGTTACGTGGACGGCATCCGTACACCGATGGTATTCGGGATCCTGCGGCCGCAGGTCTATCTGCCGGTGGAGATGAAGCCGGAATTCTATGACTGTGTTTTACAGCATGAGCGGATCCACCTGCGCCACCGGGACTATCTGTGGAAAATACTGGCCTATCTGATCAGCATCGTGCATTGGATGAATCCGGTGGTCTGGCTGGCATATTATCTGCTGTGCTGTGATATGGAAAAAGCCTGTGATGAGGCAGTGACGGAACATCTGGAGTTGGAGGGCCGGCAGGAATATGCCGCCGTACTGTTATCCATGGCAACCGATACGACCGCACGCAGGATATTTGCGGCACCGGTGTGCTTTGATGAAGGTGACATCCGGGGCAGGATCCGGCATATTTTAAAATGCCGTAAGACCGCGGGGAAGCTTGCGGCGCTGGCGGTGGAGCTGTGTGTCATTGTAGCGCTGGTGTTACTCACACAGCAGAGGGCTGGGACAGCACAGGATTCGGAACAAAATGGTGCAATTTCCGGGGAAACTGCGGAGGGTGAGACCGCAGAAAATGGGAATGCCGGAGATACTCAGACAGAGGCAGACGGACAGGATCTGCCGGCATTCTATATCCGCCGGGCGGAGGATCTGCAGGTGAGCAGTCCGCTTCGGATCGAGGAGCACTATATCACAGACCGTGCCACGGCATGGAATCATTATTATATTGACGCGGACGGTGTTCTATGGGGCAGCGGCTACAATCAGAACGGACAGCTTGGAAACGGCAGCTACGAGACGGATCTGGACATGGGAAAGTTTGATGCGGTCCGGATCGCGGATCATGTGGTCTTAGTGGATGCCAATCTGAATAACAATTTCTGCATCTATCTGACGGAGGATGGAAAACTTTACGGCATGGGGCTGAATATGGCAGGGCTTCTGTTAGGGAAAGATTCCGTGAAACAGGTGTACAGCGATGACGATAATGACCGTGTGTGCACCCCGGTGTTATTGATGGAGAATGTGAGATATGCCAGAGCCGGCCGGGAAGCAATCGTTGCATTACAGGAGGACGGAAGTGTCTACTGGTGGGGACAGATGCGGACGACCACCAGTACCTACGGTAGCGATTACGATGCCTACTGGACAGTAGAGGAGAATACGGGCAATCCGGTGAAAATGATGTATCTGGAACCCCACAAGGTATTGGATCATTGTGTGTATGTAGATATCAGTACCTGGAACGGTGCGGCAATCACGGAGACCGGCGACTTATACATGTGGGGGCTGAACATCTTCGGACAGTGTGGTGTCGCGAAGAGTGAGAATGTTCATGATTTCGTCTGGGCACCGGAGAAAGTGCTGGAAAATGTCAGTATGGTATGGCTGGAGGCAATCCGGCAAAACGATGATGGAATGGATACGGAACTGGAGAACTTAAGCTGGGCAGTGCATTCCTACAGTTTTGATAATTTTGCGCTGCTGCAGGACGGAACACTGCTGGCAGCCGGGGAGAACCTTGGCAAAGATTCCGTGACGACGGTTGTGGACGGGGATCTGGCGCAGGCGGGTTCTCACCGTGCATCGTTCGGCTTTGTGCCGGTGCGGGCGGTCGTCTATTCTACGGAGTATAACAGAGAGATCCTGGCGGAATTCACCTGGGGAATGTCCAGAGAGGATGTCCGGTCACTGTGCACGTATGCGGGACTGCAATTCTTCGTCGGCGGAGAAGACGATGGAATTTATATTGAAGACAGCCGGTACCGCTGCTATTTTGCGGACGATGGCGGGCTGAAGGGGATCGTGATCCAGACCGGCAGCAGCCGGGACGAAAGATTTACTGTCGATGAGACTACCTTGGAGGAAGTACAGCAGATCGTTGCCGATGCAGGCGGCACACTGACGCTGGTTACCCCCGCGGGGGATAACCCATGGGAGAACTGGAAGTATGTGGATACCGCGCAGGGAATCACCTACTGGTTCACGGTATCTCAGGGTAAAGTCACAGTCATCACCGAGGAGCAGCTGACGGCAGAAGCTTCTGATGGACAACAGGAGCGGAAGGGCGTATTATTGATGGGATATTGAGGAACTGAGGGGAGAAATGTCAGAAGGAGAGTATTTATGAAAAAACAATATAAATTAACAGCATTGGCGCTGACCGCCTGTCTGTTGACCGGCTGCGGCGCAGGAGAGACCGTCGTGACAGAGAATGCGGCGCCGGAGAGCCAGTCTGCCGCAGGCGCAGAGGCTGCGGTCGGAGATGCGGAGAACGCCACGGGGACTACGGCTCCTTCCACAGAGGCTGCCACGATAGATACATCAGAAACATTCAGCGTTTCCACGGAAGCTTCGTCCCAGGAGGTTGCTGTTGCTCCCAAAGAAGTCACCATAGATTTCACCGGGATTACGGAATTTCACCCGGAGGGGACACCTGCACAGCCCTACTCCCTGAAGATTCTGTCCGAGACGAACAACAATGTTACCATGGCGTATGAATGGTACAACGCATCCGAAGACATTGATCTCCCCATGATCGGTGAAAACTGGGACTGCTTCTATGATGAGAACTACACTTACCAGTGGAATGACGGGAAACTCAGTATTTTTGACGGCGAGAACTGCCTGTATGTACTGGAATATCCCACAGACAAATGGTACGTCAACGGCAATAATGCCCGGCTTGAGAACGGGATCTTTTACGGGGCATCGGTGATGAACGGCTATGCCCAGCCGGACACCTGTTTTATGTTCGCCTATGATTTGGAAAATGAGAAGCTGCTGTGGCGGAGCGCTGACCAGACCTATAACAGCATGAACTTCCTCGTAGAAGGAGATGTGATCTTCTGTGGTTATGGCTTTACCGCAGAGGACGATTACCTCTACCAGCTGGATAAAAACACTGGAGAAGTGATCGGCCGCCTGCTCCTGAAAAAAATGCCGGACCTCATGGCAGAGAAGGATGACAAATTGTATGTCCATACCTACAGCTACGATTATGTGATCGAAGTGCAGTAAGCGGCCCCTCTGTCACCGGTTCAGCCACCACACCCCAAGGTTCAGATACCCTGCGAACGTAACCCACAGCAAATAGGGCAGCATCAGCCATGCAGCGGGTTTGGAGATCTTCGCGAAGGCCCGCATGGTGGCAAGGATCAGTATCCACAGGACAACAAGCCATAAAAAGGCGAAAAGATACCATCCCAGGTTGAAGAACCAGACGGACCAGAAAAAATTGAAGATAAGCTGTACGGCATACAGGGTGAGGGCTTTCGTGTCCTCGCCCTTTTGCATGACGACAAGATAGGAAGCGATGCCCATGAGGATAAACAGGATGCTCCAGACCACCGGAAAGACCCACATGGGTGGCGTCAGGGGTGGCTGTGCCACGGCTTCGAAAGCCTTCATGCCTTTTCTTGTGACCCAGGCGGAGAGTCCGCCCACGGCAAGTGGAATGGCAACGGCGGTAATGAGATTTTTCCAGTGGATATTTTTTAGGTTCATGGTGGCCTCCTGTGAAAAATATGACATCATATGGTCCATACACAGTCTATGCATAAATTCACTCCATTATGCTCTGTGCAGCCATAAAAAGTGACTCTTGCAATTGCTGTAAGCAGCTATGCTATAATACAGATGGAACTTACAAAAAATACAGACAAAATTTACAAGACAGAAAGGTAATAAGATATGAGTAAGGAAAATACACAGGGTTCCCTGACCAGGGAGGCGGTCCGGCTGGCGTGGCCGGCGGTCTGTGAATCCTTTTTTATCGCACTGGCGGGTATGGTGGATACCTTTATGGTGAGCTCACTGGGGGCAAACGCGGTGGCGGCGGTGGGTCTGACCACGCAGCCGAAATTCTTGGGACTGGCACTGTTCATTGCTGCCAATGTGGCGATCTCTGCTCTGGTGGCGAGACGTTTCGGGGAAAAGCGGCAGCAGGCGGCCAATGAGATTCTGGTTATGACCATCGTGTTCTGCATTGTGGCGGCAATCCTCATCAGCGCCCTGACCGTGGGATTTGCGGATCCGATCATCGAGTTCTGCGGCTCCAATGAAGATACCCACGCCATGGCGGCGAGGTATTACCGGATCATCATGGGCGGCATGATCTTCAACGTATTGTCCATGGGCATCAACGCTGCACAGCGCGGCGCGGGAAATACCATGATCGCCCTGCGGACGAACCTGATCTCCAATCTGGTGAATATCGGAGGTAACTATCTGCTGATAAACGGACATTTCGGGTTCCCGGCACTGGGAATTACCGGAGCGGCCATTGCCACGGTCTTCGGTACGGTGGTGGCATGCGTCATGAGCATAGCATCTATCTGCCCCAAGGAGGGTTTTATCAGCATTCCCTATATGATCGAGCATCATATCCGCTTGCGGCTGGAACCCCTCATGGAGATTATCAAGGTCAGTTATTCTGTTTTCATTGAGCAGGTACTGATGCGTGTGGGCTTTATGTCTACGGCCATGATGGCAGCCAAAATGGGCACAGAAGCCATGGCGGCACATCAGGTCGGCATGAATATCCTTGGTCTTACCTTTTCCTTTGGCGATGGTATGCAGGTGGCGGCGGTAGCGCTCATCGGCAGGAGTCTGGGAGAGGGCGCGCCGGACAAAGCGAAAAGCTACGGTGCCATTTGCCGTCGCATCGGTCTTGGAATTTCCGTGGCGCTGGCCGTGGTTTATTTCTTTGGAGGAGAGACCATTTACCGGATGTTCTTCCGGGAGGAAAACATCGTGGCCTACGGTGTGAATATCATCCACTGCATCTGCATCATTGTGCTGTTTCAGGTGTCCCAGGTCATTTATATGGGCTGCTTGCGGGGCGCAGGGGATACGGCCTATACGGCGGTGGCTTCCACGATCAGCGTGACCCTGATCCGTACGGCAGCTTCCTATCTCTTCGGATTTACCCTGGGACTGGGTATGACCGGTATCTGGATGGGCGTTCTGGCAGATCAGGTATCCCGGTTCCTGTTTGCCTCGATCCGCTTCCGGCAGGGAAAATGGGTATCTATTAAGATATAATGTAATGAGCCTCAGGGAAAAACAAGCGGCTGCGAGTGAAAAAAACTCCCGGAGTGATATCAAAGTCACTCCGGGAGTCTTATTTTCTCATACCATCTTAAATTATTTTGTCTTAAGAGTCTTTTTCATGGCGGAGAAAGTCTCTGCGCTGATCACATGCTCGATCCGGCAGGCATCCTCGGCGGCCACAGCCGGGTTCACACCGATGGAGGTCAGCCAGTCGGTGAGGAAAGTGTGACGCTCGTAAATTTTTTCCGCAATTTCCAGTCCCTTATCCAATAAGGTGATGTAGCCGTCCTTATCCATCTCAATATATTCTCCGTTGCGGAGATTCTTCATGGCTACGCTGACGCTGGGCTTGGACACGCCCAGATCGTTGGCAATATCAATGGAACGGACAACACCGTTCTTTTTCTTCAGTACTAAGATCGTTTCCAGATAATTCTCAGCGGATTCCTGTATTTTCATGTAGTAACCATACCCTTCCCAAACATGGTATATCGTACTGTAATGTTCACTCTCAAATATACGGATACATAAGTACGATACAAAATAATAGATTAATATTTAGAATAGCAGAAATACCGTAAAAAATCAAGATAACGCCTTGATGATAAAAAATATCATTAAGTAAATAAGAGAGAAGATGATGAAAAAGGTATTATGAATCACACTAAAGTAGAAACATCGTGAAATATCTATAAAATAAAAATATAATGTTTGTCTATTTTATCCAAAAAAATATATTTTTAGGAAAAATAATTGACATTAGTGGATAATAGAATATAATTTAGTTAACCGGTTAACAAAACGCATAATGAAATGTATGAAAAGAGAAAGTATGAAAAACAGAGTGACCATCAGGGATGTTGCAGCAGCATCAAATGTGTCTGTAGCGACGGTATCTTATGTATTAAACGGAAAGAAAAAAGTATCCGAAGAAACAAAGCAAAAGATTCTGACAGTAATTGACGAGCTTGGATTCGTGCCGGATTTGAATGCACGGGGACTGACTGTGAAAGACACGAAATTGTTGGGAGTGGTTGTGCCACAGACAGAGCCTGGCAGTAAACTGATGTTTCATAATATTTTTTACAGTGAATTACTGGGTAGTATAGAGTATGCTGCAAGACAGAGAGGATACCATGTAATTATTTCTGCTACGGATGTAACAGAAGATTATCTTCAGCTGATTCAGGAACGAAATTTGGCTGGAGTCATTATTATTGGTACTTATCAGAATCAGTTTTTTAGTGAATTAAAAACACTGGATGTACCGGTAGTGCTAATTGATAGTTATTGTAAATATGACTATTTTCATAAACTAAGAATTGATGATGAGAATTGCTCCTATCTTGCTACAGAATTTGTAATTCGTCAAGGCCATAAAAAGATTGCAATGGTAACCGGACATCTTCAGGAAGACGGTGTTATGCAGAAGCGATACAGTGGTTTTCTGAGAGCCATTGAGCAGAATGGACTGGAATTTCAGAAGGAAAATCTTTATGAAGCGACAGTTGATTATGAAAGCGGAGTTAATGCTGCAAAGTGGTTTGCAAGTAACAAGGCAGATATTACTGCAGTGGTAGCGACAGCGGATGTCCTTGCAATTGGACTGATGAAGGGATTTTATGAACAAGGCGTTCATGTTCCGGAGGATATATCCATCATAGGATTTGATGATTTGGATATTTCCAAGTATACGACTCCCGGGCTCACTACGGTAAAACAACCTATTTCAGCAAAAGGAGAAAGAGCTGTTGAAATATTAATTGAGAACATTGAAAATCCCCAGATGGAAAAAGTGGAAGAAGTATTTCCTATAAAACTAATTGAAAGACAAAGTGTAAGAAAAAGAACGGAGATATTATGATTTTAGAAACAATAAAAGATCAGGAATATAATAAAAAAATATTACTGGCAAATGGTTCCTATGCGGAGATAGAACGCAAAGACGGTACACAATTAATCATTAACGTGGATTATAAAGGTGCATATGGCTTGGGCGAGAAATTCGATGCAGTGAACCAGAAAGGAAAGTCGGTAGAGACACAGGTGATAGAAAAATTCTGTAATCAGGGAAATATCAGCTACTGCGTGACTCCTTTTTTCGTGACAGATTCGGGACTGGGTATTTATATTGAGACAAAGAAGAAAACGACAATCACACTAGATAATGAAATACGGTGTCAGATACCGGGGGAAGCCAAAGTTTATGTATTTACGGGGACAATAGGTGAGATTATTCGCGATTATACCAGTATGTTTAAAGCACCGCAGACACCACCTCGCTATGCATTTGGAATATGGGCATCCGCGAATCATTGGAACTCTGAAGCAGATGTAGACAGATTACTTGAGGAATTGGAAAAATATCATTTCCCTGCCAGTGTTATTGTATTGGAAGCATGGAGTGATGAAGCAACTTTCTATATTTGGAACGGAGCCGACTATGTACCGAAGAAGTCAGCAGAAGGCTTTTCCTATGATGATTTTGATTTTAGTAATAGTAAACACTGGAAAAATCCTAAACGAATGATCGAGAGACTTCACAAAAAAGGAAAAAAGCTGGTGCTTTGGCAAATTCCCGTTTTTAAGGGAATGGAACCGGGAAGAGTATCGGAACAACTTGACTTGGACAAGGAATATGCATTAGAGCATGGATTGCTCATAATGAATAAATCCGGATCACCTTATGAGATACCGACAGGCAATTGGTTTGAAGGATCTTATCTTCCGGATTTCACAAAAGAAGAGACGAGGAAGTTCTGGTTCCAAAAAAGAAAATACCTGTCAGATATTGGCGTGGATGGATTCAAGACGGATGGTGGAGAGTTCATCTATTCCAAAGAAGTGAATTTTTCGGATGGAACAAGTGGAGCAGAAGGTAAGAATCAGTATTGTCAGGACTATGTGAATGCGTACAGTAATGAAATATCGGAAGAACAAGTGCTGTTTAGCAGAGCAGGATATGCAGGAGCTTCCGGAACTCCTATTTTATGGGCAGGAGACCATCAGTCAACCAATGATGAATTAAAGAATGTCTTGCGGGCAGCCCTTTCAGCAGCCATGAGTGGTATTCTTTTTTGGAGTTTTGATATTGGTGGATTTGCAGGACCGCTTCCAAGTATTGATTTGTACAGACGATCTACGCAAATGGCAGTATTTTCCCCCGTAATGCAATGGCATTCGGAACCGGATGGAGGTCAGTTCAGGGAACTGATGCCGGGAAGTGATGGAAATAATGAAAGAAGTCCCTGGAATGTAGCTCTGGCCTACGGACAGCCGGAATTTATTGATGAGATGCGTTACTGGCATACACTTAGGGAAGAACTTATTCCCTACATTTATCAAATAGCGCAAATTGCAGTAAAAGAAAGTAAACCTATGATGCGCCCTTTGGTATATGATTTTCAGGAAGATAGCAATGTTATTAATTTAGAGGATGAATACCTGTTTGGAAATAGTATGTTGGTAGCTCCCTTTATGGAAGAAAATCAGACATCCAGAAAGGTGTATCTGCCGGAAGGACCATGGTTTGATTTCTTTACGAATAAGTGCTATGAAGGAAAAAAATGGATAGACACAGATCCTGAGAGCAAATTCCCGGTTTATGTAAAATCCGGAACAACAATCCAAATGGAACAGGATGGAAAAAATAAGATTTTCCTCTACGGAAAGGAAGGCAGGGATTCTATTCTTTCCGAACAGATAGATATTACCTGGAAAGGAAAAAATATAACGGTAAAGGGGGATGCAGAAGAAAATATTATTTTTGAGTTCATACAGTAAAAATATGCGAGGTTAACCGTTTAAATTATTTAAAAGGAGAGGATATATTTATGAGAAAAAAATTAATGTCACTTTTATTAACCGGAGTATTGGCAACCTCTTTACTTACAGGCTGCGGAAGCACAGATGATAATACTGCGGAAGGAACCGTATCTGCAACAGAAAGCAAGCAGGAAACTGTTGATCTTGCCAATACCGAAGTATCGGAAGAAACGGCAGAGATTACTTATGCCAATTTTAATGCTTCCGGTGGCAATGAAGAAACGCTTCAGAAAATGTATGATGCATTCCATGAAGAATATCCCAATATAACAGTTAATATTGAAACTATTGGATATGATGACTACTTCACACAGATGCAGACAAGAGTAGCTGGCGGAACAGCACCGGATTGCTATGAACTGAACATTGAGAATTTCGCAGCATATGCAAATAAAGGAGTTCTGGCTGAGCTTACCGGAATTGATACCAGTGGCTATAATACAACCGCATTAAACGCATTTTCCGTAGATGGTAAGCAGTATGGTGTGCCCGGAAATTTCTCAAACGTAGTACTTATTTATAATAAAGATTTGTTTGACAAAGCTGGAATTGCCTATCCTACAGGTGATTGGACCTGGGATGATGCGATGGAAGCGTGTGAGAAGATCAGTGCATTAGGTGAAGATATCTATGGCATTTATCAGCCGATCACCTTTAATGAATTCTTTAAAGTAGCAGCGCAGTATGGCGGTGGAGTTTTAAACGAAGACAAAACGGAGTTTACAATTAATTCTGAGGAGAATCTGAAAGCTGCTACAATGATGATCAGTAAAGTGACAGAGACGAATGTTCAGCCCACGGAAGCACAGATGGGAGGAATGGGTGATTGGGACCTGTTTGAAAGTGGAAGACTCGGTATGATTCCTACCGGCATCTGGGCGTTTAACACATTTGCAGATGCATGTGATTTTAATTGGGATATTTGTGTAGAGCCGGGAGGAACCCAGAAAGCAACACATTTCTTCAGCAATGCACTTGTAGTAAATGCTGATAGTGATAAAAAGGATGCAGCTGCTACCTGGATCAACTGGCTTGCATCCAGTGATACTGCAGCACAGATGAGAATTGATGCCGGCTGGGACCTTCCTGCAATCAACAACGAGGATGTTCTTTCCGGATATCTGAAGCTGACCCCTCCCGAGAATCGTCAGGCAGTATTCGATTCCCTGAATTATCTTACGGTAGCTCCGATTATCGAAGATTATTCCTTAATGTCCGATATTATCACAAACAAATTAAACCTTGCAGCAAGTGGGGAAATTACGGTGAAGGAAGCATTGGATCAGGCCCAGGAAGAGTGTACTGCACAGATTAAGTTACAGTAGACATGAAATTTTAAATTAGGAAACTGTCGTATGGTGTATCAGCCATGCGACAGTACTCCTGAAAGTGACAGGAAAAAATATGAGCAGGAAAAGACAGAAAAGAGCTTTGAAAAGCGCCATACCATTTATGCTTCCCAGCTTTCTTGGGATGATTGTTTTTAGCTTTTTGCCAATTGTAATTTCTATAGCTATCAGTTTTACAAATTGGAATGGCTTGGATAAATTATCTTACAAGACGCTGGCGGATAATTTTGTATTTTTGGATAACTATAAGCAGATACTTGGAACATCAGAATTCTGGAAGGTGTTGGGACATACCTGTTATTATATTATACTATATATTCCGATGGTATTGATAATGTCCCTTCTGATTGCTTCTATATTGAATAAAAACATGAAAGGAATCACTGTATTCCGGATTATGTATTATATACCGGTGTTGACATCGTGGGTAGCAGCCAGTCTGATCTGGAAATGGGTGTTAAGTCCCCAGTATGGTATATTGAACCAGCTGCTGGGATATATTGGGATATCCGGCCCCGGATGGCTTACAGATAAAGTCTGGGCTATGCCGGCAATCGTACTTGCGTCTGTATGGAAAGATATGGGATTTTACGGATTATTTCTTCTGTCTGGCCTGAAAGCAATTGATACCGGGTATTATGAAGCGGCAACCGTTGACGGAGCAGGAAAAATGAAACAGTTTTTCTCGATTACCTTACCGTTACTTAGTCCATCGATGTTTTTCTGCATTATTATGGCCTTAATTAATGCGTTTCAGCTATTCCCGCAGGTGCAGATTATGACAGAGGGTGGGCCTAATGGGGCGACACAAGTCATGGTAGAAAGAATTTATACATATGGATTTAAGTATTTTAAAATGGGGTATGCATCTGCGTATTCCTGGTTACTGTTTGTTATTATATTCATACTAACTTTAATTCAGATGAAATTACAAAATAAGTGGGTGCATTATGAGTCATAGTAAATGGAACGAGAAATTAAAAATAATATGGAATTACTTTTTAGCCTGTCTGATTGCTGTTATTGTGATGATTCCATTTTTATGGATGTTATCAACTTCTTTGAAAAGTAAAGGGGCATTGATGCAGATTCCCATAGAGTGGATCCCCAAAAATCCGACGCTGGACAGCTATCGGATGGTTTTCTCGAGATTTCCTTTTTTGAGGGCAATTTTAAATAGCTTTTTTATAACTTGCAGTTATACAGTAGTTACCATTTTGTCTGCATCCATGGCAGCATTTGCGTTTACCAAGATACAATTTCCATATGGAAATACAGTATTCAAATTATACCTGGCATCTATGATGATTCCTACGCAGGTAACTATGATACCGCTGTTTGTAATCATGAACAATCTTAGATTAATTAATACATATCCAAGTGTGATTTTACCATCCTTATTCAGAGCTTTTGCAGTATTTATGCTGGTACAGCAGATGAGGGGAATTCCCAATGACTATATAGAAGCAGCAGAATTGGATGGTGCCGGGCTATTCAGAATTTATCGGACAGTCGTATTACCGTTATCTGGCTCTGCAATAGCAACACTGACGATAACCACGTTTATGGAGAGCTGGAATGATTATTTATGGCCTTTGCTTATGCTGAATGATAAGAATAAAATGACTTTGACATTGGCTTTAAACAGTTTAAATGGACAATACGGAACGGAGTATAATATACTGATGGCGGGAAGTTTATTATCTATGATTCCTATCGTTGTTATATATGCTCTTGCGCAAAAATACTTTAAGGAAGGATTAATGGCTGGTGGAGTAAAGGGCTAGTCGGAAATAGAAAAATATGATTAAAAAATATGTATTCGGAGATCCCATAGAAACGGATGCCGTTGTCAAAGAAATAAAAGAAAGTTGCTGGAAGGGTGAACTTTTCAAAAAAGAAGGGAATACATTTCAGTATTCGTTAAAACCGGATGAAATTGTGTATGGACTCGGAGAAAATGTGCGAGGTATGAATAAGAGAGGATGGAGATATGTAAGTAACTGCTCAGATAATCCCAATCATTGTGAACATACCAATTCTCTCTATGGGGCTCATAACTTTATCATGATGGGAGACGGCATAAATAAAACTTATGGAGTATTTGTAGATACACCGGGGACTGTAACTTTTGATGCAGGATATACAGATATAGACCTGTTGATCATTACGGTGGAAAATGAAGATTATAAAATATATCTGATAGAAGGAGAAAATTATCAGGATGTAGTTCGACAATTCCGTGAGATCATAGGAAGAAGCTATATTGCGCCCAGATGGGCGTTCGGATATGGACAAAGCCGCTGGAGTTATGAGACAGCGGATGAAGTTCGCGAAGTTGTAAAAGAATACAGAAAACGCGATATTCCCATAGATAGCATTTATCTGGATATCGATTATATGGAACGATACAAGGATTTTACGGTAAACAGAGACAGCTTTGCAGATTTTGAAAGCCTTGTGGAGGAGATGAAGCAGGAAAATATTCATCTTGTGCCGATTATTGACGGTGGCGTAAAAAAAGAAGATGGGTATGATGTCTACGAGGAAGGAAAAGAAAACGGCTATTTTTGTAAGGATGAAAACGGAGAAGACTTTGTTATTGGCGTGTGGCCCGGAAAATGCTGTTTTCCGGATATGTTAAATGACGAAGCGAGAAGATGGTTTGGAGATAAATACCGAATCCTGTTGGATAAGGGAATTGATGGATTTTGGAACGATATGAATGAACCCGCTATTTTCTATTCGGAGAAGCGGCTGAAAAAAGTATTTGACAAGATGGAAGAATACAAAACTGTAAATCTGGACGTGAATACCTTTTTTGAGATGACAAATCTTATCAGTACAATATCCAACAACCCGGAGGACTACGCTTCTTTTTATCACAATTATAAAGGAAAACGCTATCGTCATGATCAGGTACATAATTTATTTGGATATTATATGACAAGGTCTGCTGCAGAGGCATTTGAACGTTATCTGCCGGAGAAACGTATTTTGCTGTTTTCCAGAGCGTCTTATATTGGAATGCATCGGTTTGGTGGTATCTGGCAGGGAGACAATATGGCATGGTGGTCTCACCTGAAGATGAATGTAAAAATGATGCCGTCTTTAAATATGTGTGGATTTTTATATACAGGTGCGGATGTTGGTGGATTTGGTGCGGATACAACAGAAGATTTGTTACTTCGATGGTTAGAATTCGCCGTATTTACACCGCTGCTTCGGAACCATTCAGCCAGAGGAACCAGAAAACAGGAAGTGTATCGTTTCTCTCACATTCAGAAGTTTTCAAGCGTCATTGGAGCCAGGTATCAACTTCTGCCATATATCTATAGTGAGTATATGAAAGCAGCGCTCGGTAATACGATGATGTTTAATCCACTGTCATTTATTTACGGAAAAGATGCTTTGGCCAGACAGGTGGAAGATCAATTGCTGGTTGGAGAAAATATTATGATCGCACCGGTCTGTGAGCAGAATGTATCGGGAAGAGTTGTATATTTCCCGGAACGTATGAAGCAACTTGTCTTCAGAGATGGAAGGATAGAAGAAGGAAATATCTTTGAAAAAGGTTTTTCTTATGTCAATATGCCAATGGGAACCGTGAATGTTTTTTTAAGAGAGGGATATCTGTTACCTATGGCAAAAGGTGGAAAATGTGTGGAAGATATTAATTTTGAAGATTTAAAGTTGTACTCATTTGGAGAAAAGATCAAGCAGTATGAGTATTATTTAGATGATGGTGTAACAACACACTATGATATAAAATCTCATATTCATATTTTAAAAATATGATAAAAAATAGAGCAGTACCACTCCTCCTTTTGGATGTATGGGCGAACGGAAAGTCGTCCTTTGCCGGCGTGGTAAGGCTCTTTTTTTATTAGAAATAATATTTGAGGAAATGCAGGGCATGGACTTAATGAGAAAATATATCATTTGCCATTTCCTAGAAAAATTCTATGAAAAAATATAAAAAAACATATTGACAGTAAAATAAGGTTAGTATATACTAACCCATGAATTGAGAATGAATATCATTAAGAACTAATGAGAACCCATGAAAAAACAGTTCAATTACTATTGAAGGGAAGGATGTGGAAATGATGCCCCTGAGTATGGTAGCAGCCGGAGAAGAGAACACGATCCAGAGGATCGGCGGCAAAGAAGAGACCCGAAAGTTCTTAGAGACTCTCGGATTTGTAGTAGGTGGAAAAGTGACAGTTGTGTCCCAGACCGAAGGCAACCTGATTGTTAATATTAAGGAATCGCGTGTAGCTATCGGCAAGGATATGGCCAATAAAATCATGGTATAGTGGAAACACGGTGCCAAAAAAAGATGCTAATAGGAGGAGAAAATGAAGACATTGAAGGAAGTTCCCTGCGGTCAGACCGTAAAGGTAACCAAATTGAATGGTGAAGGTCCTGTCAAGAGACGTATCATGGACATGGGCATTACCAAAGGTGTTGAGGTCTATGTAAGAAAGGTTGCTCCTTTGGGAGATCCCGTGGAAGTAACTGTCAGAGGCTATGAGCTGTCTCTTCGTAAGGCAGACGCTGAGATGATTTGCGTCGAGTAAATTATCTTTTTTTTAGCAGGAAGGTTAGCCAGAACTAATTAGTGAAAGCTAATCCAAAGCGAGTTCAAAAAATGTTATTTTAGAGGAAAGAGGTAGAAAAATGGCAATTAAGATTGCACTTGCAGGTAACCCTAACTGCGGTAAAACAACACTTTTCAACGCTCTGACCGGTTCCAACCAGTTCGTAGGTAACTGGCCCGGCGTAACCGTTGAGAAGAAGGAAGGTAAATTAAAGAAACAGTACGGCGGTAACGGTGATGACGTGATCATCATGGACTTACCCGGTATTTACTCTCTGTCTCCGTATACACTGGAGGAAGTGGTAGCACGTAACTACCTGATCGGTGAGAGACCTGATGCGATCCTGAACCTGGTAGACGGTACCAACATCGAGAGAAACTTATATCTGAGCACACAGCTGATGGAACTGGGTATCCCCGTTGTCATGGCTGTCAACATGATCGATATCGTAAACAGGAACGGTGACAAGATCAACGTAGCAAAACTGGCTGAGAAGCTGGGTTGCCCCGTGGTTGAGATCTCCGCTCTGAAACTGACCGGTATCGAGAACGCTACCAAGAAAGCTATCGAACTGGCACAGAAGAAGAGTGCAGCAGTTGCTGTACATAAGTTCGCACCTGAAGTTGAAAGCGTGATCGAGACCGTTGAGAAGAAGCTGACCGATGTTCCCGAGGAGCAGAAGAGATTCTTCGCTATCAAGCTGTTAGAGAAGGATGACAAGATCCCTGCACAGATGAAGAGCGTTCCTGATGTATCCGCTGAGATCAAGCAGTTAGAGACTGCTATGGATGATGACACCGAGAGTATCATCACCAATGAGAGATACACATACATCTCCTCTATTATTAAAGATTGCTATACCAAGAAGGAAGGCCAGAAGCTGAGCACTTCCGATAAGATCGATAAGATCGTAACCAACAGATGGCTGGCACTGCCGATCTTCGCAGTTGTTATGTTCATCGTATATTATGTATCCGTAACTACCGTTGGTGGCTGGGCTACCGACTGGGCAAACGATGGCGTGTTCGGTGATGGCTGGCATTTGTTCACCATCGGAACCGGTGCTTATGAAGAAGACGCAGAGCCTTATGACGATGCAATGAACGTAATCAACGCATTTGTAGAAGCTAACGGTGACGAAGCTCTGGCAGGAGTCATTGACAGCGAGTCTGAGGACTACGATCCCGCAGCAGCTGTAGCAGCTGTACAGGAGTTCGCAGCAGGCATCGATGCATCCGCTACTGCAGATTACACCCTGGAAGATGAAGAGACTCTGGCAACAGAGGATGTTACTTACACCGGTGCTGATCTGGCAGAGGCTGTTGATGTATATGCAGCAGACGGCGGAGAAGCTCCCGATCCCGCATCCTACGGTATCTGGATTCCCGGTATTCCTGCTCTGTTAGAGTCCGGTCTGGATGCTATCGGTTGCGCTGACTGGTTGAAGGGTCTGATCCTGGATGGTATTGTAGCCGGTGTTGGTGCGGTGCTTGGTTTCGTGCCTCAGATGCTGGTACTGTTCATCTTCCTGGCATTCCTGGAGTCCTGTGGTTACATGGCACGTATCGCCTTCATCATGGACCGTATCTTCCGTAAGTTCGGTCTGTCCGGTAAATCCTTCATTCCTATGCTGATCGGTTCCGGATGTGGTGTTCCCGGTATCATGGCTTCCCGTACCATCGAGAACGACAGAGACCGTAAGATGACCATTATGACTACCACATTTATCCCTTGTGGTGCTAAGCTTCCTTTCATCGCCATGGTAGCCGGTGCTATCTTCGGCGGCGCAGCATGGGTTGCTCCTTCCGCTTACTTCCTGGGAATCGCAGCAATCATTTGTTCCGGTATTATCCTGAAGAAGACCAAGATCTTCGAGGGCGATCCCGCTCCTTTCGTTATGGAGCTCCCTGCTTACCACTGGCCTACTGTAGGTACTGTACTGCGTAGCATGTGGGAGCGCGGCTGGTCCTTCATCAAGAAGGCTGGTACCATCATCCTGCTTTCCACCATCGTTGTATGGTTCACCACTTACTTCGGATTCACCGAGGACGGCTTCCGTATGCTGGCTGAGGATGAGATCGATATGAGTATCCTGGGCAAGATCGGTCAGTGTCTGGCATGGATCTTCATCCCTCAGGGCTTCGGTAACTGGCAGGCAACTGTTGCATCTATTACCGGTCTGGTAGCTAAGGAGAACATCGTAGGTACTATGGGTATCCTCTACAGCGCAGGCGAAGGTTCCGTATATGCTAACATGGCATCTCACTTCACCGCAGCAAGCGGTTATGCTTTCCTGGCATTCAACCTGCTGTGCGCACCTTGTTTCGCAGCTATGGGTGCTATCAAGCGTGAGATGAATAACACCAAGTGGTTCTGGATCGCAGTTGGTTATCAGTGTGGTCTGGCATACGTTGTATCCCTGTGCGTAAACCAGATCGGCAGCCTGATCACCGCAGGTACCTTCGGTATCGGAACTGTAGTAGCATTCCTTCTGGTTATCGGCTTCATCTACCTGCTCTTCCGCCCTTACAAGGAGAGCACCACTCTGAAGGTTGACACCAAGAAGAAAGCAGCATAAGTGATGCAATTTCGAGAGTTCGAAGAACGAAGAAATTGCGATAAGAACGTAATATTACTTGCGGGTCTTCGATAAGGGGGCCCGTAGGATTTCAAAGTAAGAGTAAGGAGGCAGTCTATGGGAACAGCAGTTGTACTGGTGATTTTGGCCGGTATCGTAGGACTGATCGTGCATGGCATGGTCAAGGACAAGAAAAATGGAAAATCCTTACAATGCGGCGGTGACTGCAGTCATTGCGGAGGTCACTGTGGACGGTAAAGAACAGGTAAGCTACCAGACTACCAGAATGCAGAGAGAGATCATATTGACCAAGCTGAAGGAAAAGGGCTGCCGTATTACAAAGCAGCGACTTCGCCTGATCGATATTATTCTCCAGAATGAATGCTCCAGCTGTAAGGAGATTTTCTACCGGGCACTGGAGGAGGATGATAAGCTGGGGGTCGCAACTGTATACCGCATGGTCAATCTCTTAGAGGAGATTGGTGCGATCAGCCGCAAGAACATGTACAAGGTAGCTTACTCTGAAAATTGTATGATGGAAAATGCCTGCACCATTGAGCTGGATGACGGTTCCGTACATCATCTGTCAGCAAAAAAATGGAACTCGGTGATTCGCGCCGGCTTAAAGTCCTGCGGTTATCTGGAAAACCAGAAAGTAACCAACGTGACCATCAAGCCCTGCGAATGTGCGGAACAGGTATGTTAAAGGAGTGAGACGTATGGGAACTTCGATTATATTGGCAATTCTGATCATTGTGGTCGTTGCAGCGCTGGTAGGATCCAAAAAGCATTTCAAAGGAGAAGGCGGATGCTGTGGCGGAGGCGGTGACGTGAAGATCAAGCCGAAGCACTTAGACAGCATCGTAGCGACGAAAAAGCTTCAGATCGAAGGAATGTCCTGTGTGAACTGCCAGAACCGCATTGAGAACGCCCTGAACGGTATGGATCAGGTCAATGCCAAGGTCAACTGGAAGAAAGGCGAAGCGGTAGTAAAGCTTGGCGCGGATGTCCCCGAAGAGGAACTGAGTGAGGCAGTGGAGAAGCTGGGATATAAAGTCACTTCCATTGAATTGATGTAAATAGAGAGTTAATTAATGTTTTTAAAAATGCCTACTGTGAGGGTTTCTGTTCACGGTAGGCATTTCGTTTTTATGTACTGTTTGATATGTTAGGGGCACAAACTCTTATAATTCCAACGCTGTGCCCACTTTGGAGCGAGCCGTGGGTACAGAGTAGCTGATGCTCTTGCGCTGTGCCCATTTTGGAGCGAGCCGTGGGTATAGAGTAGCTGATGCTCTTGCGCTGTGCCCATTTTAGAACAAACCGTGGGCACAGAGTAACTGATTCTCTTGTGCTGTGCCCATTTTAGAACAAACCGTGGGCACAAACAGCTTATCTTCTTGTGCTGTGCCCACTTTAAAGCAAACCGTGGGCACAAAGCGACGTGTTATCTTGCACTGTACCCATTTTAAAACAAAGGAAAGGCATAGCCATCGCCTACTACTCGATTATTGATCAATTCCCAGCTGCCGCAATGCCTCATCCCAATAAGAAGGAGCAATGTTATACCATGGGTCTTTATATCCGTTTAACTTCATCACACGAAACAATGCAGTTCCGTGGGAGACTTCGCCGGTATACAATAAATGCTGTGTGATCCTGCACCAATAAGGTGACAGATCCCATAGGCCGGATTCGTGAAGCTCCTTTATAATTCTTTCCACATCATATTCCAGTGAAATAAATTCGGGGTTCCAGTTGCAACCATCGGAGGTCAATAGCATGTACTGTGTTTTGCGGGGAGCTTTCAAGGGGACACCCACAGCTCCGGCGTTTATTATCTTCTTTTCACCATCATAAACGATTTCCTGAATATGTGTGTGACCGCATACGATATAGTTCTCATCATAGTTATGAAGAATATTTTCGAAATCCTCAATGTTTGGATGCAGTTTTTTATTATTGGCAAAAGGGGTTCCGTGACAGGTCAGTACTGGCTTCACTCCATCGAACGTAATTCTCTGACTTATGGGCAGAGACTCAAAGAAGTCAATATCCGTGGAGGTGAGATTTTCGTAATTATAAAGCATTGCCATAATGCTATGATTTCCGTTTTTCCAGTCACACTTCACATCTTTTCTGCGATTGATCCAGTAGTCCTCTTTATTTCCCCTTATGAAGAAACAGGAATATTTGCTCCGTAGTTCATAAAGGATTTCCAGTGTTTTTTGCGGATAAGGAAATTCCCCCAGATAATCGCCTAAGAAAATATAGGCATCGACCTGCTGCGCCAAAGCATGCTTCAGACATCTTTGTAAAGCTATGTAGTTGCCATGGATATCGGACATGATTGCCAGTTTCATTCGTATTTTCCTTTTCTTATTTGTTTTGTACGGAATCATTTTCTGGAAAAATGAAAATCACAGCAATTCTCGCCGTAGCCTAAGGTCTTTGTCCGGGAAAAGGCCATTTTTTTCAGGCTGCCGTAAGTCACGTTGTCGGCATCGCAGAAGATATGGCACAGCTTTGGACAGTCGTTCTCGGTACAGGCGGTGTGCCAAAGGCATTTTGTGATGGTCACATCGAAGGAATCTCTGGTGTGATCCTGTGTGCTTTCATGCAGGTCGGAGGAGCGCATGACTTTCCGGAAGATGCTGCTGTAAAGGAAGAAAAATCCCGGGATCCGCTCCATTTTTGACATGGAGGAATGCATATTTGCTCCGACAATAGTAAACATATACTTTTGCAGATACGCGGTCGTATCTTCTTCCGAAAAGCCCTCCTGCAACAGCGTCTTATACAGCGCTACACAGGGAAGAATGGTCTGAATCAGCGTTTTCTGCTGACTTTTCGATTTGTTTCCTATATTTTTGCTTTCTATCAGCGCGTGGAACAGTTGCTCCTGCTTATTGAACAAAGCACGGCCCCTGTCCTGTCCCAATTCTTCTATCAGAAATGCCCTGATCTGTTTTTGCCGTTTGACTTTCATCGTTCGTAACACCTCTCTAAAACGGAATCCTTCTGGATTCCCAGATTACCGCCGCATCCTTCTGATTTCCCGGTGCGGCGGTAAAAAAATGACATTTTAACCTCGATTTATCCATATTATACCGCTTATGCACCGCTGTTGTCTTTATAAGCGGTAAATTTTCTGCGATTTGTATTCCAAAGTGCCCGATTTTACCGCCTGTGACAGAGATAACGCCATGGAAGCGGTAATAAAGAGAAAGGATTCTCTTATTCACAGCAATTCTTACCGCCCAGGCAATGCCCCCGGGCTTTCCGGCGGTAATTTCTAAAAAAGACTCCCTCGCCAGAGGGAGTCCCGGTATAGCACATTACCCGTTCTCTTTTTCAAAATATTCCTTCGTCATCTTCACCACGACGCCGGACAGCAGGAATACGGCGATGAGGTTGGGAATCACCATCAGTCCGTTGAAGGTCTCGGCAATGCTCCACATCAGTCCCAGGTTCATGGTAGCGCCCACAATAGCAGTGAGGGAGTACAGTACCATGAAAGGCTTGTTGGCGCGGGACCCGAATAAGAATTCAATACATCTGGTGCCGTACAGACCCCATCCGATGACGGTGGAGAAAGCGAAGCAGCACATGGATACGGCGGTGAAAATAGATACCCAGTTGCCGTAGACAGCAGTGAAACCGCTGATGGTCAGTTCCGCACCGGCAGCTTCGCCGTAATTCACGGGGACACCGCTGCACAGGATGACCAATGCTGTCATGGTACAGATGATGATGGTGTCCACGAATACCTCAAAGATACCAAAGAATCCCTGCTTTACCGGCTTCTTTGTATCGGCACAGGCATGGGCGATGGAACCGGTACCTAAGCCTGCTTCGTTGGAAAAGATACCCCGGGACACGCCTTTTTTCATACTAACGAAGAAACTTCCTACCACACCGCCGGTCACGGAGGCGGGATTAAAAGCACCTTTTATAATAGAAGCAAATACCGCAGGAACAGATTGAATATGGAAAAAGATAACACCCAGTGCCAGCACAATATACATGATGGCCATGAAAGGAACCAGCTTCGAGGCAACGTTGCCGATCCGCTTGATACCGCCAATCAGAATCAGGGCAATGATGACCGCCAGAGCCACACCGATAATCAGATTCACAACACTTACGGCATCGGCGGGCAGCATATTGAAGCTGCTGAGGGCGGAATCAATGGAGGCGGTGATGGTATTGACCTGTGTGGCATTTCCGGTGCCGAACACCGCAAGCACACCGAAAGCGGCGAAAAGATACGCCAGGAAGTGCCATTTTTTGCCCAGACCATTTTTGATGTAGTACATGGGACCACCCACCAGATCCCCCTGGGAGTTGGTCTCACGGAAGTGTACCGCCAGAGTTACTTCGGCGAATTTGGTACACATGCCGAGCAGTGCGGATATCCACATCCAGAATACCGCGCCGGGACCGCCGATGGCAATAGCTCCTGCCACACCTGCCACATTACCGGTTCCCACCGTGGCAGCGAGAGCGGTACATACCGCCTGGAAGGGGGTCAGAGCGCCATCAGAGGCCTCTTTTTTCTTCATCATACGTCCCAGAGTCACCTTCATGGCGTAGGGGAACTTGCGGATCTGGAGAAAATTCGTCCGGATACTTAGATACAGACCCACACCGATGATACAGATCATGGCGGGAACACCCCAGATAAAATTGTTGACAACATTGTTTACTGCTTCGATCGTGGATAACATGAATGTAATCTCCTATCATTTGTGGATATATGGTAACTAATCTGAATAGTTGCCATAAATGTAAAATACCTTTATAGATTATCACATTTACGGGTATGATGCCATAGTTTTCAATGCAGCGTGTCAAAATTGCGCCGGCGGTTGCGTTTGACAAAGGCAGGGCAGGGCTGTAAACTGAGAGAAATGAGGAGGAGTGGGAACAGATGAAATTATATGACAAGCTTCCTTTAAAGAAAGCTTATTATCGTATATTTACCGGAATGATCATGATTCCGTTATTGCTAGTGCTGGTATTGTCTCTGGTGACACTGGGAAAACAGTACCGGGACCAGGCCATCGAGAATATCCGTGGCGTACAGCAGGGCGTGGCGGGAGAGATCCAGTCGGATGTGGAGTTCATGTCCATGCGTCTGTCCCAGGTGACCAATGTAAATGACAATATGGTCATTCAGTATGTGGTGGCCATGGACACGGCGGATACCTATGCCCGCTACGATGCCAGAAAGAAGCTGGATCAGGCGGGAAATCTGGTCATAGAGCCGGTGAAGGATGTGGTGTCCATCGGTTTTTATATGAAAAGCGGGAATGCAATCTTCCTGAAAAGCGATATTAAGCGATCCGTCAGTGAGATCCGACAGTGTCGGTGGTATCAGGATGCGCTGCTATCACCCAACTCCGTAAAAATAGGATCCTATCAGACCATTGGGGCCAGTGACCTGTATCTGGGCGGCGGTAAGGATCAGCTGGTACTGATCTATGCGCTGTCTCCCAATGTAATGATCGACAGATCCCAGAGTGTGGAAATGGTGGTAATGTACCAGACCACCGATGCCGGCAATTCCATTCGTAATTATAATCGCAATTATAATAGAGGGAACAACAAATTAGGAATCATGCAGATCGTGGACGAGAACGGAGATCCCATTTTCCGGACGGAAGAGACAGAACCTGAAGGCACGGTGGGATATACCTGCGTGAAAACTCCTCTGGAACTGGGGAATGCCACCTGGTATATCGAAAGTTATATCAAGACCTCGGAACTGATGCAGGATTTTCTTAAGATCGCCGGGATCATTTTGTTGGTGGCAGCGCTGATCTTTGCCCTGGCGGGATACTTTGCCGGATATTTCATCCGACAGATCGTGAATCCCATTGCGGAGTTGAGCGATGGCCTGAAACAGATCGAGGACGGAAAAATGGATATTCACATCACACCCCAGGGACAGGCTGAGATCCGCGGTGTGATCCACCATTTCAATGCCATGGCCCGGAGCCTGAAGTCCCTGATCGCGGATTACGAGGAGCAGGTCCGGAGGACGGAGCGGTCCAACGGAGAATATTTTACGGCAATGATCCGGGGAGAACTGTCGCCGGGACAGGTGGCGGAGGAACATGCGGAGTTTTTCACAGATCCGTATGTACTGGTGAACTTGTATTTTGAATGGCCCACAGGCGTTAAGGCGGATTCGGAGTTACTGGGACAGCTGTTAGCCGGCTTCGAACGCAATCCCAGATATACGCTGCATTGCGTGGCCTGTCCGGAAGGACTGACACAGGCATTTCTGTATTACCGGATCACGGAAAATGACGACAGGCAGCGTATTTTCAGCATGCTGAAGGAATTGCAGAGCTATGTGAAGACGGAATACAATGCGGAGATGGAATGCTGTATCGGCGGAAAATGTGCCACCATGGAAGAATTTGACACTGCTGTCACCTATCTTCGGGAATATGGGGGGCTGCGTTATCTGTATGGAGAAGGAGCCATCGTGGATCTGGAAGAGCGCCGGAGCGAAGCAGAGGTGCTTCGGAAACTGGCCGGGGAATACGGCAGGCTGGCGGAAACATTGTACAGCGCGGATACCAAAAACTTCACGGCGGAGAAGGAAAAGCTGTTTGAGCGGCTGAATACCGGTGACCGGCAGGAAGCGGAAGAGCACATATATGGGGTGATCCTGGCCATAGCGACCCGTTTTGGAACCGATGGTATTACGTTATCGGAGATCTTCAGCCGACGGTACAATTATAAGGAAAAAGTAGGGCGTCTGGAGGATGCCCGCAGCATGAAGATGTGGATCACCAATTATATTAACTGGGTGATGGATTATTCCGTGGGCAAGATCGATGCCATGGAGACCAATGTGATCGTAAAGGCGAAGCGTTATCTGGCGGATCACTATGATGATGGGGAACTGACACTGGCCAAAGTGGCGGAGCATGTGGGACTGAGTGAAAAATATTTTACCAATCGCTTTACCAAGGAGACCGGAGAGACCTTTTCCAACTATCTCACACAGCTGCGGATACAGAAAGCCAGGGAATTATTGCGAACCACTACTTTTAAAAGCTATGAGATCGGGGAAATGGTGGGATACCGGAACGCGGAACACTTTACAAGGATGTTCAAAAAAGAGACCGGATGCACTCCGGCACAGTATCGAAAACAGGGCGAACAATAATAATTTTACAGGGACACAATACAAAACGCAGGGAAAATCCCCGCGTTTTGTTACGTTTCCTCAAGAATTCCAACGATAGATCAAAAGCAGACAAATCGTACTTAGTACCATTTATCAAGAAAACGGAAGATATGAAATGGCGCAAATTTTGCACGGTTGCTATACTTAGCCTCGTAAACAGCAACCAAACATTTTCCACAAGGAGGAAGAAAACGTATGAAAAAGAGGGTTATAGCAGCAGTGCTTGCATGCGTTATGGGCATGGGGTTACTTACCGGATGCGGCAGCACAGCAGAAAGCAGCACTACTAATAATGGTGCAACAACAGACAGCAAAACAGAAGGAACCGCCGCAGCTTCCAATGAGAACTTAAGCGGAACCATTACCTTTACCATCTGGGACAACAACCTGAACGATTTCATTGAATCCAATGATATGGTAGGTAAGTTCCAGGAGAAGTATCCTGACATTGATGTTGAAATAGAGAAGATCAAAGATGACTCCGAGTACTGGAATGCCATGAAGATGAGAGCATCGGCTAACCAGCTGCCCGACGTTATGTTCAATAAGACCTTCACGCTGGCAAGATTTAAGGAGTATCTGCTGGATCTGTCCGACACCGAGGCAGCCAAGAACAATGAACTGGCGGCAGGATACGCCGTAGACGGCAAGATTCTCGGCATCCCCATGACCTGTGGTTATGAGTATGTATATTATTGGAAAGACATGTTCAAAGAGGCCGGCGTAGAAGTGCCTACCACCTGGGGCGAGTTCGAAGACGCAGCCAAGACCTTACAGGACTATTATGGAAAAGACAATGCCAACTTCATGGCAATTGCCTGCGGTTTCAAGGATGAGTGGCCTGACTACCCTTACATGGAGTTCATGCCCGCTCTGGAATCCGGTAACGGACAGAACTGGAACACCATGGCAACCCAGGATGAGCCTTTCGCCCAGGGAACAGACATCTACAAGGCATACAGCAAGGCCTATGAACTGTTCAACTCCGGTGTCATGGGCAAGGATCCTCTGGGAATGGGTTCCGATCAGGCAACCGCACTGTTCTCTTCCAAACAGGCAGCCATCATTGCACTGGGTGACTGGGGACTTCAGAACATCCAGAACCAGGCAGAAGATACTTCCGAACTGGGAGCATTCTATCTTCCTACCAGAAACACTACTTCCGATCCTTACAACGTGATCGTACAGGGTGACTCCTTCATGGGTGTGACCACACATTCCAAGAACCCCGAAGCAGCCAAGGCATTTGTAGAGTGGTTCTACTCCGAAGACTGGTATCCTGAGTATCTGGCATATATTTCCTCCTCTTCTTCCATGACGAATTTCCCGAAGGAGAAGGATCCTATCCTTGCAGAGGCAGATACCTTGTGCCCGGATAAGCAGGTAGTTACATACGACGGCGGCGGAGATGACTTCACAGCCATTCAGAACGAGACCACCTTCGACTACAAGAAGCTTGGTGCAGAGATGCTGACCGGCAACTTCGATCTGGACAGCAAGATGAATGAACTGAACCAGAAATGGAAGGACGCAAGAACCAAGCTGGGCATCCAGTAAAACGAATTTAGAAATCTGATATATCGGGAGCTGCGCAGCGGCTCCCGAAAATCATAAAGAGAGGGATATCCATGAATAAATTAAACAAGAAACGCAGACAGTTTATTTTCATATCCTTGCTGGTACCGGTTACTTTACTGATCGCATTTGTGGTGTTCCCGGCGATTGACCTGTTCCGCATGAGTTTCACGGACTGGGACGGATTTTCAGCAGATTATCATTTTATTAATCTTGAAAACTATATTTCCATGTTAAACAATAAGGACCTCTGGCTGTCCTTACGGAACAATGCTGTATATTTTGTGATCCATTTGCTTATGATTCTGGTAGAGCTTGCCTTTGCGGTGCTGCTGACCAGTAAGCTGCGGGCGGCAAAGTTCTACAAGACCATGGTATTTTTACCTTATATTATTAACGGCGTTGCCATTTCCTACGCCTTTTCCTATTTCTTTTCCCCAATCAACGGTGCCTTCAACGGAATCCTGACTGCCCTGCATCTGGAAAGTCTGATCCGCAACTGGTTATCCGATGAAAAGATCGTTAATTTCGTATTGGCATCTGTATCTGTCTGGAGATTTAGCGGATATCATGTGATCCTGTTTATGGCAGCCCTGCAGTCCATCCCCACGGATATTCTGGAGGCAGCCAAGATCGACGGCGCAAGCACCGGACAGATTTTCAAATACATACAGGTTCCTGCAATCATGTTGATGGTGGATTTTGTACTGTTTGACAATATCCGCGGAGCATTGCAGGTATTCGATATTCCTTTCGTCATGACTGCAGGCGGTCCCGGCTATGCCTCTTCCACCTTCACGCTGTACACCATCAAAACGGCGTTCACTTTCTCGAACTTCGGTCTGGCAGCGACTATGGCAGTGGCGATCATGCTGATGATCGTGATCATCTATGTGATCCAGAACAAGATCATTCACGGTCTGGTTCTGAGAGACAAATAAACAGAAAGGATGCGATAGCATATGGCAAAGAGAGTAACTCAACAGGTAATCAAACAGATAATATGTATTGGAATGGTCATTATCGTGCTGGCACCAATCCTTCTGACATTGTTCGCTTCCTTAAAGTCCAAGGGCGCCATGACATTGTCTTCCCCGTTGCTGCCGCCTACCGGAAGTGACCTGACTTTTGAAAATTATAAAAAAGTATTTACCAACAAATATTTGCTGATCGGATTTAAAAATACTATAATAATACTGGTGGTTTCTCTGGTATTTAACGTTATGTTGGGAACCATCACTGCATTTATTATTGAACGTTTTGAATTCCGCGGTAAAAAGTTCGTCGTGGGACTGTTTTTCCTGGGAATGCTGATCCCCTCCTTTGTAACAGAGATCTCCAGATTCCGTATCATCAACGGATTCCATCTGTACAATACTCTGGGAGCACCCATTGTGATCTACATTGCATCCGATCTGATGCAGTTGTACATTTACAGACAGTTTATCTCAGGATTGTCGGTATCTCTGGACGAAGCGGCACTGTTGGACGGCTGTTCCTACTTCCAGCTGTTCTACAAGATCATTTTCCCGCTGCTGGCACCGGCCACAGCCACGGTATGTATTGTCAAGGCCATCAATATCATCAATGACATGTACATCCCCTATCTGTACATGCCGAAGAACAAGCTGCGTACCATTACCACCTTCCTGATGGATTATGCGAACGCACAGCAGGGCTCCTGGCAGACACTGGCAGCCGGTATCATCGTAGTCATGATCCCCACGGTACTGACTTACATCTTCTTCCAGAAATACATTCTGGCGGGAATCGCGGCAGGCGCAGTAAAAGAATAGTAAAAAACAGGAAAGGAATCAGGAGGAGAAAACATGGAAGCAGATATCCGATGGCTGGACGACCCGCAGGTATTCAGGGTCGGACAGCTTCCGGCCCACAGTGACCACCGCAGCTATGGCAGTGCGGCAGAGGCGGAGAGCGGGAACAGCTCCCTGTATCAGTCACTGGACGGTAGTTGGGAATTTTGTTATGCAAAAAATGCGGCAGAGCGTCCGGCAGAATTCTATCGGGAGGATTATGATGCCTCCCGATTTGACCGGATCACCGTGCCGGGGCATATAGAACTGGCAGGCTATGACAAGATTCATTACATCAACACCATGTATCCCTGGGAAGGGAAAATATATCGCCGTCCGGCTTACACGCTGGGAAAAGGCAAGGCGGAAGGCTCTTTCAGTGAAGCGGAATACAATCCCGTTGGTTCCTACCGCAGACGGTTCGATCTGGAGGAAGGGCTGCGGGGCAAACGGGTCACTGTCTGCTTTGAAGGTGTGGAGCAGGCCATGTATGTGTGGCTGAACGGGCACTTTATCGGCTATGCGGAGGACAGCTTTACCCCTTCGGAATTCGACCTGACACCATATATCAGGGAAAAAGATAATCTGCTGGCGGTGGAAGTACACAAGCGCAGTACGGCAGCCTTTCTGGAGGATCAGGATTTCTTCCGCTTCTTCGGAATCTTCCGCAGCGTGGAGCTGTGTGCAAAGCCGGACATCCATGTGGAAGACCTGTGGGTGAAGCCCTATTATTCCGCAGCACAGGAGACAGGAAAACTGGATCTTACGGTAAAAATATCCGCGGCAGCAGAAAAAAAGGGTGCGGCGGGAAACGGCAGTCTGAAGATGTGCCTAGCGGACAGCAAGGGAAGAAGCCTGTGGGAACAGGAAAGTATTTTCACAGGAGAAGCGGAACAGACCCTGCGGATACAGCAGGAACTGTCACAGAAGGTGCAGCCCTGGAGCCACGAGAATCCGGTACTGTACCATCTGGAATTGCAGGTAAAAGATTCTGACGGAAGTGTCATAGAAGTAGTACCCTATGCCATAGGTTTCCGGGAGTTCGTCATAGACCATAAGGTAATGAAACTAAACGGCAAACGACTGGTGATCTGCGGCGTAAACCGCCATGAGTGGAATGCGGCTTCCGGGCGATGCATTTCCATGGAAGACATGAAATGGGACATCGAGTGCTTCAAGCGCAACCATATTAACGCCGTCCGAACTTGTCATTATCCGGATCGCAGAGAATGGTACAGCCTGTGTGACGAAGCCGGTATTTACATGATGGCGGAGACCAATCTGGAAAGCCACGGCTCCTGGCAGAAGATGGGAGCGGTAGAACCCTCCTGGAATGTACCCGGATCCCTGCCGGAGTGGCGGGAAGCGGTGGTGGACCGTGCCAGAACGAATTTTGAATGTTATAAGAATCATCCTTCGATCCTGTTCTGGTCTCTGGGAAATGAATCCTATGCCGGAGACGATATTGCCGCCATGCAGCAGTTCTTCAAGGAAAAGGATGACCTGCGGCTGGTACATTATGAAGGTGTCTTCCATAACAGAGCCTATGAGGATCAGATCTCCGATGTGGAGAGCCGTATGTATGCGTACCCGCAGGAAATTATAGATTATCTGGAGCATGACCCGAAGAAACCCTATCTGTTATGCGAATATATGCATGATATGGGCAACTCTCTGGGCGGCATGAAATCCTATATGGAATTATTGGATCGCTTTGAAATGTATCAGGGCGGATTTATCTGGGATTATATCGATCAGGCGCTGTGGGTGGAGGACGAGGTCACAGGAAGCAAGGTTCTGCGCTACGGCGGAGACTTTGACGATCGTCCCAGTGACTATGAATTTTCCGGCAACGGAATACTCTTCGCGGATCGTAGCGAAAAACCGGCAATGCAGGAGGTGAGATACTACTATGGCACTCAGAATCGTGATCGGTGATGTGACCATCGGAATACAGGGACAGGATTTTGCCTACATTTTCTCTGTGGGGATGGGTGGTATGGAATCTTTATACAAGGATGGAAAAGAGTGGCTGTACCGGTTTCCCAGACCTGCTTTCTGGCGGGCGGCCACGGACAACGACAGAGGCAACGGCTTCGCTTTTCGCAGTGCCGTCTGGTCTGCTGCGGATCGTTTCGTGCGCTGCATAAAAGTAACCGCCCGGATGGACGGACAGGAGATCGGTATCCCCTCGGCACCGGAGAACAATAAATATAACGGCAGCGAGAGCTGCAACCGGTTCGAGATCACCTATACTTACGAAACGCCCACGGTACCGACGACGGAGGTCACGGTAGGCTATTTGGTGGAAGCGGACGGCAGGATCCATGTACAGGTGGATTATCATGGCAGACAAGGGCTCCCGGAGCTTCCCGTATTGGGCCTAAGATTCCTGATGCCCACGGCGGCAGAGGGATATACTTACGAAGGTCTGTCCGGAGAGACCTATCCGGATCGTATGGCCGGTGGCATTTCCGGAATTTATGAGGTGCAGGGAATGCCTGTAACACCCTATCTGGTGCCCCAGGACTGTGGGATACATATGCAGACAAAATGGGTGGAGATCACAAGAAAGACATCTTTAGACAATACAGACCATGCAGGGATGGAAAGCAGACTGAAAGTGATGGCTGAGGAAGGAAAAACGTTCGCCTTTTCCTGTCTGCCTTATACGGCGCAGGAGCTGGAAAATGCCCTGCATCAGGAAGAACTGCCTCCTGCCCGCAGAACGGTACTGTCCGTTCTGGGAGCTGTCAGAGGCGTTGGAGGAATCGACAGCTGGGGAGCTGATGTGGAATCCCCTTATCATATCAGCGGAGAGCAGGATCTCTCCTACGGGTTCTGGATCGAATGAAATACTTCCCCGATCGGTCCCTGAACCAGGAGATCCGCGTTATTATCTCTGGGTGTCGCGCTCTTATTGATGACGACCAGTTTCTGTCCCTGAAAATAATCAATTAACCCGGCTGCGGGATAGACAGCCAGAGAAGTGCCGCCGATGATCAGAACATCTGCTTCGTGGATGTATCTGACGGCGGCATTTAACGTCTTTTCATCCAATCCCTCTTCGTACAGAACCACATCCGGCTTGATGATACCGCCGCACTTTTCACAGCGGGGAACGCCGGTGCTGTTTAGGACCGCATCGATTCCGTAGAACTGATGACATTTCTCACAGTAATTGCGAAGCACGGAGCCGTGGAGCTCCAGCACGGTCTTGCTTCCGGCAGCCTGATGCAGCCCATCAATATTCTGGGTGATCACGGCACGGACTTTGCCGGCTGCTTCCAGCTCGGCCAGTTTCTTATGGGCAGCATTGGGCTCTGCCTTTGGGAAGAGCATTTTATTCCGGTAAAAACGGAAGAATTCTTCCGGATGGGAGCGGTAAAAGGTGTGGCTAAGAATCGTTTCCGGCGGATAGTCGTATTGCTGGTGGTACAGACCGTCCACGCTGCGGAAGTCCGGAATTCCGCTCTCGGTGGAGACACCCGCTCCGCCGAAAAATACGATATTGTCATAGGTATCGATGATCTTTTGCAATTCCTCAATCTGTTCCTGCCATGGTTCCATAATTTCTTCCTCCCATTTTCTGTTGCGGTGCACGAAATATTCGTTACGGTATAGTTACATCATAGTTTCCGTGAGCGGGCAAGTCAACCGGCACCGCAAAAGAAAATTTTCAATAGAAATTTTCGAAAAAATTAAGAAAACCCTAAATTATGTGGTATTGAGACCAATGCGGGAGATATGCTACAATAGACGATAGAAAAAGAATGGAGGCAGTATGAAAAGGGACCGCTTGATTCCAAGAGAAAAAAGTAAAAAAGTGATCTATCTGGATCCCAGAGGCAGAGGCGTTGGGCAGAAACATTACGGAGCAGGACTGCTGTATATCTTGGCGTTGCTGTGTCTGCTGTACTGCCTGGGAATTGGTCTCTTTGTCAGCTTTGGCAGTTACTTTTTCCTGATCTGGGGTGTGATTGGTGTCTTTTGCGCCGCATGGGCATGGATACTGACCCATAGGGAGGTGCGTGATCGGATTCCAGGATGGCTGCGTGTCACCTTCCGGAGTCTGGTGGCGGCAGGAGTGGTGTTGCTTCTTATTATAGAAGGAATGATTGCCAGTAAGTTTTATGCTACGGCGCAGGCGGGAGCTGATTATGTGATCATTCTGGGAGCCCAGTGGAAGACTTCGGGGCCCAGCTATGTGTTACAGAAACGTCTGGACAAAGCCATAGAATATCTGAATGCCAACCCGGAGACCAAAGTCATCGTGTCCGGCGGACAGGGATATAATGAACCCATCAGTGAAGCGGAGGGTATGAAAGGCTATCTGGAAGCCGCCGGGATCGATCCGGAACGGATTCTTACAGAGGATGCCTCCACCAATACCACACAGAATCTGATCTACAGCGGGGAACTGCTCAATAGGTCCGAGGACAGAGTTGTCATTGTCACCAATAATTTTCACATGTTCCGGGCACTGGCAATCGCCAGTAAACAGGGCTATGCCCATGCGGAGGGACTATCCGCGGGAACTTATCCCCTTACCGTGCCGAATAATCTGCTGCGGGAGGCCTGTGGTGTGGTGAAGGACTTTATGGCGAACCATTTATAAGATTAAGAGGAAAAGATTATGGATATCAATGTAGGAGATGTATTAAAACTGAAAAAACAGCATCCCTGCGGCAGCAGGGAATGGGAAGTACTCCGGGTGGGAGCGGATTTCCGACTGAAATGTCTGGGGTGCGGGCATCAGATCATGATCGCCAGAAAACTGCTAGAAAAAAATGTGAAAGAAATCGTTGAAAAAGCTTGAAAAGTGGACGGTAATATGGTAACATGTTCTTTCGTGAGACACTTTATTCCTTGCTCATATGCTAAGTATGGGCCAGAGACCAAAAGGAGGTAACTAACATGAACAAGTACGAATTAGCCGTTGTTGTTAGCGCTAAGATCGAGGATGATGAGAGAGCAGCCGTTGTTGACAAGTGCAAGGCACTGGTTGAGAGATTCGGCGGCAACATCACAGAAGTGGACGAGTGGGGCAAGAAGAAGCTTGCTTACGAAGTTCAGAAGATGAAAGAAGCTTTCTACTACTTCATCAGATTCGAAGCTGAGAGCACTGTTCCTGCAGAGATCGAGAGCCGTGTTCGTATCATGGACAACGTGATCAGATACTTATGCGTTAGACAGGACGAGGCATAAACAGAAAGCGAGAAGCGAAATATGAATAAAGTAATTCTTATGGGACGTTTAACAAGGGATCCTGAGGTAAGATATTCTCAGGGAGCTACCGCAACAGCGATCGCTCGTTTTTCCATTGCAGTAGATAGAAGATTTAAGCGTGATGGCGAGCCGGATGCTGATTTTATTAACTGTGTAGCGTTTGGTAAGACTGGTGAGTTTATTGAGAGATACGGCCACAAGGGAACAAAGTTCGTTGTGGAAGGACGTATCCAGACCGGCAGCTATACCAATAAGGATGGACAGCGTGTGTACACTACCGATGTAGTGGCTGAGAACGTAGAGTTCGCAGAGAGCAAGAACGCATCTGCCGGCAATAATGACGGTGGATACCAGAACGCTGGTTTTGGTGGTGGTAATAATGCCCCCGCTCCTTCCGGAGCCGGTGATGGCTTTATGAACATCCCTGACGGCATCGATGAAGAATTACCCTTTAACTAAGTTTCAGTGACAAGCGGAGCTGACACCCGCCTCTGCCCTGACAGATTCCGATAGGAGGTAATAATAATGGCTTTTAATAAGACTGAGAAGACCGATTCTCCGATGAGAAAAAAAGGCGGCATGCGCAGAAGAAAGAAAGTTTGCGTATTCTGTGGTAAAGATAACGTAATCGATTACAAGGATACAGCTAAGCTGAAGAAGTATGTATCTGAGAGAGGTAAGATCCTTCCTCGTCGTATTACCGGTACCTGCGCAAAGCATCAGAGAGCACTGACCGTTGCTATCAAGAGAGCACGCCACGTTGCTCTGATGCCCTATGTAGCTGAATAATATCAGAACAAGACAGCATTTGAGAGACCAGCCCGTTGTGGCTGGTCTTTTTGCACGGAAGGTTTCTATTGACAAATCATAAGAACATTAGTACTATAATTTCAAAGCATATATTCTAACGATTCCGGCAGCGAGAGCTGATCCACACATCTATATCATTTCAATGAATTCTATGCTTTTATACCACATTAACCATGCACAGCATAGTACGTTGAATGACAAGTGGATAAACGGGGAAAGTGTCTCTTCTTGGTTTCAGGTGCTATGGGAACAGGAGGACACTATGAAGAAACGAAGCTACGAATTGCTTATGGCCAACCGGAAATACAAGGATACTATTTTTCGGTGGATCTTTTCGATCATCGAGAATCTGCTGTCTCTGTATAACGCAGTGACAGGAAAAAATTATCAGAACCCGGAAGAACTGGAGATCGTGACATTGGAAAATGCCATTTATATGGGGATGAAGAATTGTCATGTTTTATGGGAATATGCCCAGTATGTGGAAAGAGTCAGAAAATATGCAGCGGAAATGCCGTTAAATGAAGCGGTGGAACTGGCGATAACCGAATGCATCCGTGAGGGAATCCTTGCGGAATTCCTGCAGCACAATCGGGCGGAGGTGTACAAGGTGAGTATATTTGAGTATGACAAGGAAAAAGAAGAAAAGAAGCTTCGTAAGGCTGAACGGGAGTGTGGACGGGAAGAAGGACTACAGCAGGGATTACAGCGGGGACGTATAGAAGGCGAGAAATGTTTACTGGAACTGATAGCTAAGATGAACACCGGCGGGGATACTGACAAGATTTCACAGCTAGAAGATATGAAGATTCTGGAAGAAATGAAGGAAAAATATGGAGTAAGATGATCTAAAAACACGCTTAAACGAGATATTCGTATAAGCGTGTTTTTAGATAGCTGCGTTTGACGGAGTAGAAATGCTCAATTATAATATAGAATTGTGAGAGTGCAAGGCACGGAACAATTCGTGAGCATCATAATATTTAAAACCACAGGGGAAAAGGCAGCGTAAAAGTATGAGTACAGATAAATATAAATTAATACCGATCACAGATTTACACACACCGGAACTGGAGATCTATAATGAGCGGAGAGAAGTACAACTGTTCCACTATTATGAGCCGGAACCGGGGCTGTTCATTGCGGAGAGCCCCAATGTGATCCTGCGGGCGCTGGCGGCGGGATTTGAGCCGCTGTCGCTCCTGATGGAACAGCGGGAGACGGACTCGGAGAAGGGGCGGGAGATCCTTGGAAAGATTGCGGAATCGGTTCCTGTCTATGTGTCATCCAACGAAGTACTGTCACAAATCTCGGGATTCAAGCTGGCGAGAGGGCTGCTCTGTGCCATGCGTAGAAGAGAATTGCCGAAGATGGAGGATCTGTGCAGGGATGCCAGACGTATCGCCATTCTGGAAAATGTGGTGAATCCAACGAATGTGGGCGCTATCTTCCGTTCTGGGGCAGCACTGGGGATTGACGCGGTACTGTTGACCAAAGGCTGCAGCGACCCGCTGTACCGTCGTGCTGCGAGAGTCAGCATGGGGACGGTGTTCCAGATTCCCTGGACGATTCTGGAGACAGAGGACTGGCCGTGCAATACTATGGAACAATTGCGGAATATGGGGTATCATACGGTGGCTATGGCATTAAAGGAAGACAGCCTGCGGCCGGATGACGAGAAACTGCATAATGCACCAAAACTTGCTATCATTCTGGGAACAGAAGGGGAAGGACTGGCGGCGGATACCATCGCGGACTGCGACGATACCGTATGCATTCCCATGGCTCACGGCGTGGATTCCCTGAATGTGGCAGCGGCCAGTGCCGTGGCTTTCTGGGAACTGTGCAAGGAATGATCCTTGTGAAGTCATTCATTCCGTGATTTTTTACTTTCGCGTTTGTTTTGATACATGAGCGCATCTACTGCCTTATAACAGACATTGATACCGGATTCATCGATTTTTCCGTAGCCGGTTGCCACGGAAAAAGGATAATTTAGGGAATCCTGTTGTAAGGTAACAGCCTGTATAAAATTCTGATGATAATGTACAAAATCTTCTTCTGATATCTCAGGAGAAATGACGCAGAATTCGTCACCGCCGGTGCGGAAACAGTCAGCAATTGTTTCAAAATATTTGTTTAGCAAGGCAGCAATATGGATGATGGCATCATCCCCGTATTGGTGCCCAAAATTATCGTTGATATACTTTAGGTTGTTCAAATCTGCAATCAACAAATATCCTTTTAATTGAGGTTGCTTACGGAGGTTGGTCATTTCTTCTTCAAAGGCAGATCGGTTTTTCAAATTAGTCATAGTATCATAAAAGGCCAGTTTCTTATATAGTTTGTTTCGTTCGCTCTGTATGTAAGTATCTGCAATAAGTCGTGTAACAGAAACGGACAGGTAGAGCAGCATAACAAGGAGTCCGATGGTAGTATATTTTACAGGCACGGAAAAGGGCCGGATGATATAATATCTGAAAATATCTACTACTATAAATATACCGATTAAAATAAGTGCATGATAAATTTGTTTTTCTTGTGGAGAAAAGAGCTTCTTATAGAGAAGATAAGTTATGAGCAGAGCCAGTAGAGAAAGGCCTGTTTCTATATGTACTAGCCAAATCAGGCGGGACCAGCTCAAAATCCCCATAAACTGTAGAAAAAAGACAACAGTGGTAATTCCGCATAAGCCACCAAATAATACCCTCATATAAATTCTTTTGCGGAACACCGGATAAGCCAATAAGAAGCCATTGACCAATAGCGGAAGTGCAAAAAAGGAACCGTAACCCAGTATTACAAATAGAGAAAGGGGAGCCCCTATTAATTGAGAGGAAGCGGAGTTACAAAATACCCATATTCCGGAAAAAACAGAGATAAAACCAAGCCAGCGTAAATGGGAACGTTGTGTGCTGCGCAGAAAAAAAGAGAGCAGTAAAAGAGAGAGACCCAAAAGGAAAACGAGAAAGCCTATAAATACGGGAATGATTTTTTCACTTCCAATATAATAAATCAGATTACTTTTACTTCCGTTATGAATTTCCGGTAATTTATTAATGGGAATATCAGAATGCAGGTCTATTCGTAATAAAAAATCTTCCTCCGGTATTTCAAACAGATACCATCGGGAAGGCTGGATCAGATGCAAAGAATCAGGTGTATCAGTGTCACTGTAAACACAGCTGTCATTGATATAAATGTGTGCAGTAGTGTGATGTGCATAAAAAGCAATATGATCTCCGGACAATTCTGAGGACGAGAAGTTACGAAAAAGGCTGATATCATGAAATGAACCGGTAAGATTGGCCGGTAAACTCATGCTTTCTGCCATTCTATCGTTATTGGCAAAAACAGAATACCCATCAGAAACAGTAATAACATCTTTTTTACAGAAAAAATAGGATGACGTGGAGGAATTACAACATACTCAGACACTGAGGACAAGAAGCATTAAGATCAACAAATAGATCCAGAATTCACCATAGAATTCTGGATTTCTTTGTCAAGTTGAGGATTATTTTTAAACATGAAAATTCCTTCCTATAACAATACAGCAATATGTTGTAACGATAGGTATTATACTATATGGTCAAAAAAGTACAAGTAAAAAAACCAAATTTTTCCTATTTGACCTATGCAATAAAACAGTATCATAAAATCATCAAAAAGACCTGCGGGACGCAGGCAAGAAGGAGGAACCTTATGAGAAAGAAGAAACTTGTTGCATTAGGGTTAAGTCTATGTATGATTGCTGCGGCAACATTTACCGGCTGTGGAAACAGTGGTGAAACAGCAGATGCAGGTACCACCACAGCAAAGACTACGGAAGCAGCAAAGGCCGATGTGCCGACAGCGGATGCAGATTCACAGGAACCCGTTACACTGACAGTTCTGGCGGGGCAGTCTACTACAGACACAGGCATTGAAGATTTTATTGATGCGGCACTGGCTGAAAAGTATCCGTATATCACCTTAGAGTGGGAATGCGTAGGCTGGAATGACCTTGCTGGAAAAATGCAGATTTATCGCCAGTCCGGAATGCCGGATATCATTGTTGGTAAAGCACAGGATGTAGGAATGTATGCTCCTCTCGGCATCTTGGGAGCCATTGATGATGAGTATCTGGACAGGGGGCTGGATGCAGCAAGAGAAAATGTAACAATCGACGGAACTACATACGGTCTGGTATACAACGCATTGTATCAGGGCGTATACTACAACAAGGACATGTTCAAAGAGAACGGCTGGGACATTCCTGAGACCCAGGAACAGCTGCAGGAGATTATTGATGACTGTAACGCGAAAGGAATTACACCCTTTGCCAGCCATATGGTAGATACTTGGTCTATTGGCAATGTGACCATGCAGTTTGCCATGAATGATGTGTTTAATAAGACGCCGGATTGGGGTGATCAGTTCCGCGCAGGAAAAACTTCTTTCAGCACGGATCCCAACATGCAGACCGCATACAAATATAATAAACTGATCTATGACAACACTTTCCCAGACACTTTCTCCGCAGAACAGACAGAATGTGATGCAAGAATGGTAAACGGTGAGGCAGCCATGAAAGTATCTGGCTCCTGGTCTATCCAGAACTTCCTGGATATCGACGAGAACTTCAATTTCGGCATCTTCCCGTTCCCGAACCAGACCGGTGATTCTAAACTGATCTTTGAACCAAATATTACTTTTATGAGCAGTGCGGATACGGAACATCAGGACGCCGTTAATAAAGTATTTGATGTATTGACTTCCGATAAGGATCTTGCAGTGCAGATCTATGATTTTACCAAGACTGCACCGATGCTAAAAGATGTAACACCTACCTATCCGAATCCCAGCCAGGAGGATATTGACAGATATGCTGCAGAGGGACGCATCGTGGATGTTACCCTTGGTAATAACCAGCTTGTATGGGGCGGTTTCCAGGATGAAAATGCTATGGATATTGCAGCGTGGCTGATTGGCGATGAGACCTTTGAACAGGCTTTGAAGGCATCGGATCTTCGTATAGATACCAGCAGCTCAAATTAAATAATGACCGGTCAATACCGGAGAGCCGGAAAAGGGACTGTGTCGAAGAAGAGACGACATTGTCCCTTTCCGTTCTGGAAGAGTAAAGCAAAAGCATGGGAGGAAATAACGTATGAAAATCGGCAAAAAGAAGGGAATGGAGCAGAAGTTATTCTGGCAGTATTTTTTAATTGTTCTGCCGGGACTGATTATTTTTACCATTGGACTGATACTGCCGTTGATCCTGTCGGTGAGATATTCCTTGACAGATTGGGATGGCATGGATCTTGATAAAAAGTTTATTGGATTTGGAAACTACATAAAAATGCTCAAGGATCAGGAATTTTGGGACGCCTGGATTTTTACCATCAAATTTACCATATGGAACACTATTATTCAGAATATCGGAGCACTTCTCTTAGCCATGGCTATGGATAGTGGTATTCGTGCCAAGAAGATATATCGTACAGTTTTCTTTGCACCTTGCCTGATTAGTGCATTGGTAGTAGGTTTTATTTGGCTAAAAATGTTTTCCAATGTACTTCCTGCTATCAATGATGTACTGGGAACCAACATTAACTTCATGCTGTTTGGAAGCAAAAAGACAGTTTTGTCCGGACTGCTGATCGCCAATAACTGGCAATGGATCGGTTATTGGAGCCTGATTTATCTGGCAGGACTTCAGTCCATTCCTTCCGACCTTTATGAGGCAGCTAAGATGGATGGTGCAGGTCCTTTAAAGAAATTTTTAAATGTGACCATTCCCATGCTGGCACCATCCATCACTATCTGCATAGTGGGAATCACTACCGGTTCTCTGAAAGTATATGATCTGCTCTTGTCTTCCACCAATGGTGGTCCCGGCAGAGCTTCAGTATCAGTGATTTACAAAATTTACAGTACAGCCATTGACAGCAGAAGGTATGGGTATGGATCGGCAATGACGGTATCTCTTGTTATTGTATTGTTGCTAGTGGCAATTATTCAGGTGAAACAGTTGAAGAGCAAGGAGGTGCAGGCATAATGGCAGAAGAAAAAGAGAAAAAAATAAGAGAAAAAATGAAGCCGGGTACCATCATACTCCAGATTTGTATGACTTTTTTAGCATTGCTGTTTGCAATGCCGGTGATCATTATTATCAATTATTCCCTAAAGACAAAAAAGGAATTGTACATAAACAGCCCGCTGTCACTGCCATCCTCTCTGTATCTTGAAAATTACAAAAAAGCTTTTACCAAACTGGATATGGGGACTACTTTTTTCAATACGGCATGTTATACTATACTTAGTGTAATTGTGTTGGCAATTCTGTGTGGTATTACAGCATGGGCCATTGCACGGTGCAGAAGCAGACTTTTCAAATTTATTTATATTTATTTTATTGTAGGAATTCTCATTCCGGCACAGGCATTATTTCTTCCTATCTATACCATCGGTTATAAAATGCACTTGGTGAATACAAGATTTGGTATTGTGTTCATTTATGTAGCTACCGGAATGGCATTTGGCGTATTCCTGATGACTAGTTTTATGTCAACGGTACCTCTTGAATTAGAGGAAGCTGCCAGAATCGACGGATGTTCCCTGGTCAGGACATATTTTTCGGTAGTATTGCCGCTGCTTCGACCAGCGATGGCGACGCTGATTATCATGCAGGCATTCCAAATCTGGAATGATTATTTGATGGCCAGCTTATATGTCAGCAAAAAACAATTAAAGACGCTGATAGTTGCCATGCAGGCATTATTCTCGGCACAGTCCAGTGATTATACCACCGCTATGGCAGCTATCATGATCTCGGTATTTCCCATGGTGGTATTGTTTATATGCCTTCAGAAATATTTCATTAAAGGTATGACTGTGGGAGCTGTAAAGGGATAAAGAATGTTCAAACAAAAGAAATCCAGTATGCGCAACCGAATCCAGTTTGTATGCTCCAGCAGCCTGCTTATCATGCTGCTGGGCATTACTGCGTTGTTTCGCGGCACATCTATGAAGATCATTTATCAACAGACCAGGAACAGTATGTACCATTCTATGGAAAATATGCAGGATGATATGGATGCTATATTTCAAAGAATTGAATATGGACTGTTAAATGTGTATGAGCAAAGAGAACTGGTAGAGGATATGAAAAAAGGAGTTCCTTCTGAAAAAATCTGGAGCGAACATTACTTTGTGGCGAAAGATATCGTATCAGATGGATTTAACGAGGAAGATGCTGTTGTAGCATTGTATGTTTATGACAGATATAATCAGCTGATCAGCAATTATAGGCATGCGGTAACTCCCGCTTATGATTATCCAGAGGACATTTTCGAATCGGAAAACGGGAATTGTGAAATCCTGTCGGATTACATAGCATCGAGATCCAGAGACATGCTGATTTCAAGCTACTATAATGTATCCCGGAGCCGCAAGCTGGCCAGATTTGCATTGAATATGTACAGTGGAAGCACATATATCGGATGTATTGTGTGTGATGTTGACAGCAAAATATTCCAAGAGGTTATGAAGCGTTATGCAGCGGAAGGGAACAGTATGATCTGGATGCAACCGGTGGGAGATATCCCGGTGTGCAGCTACGGAACGTTGCAAGAAGATTATTATATTGCTTATGAAAAAATTGTGACCATTATTCAGAATGAAGATCCGAATAGGGCAGAAAGATTAAAAGTGGATGAGGGAATTCTGTTCTGTTTCCCGGAGAACCATTACAATTTGGAACTTTATGCATATATGCCTACATCTATGCTGGTGCAGGATCAGAAGGAGATAATGAAGAACTTTTTAATCATTGCAGCATCCGTGACTCTATTTTCTCTGTGCCTGTCTACAATTATGGCGGGATACATGGTAAAACCCTTACAGAAGATTACGGAGACCATGAGGAAGATTCGGGAAGGAGACACTCAACTCAGATTACATCATATGGAAGCGGAATCCATCGAGATTCGGGAGATGGGAGACACCTTTAACCAGATGCTGGATCAAATGGAAGAAATGATTGCCAAGGAATATCAGGCGAAGCTTCTGGTCAACCAGATGGAATATAAAGCATTACAATCACAAATTAATCCTCATTTTCTGTATAATACGTTGGATACCATGAGTGCAATTGCAGAGGTGCAGAACTGTCAGGCGGTCAGCAATCTCAGTCAGGCATTGTCTCATATTTTCCGGTATAGTTTGGATATGAAGCATCCCATGACAACAGTGGAAAAAGAAATATTGCATTTGAAAAACTATATATACGTTATGAATGTCCGGATGAGCAATGAAGTGAAATACAAAATAGAAGCAGATCCGCAGACCTATAAGTTGCTCTTACCGAGACTGACCATTCAGCCATTGGTGGAAAATGCATTAAAACACGGTGTGAAAAATGTCCGTGGAGAAAAAAGAATCGATATAAAAATTACATCGGAAGAAGGCTGTCTTCAGATGGTGGTGGAAGATAATGGTGACGGTTTTGATGCAACGGAGCTGAACAATGCACTTCAGGAGAATAGTCTGGACTATGTGGAAAAGGGAAGCTCTATCGGAATTCACAACATTAATGCAAGAATCAGGCTGCTATACGGAAAAGCTTATGGCGTGCAAGTGGACAGTGCTCCCGGGAAGGGAACCAGGGTCATTGTTACAATGCCGCAGATAGGAGAAGAATCGGAGAATGAGTGGGGAAACGTATAAAATTTTAATTGCCGATGACGAATACTGGTGCAGAGAAAAATTGATTCATATGATTGACTGGAACGAGTATGGACTGATTCTGCAGCGGCCGGCACAAAACGGGGAAGAAGTATTGCAAAGACTTAAGGAGGATCCTCCGGATATTTTGATTACAGATATTAATATGCCTTATGTGGATGGTGTGGAACTGACGAAAAAACTTCGGGAAGAATATCCGGAAATTATTGTATTTGTAATTAGCGGGTATGATGATTTTGATTATGTAAAGTCGACTATGAAATCCGGTGCGATCAATTACCTGTTGAAACCGGTTTCTAAAATTGATCTGATTACAGCCCTGACGGAGGCAATGGATCTCCTATATGAAAAAAGGGAAAAACAGCAGTTAGCACAAGAACAACAGAAAAAGCTGCAGTTGGTATCTTCCTGGTTGTATGATAGGGAATATAGTCGTCTGATCGATCATAAGGAAAATTTTTATGCAACCGGGATCTCGTTGGAGATGAACTTGGATGTAGCCGGATATTCCCTGATACTGTTGAAACTCCATGGACTCTCTGATATTCCGGAAGAATTTGCCGGAGATATGCAGGTATTTTCTTATCAGGTGAAAAAGAAAATACATAAGATTATGGGAGAGGGAGATACAAAAATCTTTCATCATGTGTCAAAAGCTAATGAATTTCTGGTGATATCGAATACATTGCCGGTGGAACTTAGGAAAGATGTCCTGAGGTGTATGAAGGAACTGGAAAATGCACTGAAGGTGCCGGTCACAGTTGCGGTAAGTGACCATAATTATTCGATGGAAAGCATATATTCTGCATATGTACAGGCTATTACCCTTTTGATGCGCAGAAACTATGAGCATAAGAGTACAGTGTTGTTCTATGATGCTGATGAGGAAAGAAAACAGAGAGAAGTAATCCACAATTTTTTCAGTGAGGAGGAAGAACTTCAGCTTGCTGTATCTCTGGAACAGAGGAATCGCAGACACATTATGAATCTGATCACGGGTAAGCTCCGACAAGATAACCGCAGATACACTTATCTGGAAGTAAAGCAGGCAGTTAAACAAATTAATAATGACATGTTGCATTATGCTATACGGTTGACGGATGCCCAGTCGATGATCGACCTGGAAAACATGAGTGACTATGTGGAGCAGGAATTGGAACATTTGAATATAGACAGTCTGCTGGAAAAGGAAGAAGATTTTGTAGAGAGCATTTTGCAACTGGGCATGTCTGAGGATACAGAATCTGTGCAGAATGTAGTAGAACAGATTAAGCGGTATGCAGAGGAACATTATGCGGAAAATTTAAGCTTGTCCGGACTTGCGCAGAAGTACGGTGTGGATAAAAGTTATTTATCCCGTTGCTTTAAACAGACTACAGGGAAAAATTTGATTCCTTATATTACACAACTGCGAATGGAGAAAGGAAAAGAACTGATACAAAAAAATGATTTAAGTCTTACAGAAATTTCTTACCTGATTGGCTATGACGACTACACTTATTTTAACCGGACTTTTCGCAAAATGGAAGGAATGAGTCCCAGAGAATACAGAAACCGTTTTGAAAACAGACCGGAAGAAGAATCGGATTATTAATATGTTTTAAGTACAGAAAGGGCGATGCACTATGAAAAATATAAAAAGCATATTAACAATCGCGTTGATTGTCCTGTTAGTAACCGGATTAGCGTACTTTACGAGTTCGGAACCGGAGGGAGAGGTGGTTATGAAAGACGACGATGGGAAGCCTGCAATTACCATATTGGCTGGACAATCCACCTCAGATGCGGGTACAGAAGAAATGATACAGAAGGTTTTAGAAGAAAAATTTCCGGATGTGAGTTTTCAATGGATCTGTGTAGGTTGGGCCAGTGATAACTACAAAATGCGTCTGATGGGAAAATATGATATTAGTAATCCTCCGGATATTATTATCGGAAAAGCACAGGATGCAGCAAGCTATGCGGAGACACAGCTGCTTTTGCCGGTCCCGGAAGAATGTGTACATGATATATCGACGGAAGATGTGGAGACAGTGACCCATGACGGACAAATCTATGCACTTCCGTATACCTGTCAATATCAGGGGGTTCTGTACAATAAGGAATTATTTGAAGAAAACGGATTTGCAATTCCCCGGAGTACAGAAGAATTACAGACTTTGGTAAAAAAGATGGAAGAAAAAGGAATTACTCCCTTTGCAAGTCATTATCAGGAAGCCTGGAATGTAGGAAATAATTCCATGCAGTTTTTCATGAATGAGATATTCCAGTATGATCCGGATTGGGGGGACGAACTGCGTAGCGGAGAAAGTTCTTTTCGGAACAATCCCCAGGCTCAAAAATGTTTCAATGCCAGCAGATACATTTTGGAACATTCATGGGAAGATGCATTACAGCTAGAGCAATTTGACTGTGACGAACGATTTGGCAGAGGAGAAGCTGCAATGTACCTGACAGGCTGTTGGTCACTGCAGACGATCGGGCAGACATCGCAGCTGATAGAAATCGGGATCTTTCCCTATCCTAACGAGGCAGGGGATGCCAGGTTGATTAAAGAATATAATATTTCTTTCATGAAAGGGAAAAATACACAAAATCCGGAACTGGTAGATGAGATTTTGTTGGAGTTGGGAAATAATCTGGAACTTGCCAGGGATGTGGCGGATTATACTAAGGGCGAATCTACATTTACAAGTTTACAGGATTATGCAATTACAGAAATACAAAGTGATATTGCTGACTATGAGAAAAATAACGAAGTTATAGATGTGAATATTGGTAACAAACAGCTTATCTGGAGTTACCAGTCGGATGTGGCAGAGGAAGAACTACTTTGGCTGCAAGGAAAAAAGGAATTGGAAGAGGTACTGACTTATGCAGACCAGACGATTGAGAACAGTCTGGCGGTGAAATGACGGAAAGGTATGGGTATTAGAATGGGATTGAAGATAGCAAATGATTATGAATTGGGAGATATGCGTGCGATGTACCTGTTGGATGAAGAAAGGCAGTTGGTGGAATTACTGCTTCTTCCGGAGGGAAGAGAGATTCTGCCGTTGGAACAGAAACGGCAGAATATTGATCCGCTGATCCAATTGAAAATTACGGGAGATGTATACACGGGATCTTATGCGGGTGGTGCAACCATGCATCAGAATGAAAGCTGCTATGCAATGAAATATCAGAGGCAGGAATACATGAATACTTCGGAAGGGAAAACAGTAAGGACATTCTGCCGGGACGGGAGAGGGTATGAAGCGATACATACACTCGTCTGGAGAAAGGGAGAACGGACATTGCGTAGCAGTGTGAGTTTTATCAATCAAAGTGGGCGGAAGGTTGTATTGGAAAAACTGGACAGCTTTAATCTGTGCGGCATTACTCCTTTCGTGTCTGGGGATGCACACGGCAAATTAAAGCTGCATCGGATTCGCAGTGTTTGGAGTGCGGAAGGAAGGTTGGAAAGCCTGCCACTTGAGGATCTTCAGCTAGAGCCTTCCTGGTCCATTGGCCACGCGGTACGGTGTGAGCGATTTGGTGGAATTGGCTCGCTGCCTGTGAACCGTTTCTTCCCTTATGCAGTCATCGAAGACACGGAGAATCACATTTTCTGGGGAGCACAGATTGCGCATAATGCCTCCTGGCAGATGGAAGTATTCCGCAGAGACGAAGCGGTATCTATGAGCGGTGGACTGGCAGACAGAGACTTTGGACATTGGAAGAAAGAGGTTGCACCGGGAGAGAGTTTTACAACTCCGGAAGCAATACTTACGGTTGCGACAGAAGATAATCTGGATCGTTTTTCTTGCAGAATGACTTCGGCACAAGAGAGAGCAGCAGATGCAGGATCTTGTGAGGAACAGGAGTTACCTGTGCTGTTCAATGAATACTGCACTACCTGGGGAAATCCTTCTCATGAGAACATCTGTGAGATTCTAAAGGCAATTGAAGGAAAAGGTTTCTCTTATTTTGTGATAGACTGTGGGTGGTTTAAGGAGGATGGAGTACCCTGGGATGTTTCTATGGGAGATTATGTACCCTCAGAAACACTGTTTCCTGAGGGACTGGAGAAGACGACAGAAGCAATTCGTAAGGCGGGTATGAAGCCTGGTATCTGGTTCGAGATCGACAATGTGGGATCCAGAGCACATGCTTATCAGGAGACGGACAGATTGCTGACCAGGGACGGGAAGACTCTGACTACGCAGATGCGAAGATTCTGGGATATGCGAAGACCAGATGTTATTGAAGATCTGACACAAAAAGTTATCGGAACTTTGCAAAAGTATGATTTTGAATACATGAAGATGGACTACAATGATACCATTGGCATCGGCTGTGACGGAGCGGAATCTCTGGGTGAAGGACTTCGGCAGAATATGCAGGCATCATATGATTTTATTCAGAAGGTGAAGCGGGAAGTACCCGGAATTATTCTGGAGAATTGTGCATCCGGTGGGCATAAACTGGAGCCGCTGATGATGGAGGCTACAGCAATGGCGTCCTTTTCCGATGCTCATGAATGCAGGGAGATTCCCATTATTGCGGCAAATCTGCACCGGGTAATACTTCCGAGACAGAGCCAGATCTGGGCGGTAATACGGGAGACAGACGATCTGAAGAGAATCGGCTACTCCATGACCAATACATTTTTAGGCAGAATGTGTCTGTCGGGGGATGTAACGCATCTGACAACAGAACAGTGGAAGATAATCACAGATGGAATTGCCTTTTACAAGAAGGTCGCGCCTATTATCAAAAATGGAGTGTCTTATCTGGGAGGCAGTGTAGGTAAGAGCTGGAGACATCCGGAAGGCTATCAGACAGTACTGCGTAAGCGTGACGATTGCCGGGAGGCACTTGTTGTGATTCATACGTTTGATGGAGACCTGCCTGAGATGATAGAGGTAGATCTTGGGGAGAAGGGCTACTGCGTAGCGGACAGCTATTCCGATACTCCAGTTACTGCCCGGATATGTGGATCCATTCTGAAATATCGTCCTCGAAATCAATGGAAGGGCACCGCATTTTATTTGCGGATAGCTAATGAAAATATATAAAAACATAAAATATTATATAAAAATCTAAAATAATAATTGACAACAATAATAGGAAAACGTTACAGTGGAAGGAGAATGAGAGAGTTCATCAGTAGAAACGGAGGTAATATTGTGGGTAAGGAAAAAATGATGGGGTTATTGCTCGTGGGAGTAGTGACAGCAGTGGTTACCGGATGTGGCATACAGACAGAGAAAGGACTGGATGAGATACAGACCGGAAACCAGGTAACGGGAGTATCGGTGCACGATCCCGCTATTGTGAAAGCCGGAGAGAAATATTATGTATTCGGAACGCATATGTCAGCAGCCGAATCGGAGGATCTTATTCATTGGAAGCAGTTTGCAGATGGCGTGAAGGACTCTAATCCGTTGTTTGATGACCTGCTGCATGAAGGAGAGGGGGCGTTTTCCTATGTCGGAAAGTACCAGGATGGTAATTTTGCGGTGTGGGCACCGGATGTTATGTACAATGATAAAATGGGAAAATGGATTATGTATTTTTCAGTAACGCACGACTATATAACATCAACCATATGCATGGCTACGGCAGATCAAGTGGAAGGCCCCTATACTTATCAAGCGCAGTTAGTAAGTTCAGGTTTTACCGTATTTACTGTGGACAAAACTAACTTTCATGAGGTATGCGGAGAAGACACCAAAGTTACGAGATATATGGGAGCGGGACATTACAATAATTTGAAATATCCTAACTGTATTGATCCCTGTGTCTTCTATGGTGATGATGGAAAACTGTATATGGTATATGGTTCCTGGTCAGGAGGAATTTATCTGTTGGAACTGGATGAAAACACAGGCTTACCGATCCATCCAGAGACGAATGAGGAGACCAATACAGATAAATATTTCGGACAATACTTATTGGGAGGATTACATAATTCCTGTGAAGGCCCGTATATCCTGTATGATGCAGGCAGTGATTATTACTATTTATTTGTGTCGTATGGAGGACTTACCAGAGAGGGGGGCTACCAGATCCGCCTTTTCCGCTCCAGGGAGGTAACAGGTCCATATCTGGATACGGAAGGTAACACCCTCGGTTATGTGACGGATCATTCCGGATATGGCTTGAAAATTATGGGCAACTATGATTTCCCCAGTCTTAAGACTGCTTATATGGCACCGGGCCATAATTCTGCGTTTCGAGATGATGATGGAAAGTACTATGTGGTATATCACCAACGGTTGGACAGTGGGTCGGAATATCATGAGGTTCGGGTACATCAGATGTTTCTTAATGAAGAAGGCTGGTTTGTAACAGCTCCCTTTGCCACGCAGGGAGAAAGTCTCAGAGAAGAAGGGTATCGGACGCTGAAAGGATTTCAGGGTACTTATTATGTGGTGAACCATGGTACGGATATTTCTTCGGATATTCATGAGGCGGAGGCATGGACGATATCCGGCAGGGGAGAAGTGAACGATGCGCAGGGAGAGGCAGGAAAATTGGAGCTTACGGAAGGCACCTGCTTTGTGACCCTTACGTTGGGAGAAAATATTTATAAGGGGGTAGTGGTAGAAATGAATGATGAGGCAGGAAATGCTGTTGAGTGCCTGTCATTTGCGGGAAACAATAACGAGAGTATTTGGGCGGTACGTTATCTTCCGTAAAAATATACAAATACTTCTAAAGTATTTTAGTAATAAAGTAGAATATCAAAAATACTTTAGATATATCTAAAATAATAATTGACATTATACCTCCACGGCGATACAATTGATATATCAAAACAAAAATATATTTGGATACTGTGAAAATAGTATTGAAAAGCATTGACGGCCACAATGTTCAAAAGATTATTTAAACATGTCTAAGATATTTTAAAACTATGTAATGATGCAAAGCTTAAGGAGGGTAATATGAGAAAGAAGTTGGTAAGTGTATTGCTTACAGCAGCAATGGCAGTAGGGATGCTGGCAGGCTGCGGAAACGAATCGGCAGAAGGTGTAGATGCAGGAGCAACGGAAAGCACGGCGGAGCAGTTGGGGGCTTCCATCGAAGTGGATGCGTCAGCACTGGATAATGTCAATGTGGACGCGGATTATTCGGATGCGGATTTGACTGTTTTCATTTTTGCACAGGAGCATGAGAAAACGGTATATCAGTCTCTGATTGATAAATTTCAGGAGACTACCGGAGCCAAGGTTACCTTTGAGGTGACAACTTCTGATGAATATGCACAGAAGCTGCTTGCATATAAGGCGGCGGATTCCATGCCGGATATTTTCTATGTGGGACCGGAAGCAGTGGCAAGTAATGTGGATGACGGTTATTTGCTTGCACTGGATGACTATGTGGGACAGGATGTCATAAGCAATCTGTGGGATTCCGTGAGTGATGCTTATAGATATGACGGCAAGGTAGCGGGAAGCGGAGAAGGCTCTCTGTATTGTCTTCCGAAGGATTTTTCTACTTTCGCATTTGCTTACAATAAAGATTTGTTTGATGAAGCGGGGCTAGAGTATCCGGATCCAGAGAACCCCTACACTTGGGACGAGTTCGTAGAGGTTTGTCAGAAGCTGACGAAAGACACTGATGGCGACGGAGAAGTAGATCAGTGGGGAACCGCCAATGCACTTCAGTGGGCACTGGATGCTTTTATTTACACAAACGGAGGAAGATTTCTTAATGATGATTACACACAGGTAATCATTGACGGACAGGACGAATTTATTGATGCTTTTCAGTTTTTTGCAGACTTGACCTGCAAATATGGTGTAACTCCTTCCGTAGAACAGGATACGGCACTTGGCGGATATCAGAGATGGCTGGATGGACAGATTGGATTTTATGCCTGCGGTACATGGGATGTAGGAGCATTTATGGACGAAAACACCTTCCCGTATAAGTGGGGGCTTTGTGGGTGGCCTACCGGCTCTACAGGTATATCCATGACCCGTAACGGATCTGTCGGTTTCGCGGTTTCTTCCGACACCAAGTATCCGGAAGCAGCTGCGGCATTGATTACATTGTTTTCCACGGATCTGGAAGGACAGAGGGTTCTTTGCGGTGAAACTACCGGTGCTTCCTTGCAGATTCCTAACATCAAGGACTACGCAAAGGGTGATTTTAAGGCAAAAATTGCAGACGGAACCATTCCCTACGGTGATAATGTAGATGTTATTTTCAATTATATCGAAGGCACAGACAAATACCAGGGTATTTTTGTAGAGACAAACTATACATACAATTCAGACTGGTGGAATGCTTTCCTGAGCGGCGGATATGAGTATGTATTGAAAGGAGAGAAGACTGCAGCACAGTATTGTGCAGAGGTTCAGCCTGCAATGCAGGAAGCACTGGATGCGGCCAATGAAATGAAGGCAGCAGCACAATGACAGAGTCTGACCGGAAATAAAACGGAGCTGTTGCAAATTGACATATGATGGTTTGCAACAGCTTTGTTTTTGAGAAAGGATTTCAATATGAAGGAAAATAGCAGGATGAAAGTAAAACTTTCCGATATGGCAAAAAGAGAGGAAAAGTGGGCTTTGCTTTTTGTGGCGGCTCCGGCGGTCGGATTCCTGATTTTTATGCTTTGGCCTATTATTTTTGCATTTTTGACCAGCCTGACGACCTGGAATGGGGCGAAGGGGTTTGCAGGAATGATGAAGCGTTTCTGCGGTTTTGAAAATTACATAAAATTGTTCGGGGATGCAAAATTCTGGCAGACCTTATGGACAACAGTTATTTATCTGATCGGAATTCCGGTTGGAATGATTCTGGGATTGTTATTGGCGATGGGAATGAACCGTAAGATTCCGGGAGTAAGAATATTGCGCACAATGTATTATGTTCCCGTCATCTCTTCATTGGTGGCAGTTTCTATTCTGTGGGCGTGGGTTTATAACTATGACTATGGACTTTTAAATATGATTATTAAGGCACTGACGGGATTACATGGACCTAACTGGCTGGGAAATGAAATCCTGATTAAAATATCTATGATAATATTCATGGTTTGGAAAGGACTGGGAACTTCCATTATCCTATACCTTGCAGGATTACAGAACATTCCACGCAGCTATTACGAGGCAGCAATGGTAGATGGAGCCAACGGCTGGCAGAAGTTTAGAAATATTACAATTCCACTGTTGTCCCCGGTTACATTTTATATCTTGATTACGTCTATGATCGGAGGGTTTCAGGTATTCGTGGAAATCCAGGTAATGACTACAAACGGCGGAATCGGATACAGCGCGGCAACAATTGTTTATTATCTATATGAGAAAGCCTTTGAAAGCTTCCAACTGGGATATGCAAGTGCTATCGCGGTAGTGTTGGCAATTATAATATTTGTCATTACGCTGATTAATTTTAAGGTACAGGACAAATGGGTAAAGACAATTGATTAGGAGGAGAGACCATGGCAAAACAAGATAAAGATATTGCACCTTCTGCAGTTGTTTCCGGCAGGGAAAGGGCAATAAATATTGTGGTGCTGATTCTGCTGGCACTTGGGGCTGTTATCATGGTGTTTCCATTGATTTATATGGTAATGACCTCTTTTATGACGAAAAATCAGATACTGTCCGGGAAACTGAGTGTTATTCCGGATCCATGGGTGTTTGGAAAATACAGTGAGGTTTTCCAAAAAGCCAATTTTATCTCGGGTATATTAAATACGATAAAGGTAGAAATCCCTGTGCTTCTTATAGGAGGATTTACATCGTCTCTGGCCGCCTTTGCGTTTGCCAAGATGCGTTTCCGCGGAAAAAGTGCTGTTTTTATGGGACTGCTTGCGACTATTATGATACCGTTTGCGGTGATTATGATACCACAGTATGTTATGTTTACCAGACTCAGATGGACAGATACGCTTGTGCCATTGATTCTGCCAGCATGCTTCGGGAATGTCAGCATGATTTTTTTCCTAAGACAAAATTTAAGCAGTATACCCAATGACCTTATGGATGCGGCAAAATTGGATGGGTGTGGGTATTTTCGTACCTTTGCACAGATATTTTTTCCCTTGATGAAGGGAGCAGTCGGAACACAACTGACACTGTGGTTTATGGCAATCTGGAATGATTATCTGGCACCGACGATTTTCCTCAGAAGTGAATCCAGTTGGACACTGCAGGTGGTAATTCGGTCATTTAATGCCTACTATGCAATACAAAGTGACTATGCTCTTATTATGGCGGCATCTGTGATTGCTATGATTCCTACTATTTTATTGTTTTTCTGCTTCCAGAGGGTGATTATTGAATCGGTTGCGGTAAGCGGTATAAAATAGTGGAGAGAAAGGATGCTGTATGTCAGATTCACCGGTAATAGCTTTTTTAAATAAAATGACGGATCTGATCGTGCTAAATGCCTGTTGGATTATTTGCAGCTTGCCTATCGTTACGATGGGCGCTTCTACTACGGCAATGTATTATGTGTGCATTATCTCTATTCGACAGGGAGATGGTTATGTGTTTCGTCGCTTTTTTCAAAGTTTTTTCAGGAATTTTAAGCAGGCGACATTGCTGTGGCTGATTGTATTGGGGTGTGGAATCATATTGACGCTGGATATTTTTTTCTGGTGTCGACTCGGGACGGGATTTGCCCGGATTATGCTTGTGCTTAGCATGGCAGTGGCATTTGTGGTGTGTCTGGTATTTCAGTATCTGTTTCCACTATTGTCCCGATTTGACGGAAAAATTTGGGAACAATTTAGAAATGCGGCGGCTTTTGCAGTGGGATATCTGCCATATTCGTTGCTTTTAATAGTGATAAGTGTGGGATTTTGTTATCTTAATCTGATTTCAGTACAAATGAATTTGGTAACATGCTTCGTGGGGATTTCAGTATTTGCATATATAAAATCATTTTTTATATATAAGGTGATGATGAATCATATGGATGAAAAATATGATGACTGGTGGAACAGCGAAAAAAAAGAAAATAAAACAGAGAGAGAGGAAGAAAGATGAAGGCATATGGAGATGAAAATATATGGATTGCACAGAGAGCGGATCCATATGTATATCGCCATACGGATGGAATGTATTATTTTACTGCAAGCCTTCCGGAATATCAGGGAATAGCAATCAGAAGATCCAGGCATTTGCGGGATCTTGCTGCTGCAGAAGAAGTTATGATATGGAAAAAGCACGAGGAAGGTCCTATGGGAGCTCATATCTGGGCACCGGAACTGCACTATCTGGAGGAAAGGTGGTATATCTATTTTGCAGCAGGAAATGCTGAGAAAAAATGGCATATCAGACCCTATGTGTTGGAGTGCATGGGACAGGATCCTGTGAAAGATGCGTGGGTGGAGCGCGGCAGACTGCATGGGGCAGATGATGACGAATTCTCCTTTGGCGATTTCTCGTTGGATGCAACAATTTTTCAACACAATGAAAAAAACTACTGTATCTGGGCGGAAAAAGTAGGAGTGGGAATGCAGATATCCAATCTGTATCTGGCGGAAATGGAAACTCCTGTTAAAATGAAAACTGCACAGGTGCTTTTGTCCACCCCGGATTATGACTGGGAGAGAAGAGGATTCTGGGTAAATGAAGGACCTGCAGTTATAAAGCATGCCGGCAGGATCTTTGTGACTTATTCTGCCAGCGACACAGGTTCCAATTATTGTATGGGAATGCTGTCTGTGGCAGAGAATGAAGATATTCTGGATCCGGAAAAATGGAGCAAAAAGAGGTATCCGGTTCTGCAGACGGAAGAAACCCGAGGGCTTTACGGACCGGGACATAACTCTTTTACCGTAGATGAACAAGGAGAACCGGTATTAGTGTGTCATTGCAGAACCAGTAAAGAAATTGAAGGAAATCCCCTGTACAATCCCAACCGTCATGCTATGCTCTGGAAAATTAAATGGAATGAACAGGGGGAGCCGGTTTTTGCATATGATCCGCTGGATTAATTTTCAATAGGACTGTAATGAATACGGACGTTAATATCCTGATTATAGTTTCCAAAATTTTTCCCGTAAATGGTTAGCCCACCTACATAAGTGGAGTCGTCGTTTACGGCAAATCTTAAACGTATGGTACTTTTATCGGTGAGATTCAGATCTTTGATGGTAACATTGGAAATCTGAAGACCGTCGATGAAGGTGCCTTGTTTGTTTATCACCAATAATTTCAACAGACCATACTGGTTCCAGTTGGGGAACCACCAGTCCGGGGTGAAAATGCCCTTTACTTCTCCGAAATCTCCGGGGCTGGTCCAGGAGCCGATAAAAGTATCGTTAATATAAAAAGAAATATCGGAAGGCCATACATCGTTTACACCGGGAGCTTCACTGCCAAGTTCCGCGGAAATGGAAATTTTGTCAATTCTTTGAGAATAAGGAATGAAATTTGGAATAATGTATTCTACAAATCCTCTGGTAAACCAAAGAATATCGGCATTGTAACGGTCAGGGTGAGCAAAATAGCGGGTATCATCCGTTTCGCCGATCAATGCAGTGGCGGTAGCAAGCCCACAGGTCGGATATACATCATAGTTGGAATAATGTCCAACTCTCAGTTCTGTCTGATAGACATTGGCGTTTTCTTCCGGAGTATCAATATCAATCAATATTTTGTCAATATGAACAGAACAGATTTTTTGATTTCCATGTCCGGCAGATTCCGAACTGACAGAGACAAGACCACAGTCCTCCAGTTTTTTTATATGACCGGTTAATGCACCGTTTGTGATGTTGAGGCGTGCGGCCAGATCATTCATATTCATGCCGTTGTTTTCGCGCAGTATTTTAATAATCTCCACCCTGATGTTGGAACCCAGGGCTTTGAAAATTTCAAGACCTTCGTCCAGTGATTTAATGTGCAGCATAATTACCTCTCGAAATTTTTAATAATAGTTTAGAATAAAGTAAAATATTTAAAATCATTTTTATCATAGCATTTGCGTAGGAAAAAAGCAATCGCAAAACATTTCCTTTTTTGACAAATTAAAATGTAGCACAGTGGTATATTATTTGATATAATGAGCGTATGCATGAGCAGCGTTATCTGTGGTGATTAAGATGTTTGACTGCTTGTCGTTAAACTATGAGAGGTGTTCTTTCATGAAAAAACGAATCAGACTGAAAGGCAGGATCCGTACATACATTCAGTTCACTCTGTATCTGGGACTGCTGTTGCTGGCTATCGATGCGGCGGTATTTATGCTGGATTTCCGTGCCGGACTGCTTACCTTCGGATTTACGATTTTCTATTTTGCAATTACGTTGACCCTGTATTTCTACAACAAGCCGATCATCATGAATGAGTTGATCAGTTTTGCCACGGAATACGGACAGATCCAGCGGAAACTGCTGCGGGATCTGGAATTGCCCTATGCCCTTCTGGACGATTCCGGCAAGGTGATCTGGACGAACATTGCCTTTGAGAATGTGGTGCATCAGCCCAAGGGCTACAACAAATCCATCACCTCCCTGTTCCCTACCATTACCCGGGACAGGCTTCCGGACGAATCCGGTGTGGATGAAGCCCAGTATGAGCTGGAATATGAGGGCTGCGAATATGTGGCCAAATTCCGCAAGATCTCCCTGAAGGAGATGGCGGAGCACAGCGATATGATCGAGGCGGAAGGCTATAACGGTTACCTGATTGCTGTCTATCTCTTCGATGAGACGGCGCTGCATATCGCGTTGCAGGAAGTGGATGACCAGAGTCTGACCGTAGGCATGATCTATCTGGACAACTACGAGGAAGCACTGGAGAGCGTTGAGGAAGTCCGCAGATCTCTGCTGATCGCACTGATTGACCGTAAAGTGAACAAATACATCTCGGCACTGGACGGCATCAGCAAGAAGCTGGAGAAGGATAAGTATCTGGTCATCATGAGGAAAAAAGCTGTGGCACAGCTGCAGGAAAGTCGTTTTGATCTGTTGGAAGAGGTCAAGACCGTAAACATTGGTAACGAGATGGCAGTGACCATCAGTATCGGTATCGGTCTGGACGGCCTGACTTATGCACAGAACTATGAGTTTGCCCGTACTGCCATTGATCTGGCACTGGGACGTGGCGGCGACCAGGCAGTCATCAAGACCCCGGAAAGCATTACCTACTACGGCGGCAAGAGCCAGCAGGTAGAGAAGAATACCCGTGTCAAAGCAAGAGTAAAAGCCCATGCCCTCCGGGAGATCATCACCGGCAAGGATCGTGTCATCGTCATGGGACACCGGATGCCGGATGTGGACAGCTTCGGTTCTGCGGTGGGTATCTACCGTATTGCCCAGACCCTTGGCAGAAAGGCTCACATCGTACTGAACGAGGCTACGACCTCCGTGCAGCCTCTGGTAGAACTGTTTAAGAACAATCCGGAATATGACGAGGACATGATTGTCACCAGCCAACAGGCCATTGACATGGCGGGCAGCAATACGGTTCTGGTGGTGGTGGATGTCAATAAGCCGTCCATCACGGAATGTCCGGATCTGCTTCGTTTCTGTAAATCCGTAGTGGTTCTGGATCACCACAGACAGGGCACAGAGACCATTGAGAATGCCACTCTGTCCTATGTAGAGCCCTATGCGTCCTCCGCCTGTGAGATGGTATCCGAGATCTTACAGTATACCTACGATAACATCAAGATCCGTACCGAAGAGGCGGACTGCATGTATTCCGGTATCATGATCGATACCAATAACTTTATGACCAAGACCGGTGTCCGTACCTTTGAGGCGGCAGCATTCCTGCGCAGAAACGGCGCGGATGTGACCCGCGTCCGGAAGCTGTTCCGTGAGGATGCCGCAGAATACAAGGCCAAGGCGGACGCTGTCAGCCAGGCAGAGATCTACAAGCAATTCTTTGCCATCTCTCTGTGTACCGCAGAGGATCTGCCCAGTCCTACGATCATTGGCGCCCAGGCAGCCAACGAATTGTTAAACATCAAGGGAATCAAGGCAAGCTTCGTGCTTACCGACTATCAGGGCAAGATCTATGTCAGTGCCAGATCCATTGATGAGGTCAATGTACAGATCATTATGGAGCGTATGGGCGGTGGCGGCCATATGAATACCGCAGCCTGCCAGATGGAAGGCGTGGGACTGGTAGAAGCCATTGGCGTATTGAAGCACACCATTGACGATATGCTGGAATCCGGTGAGATCTAAGGATTTCTGTTTCGCAAATATGCAGAAGATTTAGGAAAGGCAGGTTTATGTTATGAAAATTATTTTACTTCAGGATGAAAAAAAGCTGGGCAAAAAGGGAGATATTATTGAAGCCAGCGAAGGATATGCAAGAAACTATATTTTACCCAAGAAAATCGGTGTGGAGGCAAGCTCCAAGAATCTGAACGATCTGAAACTCCATAAGGCCAACGAAGAAAAGGTGGCACAGGAGAATCTGGATGCAGCAAAGGCACTGGCCGCAGAACTGGAGACCAAGCAGGTCGTGGTAAAGATCAAAGCAGGAGAAGGCGGCAGAACCTTTGGTTCCGTATCCTCTAAGGAAATCGCAACCGCCTGCAAGGAGCAGCACGGTATCGAAATCGACAAGAAGAAGATCCAGCTTCCGGAGAGCCTGAAGAACTTTGGATCCTATGAGGTAACGGTAAAGCTTCATCCTCAGGTAGCAGCAAAGCTGACGGTGAAAGTTACGGAGGCATAGACAACCCCATGCCCGCAATGGATGAAAATGTAATCAAAAGAATAATGCCCCACAGTTTAGAGGCAGAGCAGTCCGTTATCGGTTCCATGTTCATTGACGCGGAAGCCATTGCGGCGGCCACGGAACAGATCTCCGGTGAGGATTTCTACAACAGACAGTATGGTGTGGTATTTGACACCATCGTGGAGCTGAACAACGAAGGAAAGCCCATTGATTTTGTTACCTTGCAGGATCGACTGAGATCCAGGGAGGATGTGCCTCCGGAGGTCAGCGGACTGGATTTCCTGACGAATCTGATTGCTGCGGTACCTACTTCGGCCAATATCAAGTATTATGCCGGTATCGTGGCTGAGAAGGCCACACTGCGGCGGCTGATCCGTACCAATGAAGAGATCGCCAATACCTGCTACAGCGGCAAGGAAAGCCTGGACACGATCTTGGAGAGCACGGAAAGCAAGATCAATGAGGTGGTGCAGAAGAAAAACGTCAAGGAATTCGTTCCGATCCGGACCGTGGTTATGAACGCCATGGACAAGATCGAGAAGGCTTCCAAGCTTCACGGAACGGTTACGGGTATTGCTACCGGATTCATCGATCTGGACTATCGTACCGCCGGAATGCAGCCCTCGGATCTGGTGCTGATCGCCGCCCGTCCTTCCATGGGTAAGACGGCGTTCGTATTGAATATCGCACAGCATGTAGCATTTAAACAGAATCTGCCGGTAGCCATATTCAGTCTGGAAATGAGTAAGGAGCAGCTGATCAACCGTATGTTTTCGTTGGAATCCAGCGTGGATGCCCAGAAGCTCCGTACCGGTCAGCTGAATGATCAGGAATGGGAACGACTGATTGAGAGTGCCGGTGTTATCGGCAAGTCCAAGCTGATGATCGACGATACCCCCGGTATCAGCATTGCAGAGCTCCGCTCCAAATGCAGAAGAATGAAGCAGGAAAACGGCCTGTCCATGATCATCATCGACTATTTACAGTTGATGTCGGGAAGCGGCGGCAGAAGCAGTGATTCCAGACAGCAGGAGATCTCCGATATTTCCAGATCTCTGAAAGCAGTGGCCAGAGAGTTGTCTGTGCCGGTGCTGGCACTGTCCCAGCTGAGCCGTGCCGTAGAGCAGAGACCGGATCACCGGCCGATGCTGTCCGACCTGCGTGAGTCCGGAGCCATCGAGCAGGATGCCGACGTGGTAATGTTCATCTACCGTGATGATTATTACAACCATGATTCGCCGGACAAGGGTATCTCGGAGATCATCATAGCCAAGCAGAGAAACGGCCCCATCGGAACCGTACAACTGGCATGGCTGCCCGAATATACCAAGTTTGCCAATCTGGAAAACGACAGAAAAAAAGACTTTTAAGTATCTTACGAATACAGAACATAAAATACGAAAGAGGACAAGTAAGGGAAATTCCCCGGACCTGTTCTCTTTTGTATTTTTATTATATATGGATGATATGGAAAGGAAGAGAATATGGGAGAGTATTTATTGATTTCGGATGCTGCAAAACAGGTAAAGGTGGAGAGCCATGTGCTTCGCTATTGGGAGGAGGAATTGCATCTGCCGATCAAGAGAAATGAGCTGGGACACCGCTACTATACGAAGGAAGATGTGGAACGGTTCAAAGAGATCAAGAGCATGAAAGAAAGGGGATTACAGTTGAAAGCAATTAAAATGATATTAAAGGACGGAAGGCTGGACGTATTGCCGGAGGAAAAGGAGCCGGTGGTGACACCGACACCTCATATGGCCATTGAGATCGTCGACAAACCGGTGGAAAAAGGGCCCGTGGCATCGGCAAAAGAGGGGATATGTGCCGTGCCGGAGAAGGAAGCTGTGGAAAGCAGGGAGGAAAAGGCCAAAAGACTGCAATGGATTCTGCAACAGCTGATCCGCGAGGCGGTACGGGAGAACAACCAGGAACTATGTCGGGAATTAAAGGAAAGCATGGTAAAGGAACTGGATTATCAATTCCGCAGCCGAGAGGAACGGGAAGAGGAGAGAGACCGCAGACTGGAACAGCGCAGCGAAGAGTATTACCAGAAAATGGACGAGCTGTTACGAAGAAAGACCAGAGGACAACTGCGGAAACAGCAGAAAGAAGACAGAAAAGCAAAAGAGGAAAAGGAACTTTCCATGAAAGAACTCTCCATAAAAGAAAACTCCACGAAGGAAAATAAGACAGAAAAAAAGAAAAGGCATTTCATTTTCTGAAATGCCTTTTCAAGGTTGCGTGTTGAATCGGAAATTAATCCTCTGCGATAGCACCAACGGGGCACTGACCTGCGCAGGAACCACAGCTGATGCACTTATCTGCATCGATCTCGAACTTTCCGTCACCCATGTTGATAGCGCCAACGGGGCACTGTGCCTCACAAGCTCCACATGCTACACATGCATCACCAATAACAAATGCCATAATCTTTTCCTCCTATTTTGCGTGTATCAAATCATCTTGTTTGATACAAAATTATCAATATAACTACTTGTATTGTAATATAAATGGGCTTTGAATACAAGCCTTATTTAGTATTTTTTATCATTTATACTTATTGAACTCCAGGATCTTCTTCGCATTCTGAATTCTTTCTTCGGTAGGAGGCTCTACACCTTCCAACTTATAAGGAATGCCCAGTTCTTTCCACTTGTATGCACCAAGAGTGTGGTAGGGAAGAACTTCCACTTTCATGACGGTATCCAGGGTATCAATAAATTCTCTTGTCTTCTTCAGGTATTCATCCTTGTCAGTGATTCCGGGTACCAGTACATGACGGATCCACATGGGGATACCCTGGTCGGAAAGGTATCTCGCACAGTCAAGAATGTTCTTGTTGGTGAATCCGGTGAGCTTTTTGTGTTCTTCGTCATCAATATGCTTGATGTCCAGCATGACAAGGTCGGTATATTTCAGTAATTCGTTGAATTTGGAGAAGAAAGGCTCTTCTCTGGTAAAAGGCTGTCCGGAAGTGTCAAGGTCAGTATTGATACCTCTTTCGTGAGCCTTGCGGAAAAGATCAATCAGAAAATCGATCTGTAATAAGGCTTCGCCGCCGCTGACGGTGATGCCGCCTTCTTTGCCCCAGTAGCTGCGGAAACGCTCTGCCTTGTCCAGAAGCTCGTCTGCCGTCATCAGATTGTCAGTGTCGGGATTCCAGGTATCTACATTGTGGCAATATTGACAACGCATATTGCAGCCCTTGAGGAAGATAAGATAGCGGATTCCGGGTCCGTCTACTGCGCCGAAGGATTCTAATGAGTGAATTCTGCCTTTGATCATTGTAATAATCTCCATTCTCTGCCATGCAGGCAGCTGCGGGGGTGATAATGCTTTAAATAGTATTAACTGAAAGGGGCCGGACAATACTGCCCGGCCCCATGTACATTCTATTATCTTAGAAACCCGTAAGAATTACAGACTCTTATGGCAGGTTCTTGCGATAACATCATCCTGCTGCTCCTTGGTCAGGCTGATGAACTTAACAGCATAACCGGATACACGGATGGTGAAGTTAGCGTACTCAGGCTTCTCAGGATGTGCCTGTGCATCTAACAGCTTCTCGGTACCGAATACGTTAACATTGAGGTGATGAGCACCACGATCAAAGTAACCATCCATTACGCGTACCAGAGTTGCTTTCTGCTCGTCAAGGTCATGACCAAGAGCGGAAGGAGCCATGGTCTGGGTATTGGAAATACCATCCAGAGCATACTCATAAGGCAGCTTAGCTACAGAGTTCAGGGAAGCCAGCAGACCGCTCTTCTCAGCACCGTAGGAAGGTGATGCACCGGGAGCGAAAGGCTTGTAAGCTTCTCTACCATCGGGCAGAGCACCGGTAGCCTTACCATATACAACGTTAGAAGTAATGGTCAGTACGGAAGTGGTAGGCTCGGAATTTCTGTAGGTGTGGTTCTTCTTGATCTTCTCCATGAAGGTCTTCAGCAGCCATACAGCGAATTCATCAGCTCTGGGATCATCGTTACCGTACTTAGGGAAGTCGCCTTCGGTCTTGAAGTCGATAGCACAACCCTGATCATCACGGATAACCTTAACCTTAGCATACTTGATAGCGGACAGGGAGTCAGCTACATGGGACAGACCTGCAATACCGGTTGCGAAGGTTCTTCTTACGTCGGTATCGATCAGAGCCATTTCAGCTGCCTCGTAGTAGTACTTATCATGCATGTAATGGATCAGGTTCAGGATGTTAACATACAGAGATGCACACCAGTCAAGCATGATGTCATATTTATGCATAACTTCGTCGAAGTCAAGGTACTCGGAAGTAATAGGAGCAATTTCAGGACCACACTGCATATGTTTGCCGTTCTTGTCCAGATGCTTCTCATCCTTACCACCGTTGATAGCGTACAGTAAGCACTTAGCCAGGTTAGCACGAGCACCGAAGAACTGGATCTCCTTACCGGTCTGAGTAGCGGATACGCAGCAGCAGATGCTGTAGTCATCGCCCCAGATAGGCTTCATAACGTCATCGTTCTCGTACTGGATGGAAGAAGTATTTACAGAGATCTTAGCTGCATACTTCTTGAAGTTGTCAGGCAGAGCGCTGGAGTACAGAACGGTCAGGTTCGGCTCGGGGCTGGGTCCCATGTTCTCCAGAGTATGAAGGAAACGATAGTCGTTCTTGGTAACCATATGACGGCCATCCATTCCGATACCACCAACTTCCAGAGTAGCCCATACAGGGTCACCGGAGAACAGCTGGTTGTAAGAAGGAATACGAGCGAACTTAACCATACGGAACTTCATGGTCATATGGTCGATCAGCTCCTGTGCCTCTTTCTCGGTCAGGGTGCCTTCCTTCAGGTCTCTCTCAATATAGATATCCAGGAAAGTGGAGATACGTCCAACGGACATAGCTGCACCGTTCTGGGTCTTGATAGCTGCCAGATATCCAAAGTATAACCACTGAATAGCTTCCTTAGCGTTGGTAGCGGGACCGGAAATATCGTAGCCGTAGATCTTAGCCATTTCTTTCATTCCCTGCAGAGCCTTGATCTGTTCAGCGATTTCTTCTCTCAAACGGATAATGTCCTCGGTCATAACGCCGGTACCGCAGTTCTTCTTATCCTTCTGCTTCTCATGGATCAGGAAATCAATACCGTACAGAGCAACTCTTCTGTAGTCGCCTACGATACGTCCACGACCATAAGTATCGGGAAGACCGGTAACGATATGGGTATGACGTGCAACCTTCATCTCATCGGTATAAGCATCAAATACTGCCTGGTTGTGGGTCTTGTGATACTCATTGAAGATCTTGTGGAACTTAGGGTTAACTTCATAACCATAGGTGCTTGCAGCTTCTTCAGCCATCTTGATACCGCCATAAGGCATGAATGCTCTCTTTAAGGGCTTGTCTGTCTGCAGACCAACGATCTGCTCCAGATCCTTCATAGACTCATCGATATAGCCAGGACCATAAGCGGTCAGTCCGGATACAACCTCGGTCTCGCATTCCAGAACGCCGTCATGCTCACGCTCTTCCTTCTGTAACTCCTGAAGTCTGCCCCAAAGCTTATCGGTTGCTTCGGTAGGTCCTTCCAGGAAGCTCTCATCTCCATCATACGGAGTGTAGTTGGTCTGGATGAAGTTACGTACATTGACGTCTACATCCCAGTGGCCATCTTTTTTAAAGCCTCTCCATGCTTCTGCCATGAAAATTTACCTCCTTCTGGTAAAAACAATTAATATTATCAACTGAGAGTACCGGTTTCACTGGTATCCCAAGCTGTTTCTTTACGTTAAAAGTGTACTACCTGACAAGGGTAAGTGTCAACAGTTTTAGGCAATGTACGCGCTTTTGTACATCAGAGCTGAGTCCCGGGACAACAAATGCTGATGTACAAGAATAATCTTGCCTTATTCCGGGGAAAGTATTATACTAAAAAAGCCTTATACGGCAGAAAGGAGACCGATATGACCGGAGTAACAAAAGACATGACCATTGGTGAGATCTTGCGTACCAATCCTGAAGTAGCTCCCGTACTCCTCGATGCAGGAATGCATTGCCTGGGATGCCCTGCTTCACAGGGAGAGACCCTGGAAGAGGCAGCTATGGTGCATGGTATTGATGTAGATGAGCTTATGAAAGTGATCGAGGAAATGTAATTTTTGTATTTCTGTTTTGGAAACATCGCCTGACCGGGGCACACAGGTGAAGCAAAGTATTTATGGATATGGAATTTCAAAGCTCAGATTTCCGCGCAATCGAAATGTGTCCGTCGATTGCGCGGATTTGAGAAATCTAAAGAATTCAAAGAATTCAGATCATCGGCCGTCGGCCGTCTTTTTTTGCCCATTTTCCCTTAGATAAACTGTTCGATCCGGCATTATAAAGTATGCCTTGCCCTATACGGTCTTTCCGGGGCTTGTTCTCTAATCCTGTGGTACTTTCAGTTCCCAGCCGGGATAAATCAGAGCAGGGTCGTGGATCAGTTCCCGGTTCAGGGAAATGATTTCGGCTACGGAGCAGCCGCACTTTCTGGCGATTGCCCAGAGGGTGTCGCCCTGTCCGACGATGTAGGTTCCACTTTTCTTATTCTCCGGCAGGACAGCGTCTGGAGTGCTGCCTGTGACGGTCGCTCCGCTCCGGGGAATCTTAAGCTGCCAGCCTGCGTGGATCAGGTTCGGGTTTTTGATCCGGTCACTGTTGGCCGTTACGATCTCGGCTATGGAGCAGCCGTATTTTCTGGCAATTGCCCAGAGAGTGTCACCCGCCTGTACGGTATAGGTCACATAGGAGGGAGTGTTTTTCACGACAGGAGAGGGGGCCTCGCGGTCGGCCTTTTCTTCGGAGCCGCTGTCGGTGGTTTCCCAGTTCGCAGTTACGGTAACAGCCCGATCCGGCATGGTAAAGGTAGTCGTGGCGCTGCCCGCATCGGCAAAGGTCACACCATCACTGGAAGTCCAGCCGGAGAACTTGTAGCCGTCCCGGGTTCCCGCACTGATCGTAACGGTATCCTTCGTTGCATAGTGTCCCGCACCGCTTGCCTCCGCATAACTGCCGTCAACGGTCACGGTGTATACACTCACATCATAGTAGAGTTTCAAAGTCACGATATCCTCCGGACCGCTGATTTTCTTTAGCGTTCCGCTGGCGGTGGAGATTGCCGCATTGTAGGTAAAGCCTTCATAGACTTTCGGTGTTGCTGTGATGATATTGCCTATGCTGCCTGTGGAATGTTCTGTTTCCGCCAGTGTGTAACCGCTGCCGTCAGCCTTATAATGCTCCACGAGATAGCGCACCGTGCCGCTGGGAATGATGGGAGTCGTATTCCGCGTCCACTTTGCATAGAACGTTTTATCTCCCATATCGGTACCTGTGATCTCCGTAACGGGAGAGCCGGAAAAGCTGTTGTCCGCATACCAGCCGTCAAATCGGTATCCCTCGCGGGTGATGTCACTGGCGGTCGGGAGAACTGCGCCGGTGCCATAAGTGTAGTTGGTTACTTCTTTTCCGGGGGCGATCGTGCCGCCATTTGTGTCCAGGCTGACGGTGTATACATTCACGCCGTAGTAGAGCTTCAAAGTCATAATATCATCCGGACTGCTGTTTCCCTTTAACGTTCCGCTGGCGGTGGAGATTGCCGGATTGTAGGTATAGCCGTCATAGGTTTTCGGTGTTGCTGTGACGGTATCACTTGTTTTACCTGTGAAATACTCCGTTTCTTCCAGTGCGTAACCGCTACCGTTAGTCTTATAATGCTCCACGATATAGTTGATCGTGTTTGGCGTCCACTTTGCGTAGAACGTTTTATTTCCCGTTTCGGTATTTGTAATCTTCATAACGGGAGAGCCGGAAAAACTGCTGTCCGCATACCAACCATGAAACGTATAGCCCTCGCGGGTGATATCATCGGCCGTCGGAAGAACTGTCTCAGTGCCGTAAGTGTAGCCGGTTACCTCTTTTCCTTGGGCAATCGTGCCGCTGTCTTTGCTCAGCGTTATGGTGTAAGTGTTTGCTTTCCACTGTGCTGTGAGGGTCATAGTGTATCTGGCCTTATCTGTGTCAAAGTTCCATTTTGCTTCCGTACCGTTGTTATCGTAATACCAGCCGTCAAGACTATGCCCCTCTTTGGTGGGAGCGGGATCAGTGAGCGCCGCTCCGTCCTTACTCCAATCCACTTTCTGGGTGATGCTCTGGTCTCCATTGTCCGGGTCAAAAGTGATCACGAGCATACCGTTCAGGGTGGCACCGCTGAAATCACCGTCTAAAACCGTACCATCATTGTTCGTGATCCTGTCGGTGAATGTGCCGCCGTTAATGGTACCACTGTTCTCATTTATGACCTCTTTCGTGAATGTGCCCTTCCGGATGGTGCCGTTGTTGGTCACTTTGCCATGGAACTCAGTGCTGCCGGCGGCACCCTCACTGCCGGTGATCGTGCCGGTGCCGTACCTGTTGGTATCGTTCGTCATTGTGCCGGCTATTTCGCCGCCGTCAGCATTCAGGATGCCAACGTTTGTTATATCTGTGTAGATTTTTGCATTGCCGCTTATAGTAAGAGTAGTCTCCTGACTGGGAGTATTGTATACAGAGCTTGCATCATTCGGATTATCAGGATCACCGATCGTGCCCCCTGTCATGGTGAACTGATTATCATTCCACACCCCGCCGCTTGAAGCATATTGGGTGGTGGTGCTGATGCTGGCTTTAATCGTACCGCCTGACATAATAAAGGATCCAGAGTTGTCCACACCGCCGCTGTATAATCCTGTGCATGTACGGATTGTTCCGCCGTTCATGATAAAGCGGCCGATGATATTTGAATTCCACAGGGCGCTGATGCTCACACCACCACCCACGGATTGTGCGTTGCAGTTGCGGATCTCAGAGCCGGAACCCATGGTGAATGTGCAACCCGGGGAGACAGACACACCGCCGCCGTTTTTTGCAGCGCAGCCGATAATACTGCCGCCCGTCATGGTGAATGTGCTGTTCTTGCCGATGGCAGAATCATAGGCAAGGCGTACACCGCCGCCGAGACCAACTGCCGAGCATCCGACGATGCTGCCACCGGTCATGGTCAGTTTACCGCCGGCATTAACAAGCACACCGCCGCCATCACTGTGGGCAAAATCACCGCCACCGCCCGTAATAACCCCACCGAAGACGGTTTCCGAGCCGCTATCGTCCAGCTTCCACATGTCAATGTGCCAGGCCGGTTGTTTATAGTCCGGGTAAAAATTGTGCCGTGTGGTTGGGTTGCTATCCTGAATCGTCAGATCGCCGCCCGACTCTACCTTGATTACGCTGAAGCCGCCGGTCATTTTCAGTACATTACCGTTCAAATCCAGCGTCACAGTACGGTTGACCGTCAGGGTGCTGTCGATATCAATATTTTCCGCCAGTGTTATTTTGACAACACTGCTGTCTGCCAGCATGTCAGTCAGATGCTTCGCTGTCGTCACCTCTGCCACACGGTTTGCGGTCAACGCAGACACGGACAGCCCGTTCAGGGTCGCCATTGCTTCACTTCCTGATACACTGGCGGCTTCGTTTCCGGATACACTTTCTTGCGAATAGAACTCCGCTGCGTGCTCTTGGGGATTCGGCATCTGTCCGGTTTCCGCTGCCGATACCGGCGTGGAGACCAGAGAAAGTACCATGCAGATACAGAGCAGTGCCGCATAAATCCGTTTTCTTTGTTTTCTCACTTATTTGTCCCTCCGTTTCTTAATTCTGTGGTATTTTCAGTTCCCAGCCGGGATAAATCAGAGCAGGGTCGCGGATCAGTTCCCGGTTCAGGGAAACGATCTCGGCCACGGAGCAGCCGCATTTTCTGGCGATTGCCCAGAGGGTGTCGCCCTGTCCGACGATGTATGTCCCGCTTTTCTTATTCTCCGGCAGGACAGCGTCGGGGGTGTTACCTGTGACGGTGGCTCCGCTGCGGGGGATCTTAAGCTGCCAGCCTGCGTGGATCAGGTTCGAGTTCTTGATCCGGTCACTGTTGGCCGTTACGATCTCGGCTATGGAGCAGCCGTATTTTCTGGCAATTGCCCAGAGAGTGTCACCCGCCTGTACGGTATAGGTCACATAGGAGGGAGTGTTTTTCACGACAGGAGAGTGATCCTCACGGTCAGCCTTTTCCTCGGAGCCGCTGTCGGTGCTTTCCTGATCAGTGTCAGCATTCATGTCATAGTAGAGTTTCAAGGTCACGATATCCTCCGGACTGCTGATCTTTTTCAACATTCCGCTGGCGGTGGAGAGGGATGCATTGTAGGTAAAGCCGTCATAGGTTTTCGGTATTGCTGTGACGGTATCACCTGTTTTACCTGTGAAATGCTCCGTTTCTTCCAGCGTGTAGCCACTGGTGCCTGCCTTGTAATGCTCCACGAGATAGCGCACCGTGCTGCTGGGGATGACGGGAGTCGTATTCCGCGTCCACTTTGCGTAGAACGTTTTATTTCCCGTATCGGTATTTGTGATCTCCGTAACGGGAGGGCCGGAGAAACTGCTGTCCGCATACCAGCCATCAAAGCGGTATCGCTCGCGGGTCAGATCATTGGCAGCCGGAAGAACTGCGCCGGTGCCATAAGTGTAGCCGGTTACTTCCTTTCCGGGGGTGATCATGCCGCCATTTGTGTCCAGGCTGACGGTGTAGGTATTCACGTCGTAGTAGAGCTTCAAAATCACGATATCCTCCGGACTGCTGATTTTCTTTAAGGTTCCGCTGGCAGTGGAGAGGGACGCATTGTAGGTAAAGCCGTCATAGGTTTTCGGTGTTGCGGTGACGGTATCACCCTTTTTACCTGCGGAATGTTCTGTTTCCGCCAGCGTGTAGCCGCTGCCGTCAGTCTTGTAGTGTTCCACGATATAGTTGATCGTGTTTCCGGGGATGATGGGAGTCGTGTTTCGTGTCCACTTTGCATAGAACGTTTTATTTCCCGTTTCGGCAGCTGCGATCTCTGTAATGGGAGAGCCGGAAAAACTACTGTCCGCATACCAGCCGTCAAAGCGGTATCCCTCGCGGGTGATATCTTCGGCTGCCGGAAGAACTGCCCCGGTGCCGTAAGTGTAGCCGGTTACCTCTTTTCCGCTGGCAATGGTACCGCCGTTCGGATACAGCGTTACGAAATAGGAGGCAAGTTCCCATTTGGCCTTGAGGGTCATAGTGCATTTGACCTTATCCGTGTCAAAGTTCCATTTTGTTTCCGTACCGTTGTTATCGTAATACCAGCCTTCAATACTATGCCCCTCTTTGGTGGGAACGGGGGCGGTGAGTGCCGCTCCGTCCTTACTCCAATTCACTTCCTGTGTGATGACCGGCTCTCCGTTGTTCGGTTCAAAGGTAATCATGAGTTTAACGGGCAGGGTGGTACCGCTGAAATCGCCGCCTGAAATCGTTCCGCCCCTGTTCTCGACGGTGCCGGTAAATGTGCCGCCGTTAATGGTACCACTGCTCTCATTTATGACCTCATTCGTAAATGTGCCCTTCCGGATGGTGCCGTTGTTGATCACTTCGCCCTGAAACTCAGTGCTGCCGGCGGCACCCTCACTGCCGGTGATTGTGCCGGTGGCGTACCTGTTGGTATCGTTCGTCATTGTGCCGGCTATTTCGCCGCCGTCAGCATTCAGGATGCCAACGTTTGTTACATCTGTGTAGATTTTTGCATTGCCGCTTATAGTAAGAGTAGTCTCCTGACTGGAAGTATTGTATACATGGCTTGCGTCATTCTCATTATCCGGATCACCGATCGTGCCTCCTGTCATGGTGAACTGATTAGTGTTCCGCACCCCGCCACCTGAAGCATACTGACCGTCGGGGCTGGTGCAGCCTTTAATCATACCGTCTGACATAATAAAGGTTCCATTGTTGCAAACACCGCCGCCCCCAAATGCTACTGTCGTGCATGCACTGATTGTTCCACCGTCCATTTTAAAGGTGCCGTGGTTTTTTACACCGCCACCCTCGTTATTTGCGATGCAGTTGTGGATATTAGAGCCGGTAGCCATGGTGAATGTGCACCCCGTGGCGACATACACGCCGCTGCCTAGCTGGGCCGCACAGCCAATAATACTTCCGCCCGTCATGATGAATGTGCCGCTCTTTCCGGTGTCAGAGTCTTTGCCAAGGTATACACCGCCGCCTTGACCCTTTGCCGAACATCCGACGATGCTGCCACCGGTCATGGTCAGTGTACCGCCGGCAACAAGAACACCGCCGCCGCTACTTTGATCACCGCCACTGCCTGTAATAACTCCACCGAAGACGGTTTTCGAGCCGTTTTCGTCCAGTTCCCACATGTCAATGTACCAGACCCAATATTTACAGTGCGGGTTAAAATTGCGTTGTGTGGTTTTGTTGCTGTCCTGAATCGTCAGATCGCCGCCCGACTTCACCGTGATTACGCTGTCGCTGCCGGTCATTTTCAGTACATTACCGTTCAAATCCAGTGTCACAGTGCGGTTAATTGTCAGTGTAGAGTTGATATCAATATTCCCCTTCAGTGTAATTGTGGAAATACTGCTATCTGCCAGTGCGGCCGTCAGTTCCGCCGCTGTCTTCACCTCTGCCACACCGTTTGCGGCCAGCACGGACAGCCCGTTCAGGGCCGCTGCCGCTTCATTTCCTGATATACTTTCCAGGGAACCCAGCTCCTCTGTGGATGTCTGGGGATTCGGCATCTGTCCGGTTTCCGCTGCCGATACCGGCGTGGAGACCAGAGAAAGTACCATGCAGATACAGAGCAGTGCCGCATAAATCCGTTTTCTTTGTTTTCTCACTTATTTGTCCCTCCGTTTCTTAATTCTGTGGTATTTTCAGCTCCCAGCCGGGATAAATCAGAGCAGGGTCGCGGATCAGTTCCCGGTTCAGGGAAACGATCTCGGTCACAGAGCAGCCGCATTTTCTGGCGATTGCCCAGAGGGTGTCGCCCTGTCCGACGATATATGTCCCGCTTTTCTTATTCTCCGGCAGGACAGCATCTGTAGTGCTGCCTGTGACGGTCACTCCACTTCGGGGAATCTTAAGCTGCCAGCCTGCGCGGATCAGGTTCGAGTTCTTGATCCGGTCACTGTTGGCCGCCACGATCTCAGCTATGGAACAGCCATATTTTCTGGCAATTGCCCAGAGAGTGTCACCCGCCTGTACGGTATAGGTCACATAGGAGGGAGTGTTTTTCACGACAGGAGAGTGGTCCTCACGGTCGGCCTTTTCCTCGGAGCCGCTGTCGGTGTCAGCATTCACATCATAGTAGAGTTTCAAGGTCACGATATCCTCCGGACCGCTGATTTTCTTTAACGTTCCGCTGGCGGTGGAGATTGCCGGATTGTAGGTAAAGCCTTCATAGACTTTCGGTGTTGCTGTGACGGTATCACCTGTTTTACCTGTGAAATGCTCCGTTTCTTCCAGCGTGTAGCCACGGGTGCCTGCCTTGTAATGCTCCACGAGATAGCGCACCGTGCTGCTGGGGATGACGGGAGTCGTATTCCGCGTCCACTTTGCGTAGAACGTTTTATTTCCCGTATCGGTATTTGTGATCTCCGTAACGGGAGGGCCGGAGAAACTGCTGTCCGCATACCAGCCATCAAAGCGGTATCGCTCGCGGGTCAGATCATTGGCAGCCGGAAGAACTGCGCCGGTGCCATAAGTGTAGCCGGTTACTTCCTTTCCGGGGGTGATCATGCCGCCATTTGTGTCCAGGCTGACGGTGTAGGTATTCACGTCGTAGTAGAGCTTCAAAATCACGATATCCTCCGGACTGCTGATTTTCTTTAAGGTCCCGCTGGCAGTGGAGAGGGACGCATTGTAGGTAAAGCCGTCATAGGTTTTCGGCGTTGCGGTGACGGTATCACCTGTCTTACCTGCGAAATGTTCTGTTTCCGCCAGCGTGTAGCCGCTGCCGTCCGTCTTGTAGTGCTCCACGATATAATTGATCGTGTTTCCGGGGATGATGGGAGTCGTGTTTCGCGTCCACCTTGCGTAGAACGTTTTATTTCCTGTTTCGGTATCTGCGATCCTTGTAACGGGAGAGTCGGAAAAACTGCTGTCTGCATACCAGCCGTCAAAGCGGTATCCCTCGCGGGTAATATCATTGGCGGTCGGGAGAACTGTGCCGGTGCCGTAAGTGTAGCTGGTTATCTCTTTTCCACTGGAAATGGTACCGCCGTTCGTCTGCAGCGTTACGGAATAGGGGATGCCTTCAAAAACTGCTTTCACGGTTACGGCACCCTCAGGCATGGTAAATGTATTGTCGTCCTCGATGCCTAGGGTGTCAGGATTTACCTCCCATTCCTTGAGGCGATAGCCCTCATGCGGTGTGACACTCAGCGTAACCTTGTCACCCGCTGCCGCAGAAGTCGGACTGGCCTGCGCAGTGCCTTGTCCCTCGGTCAGGACATCTATGGCATATAACCGCGCCCATTTTGCCTTCAGTGTCATCTTTCCGGTAACAGGGGTGTCAAAGTCAAACGCTGTATTTTCATCTGTCTGATACCAATAGGCAAGACGATAGCCGGTACGGGCAGGGGCAGGAGGAGTGACTGTAGTATTCTCCATCACATGACGATTTTCTGCTTTAGCCGTTCCGTCATTCCACTCAAAGGTTACCGGATACCATGTGGAACCGTCGCTAGCCGGCAGGGTTGCAAACGACCCGCCATTAATTGTACCGGTATTGGTCACTAATCCATAGAATACACCGTTGTTAATCGTATCCTTATTTGTTACCGCCCCATAGAATTCTCCTCCGGAAATAATACAGGAATATCCGTCATTTAACACCGTATCCATAAACTTGCCACCGGAAATTGTAGCGTATGAGCGGTTTACAACATAGCCTTTGAAAATAGTGGTTTCACTGCTTCCGCCGGTAATCAATCCGCTTGAATAATTATACAATGAGCAGTTATTTGATCCGGCCGGCGACGCTGCCATTGTTCCGCCATTAGCATGCATTATGCCACCGGAAATACATATATTATCCCCAGATAATAGGTTAGAGTAGTAAACCGTTCGAGCTGTATTACTGTCAATAAATGCGCTGCCGCTCATCGTAAAAACAGGACGACCTCCTAGCTCTGGCGTTATGCCTACGCCACCGCCATTGCCAGAGAGACGACCGCTGACACTGCATTCCGTAATGCTTCCGCCTGTCATGGTAAAGCGCGCACCCTCCGACAGGTCCCCGGCTACACCCGTTGCGCATACCCCGCCACCATAACCATGAGTAAGACTGTTGACTGCACAATGTTCAATGCTGCCGCCTTCCATAATGAATTCGCTGCTGCTTCCCTCGAGCCACACGCCGCCACCATAGGCAAAATAAATATCCACCAAACAGCCTATGATGCTTCCACTCATCATGCGGAAGGTGCCGCCTTTAATACACACACCGCCGCCGCCCGAGCCCTCGCTGCCGCCGACCTTACAGCCGACAATATTTCCTCCTTGCATTGTCAGTTTGCCGCCATCATGGATATACACGCCGCCGCCATATGGGGCATCACCTCCTGTGATAATGCCGCCGGAGACATTTTCCGTACCATTTACTTCATCCAGTACCCACAGGCCGTTACCGTCCGGGGTAAAATGGTGCGAAGCCGTTGCATCACTGTCCTGAATCGTCAACACGCCGCCACTTCCCACCGTGATAACGCTGCCCTGGACAGTATTATTTTCATATTTGAGTATATGGCCGTTCAGGTCAAGAGTGACGGTATGGCTGACAACCAACGTGGTGTCGATGGTAATGTCTGCCATCAGCTTGACAGTGTCATTTGCACTGTTTTCCAGCGCCGCGGTCAGTTCTGCCGCTGTCGTCACCTCTGCTACACTGTTTGCAGCCAGCACAGCCACGGACAGCCCATTCAGGGCCGCCGTAGCTACGTTTTCTGATACAGTGGAGGCTTCGTTTCCAGATACACTTTCCTGCGAATAGAACTCCGCTGCATGCTCTTGGGGATTCGGCATCTGTCCGGTTTCCGCTGCCGATACCGGTGTGGAGACCAGAGAAAGTACCATGGAACTGCAAAGCAGCGCCGCATAGATCCGTCTTCTTTGTTTTCTCATTTATTTTTTCCCTCCCGTTGTTGTGATGCGTTTCCTTTTCCCGTGCCTTGTCCGCGGTGTTCTCTTTCCCGGAGTCTGATACACAGCACAGTGATTACGACTGCCGTGGCGAAAGAAATTACCCCCACCAGTACATAACCGCCTGCATCTTCATGCAGCAGGATAGAGCCGTACATTCCCCGGGCAGTGATCTGCGTCTGGCCGGCCGCCATGTGCACCGTTCCCACAAGGAACGCAAACAGTGCCATGCACAGGGCAGACAGCCGGCAGATCCCGCGGCGCTCCTTCCGGCGACACTTTTCAAGCACCCGTTTTTTCACCAGTTCGACCCGTTTTTCTGTATCATACATATCGTTAAAAACCTCCCTTCGGAAAGTAAAATCATAAAATACGCATGCCTTTCATCTTATTAGGTACAAAAAAACGAAAAAACTCTCACCGGAAAATTAAATTTTTCAAAAAAAAGGAGCTGCCGGACAGCAGCTCCGCAAAAGACAGGATTCAGTTGTGACTCTGGGTCAGGCGGCGGGCGATCAGCTTCCCTGCCGTCAGGATCAGCACAGGCAGAATATATGCGATATACTGTATCGCACCGCCATAGGCGATCAGAAGATTATAAGTTGCATGAAAAGTGATGGCTGCCCCGAGCAGACCGCAGGTTCCGGCGATCTGCAGCCAGGTGCGCTGCCATACATATGCCAGTCCCCCGCCGACGATGGCACCACAGATCACATGCATGGCACCTGTTCCAATGCCCCGGAAAAAGATAAAGGAAAAATGTCCGGCTCCGTTTTGAATCAGATAGCAGACGTTCTCAAAGGTGGCAAAGGAAAGTGCAACGATGATGGCGGCATTTTTTATCGGCCCCGGTTCGGGATCAAACACAAGAAGATAAAAGAGCAGCGGCAGGAGCTTCATCACTTCCTCTACCACAGGGGCGATCTCTGCGGTGGTGGCAATGGTATCTGCCGCGTAAAGTGCGGCGAAAAAGGTATTGATGTAAGCGGAGAGCAGGCACGCCCCCATTCCCGCAAGACAGCACAGAAAGAATTTGATCTGCCGCTTTCCCATGCACAGGGCGGCGATCAACAGGGGCGAGGCCATACAGATAAATACATTTTCAATATAAGTCATGGCTCCACCGCCTTTCCCGTGGCAGGCAGCAACCCGAAAAGGCAGCCCGTCAACAGAAGATCACACCAGCAATAGGGACTGAAAATAGAGTCATCCGGCCAGAAGCACCCGGAGGTCCACAGAGCGTATTCCGACGCAACATAGCAAAGCACTCCGATGTGAAAATACCGCAGCTTCCGTCCGTTTCCTGTCTGCGTCCCTGCGTAGACAAGACCGTGGATGGAACGATAGGAGACAAGGATCATCATGCCGCACCAGAGCAGGTTGGAGAGATTGTCTCCAAAGGTACAGTAAAACACGCACAGCGGAACTCCGATCAGCGGAGCCAGCAGGGATTTCCGACAGGAAAAGCTTCTTTCCTCCGGGGAGGAGAGGGTATATTGCAGGAGGCAGAGAAAAATAACGCTGGAGACCCAGCCGAATTCCGCTACATAAAAGACCCGCGGTGTTTCGGAAAACAACAAAAGATACAATGTCCAGTACAGGGAGCCCAGTGTAAAACAGCCGTAAAAGCAGATCAGCAGAAAATACGTCAGCGTCCGGTGTTTCAGATAACGAATGCCGCTCAGACAGAAGCCGAGGAGGGTAACGAAGAGTTGCAAAAGATTACTGATCAGTTCCATTGACACTGTCCCCCTTTTGCTCTGCCTGTTCTTTTTTGTCCAGCCGGTGGATACGAAAACACAGGATCGTCACGCACACACCCAGAAGAAATGAAAGCAGTCCTATTATGATATATCCGGGGGCCACACCACCGCCCAGGATCGTTGCCGCTGTTTCATATCCGTCAGAGATCCATGGTGTCATTTGTCCGGAAACACCGGGCATGGCAAAGGAAGCAACGACGATCACCGCAAGGCATGCCGCTACGCAGGATGCTGCAGCAATCCGCCGCTGTTTGAGCCTCTTTTGCCGTTCTTTTTCCGCAATCCGTCGTCGTACTTCCGCGATTCGTTCCTCATGGCTCCGCATTTGTAATTCCCTCCCGTTCCAATAATCCCCGCAGACGCTCTTTCCCCCGGTACACTATATTAGTGATCTGCTTCACGCTTTTTCCCATAACCTCGGCGGTCTGCAGGTAACTCATACCCTCAAAATAGGTCAGATAAAGTGCCTCCCTGTAATCCGGATGTAACTCACTCATGCACAAATGCAGGATCTGGTTCCGTTCCTTTGTCCGGATCATCTCATCTACCAGTTTCCCGCCTTCCGGCTCTTTGGCCAGGTCATCAAGGCAGAAGTGATGCCGCCGTCTGCTTTTGTGGCGCAAGGCCATATGCCGCGCCGCTTTATACAGGTAAGCCCTGAACCCGCCGTCCCGGATACGGGGTCTTTTGGCGAACAGGTAGGAAAATACTTCTATCATCAGGTCCTCTGCCTCGTGAACGTCATGCAGATAGCCGTTGATGTACAAGGTCAGTGGGTCTCCGTATTTTCTCATCAATTCTTCCAGTCCTGTTTCATCGCCGTTTAAGTATTGTCGGTATAATTCTTCATCGGAAATCATATCGTGTACATCCTTTCCGCCGTAGCCGGCGGTTCGTCCCTTTGTAATCCCGAATGTGTGTGGAATTGCGTAAGCTGCATGGCAACGGAGCAATTCGTGTATTAAACACCATTATATGCGAATATGGTTATATTTTCAAGTTACGCGTTCCCCGGCTCCTTTCCCGTATGCCCTCGCCCGGAGGGGCAGGTATAATAAGGTATAAAATAAGAGAGCTCCCACAGCGGTGGGAACTCTCCTGAATGTTATGATCTGTCGTTACATTGAAGGATTGGAAAGACTCTGCAAAGCGTGATCCGCAATCAGGGTAGAACAATGCTCATCGAGAAAAGTCCGGCTTGCGGTAGTGGAGCGTCTGGGAACGCCGTATTCCGAGATGACATTGCAGACTCTGTCGAAGACGTCACGGTCTTCCTCCCCCTGGGTCAGAACCAGATAATAGGCATTCCCTTCCTCGTGATACAGGGAGCTGAGGCCGTGGTAATGATTCCCCACCACAGCGGCAGCGCTTAACACCTGATTCAGAGAGTCCATGCGGAACAGGCGGGAACGAACGGCATCCTTCTCCTCGGGGGCGGGAGCGGCAGAAGCTTCTGCTGCTGCCTCCTCATTCTGGATGCGGCGGAACAGATCCAGAACCTCATCGGCAGAACCGATGTCGGCATCAGCGTCCGCATCCTCCGTGACGGAAGGTGCGAAACGGGAGAAACGGGTATCCAGTTCTTCCGGATCTTCCACTTTGGTAATGATCAGTACGATGCAGTCGGCATTTAGAGGAATGGCCTCGATCATCAGCGGAATATCCTCCGCCTCAAAGCCAAATTCAAAATTTGCCTGCTGCATCATGTCACGGAACAGAGATTTGGCTTTCTCCGTACCGTAGGCGAGTTCGCTTATTTTTAATTCGCGGCTGGCAAGATCCTCACGGGTCAGCGTACAGCGAATCTGATTTTCATTTACTTTTTCTATTTTCATGCGACAACACTTCCTTTCTGCTTTCGCATTGGTATGCTATATAGCTTATACTTTCCCTATATTTTAGTCAATAGAAGCCTTTCACAGTTTAAAAAAATTTAATAAAACATCTTGCCAAACGGCAGACCACAGTGTATAATCCGTCCTATAGATGCCTCTGATACTCCGGTACGGAGAGGAGGCCGACAGTTTTCCATTTATTTCTTGTTGATTTACGAGGGAACATTTCGTTCCATTTCATCCCATTTTTATTTATTATGCAGATAGCTGTTAATGTATTTGGGCAGGATAAGGTTATGCTGATCTGTAAAATATAGTATGGAGATGTCTTACAGGCATATACGTGTCTGGTCATAATATTTCAACGGATAATTTTCACAATCATAATTCCAACGTTTTTATTATTATAAGTACTGTCAGAGGCATTTATATTCATAATGTACCGATTCCGGAAAAAGCAGCATTTTCAAAGTGTTTCACGAATCCTTTTGGCAAAAAATGCTGTAGACAGGAGGTGCCAGTGGAGAATCAGGAAGACAGGACTCCCGGGAAGAAGCCACCCAGGAGAAAGATAGAAAAATATTTTCGGAAGCTTCAGAAAAACGGCACAGAATTGTATGTCGACGGAGAAAGGGTCTCCCCGTCACAGGCAGCGTCCTATGCTGTCAGGGAAGAAAGCCCGTATATGGCGGACTATATTCTGGGAGACCGGGGCGAAATCAGTCAGGTCCGGCTGGATAAGGTGGATCCTGAGTAAAGGGTGTCAGCTCTCGCCCGGGGTAAGTTGTAGCGAGGAGAGTACACTGCGGGAATGCAAAACGGGATTGCCTCTCTGCTGTGTTCCGCAGTGTAGGATCCGGCTTGTAATGTTTCTTGTATTATACGGAGGATATGTGATAGAATAAAACTGTTCTGCCGACCAACGGACGGAACGGGAAGCAAAGGCAAGAATGGTGCGGGCAATGCCTGCGGATGGGAGCACATATGAAGAAAAAAATATTACCGGTGATCGTGGCGATCCTGTTGATCCTTGTGATCGGAGGCTGCACACTGGGAAAAATGCTGTTGGACAGGTATTCCTACAGCAAGGAAGAGGCCGATTGGAACGAATTTTATCAGGTGTCGGAGACTGACAGAAGTGCCATTATTTTACAGGATGAAATGGTGGAGGAGCAGGCACTGATCAAAGATGGTGTATGCTATTTTGATCTGGCAACTGTGCATAAATATATGAATGAAGTGTTCTATGCAGATCTGTCGGAGGATCTGCTGTTGTATGCCACCCCGACGGAAGTGATCCGGACCACCTTCGGAGAGACTTCCTATATTACGACGGAGGGCACGCAGGACACCGGTTATGTGATCAGCTTTACGGAGGGAGATACCGTATATGTGGCGGCGGATTATGTGAAGCTGTTCACGAATTATTCCTATGAATGTTTTGACAGACATGTACAGGTCTATACCGAATGGGGAACCAGACAGGTGGCACAGTTGAAAAAAGATACGGCAGTCCGCTTGAGAGGCGGTGTCAAGAGTCCGATCCTCACACAGGCAGCCAAGGGAGATACGTTGGAGATCCTGGAGCAGATGGAGACCTGGAGTAAGGTAAAGACGGCGGATTCTGTGATCGGATATGTAGAGAATAAGCGTCTGGATGAGATTACGGAAGAGACGGAGACACCGGTAACGGATTATCAGGAACCGGAATATACTTCCCTTACATCTGACAGCAAGATCTGTCTGGGCTGGCACTCCATCGGCGGCGTAGGCGGCAATGACACTCTGTATTCCATGGTATCCGGTACGAAGGGCATGAATGTCATCGCACCGACCTGGTTCAGTCTGACGGATGAGAACGGAAGCATCCGCAGCTTCGGAACTACGAATTATGTAACTACGGCTCACGATATGGGTTTACAGGTATGGGGCGTAGTGGACAACTTTAATTACGCCAATGAGACAGGAACGGCCATCAGTACCCTGAACATGCTGTCTTCTACCACCAGCAGACAGAACTTTGTACAGAATGTGACGGATGCGGCGGTCAGTCTGGGACTGGACGGCATCAATGTGGACTTTGAGCAGCTGAGCAGTGACTGTGGACCACATTATGTGGAATTTATACGAGAGCTTTCCATTCAGTGCCGGAACAGAGGGCTGGTGTTGTCCATTGCCAATTATGTACCGTTTAATTTCAATGATTATTATCGTCTGGATATCCAGGGACAGGTTGCGGATTATGTCATCATCATGGGATATGATGAGCACTGGCACGGAAGCAAGGATCCCGGAAGCGTGGCAAGTATCGGCTATGTGTCCGGAGGTCTGGAAAGAACCTTGCAGGAAGTGCCCGCAAATAAGGTAGTCAATGCCCTTCCTTTCTATACGATCCTGTGGAAGACAGAGGGAACAGAGGTAACGGATGAGTATATTACCATGAACAATGAGGCGGATTTCATGAGCAGAGCCGGAGTCACGGCGGAGTGGGATGAAGAGACCTGTCAGAATTATGCGGAGTGGACTTCCGGAAGCGCCACCTACCAGATCTGGCTGGAAGATGCGGAATCCATTGCGGTGAAGTTGAACATGATGACCACCCGGAATATCGGCGGTGTGGCGGTATGGAGACTGGGCTACGGAACACAGGCAGCCTGGGAACTGATCAACGCCTACCTGCAATAATATAATTAAGAAATAATATAAAAAGAGCTCAGCCCGGTCGTTTCACGAGGGGCTGAGCTTTTTACTGTTCAGGCGATTCTGTACGATTACTGTACGCTTTTTCTGCGAAGGGTGTATCCTCCGGCCAGACATACAACAGCGGCACCCAGAAGCCAGAACATCACAGGACTTTCACCGGTCTTGGGAACATCGTCATATTCGGAAGATGCAGTGTTCTGAGAAGGAGCAGCGGCAGCCTGTGCGGGCTGTTCTGTTGCAGCGGGGGCAGGGGTCTGTGCGGGAGCAGCGGAAGCAGTCTTGCTGTAATACTGATCCTCTGTTCTTAAGGAACCGTCCTCAATGACCAGTTTGCCGGAAGCAAAGCTGTAGGCTTCATAGAAAGTGCTCTGATCACGATTGTCTTTGGCAATCAGGTGGTTTACGGTGCCTGCGCAGTTGATGTAGGCATGCAGATTATTGGATTTGTCGTTGGACAGGCCGATCATCTCCAGCGTATCCACATTGTTGTTAAAGTTGGCTCTGGCACCACCGTATACATAGGCGTGGGAAACATCACCGTTGACAGCAGCGGTAGTTCCGTCCAGAACAAATACGCCGTCATAACCCTTCGCATAGACAACCGGTGTCTTGACAGCGGCCTTTACGGTCAGGTTGCCGAGGCGTACCGATACATTCAGATTCAGCGGATTACAGTCGGTATCGTTGTCGATGACGATATAATCGCCGTCCTTGATATCCTGCTGCAGATAATAAAGCTCACGATCCTGCACCTCTTCGGACCAGCTGGATGCCAGCTTGAAACGCCATTCTCCATGGCTTTCACTATAGTTAAGAACATAAGTGGTGGGCTCTGCGGCTTTTGCGGTCATTTTCCCGAGGCCGGGAACGGCAAGGCATACAGCAGCCAGCGTGAACAGTGCGACAAATTTTTTAAGTCTCTTCATAAGAAAACCTCCTGATAGTCATTGTGTTATTCCTGTACGGGCAGATAGTGATCGCCGGATTCCACTTCTTTGGCGACGACTACAAAACGGCCCTGCTCTACATGGTATACGCAGGTGGACAGAGTCAGGAAATGATCCCCGAATTCTGCGGTAACGCCGGTGTCATACTGGGATAACTGTTTGATATTGTTATAAAAGTCATCAAATTCTTCCCGGGTATCCGCCTGGAAGAATTTGTAGAACTTAAATACCTGATCCGTTTTCCGATAGACCTGGGAGCGGAAGACGGCAATTACTTCGTAATTGCGCTGACACTCTTCGGTATAGAGGATAATGTTTTTGTGGTTCTCATAGAAATCCTTGTTCTCATAATCCGTCAGATTGCCGAACATGGCACCGGATTTCATGTTGTGACCGTGAATGATGAGGTTCGTGGTGAGAGGATCCAGACAACTGTCGGTATCTAAGAGCAGACAGCCGTTCTTGTTCTCGCTTCCGTCAAAAGCACGGTAGAGGTAATAGGTCTCATCCTCGGGAGTCCACATCACCGGGTAATCCACGTTGGTCCCCGGAATCTGCAGCCAGGCAGCCATGTCCTTATTGGCAAGAAAACTGTCGGCATAAGGGTTGGGAACCCGGGGAATCTCTTCTGTGGGAGCCGGTGTCTCTTCCACCGTCGGCTCCGGGGGAGTGACAGTGGCAGCCATCGTTTCGCTTTCACTTTCGGGGGTGGTGTCCGCAGTCTCTGTGGACGCCGTGGGACGTAACTCGTCCAAGGTCTCTTCCATGCGCCGATCCGCCAATTGTCCCCTTATGAACAGGATAACGGTGGCAAGAATACAGATTCCCCCCAGGATAAATAAAATAATAGAAAGAATTTTTTTGCTTGTTTTCATGGCTTTATTATACGCTGAAGTGGTAATGGGATGCAATAGTTTAAAACGAAAGGATTTCTTAATTTTCGGCAGATATTTCCACCCCCCAAAGCATATAAAATCATATAGAATATAAGAGATGCCGGAGAACGGGGATGGAACAGAAAACAGGGAAGCTTATTATGGTATGTCTGCTTTTGTTGTCTATGGCGGTATTGGGCAGAGAAACGGCGGAATATGCGAATACCGTGAATGCCGTGAATATTTTGCGGGGTGCGGGAAGTGCCGCAAAAGAGGGGGCTTATACGGTGGTGATCGATGCGGGACACGGCGGAGACGATCCCGGCAAGATCGGGATCAACGGTGCATTGGAGAAGGACATCAACCTTCGGATCGTGCAGAGACTGAAACAATATCTGGAGGCGGACGGGATCCATGTCGTTCTGACCAGAGAGACGGAGGACGGCCTGTATGACTCCGATGCTTCTAATAAGAAAGTACAGGATATGAAGCGCAGGATCGAGAAGATAGAACAGACGGATCCGGTGCTTACCGTGAGCATCCACCAGAACAGCTACCCGGAGGAATATGTCCACGGAGCACAGGTCTTCTATTACAACGGAAGTACCGGAGGGGAAAAACTGGCGGAGCTGATCCAGAAGCAGATGGTAGGAGATCTGGATCCGGAGAATCACAGACAGATCAAGCCAAACGACAGCTACTATCTTCTTAAGAAGACCCAGGGAACCATAGTGATCGTGGAATGCGGATTCCTGTCCAATGCGGCAGAGGCGGAAAAACTGTGCGACGAGACCTATCAGGACAGAGTGGCATGGTCGGTCCACAAGGGGATCTTACAATATATAGCACAACAAGATACCAAAAAACAGGAAATGCCATGAGAAACACGCTTTCCATTTTATCCGGGATATGCTATACTATATCCAAATGCAATTTAGAACACAGAAGGGTAAAACATGGAGACTGAGATCATAAAGATTCATCCCGGAGAGGGCTCCGTCAGTGAGGAAGACGACAGGAAACTCCGGGCTGCGGGAGAGATCCTGAAGCGGGGAGGACTGGTGGCATTCCCCACCGAGACGGTGTACGGCCTGGGGGGAGATGCGTTGAACCCCACATCCTCCGAGAAAATATACGCAGCGAAGGGCAGACCGTCCGACAATCCGCTGATCGTGCATGTCTATCGCTTTGAAGACATTGAGAAGATCACCGATAAGATTCCGGAGGAAGCACGGAAAATAGCGGATGCATTCTGGCCGGGACCGCTGACCATGATCCTGCCGAAATCCGATGCGGTACCCCTGGAGACGACGGGAGGACTGGACACGGTGGCGATCCGGATGCCCTCGCACCCGGCAGCACAGAAGCTGATCGAGTACAGCGGCGGATACATTGCGGCCCCCAGTGCCAATACCTCCGGCAAGCCCAGCCCCACGGTGGCGAAATATGTGGAGGAGGATATGATGGGGCGGATCGATGCCATTATTGACGGCGGAGAAGTCGGCATCGGTCTGGAGTCCACGATTATTGATCTGACGGTGGCACCGCCCCAGATCCTTCGTCCCGGATATATTACACAGGAAAAGCTGAGTGCCGTGCTGGGAACGGTGGACACGGATACCACGATCCTGCGGGCAGACAGCGGACAGGCTCCCAAGGCTCCCGGAATGAAATACAGACATTATGCGCCCAAGGGAGAGCTGACGATCGTAGAGGGTGCACCGGAGCAGGTGAGAGAGTATATCAACCGGGCCGCGGCAGCAGACCATGCAGCGGGAGAGAAGACCGGTATCATCGGAACGGAAGAGATGCTGTCGGGCTATGCGGCAGATGTGGTGAAAAGCGTCGGCAGCCGCAGGGATGAGGACAGCATTGCCAGACATCTGTATACGATCCTGCGGGAATTCGATGATGAGGGCGTGACGAAGATCTATTCCGAGGGATTTTCCACGGAAGGCTTTGGACAGGCCATTATGAACCGGCTGCTGAAAGCGGCGGGACATAAAGTGGTAAAGCTGTAAGGAGACAAGGAGGACATATTAGAATGATAGCAATCGCAAGTGATCATGGCGGATATGATCTGAAAGAAAGAGTCAAGAAATATTTAGAGGAGAAAAACATTCCTTATCGGGATATGGGCTGCGACAGCAAAGCAAGCTGTGATTATCCCGTATTCGGGCATGCGGCGGCAAAGGCTGTGGCAGACGGTACCTGTGAGAAGGGCATTGTGATCTGCACCACCGGCATCGGCATCAGCATTTCCGCCAATAAGGTACCGGGAATCCGCTGCGCACTTTGCTCCGATCCACTGTCGGCGAAGATGACCAGACTGCACAACGATGCCAATATGCTGGCGATGGGTGCGGGCATCGTAGGTGAGAATCTGGCTCTGGAGATCGTAGAGACCTTCCTGAACACACCTTTTTCCGGAGAAGAGAGACACAGCCGCAGAATCAGCCTGATCGAAGAGATCTGAGGCACCATACAGACGCACAATAACGAAGTACCACTATAACAAATACCAAAACACAGGAGGACAACAATATGTCAAAAGTAGTAGTTATGGATCATCCTTTAATCGAGCAGAAGATCGGAATCATCCGCAGAAAGGAGACGGGTACCAAGGATTTCAGACAGAATATCAGCGAGATCGCAATGCTGATCGGCTATGAAGCTACCAAGGATCTGCCTCTGGAAGAAGTGGAGATCGAGACTCCTATCTGCAAGACCACCGTAAAACAGTTAAAGGGCAAGAAGCTGGCACTGGTACCCATTCTGCGTGCCGGACTGGGCATGGTAGACGGCATGCTGTCCCTGATCCCCGCTGCGAAAGTAGGACATATCGGTCTGTATCGTGACCCCGAGACCTTAAAGCCCGTAGAGTATTACTGCAAGCTGCCCGCAGACTGCGCAGAGCGTGAAGTATTCGTGGTAGATCCCATGCTGGCAACCGGTGGTTCCTCCATCGCAGCCATTCAGCTGTTGAAGGACAAGGGCTGCAAGAGCATCCGTCTGCTGTGCATCATCGCTGCACCCGAAGGGGTTAAGGCAATGCAGGAAGCGCATCCGGATGTGGATATCTATATCGGAGCAATGGATCAGAAGCTGAACGATCACGGATATATTGTTCCCGGACTGGGAGATGCGGGAGACCGTATTTTCGGTACCAAATAGAGGAGACACCCATGAGTGCCAAACGCAGTGACTATATCAGTTGGGATGAATATTTTATGGGCGTGGCCCATCTGTCGGGAATGCGCTCCAAGGATCCCAATACACAGGTGGGAGCCTGTATCGTCAGCCCGGACAACAAGATCCTGTCCATGGGATACAACGGCTTTCCCAAGGGCTGTTCCGACGATGATTTTCCCTGGGAGAGGGAGAATGCGGAGGACAGGAATCTGACCAAGTATCCCTTTGTGACACATAGTGAACTGAATGCCATTTTGAACTACCGCGGAGGATCCCTGGAGGGGACGAAACTGTATGTCTCCCTCTTTCCCTGCAATGAATGTGCAAAAGCCATCATCCAGGCAGGGATCCGCACGGTGGTATACGACAGTGACAAGTATCAGGGCACTCCTTCCAACCGGGCAGCCAGACGGATGTTTGAAGCCGCCGGAGTGGAATGCGTGCAGTATCGCAAAACAGGACGTACGATACATATCGAGGTCTGAGCAACAGATAAAGGAGTAAAACGGTTGAAGCGCCTACAGAAGACAGCTGTGCTGCTGGCAGCAGTGATCCTTGCAGGAGCCTTTTCTTCAGAAGACAATAAAGTGCAAGCTACCAGCAGTACCTGGCAGCAGATCCAGCAGGAACAGCAGGAGAAAAATGATCTGCAGAACCAGCTGAATCAGGAAAATGACAATCTGGAGAACCTGAAAGGAGAACAGAATTCCCTCAAGGGACAACTGAATAATCTGAACGGTCAGTTGACGGAAGTCAGCAACAACCTGGCGGATCTGGAACAAAAGATTGCGGACAAAGAACAGGAGATCGCAGATACCCAGGCCAGTCTGGAAGAAGCGAAGGCTACAGAAAGCTGGCAGTATGAATGCATGGTGATCCGGGTAAGGGATATGTACGAACGGAATGAGACCAGCTACATCAACGCACTTCTCAGTGCCCAGAGCTTTGATAAACTGTTAAATGCCGCAGACTTTTTTGAACGGATCGCCGCTTATGACCAGAAGAAACTGAAAGAATTCGAAGAGAACCGCAAGCTGATCGAAGAGGAAGAAGCCAGACTTCAGACAGAGAAAGCGGAACTGGATCAGTTGAAGGTGGAAGCGGAAGCCGAGAAAAGCAAGGTGTCGGGCCTGATCAGCCAGACATCCAACAGTATTGCAAAATATGCCGGGGATATTTCGGCAGCGGAACAGAGAGCCCTGGAATATGAGGCGGAGATCAAACAAAAAGAGGAGAATCTGGAAACCCTACGGAAGAAACTGGCAGAAGAGATCGCCATGTCTCAGAGGGCGGCGAATGCAACCTGGCGGGATATTTCGGACATCTCCTTTGAGGAGGGAGACCGTTATCTGCTGGCGAACCTGATCTATTGCGAAGCGGGCGGAGAACCTTACGATGGACAGCTGGCAGTAGCCAGTGTCGTCATCAACCGCGTCAGAAGTTCCATCTACCCCAATACGGTGGTGGGAGTGATCTATCAGAACAAACAGTTTTCACCGGTAGCCAGTGGAAGACTGGAACTTGCGCTGGCCACCAACAAGGCTACCAGCCGCTGTTATCAGGCGGCGGATGAAGCTATGTCCGGAGTAACCAATGTAGGCAACTGTGTGTATTTCCGTACCCCGGTAGAGGGATTGACCGGTATCAACATCGGAGGACACGTATTTTACTAAACGAAAGCGAAAAACTATGAAAGTAAACAGCGTAGAACAAAAGGGTTATGCGAACAGAATCATGGACTGGAAGCTCTTCGTAAGGCAGGATCTGGTGGTGGCCAAGGCGTCGGAATTTTACTATGAATTCATTGGGGAGAATTCTTTCCGGCCGGTGAGTGAGCTGCTTCTGCCCGAAGACGGGGAACTGTTGAGGGAAGCGATGAAGGAGGAACCGTTCCGGCCTCTGGAACTGATCACGGCACTTCACAATCTGAAGGACAGTGTACGGAATGTCTATCTGCGTCTGGAACAGAGCGAGCAGACGGAGAATGGCATCCCGCTGTACCAGATCACCATTTCCGACATTCGTGATCTGGAGGGGCGGAACCTGCGTCTGGAACAGAATGTTTTGAAATACCGTCATTTCATGACGCTGGAGGATGTGTACTTTTTTGAATATCTGATGGAGCAGGACAGTATTTCCATCTATAAATATGTCAATGAACGTGCCATGAACCAGTTTGAAGGATCTCTGAATGTCATGATCCGGAACATGGAGAAAGCGCAGGAAAGCAGTGATGCCGCCAGATTGGAAGATCAGTTACGGACCTTTTGCGCCCACCTGCGCAACGGGGAGGATCTCTTCGAAATGGAGTTTGTCCGCGGGCAGGAGAACAAGGAAATATGGAAGGTGAAGGGTGCCCGGATCCCGAAAAGGCGTGATATGGTGGCAGGTATCATAATCCCGGACCGGGATCACCGGAAGGAAGCTTATTACCTGACACCGGCGGCCAGAGATGCGGGAACCGGACTGCTGAACAAGCGGGCATGGACGGAATATACCATCGAACAGTTGAACCGCAAGGACCACAACACCAGATGGATGGTGATCATTGATATTGATGATTTCAAGCATATCAATGACACCTACGGTCATATCTTCGGAGATCAGGTGATCCGCAGAGTGGCGGAGATCATGCAGGTGATGGTGGGACAGCGGGGTGTCATCGGACGATTCGGCGGAGACGAATATGTGATCCTGCTGGAAATGGTGGAGACCAGAGAACAGCTGAAGACGCTGTTAAAGACCATGGCGAAGGAATTTGCCCTGGCGTTTGATCCGAAGATCCGTGTGACGGCCTCCATCGGCGTATCGGAGTACCCGGTGGATGGAACCGAATATGAGGAATTGATGCGGAAAGCGGATAAGGCACTCTACCTTGCCAAAGAAAAAGGCAAGAACCGCCATATCATATATGAAGAAAGACTTCATGGCAGACTGGAATCCGATGATATGCAGAACATGGCCATGGCCTATGCGGTATCCAAGGAGAAGAAACGGGAAGTCATTACGGCAATGATCACAGAATTATGTATCTCCGGAGTGGACTCCATCGTGAAGAAGGAAGAGAGGCTGCAACAGATCCGCAGCCTGTTCGATCTGGACGGAATCACGATTTTATCGGATGCAGGGGCATCTCTGGTCTGCAGGAACGGCAATTATATTGCAGGAGTGACTGACGGAAGAGGACTCTTTGAGGATGAGAAGTATCTTGCGCTGTTTGGAGATGACGATAATTTTGTGGAATCCAATATGGTAAAGCTCAGATCCCGGAATTCGGCGGCATTTGCCGTGATGCAGAAGCAGGAGATCGGAGCTTCCCTGCAATGTCTTTCCCGCAAGGAGGGGGTTCCGAATGTCATTGTCCATTATGATGTATTCAACCGCAACCGCAAATGGTCAGATGAGGATGTCACGTTGCTGTCGATTCTGGGACACTGCATCGGAAACCTGCTGAACTATTCAGAGTAAAATAAATAAGCGTGAAACTTCGGCGAATACTTGTATTCGTAAGAAGCTTCACGCTTATTTATTTGACGAAGTAAACACATGAGCAAAAAGTAAGCACTGCAAGTGCGATTTTGCGAATGCGTTACTCTGAATAGTTCTAACCTGGGCAATGCAGTCTACAGCCCGCTCTTTTCCAATGGGCTTTGTAGTCTATCAAATTTGTCACGGTAGATGATGGTGATCAGATTGTTCAGCTGGCGCAGGCAGGCGCTCATCTGTGCCTGGGTGATCAGTCCTTTTTCCAGAGCCTCGGCCAGCTCGTCCAGATCCACCACATGCATTCTGCCGTCGGGATACAGGATAATGTCAGCCAGCAGATCTGTAACGATCAGGGAATTGCTCTCCGGCTGATAAGTGTATTCCACAATATCACAGTACCAGTACAGCAGGGAGCCGTCGTGACGGTAGAACTTGCTGATCTTGAATCCTTCCTTCAGATAATAACAGGAACAGCCATGGGAAAAAGTGGTCTTGGGATTCAGGGTCTTCCATTTGGTCAGGATATGATCCTCGGTCTGCTCGATAATAATATCATCCTTCAATAAGATACATTCTTCCGGAATCAGGCGTTTGCGGTAGATCTGCAATTCGTTGCTCATAGGTGTTCTCCTTTGTATGGTTTATAATGTACCGAGCTCCGGGAACGGGATAAAAGGCGCAGGCGGTGTGGTGTGAGGACATAAAGTCTTCTCCATCCAGATCATGTCATGCCATTTTCCCTGCTTGTAGCCGGAGGCGTGAAAATGAGCTGCGGTCTCATAGCCATGCTTTTCGTGAAAAGCGATACTGGGAGGATTAGGATAAGTGATGCAGGCACAGACATTACAGATGTGCTGTGCAGTCAGATATTCCTCCAGCTTTTCATACAGCAGACTGCCGACACCACTGCTTCGTACCTCCTGACTGACATAGATGGAAGTCTCCACCGACCAGTCATAGGCGGCACGTCCTTTGAAAGCGGAGGCGTACGCATAGCCCACGGGAACACCGCCTTTTTCCGCTATGAGATAGGGGTAACGGGCAAGGGTGTGGCGGATCCGTTCCGCAAATTCTTCCACGGTAGGAACCGTATATTCAAAAGTGATGGGGGTATTCTCCACATAGGGGGCATAAATAGCCACCAGAGCCGCGGCATCTTCCGGTGTCGCGATCCGTATCATAAGTTGTTCGTCTGTAGCTGCAGCCATTGGACATTCTTCTTTCATTCGATATACATATTGACATAATTTTGTGCTATGGATAGTTATTCAAATAGTACTTCCCCAATCCTTTTAAGTCAATCTTTTTTTTGACAGGATTTTATAGATTTTTTACCATTATGACAAGGTGATTTTACTGGACATCATGTTAAGATTTCGTTATAATGACTATAGGTTTGCCTTGTAAGGGGACAATATTTTCAAAAATATACAAAAATAAATGCCGAGAGCAGAAATCAACACAGGAGGATACAGTGTCAAGAAAAAAGAAACCCTACGACAGACAGGTGTTTCGGGCGGTCACACTGGTCATGCAATTTGGTATCAATATGCTGGTACCGATCTGCCTGATGTCTGCGGCAGGAATCTGGCTGGACGGGCATTTCGGAACGAATTTCTGGATGATCCTGCTTTTCTGTATGGGAGCTGTGGCCGGAGGGCAGAATGTATACCGGATGGCCAGAACAATTTATGAAGACAGCGATGATAAACACACTAAAAAAGATAAATAGAACCGTTTTGGAAATGGAACTGGGAATCCTGTTCCTGGGAGTGCTGGCACAGATCATAGGAGCATTTAAGGTAAGGGATGAGGTCATGTATGCCAAAAGCTTATGGTTCGGCATTCTGCTGGCCTGCGCTTCCACGTATCACATGTACCGCTCTCTGGACCGGGCGCTGGACCAGCCGGAGAAGACCGCCAGCAGGATGATCTTCCGGGCATATGTGCTGCGTTATGCCATTGTGATCTTTTGCCTCGTGGTGATCATGGTCACTGAGGCAATGAATCCCCTGGTTTTCTTTTTCTCTTATATGAGCCTGAAAGTAACGGCATTTCTACAGCCGATTACCCATAAATTATGCAATAAACTGTTCCATGAAACGGACCCGATACCTCAGGCAATGCCGGAGGAGACTGCGGAAGGTGAAAATGCCCCGCAGACTCCGGAAGAAGAGGAAACGCCGAAGGCCGGAGAAGTGACAGAGGAACAACAGAATAAACAATAAGGAGGTGAAACAATGGAACATGGAATTCTGTTATCCGGTGCCGATAATATCGATTTTATGATACATGGCGTGTTCAAATATTCCTTTTTCGGCCATGAGGTATGGATAACGACCACACATGTGTGTGTGCTGATCGTCATGTTGCTGATCATTGGTTTTGCCATTGCGGCCAATCGATGTATGGCCAAAGCCAGAGAAGTGCCGGAAGGTTTTCAGAATGTGGTGGAGCTGATCGTGGAGAAGCTGGATGCCATGGTGGATACTCCCATGGGCAAGGCCGCACCGAAGTTCTACAACTACATCGGAACGATCTTCATATTCATTCTGGTGAGCAATATTTCCGGTCTGTTAGGCCTGCGTCCCCCCACAGCGGACTATGGCGTGACATTGCCCCTCGGTATTCTGACCTTTCTGCTGATCCATTACAATCAGTTCAAATATCAGAAGCCGAAGGAAATCTGGGAAGGTATGTGTTCACCGCTGCCGCCCTGGCTGCCGATCTGGCTGCCTATCAACCTGATCAGTGAGATCGCGGTACCGATCTCGTTGTCTTTACGTCTGTTTGCGAATATATTGTCGGGAACGGTAATGATGGCACTGATCTATGGATTGTTAGGCGTAATCGCCACGGCGTGGCCCGCAGCGCTGCATGTATACTTTGACCTGTTCTCCGGAGCCATCCAGACATACGTATTCTGTATGCTGACCATGACTTATATTGCCAATGCAAGAGGAGACGCTTAAAGCTGTATAGCTCTATAAAACTGTGCTAGAAGGATTCGGATAAGAATCTCAATAATAGGAGGATTTACTATGGATTTCAATGAAAACTTTATCTTAGGTTGTTCTGCAATCGGTGCGGGTCTGGCAGTTATTGCCGGTATCGGACCCGGTGTAGGACAGGGTATCGCAGCAGGACATGCTGCTGCAGCAGTAGGACGTAATCCCGGAGCAAAGTCCGAGATCACTTCTACCATGTTATTGGGACAGGCAGTTGCCGAGACCACCGGTCTGTACGGTCTGTTGATCGCTATGCTGCTGCTGTTCGTAAAGCCCTTACTTCCCTGATTAAACGAAAGGAATGCGGATGAAAATGATACTATTAACAGAAGGCGAGACCATGTCAAGACTGTTTGACCTGGACTGGCAGCTGCTGGCAGACTCCTGCCTGATGATCATTGCCATCTTCGTATTGTTCCTGGCACTCAGCTATTTCCTGTTCAATCCGGCCAGAAAGTTCTTAAATGATCGTAAAGAGAAGATCAGGGGAGAACTGGAAGAGGCGAAGGACAATCAGGAAAAAGCCGCAGAATTGAAGGCACAGTATGAGGCAAAACTGAAGGACATCGACAAAGAGGCGGAGGACATCTTAAGTGATGCCAGAAGACGGGCTCTCCAGAACGAGGAGCGCATCGTCGCACAGGCCAAGGAAGAGGCAGCCAGAATCCTGGCGAGAGCACAGGAAGAAGCCAGACTGGAAAAGCAGAAAATGTCCGACGAGATCAAACAGGAAATCGTATCCGTGGCATCTGTCATGGCAGGGAAGCTTATCGGTGCGTCCATAGACACCGCCAGACAGAGCAGCCTGATCGAAGAGACGCTGAAGGAAATGGGTGAGGATACATGGCAAAATTAGTTTCCAAAGTCTATGGAGAAGCCCTTTTCGAAGTGGCAGTCGACCATGGAAATGCGGTCCGGCTGATGAATGAGACCGCGCAGCTTGAAAAGATTCTGGAAGACAATCCGGATTTTGACAAGCTGATGAAGCATCCCGGGATCCCCAAACAGGAAAAACTCTCCATGGTGGAACAGGTCTTCCACGGCAGAGTAGACGATGATCTGACAGAGTTTCTCAAGATCGTGGTGACCAAGGAACGCTACGGTTCACTGAAAGCGATCATTGCTTATTTTACCGAACTGGTCAGAGAATCTGAAAAGATGGGAACCGCATATGTGGATACCGCAGTGGAACTGACGGAGGCTCAGAAGCAGGCAGTGAAAGCCAAGCTGCTTCAGACGACTTCCTACCGGTCCTTTGACGTGTATTACCGTGTGGATCCGACACTGATCGGCGGAATGGTGATCCGGGTAGGTGACCGGGTAGTGGACAGCAGTATCCGGACCAAACTGGAAGATATAAAGAAACAATTATTAAATATTCAGCTGGGATGACCGGCTGAAAGAAAGGTGCGACAGATCCATGAATTTAAGACCAGAAGAAATAAGTTCCGTCATTAAGGAACAGATCGAAAGATATTCTTCCCAGCTGGATGTCTCCGATGTCGGAACCGTCATCCAGGTAGCGGATGGTATCGCTCGTGTACATGGACTGGAAAATGCCATGCAGGGTGAGCTGTTACAGTTCCCCGGCGATGTATATGGCATGGTGCTGAATCTGGAAGAAGATAATGTCGGTGTCGTATTGTTGGGAAGTGCCAGCAATATCGAAGAGGGCGATATCGTCAAGACCACCGGACGTGTGGTAGAGGTTCCCGTAGGAGACGCGCTGCTTGGACGAGTAGTGAACTCCTTAGGACAGCCTATTGACGGCAAAGGCCCCGTACAGACCGACAAATTCCGTAAGATTGAGCGTGTGGCAAGTGGTGTTATCACTCGTAAGAGCGTAGACACGCCGCTCCAGACAGGTATCAAGGCAATCGACTCCATGGTTCCCATCGGCAGAGGTCAGCGTGAGCTGATCATCGGTGACCGTCAGACCGGTAAGACCGCTATTGCGATCGATACGATCATCAACCAGAAGGGTCAGAATGTAAAATGTATCTATGTAGCTATCGGTCAGAAAGCGTCTACCGTAGCTAATATCGTAAAAACACTGGAGGAGTTCGGCGCCATGGCATATACCACCGTTGTGGTATCCACGGCAAGTGACCTGGCTCCCTTACAGTATATCGCTCCTTATTCCGGATGTGCCATCGGTGAGGAGTGGATGGAGAACGGGGAAGACGTACTGGTAGTGTATGATGACCTGAGCAAACATGCTACCGCATACCGTACACTCTCCCTGCTCCTTCGTCGTCCCCCCGGACGTGAGGCATATCCCGGTGACGTATTCTACCTGCATTCCAGACTGCTGGAGCGTGCAGTCCGCATGAGTGATGAATACGGCGGAGGTTCCCTGACGGCACTTCCTATCATCGAGACTCAGGCAGGAGATGTATCCGCATACATTCCTACCAACGTTATTTCCATTACCGACGGACAGATCTATCTGGAGACAGAAATGTTCAACTCCGGTTTCCGTCCTGCGGTAAATGCAGGTCTGTCCGTATCCCGTGTAGGTGGTGCGGCACAGATCAAGGCAATGAAGAAGATCGCAGCACCTATCCGTACCGAGCTTGCTCAGTACAGAGAGCTGGCTTCCTTCGCACAGTTCGGTTCCGAACTGGATGCGGATACCAAGGAGAAGCTGGCACAGGGCGAACGGATCAAGGAAGTGCTGAAGCAGCCTCAGTACCAGCCCATGCCGGTACAGTATCAGGTTATTATCATCTACGCAGTTACCAAGAGATTTCTGCTGGATGTGCCTGTAGAGGACATTACCAGATTCGAGAAGGAGTTCTTCGAGTATCTGGATACCAAGCATCCCGAGATCCCCGCAGCCATCGCTGAGGAAAAGGTGATCTCAGATGCTACGGAAGAGAAGCTTGTAAAAGCACTGAATGATTTCAAAGCAGAGTTTCTGAAATAAGTGTGTCGGCCGCGGAATGCGGCAGAATGAGAGGTAACTATGGCATCAATGCGTGATATCAAGCGCCGTAAGACCAGCATTCAGGGCACACAGCAGATCACCAAGGCCATGAAGCTGGTATCTACGGTAAAGCTTCAGAGAGCCAGAGCAGGTGCAGAACGTTCTCAGACGTATTTTGACTGTATGTATGATACCGTAAATAATATCCTGTCCCGGGTAGGCCATCTGGAACACAAATATCTGGTTCCGGGGGCGTCTCCCAAAAAGGCGGTCATTGTCATCACCTCCAACCGAGGGCTGGCAGGCGGTTACAACTCCAACGTGACCAAGCTGATCACCGGACAGGAGGACTGGAAGGCAGAAGACATCGTGATCTATGCCATCGGTAATAAGGGCCGGGAGATCCTGGAGAGAAAGGGCTATACCGTGAAGGCATCCTATCCGGAGATTATCGAAGAGCCCGCATATGCCGAAGCAATGCTTCTGTCGGACAAGCTGCTGACATCTTTTGCAGCCGGGGAGATCGGCGAGATCTATCTGGCATACACACATTTCAAGAACACGGTGAGCCACGAGCCGAAGCTGTTGAAGCTTCTGCCGGTGGAATATGATGCAGAGGCGGCATCCGCTGAGGGTGCGGAAACGCTGATGAATTTTGAGCCGGAAGATGTGGAAGCACTGGATATGATCATACCGAAATATATATCCAGTCTGATCTATGGTGCGCTGATGGAAGCGGCAGCCAGTGAGAACGGTGCCCGTATGCAGGCCATGGATAATGCCACCAGTAATGCGGAGGATATGATCAGTGATCTGTCACTGAAGTACAACCGCGCAAGACAGGGAAGCATTACCCAGGAGCTTACAGAGATCATTGCAGGCGCAGAGGCGCTTTAACTATTGTAATGCCCGCATGGCGGGCAGGAAAGAGGTAGAAATGGCAGGAGAGAATAAAGGAAGGATCACCCAGGTCATCGGTGCCGTACTGGATGTACGCTTCGATGAGGGCAAACTTCCCGAGATCAATGACGCGATCCGCATCCCTACCAGAGATGGAGGAGAACTGGTAGTGGAAGTCTCCCAGCATTTGGGTGATGACACTGTCAGATGTATTGCCATGGGTACTACCGACGGACTAGTAAGAGGAATGGAGGCAATTGCCACCGGATCTCCCATTTCCGTGCCGGTAGGAGAGAATACCCTGGGCAGAATATTTAATGTACTGGGTCAGCCGATTGATAACAAGCCGGTACCGGAAGGGGTATCTTACGAGCCCATCCACCGTGCCGCACCGAGCTTCGCAGAGCAGTCCACGGACACAGAACTGCTGGAGACCGGTATCAAGGTCGTTGACCTGCTCTGCCCTTATCAGAAGGGTGGTAAGATCGGTCTGTTCGGCGGTGCCGGTGTAGGTAAGACCGTACTGATCCAGGAGCTGATCCGTAATATTGCAACCGAGCACGGCGGATATTCCGTATTCACCGGTGTAGGTGAGCGTACCCGTGAGGGTAACGACCTGTATCACGAGATGCAGGAGTCCGGAGTATTGGACAAGACCACCATGGTATTCGGACAGATGAACGAGCCCCCCGGAGCAAGAATGAGAGTCGGTCTGACCGGACTGACCATGGCAGAGTACTTCCGTGACAAGGGCGGAAAAGATGTGCTGTTGTTCATCGACAACATCTTCCGATTTACCCAGGCCGGAAGTGAGGTATCCGCACTGTTGGGCCGTATGCCTTCCGCAGTAGGATATCAGCCTACATTGCAGACAGAGATGGGTGCACTGCAGGAGCGTATCACATCCACCAAGAACGGTTCCATTACTTCCGTACAGGCAGTCTATGTGCCTGCGGATGACCTGACAGACCCGGCACCTGCGACCACATTCGCACATCTGGATGCCACCACGGTTCTGTCCCGTTCCATCGTAGAACTGGGAATCTATCCCGCAGTAGATCCTCTGGAGTCCACATCCCGTATCCTGGACCCCAGAATCGTAGGTAAGGAACATTATGAGACCGCCCGCGGTGTACAGGAGATCCTGCAGAGATATAAGGAATTACAGGATATTATCGCCATCCTCGGTATGGACGAACTCTCCGAGGAAGACAAGCTGGTAGTATCCCGTGCCCGTAAGATCCAGAGATTCCTGTCCCAGCCCTTCTTCGTGGCAGGACAGTTCACAGGTCTGGAAGGAAAATATGTACCCATCAGCGAGACCATCCGCGGATTCCGTGAGATCCTGGACGGTAAGCATGATGATATTCCGGAGAGCTACTTCCTGAATGCCGGAGGCATTGATGATGTACTGGCAAAGGTTCATGCATAGCATGAGAGGGGAGTACAGATATGGCAGATAAAGAGTTTGGGCTTCGTATCATAACCCCGGAAAGAGTATTCTATGAAGGAACTGTGGACATGGTAGAATTCAATACCACGGAAGGACAGATCGGTGTCCTTCCGGGCCACATTCCCCTGACGGTGATCGTGAAGCCGGGTATCCTGCATATTACGGAGAAGGACGGAGAGAAGGAAGCAGCACTGCATTCCGGATTCGCCGAGATCCTTCCCGAAGGGGTTACCATTCTGGCAGAGATCATCGAATGGCCGAATGAAATCGATGAGAACCGTGCGGAGGCGGCATTGCACCGTGCGGAAGAGAGACTGCGCAGCAAGACGCCGGAGACGGATATTGCCAGGGCAGAGACGGCATTGCAGAGAGCAATGGCAAGAATTCAGGTGCTGCGATAAGATTCGCAGCACCTCTTTTTTCACTTTATGGCAAATCAATGCATATGCTATAAAAAAGCATGGGGCGTAAAAATATATGGTATCACGGCCGTTTTTTATGACACTTCCGGGATATCCGGGGAGAATGGATGAGAATGAACTCCTCAGTGATCTGGAATATCTGCAGCAGACCTATCCCGGAGAGGTAAGACGCTGTCAGCGCAGAATTGCGGAAATATTGGACAAATACGACTACGAGGGAAGCATGATCTATGATGAATATCCGGACAGATTGAGTCTGCACCGGGTAGCCGATACCATCAGCACGATCCTGGAACAGGAATCTGAGAAGGTATCCAAGGATCTGATCCATGTGCTGGTGTGCGATGAGATCTACAAAAGGAGACATGGCGGAAGAAGAGGAATGATTGCGTTCTTATAGGGAAGCGTGCTATAATATGCGCAAAACATTTGGAAAACAGGATAAACCATGGAAGAACTGAAAATACTTTTACAGAAAATTTTGAATAAAGATCTGCAACAGATCATCTTAAGCAACAGCCGCCACCCGGATCAGATTCAGAAGGTGAAGATCCGCCCGGTACTGATCCGCGAGGAGCTGTTGTTCCAGGAGACTGCTTACAGAGGAACGCAGGTGTTCCATGAGAATTTCACGGCGGAGCAGCTGACAGACCGGATCTGTACGGCCCTGCAGGAGCAGTTCCGCCAGGGAGAATTCACGGCGAAAAGCCTGAAAGCCACGGCGCTGGTCAGCAAGAAGGGAAAGCTGACTCTGAAAGTAAAAAACAGCGGCAACGCTTCGAAGACAGAAGAAACCGCGGCCTCCCAACAGGAGGAATTGCAGGCACTGGCGCATAACCGCACCAAGCATTATATTTTAGAGGAAGGGAAGCCTGTGGACTTTCTGGTGGGACTGGGCGTACAGACACCGGACGGCCGTGTGACGAAGGCCAGATTCGACAAATTCCGCCAGATTAACCGTTATTTGGAATTCATTGAGGATGTGATGGACGAACTGCCGAAGGATCGGACCATTCGCATCATTGATTTCGGCTGCGGCAAATCTTACCTTACTTTTGCCATGTACTACTATCTGCACGAATTGCAGCATAGAGATATTCAGGTGACCGGGCTGGATCTGAAGACCGATGTGATCCGGCACTGTAATGAACTGGCGGAAAAGCTGGGCTATGACAGATTAAAGTTCGAACGGGGAGACATCAGCACCTATGAGGGTACGGATGTGGCCGATATGGTGGTAACCCTGCATGCCTGTGATCTGGCCACGGATTACGCGTTGGACAAGGCGGTAAAATGGGGGGCCGGAGTCATTCTGGCGGTGCCCTGCTGTCAGCATGAACTGAACCGGCAGATCCGGTGCGATTCCTTAAAACCGGTGCTGAAATATGGCATCATCAAGGAACGTATGGCGGCACTTCTTACCGATGCTTTGAGGGCGGATCTGCTGGAACAGCAGGGCTATGAGACCCAGATCCTGGAATTCATTGATATGGAACACACACCGAAGAACCTGCTGATCCGGGCGGTGAAGAAGAACGGCATGCGCCCCAGAAACGCATCCGGTACACAGAGCAACAGTGATATCCAATCGGTGACGGAACTGCTGCATGTGGCTCCCACACTGGAAAAGCTGTTGCAATCAAATCAATAGAAGGCGGGAAGTATCCCGTAAGAAAAGAATGAAGAAAACGATAATCAGAATTGCCGTGTGTGTTGTGGTCTTTTTGGCATCAACACTGATCATCGGCAACATTATGAATCAGGGACATAATAATATGACCATGGAAATGGCTTCGGCCACACTTCCCATGATTACCATGGAGAGCGGAGGCGTGGCCTGCAACGAGCTGCACGGCAGCACGGTGGAGATGGATGTGGCTTATCAGAAGGACAGCGTTACCCTGCTGGGAGAGGGAAGACAGGCCGATTTTACCGTGGATACTTTCGGAAGAGAGGTCACGGGGATCTCTACAGAGGTTCGCAGCATTGACGGCAGCCGGCTGATCGAGAACAGTGAAGTCACCGGCTGGAAAGCAAACGGAAAAAGCTTTGCCGTTTCCTTTGCATTAAAAGACCTGATCGATACGAATACCCAATACAGCCTGACCCTGATCCTGGAACTGGAAGGGGAACAGCAGGTATATTACTATACCACTATTCTGTGGAACGATGACCTGCATATCGCAGAGATCCTGGAATTTGCAACGGATTTTCACGGAAAACTGTATGACAAGGAAGCGGCCAAAGAACTGACGAAATATCTGGAACCCAATTCCAAACTGACGGATAACGGCACTTTCCATAAGGTGAACATCCACAGCAGCTTCCAGCAGATCACCTGGGGCAATCTGGAACCGACCCAGGAGAAGGCGGCATCCATACAGCTGGTACAGGTCAATGGCAATGTGGCATCTCTGCTGATGGATTTCGTGGTGTCCACCGGAGAGGGCAAAAACAAGACCTACTATAATGTGGAAGAATATTACCGTGTCAGATACACTCCGGATAGAATGTATCTGCTGGACTACGAGCGTACCATGACCCAGATCCCGGATACCGGCCGGATGTATGCCAATGACAAGATATTGCTGGGGATCACGGATGAAAATGTGGATATGATGGAGAGCACCGACGGCAATACCGTGGTATTTTCCGATATGGGACAGCTGCTCAGCTATAATGCGGCTACCAACGGACTGACGGTGATCTTCTCCTTCTATGACAAGGACAATGCGGACCGGCGGACCCTGTATGACCATCACGGGATCAAGATCCTGGATGTGGATGAGGGCGGCAATGTGAAATTCGCCGTATACGGTTATATGAACCGCGGAAGACATGAGGGCGAGACCGGTATTCAGATCTTAAGCTACGACAATTCGCTGAATACCATCGAGGAAGAGGTCTACGTCCCGTATTTCAAGAGTTATGCCGTGCTGAAGGAAGAAATGGAACAGCTTCTGTATCGGAACAGACAGCAGCATTTGTACTTTTTTCTGGAAAACGGAGTCTATGATGTGGATCTGGAGAACCGCAGTGCCGAACAGCTGGTGAGCATAAGACAGGATGACAGTCTCCAGGTATCTGAGAACCATCAGATCATCGTGTGGCAGGAAGGGGATGACATCAACCACAGCAGCCAGTTGAATGTACGGAACCTGAATACCGGAGAACAGACCGTGATCCGGGCGGAGGACGGTGAGGCCATCCGGCCGCTTGGCTTCATGGGAGAGGATATTATCTACGGAGTGGCCAGAGAGAGTGACATCCGCACGGAGAATTCCGGACAGGTATTTTACCCCATGTATAAAGTCTGCATCAGCAATTCCTCAGGAGCCAATCTCAAAGAGTACGGGCAGGAGGGCATCTATATCGTGGGATGCACCATAGAAGGGAATCAGATCACTCTGTCCCGTATGCAGCGTACGGAAAGCGGCAGCTATCAGGAGATTCTGGATGACCAGATCATGAACAATGTGGAAGAGGAAGCCGGACAGAACAAGGTAGTGGCGGCGGATATCGACATCTACGAGCGCTATGTGCAGATACAGACGAAATCCACCATTGATACGAAGACCATCAAGGTATTGAATCCCAAAGAGGTGGTATTCGAGGGCGGAAGAGAACTGGAGCTGGATGCGGTAAGCGAGGTACCCAGATATTACGTCTATAACGCCTATGGTGTGCAGGGAATCTACAGTGCACCGGGCACAGCGGTGAAGGAGGCATATGATGCTTCCGGTATCGTCACCAACGACCGGGGCATCACGGTATGGCTGAAGGGCAGCCGTGTCAGCAGGAATCAGATCATGGCCATCAAGGAGGAGGGTGTTACGGAGCAGAAGAACAGTCTGGCGGTATGTCTGGACAATATTCTGCGGCATGCCGGAATTACCCGCAATACGGAATATGATCTGGCGCAGGGCAAGACCGCCATCACAATCCTGTCAGAAAATATGACGGGGGTACAGGTGCTGGACCTGAGCGGATGCAGTCTGGATGCGGTGTTGTATTATGTCAATCAGGATATTCCGGTACTGGCAATCCTGGAAGGCGGCGAGGCGGTACTGGTGACCGGCTTCAATGAATTCAACGTTGTCATCATGGAACCCTCCACCGGAAGGCTGTACAAAAAGGGAATGAACGACGCCACGACGTGGTTTGCTGAGAACGGCAATCATTTTATCACTTATATGAATACAGAGAATTAAATACAAGCAGACGGCAAAAGGCGCCCGGAACCTGTCAGTAAAGGATCCGGACGCCTTTTTTGGCGGGAAAACCGCTTATTTCTGTACGTCAAAAATGTATTTACGATATTTCTGTAACACGGTGCGCAACAGCATACCCAATAGGCCGCAGGAAATGATCTCACCGATACCTACCGTCAGCATAAAGTAAGGAATGCCGCCCTCTAAATGGTAGACGTAAGCCAGCACAAAAGGAACGATGAGGGTGTTGGCGATGATGGGAGGCAGGGGAGCCAGCCATTTGCTCTTATCCCGCAGCAGATAAGTGCCAAAAGCGCCGATCAGCGTGGCGAGACTGCCGAAGATGATGTCTAACAGCATGCAGCCGGTCATGGTATTGCTGATAATACATCCCAGGAACAGTCCCGGTATGGCAGCAGGGGTAAATACGGGAAGAATGGTCAGTGCTTCCGAGAAGCGGACCTGAATGGCATAATTTGCCAGTCCCAGAGAGTTGGCCAACATGGTCAGCACAACATAGAGAGCAGCGATCACCGCTCCGTGTACGAGGTACAGTACTTTTTTGTTCATTTGTTTTCTCCTTTAGTTTTGTTTTAGGTGAGGAAGGTCTCGAACTCACCGGTTTTTATAACTTTTTTCAGTATAACAGTATTTTGGTAAAAGTCAAGATGATGTCATCTTGTGACGATAGACGTCATCTCGTGCCGGAGGTATTGCGGGGAGGGGATGGTGTCATATATATTCATACTATAGACGTGGGGAAACTGAAATGAGTACATGACAGGAGAAGGTATGAGAGCACTGATCTACACAAACAGCGAGCAGGAGTATCAGCTTTTGCGGAAGATTACGGAGGAAGAGATCGACGGTATCATTGTCAGCCAGGTCCACATGGACGGACATTTCCATGTGGAGGAGGACAGTGATATCGCTGTTATTGCGCTGAACGGCGCTATGGGCATGGAGATCATGCAGACCTACCAGAGCAGACATCCCACCTGCAGGATCATCTGGATCACGGATGACCAGTATTTCGGGAGAACCGCCATTCGGAACCATATCTTTGATTTCATCGTGCGTCCCTATCCGGACAACCGTTACCGGGAGGCCGTCAGGAGAGCGGAGAGGAACACGGCGTGACGGACGTAAGACGGCGCAGGGCATGTGGAAGTAACAATTTTCGAAAAATGAGGAAGAGGATTATGAAAAATCAGACGGTGAAACAGCACCTTGGGAAACAGCAGGAAATGGAAAAACAAAATGGAAACGACAGAAAGCGGAGCGTGGACGGTCTGCGCAGAGTGGGCAGATGGGCAGCAGCATTTCTGCTTGCGGGCTTCCTTGCGGGAGCCTCCTTCGGGACACCGGGCATGGACAGAGTAAACGCGGCGCAGACCATACAGACGCAGGCTGCGGTGCTGGAGCTGGACAAGCTGCCGCTCACAACGGACAACGCTCAGCGTCTTGACTTTACGATCAATGCGGGCAATGTGTTCAAGTACAATAATGCGGTTCTGACAGGCAGCTTCTCGGACGAGGACGGAAATATCGCGCGAAAGAGGATCGTGATAGACGGTACGACCGTCAACCTGACAATACGGGATGTGAACATCGATCGCAACGCATGGTATGCCACGACGGCGGCTATCGAGTTAATTAACGGTGCAAAGCTGAACCTTACGCTGGAGGGAAATAATGTGCTTAAGGGCAGCATCGGAGGCGCCGGCATCGGCGTCGGGGAGGACTGCACCCTGACCATCACCGCACAGAGCACCGGAACCCTGACAGCGGTAGGCGGCAGCTATTACGGAGGCGCAGCGGGCATCGGCGCCAACGGAACGGGAGCTTATGCGGGTAAGCCAAGAGAGGTGATCCAGAAGTTCGGAACTATCATCATAGAGGGCGGCACGGTTAATGCACAGGGCGGAACCTATTCCTACAAGGGCGTGCTGGAAACCTCGGGAGCCGGAATCGGCGGCTCCGGCTTTGGCTCTGAGGGAACCATTATCATCCGGGGAGGCGTTGTCAATGCCATCGGAGGAACCGGTGCAGCCGGCATCGGCGGCGGATGCGCCGGTCATGTAGATAAGATCGAGATTACCGGTGGCAAGGTGACTGCCACCGCCGTGGCAGATGGAACCGATTCCACAATACAGGGAGCGGCGATCGGCAGCGGCTACAATGGAAACTTTCAGGAGGCGATGCCCTGTGGGGAAATTTCCATTACGGGCGGGGAAATCACCGCAGACGGTAATATCGGCTACGGAACAGGGGACAACAAATATGATGGCGGCAGCATTTGCATTGGCGGGGAGGCAAAGCTGGATGTCACGGGAACGATCAGCCGCAAAAATACTGAGGGAGTGGCATACACACTGCAGCTTACGGTATATGATCTGGGACTGGTGGGAAGTCAGACCATTTCCGGAACCGCAGAGCTGAAAAATCAGAAAAAAACCACGACCTGCACGGTATCCGGGGCTTCCGCCGAAATCGAGTTAGAATATTTTGCTGAGAGTGCCCTGACCGGAAAGCAGGATGTAAAGGTAACTCTGGGAGCAGATGTATATCAGACACAGGTGGATTTTCAAGAGGGCAGGACCGATTATACCGTGCAGATCGGACAGACGCTGTGCGACACACGGCTGCGGTTAGACATTGACTGGAATTGGAAGACGAAAACGCGGAAGGTCACCGCTCTCAGTGTCAAGCAGGCGGGCGAGGAGCTTGGCAGTCAGGAATATTATGCCGGAGAGACGACGGAATGCCCCAAATCGAGGGACTATCTTTATGTCCAAATGTATCTTCCGGAGGGAGAGCAGTATGATATCACTGCGGTCATTGAAGATGTAAACGGCGGAAAACCTGTGACCGTGAGCGGGCAGACGGTAAAAAGTGATGTCGAAAATATGCTCTATGTTCTGCCTCTCAATGTGGAACTAACCGATGTGGACAGTACGGATAATCTGGCGGAGGTCACAGTCTCCGGTAAAAAGGGTATAAAGGTATATTATCTGGTAAGCGCAAGTGAACTCACGGACGCAGCGGTTCAGGAAAAGGCGGAGGCAGGGGAGACCCAAAGCCTTACATTGACCGGTGGAACACAGACGTTTTCCGTGGCAGCGTCGGATGTAGAGACGGATGTGACCTGCTATGTCATTGCCAAAGGCAGTAATGGTTATTCGGCGGTTTACAGACAGAGCTTCCATTCGGGGAAAATGGCTGCGGTGAAAGCCATGCTGTATAAGCGCGGCGAGACGGAAGGAATTGCCTATGCCACATTGGATGCCGCAGTCGCGGCGGCACAGAAACCGGAGAATGCAGGCTGCACGGTTCGCATTCAGGAGAATATGGCCCACATCGGCACCCTGACCGTGAACGGTGGTAGCTTCACGTTGGACGTTAACGGCAAGCAGTTGACGGCGGAGGACCGCACAACGCTCCTGCAGCTGGACGGCGGAAGCCTCACCCTGAAGGACAGTGTGGGAACCGGTAGCATGGTGGGCGGCAAAAGGGTTGGAAGCACCGTTGCGAATATGATCGTCGCCAACGGCGGCACACTGACCATACAGAACGGTAACTATTGGGTAAACGCAAACGGAAGCGGAGCGGACGCAGATAAAGGTGCCGTTATTTACACAGACGAGAGGGCGAATCCGGTTGTAAAAATCAAGGATGGCAGCTTTGGAAGGAAGACCCAATGTTCAAAATATGGTTTTTATATGCAGAGTGGTATACTGGAGGTGGAAGGCGGCACATTTGTTGACGTTTGGAATTATGCAATCAAGAATACCGATGCGACAATCAGCGGGGGCGAGTTCCAAAGCAATCTTATTCTGAGTCATGACAATGCGAAGCTGAGGGGAGGCAGCTTCAGCAGTATTTATGTGGCGGATGATGAAGGTGAAATTGCATCAAACGGCGACTGTACCAAACTGCTGGATGGAACATATGGAGAGAAGTATCAGTATAAGTATAAGAAGAACGGTAACCTGGTAGAGGCGAAAGATGCAAAAGGTAATAGTTTGTTTAATGTCGAGGTCGTCTGCAAGCTGCCGGAGCTGAATAGAAGTGCCCAAATCACGATTGTTGGGCGAGGCAACGGACAGCCCATGATCGGAGATACCCTAGAGTGTACGTTTATAGAATATGTATCATGGGATGAGTGGACGGAACTAGGTACGCCTACCTACAACTGGTACAGTGTAGACGGTGAGGACGGTGAGGACGTGAAGCTCGTGCACACAGATTCAGGGAGGGCGAATGACAAATATACCGTGACGGCGGATGACATTGGAAAAATGATCTACTGTGAGGTGTCGGTAGAAAATTATCAGAAAAGTGTTTGCACCAAACCGAAAGGGCTAGTGACAAAGTACAGACTGAGCAATATCACTAACCTGTTCCAACAGAAGCCCACCAAGTATTATACGGGCGAACCGGTCACCCTGACGGCGGAAGATTTTGCAGCCGCAGGTGTGGGAGCCAATAATGGGTGGAACCTGCAGCTGGACACCGACTTTATTGTCCAAAGATATGAGGACAATATAGAAGTCGGCGACTATGCGACTGTGTGGATTGAGGGAATCGGCGAGTATATAAATTCTACGAGGGGTACCTTCTACATCCAGTATAAGACCATGGATGTCACTCCTACCGTAAAAGGGCTGGGAGCGGACGGCTGGACCAATTGTGCCGAACTGGTGGCACCGGAGGGCTATACTATCAGCTTTTCCCAGAAGGATGGCTACGCGGGCAGTATCTTCTATGACAAGGAGAGTGGCATGGACGGTGTGCAGCCTACCTATTATCTGCGGGAGACTGCAACCGGTTATATTTCCGATGCAAAGCAGCTGGCGGATGTGATCAAAGTTGAGAAGGAGGCGCCTGTCTTTACCGGAGAATCCGACGGCATTTCCTTCGGCCTGAGCAACTGGAAGGAACGGGAGAAGCCTATTTCCTTTGAAATAAAGACGAAATCTGCGCAGATGGCGCTTCATGCCACGGACGCACTTTCCGGCATACAGACCTACTATTACTACGCAGACCGGGTACAGGACACTGCCAATTATCAGGTGCTGACCGATTACCAGTTGCAGGAACTGGAGCGGAGCTTCAAGGCGGCTGAAAACGGCAGATTTACGCTGGATACGGACGGTTGTTATGTCGTGTATGCCTATGCGGTGGATAAGGCGGGAAACCGGAGTGCTGTAATCTGTTCCGCCGGCATTGTGATCGACAACACCGCACCGGGCCTTGTTGCAGCCGTGCCTGCGGAGAAGATTAAGTCCAATACTGCGGATGTGGAATTTACAATGGATGAGGCGGGAACGCTTTCCTATTATTATTGCGACAGCAGTTCCACCTTTGGGCTGAATGTGACGCCGGCTTTTGAGGAACTGGAGAATCATAAGAGTGCTTTTGACGAGCATTTCAGATACGGTACCGTTTCCGTTTCCGAAAATCAGGTGGGACAGAAACAGAATCTTCCTTTGGAAAATCTGGACATCAACACAGAGTATGCGGTCTATCTGGTGACAGAGGATGAAATGGGTAATGTCAGTCAGGTGAAACGGCTGAATTTCAGAACGAAGAAGCTGCTTCCTGTTTTGAAGGAGGCGCCGACGCTTACCGGGGAGTATGGCACGAAAGTATCTGACCTGCAGATTACCGGAGGCAGCGTCTTAGGGCCGGACAAAGAGGAGACATTGGAGGGAACATGGTCCCTTGCAGCCGGCAATACGGGGCTTGACCTTGTGCCGCAGGTAGGAGAGGAAAAAACCTATCGTGTGATTTATAAGATAACAAGTGCAGGCGGGCTGAATGCTGCTTACGAAGATGTGGAATGTGACGCCAAGGTGGTAATCACACCGAAGGACATCAGTTCCTTTATGGTGGAGAACATTGCGGACCGTGTCTACAATGACGCCGAACAGACTCCGAAGACGGTGGTAAAGTGGACGGATAGCTACAATACGGAGCAGACGCTGACAAACGGCACGGATTATCAGGTTTCCTACCGGGATAATACGCATGCGGGAACGGCAACGGCAGTCATCACCGGACAGGGTAATTATCAGGGAACGCTTGAGAAGAAGTTCCAGATTACGCAGGCGAAGAATGAGTTTACAGCAGAGCTGACCTGTGACAGCTATACCTACGCAAAGGGTGTGACACCTGCGCCGATTGTGACGGCAAAGTTCGGAACTGTGATCTATGAGTATGCAAAGGTACCGGAAAACGGCGCTCCGCCGGACGACAGCGCTTACACGGTTGAGATTCCGGCAAAGGCGGGAGACTGGTGCGTCAGGGCTTATGTGCCGGAGACAGAGGATTATGCGGGGATGTGTAGCGGAGGCGTGCCATTTACAATCCGTAAGGCGAAATATCGGAACGGCATGCAGTACGGGGAATATGTGTCCTACAGAGACTGGACGGGAGAAACGGTGACGGTTCCGGGAGATAAGTTTTTCCCGAATCCGCCCGAGGATTGCGGCAAGATTACCTACAGTGTGAAAGTGAGTGACAATTCTAATATTTTAGAAGGATCGGCTGCGGTAGATGAAAACGGAACCCTGTCCTACAGGTTGAGGCAGGTTGCGGCAAGTGAGATAGAATACGGGTCAAAACAGGCATGGATCACTTACCAGATCTTCACGGAAAATTATGAGATTGACGGAGATTCGAGCTGGAGGATCGAAGTTGTTGATCTGTTGAATTTTTCGGTAACGGATCGGGTGGAAATTGATGGAAGCAATGAGCTGACTTACGGTCAGAAGCTTTCCGCATTGAATTTAAAGAGCGAGGGAAGCGTCGTCTATGACGTGCACATGAATGAGGTAGAGGGCAGCTTTGCATGGCTAGAGCCGGAGAGCGTGCCTGCCGTCGGAACGACATCGGCAGCCTATTACTTCCGTCATTTGTTGAAGGAAAGCTACAAGACCTATCAGAACGAGATTGCTATTACCGTTGTTCCGGCTGCGCCGAGGGTGACGGCACCTGTCCTTGCAGAGGGCGTGACGATCACCTATGATCAGACAAAGACCCTCGGCGAGATGGCACCCATGAGCAATTATGTATCGGCAGGCGGCAGTGCGGCGGGAAGTGCCTGGACGGGCGGCAGCGCCGTATGGACGGTCGGAGACAATGAGGTGACAGTGGACGGAAACTGGAGCTGGGAGAATCCGGACATCGTACCGATGGTGGATAATGAGGGCTATGTGGCTGTCTTTACACCGACGGATAATGTAAACTATAAGCCGACGACGGCAGTGGTAACACTTTCGCTCGGAAAGGCAACACCTGAGATCACGGAGAAGCCGACGGCGGCAGCGATCACCTACGGACAGACACTTGCGGAGAGCCAGCTGAGCGGAGGTGCGGGAAATGTAGCCGGAACCTTTGCATGGAAGGACGGAAGCGTGAGGCCTACCGTTTCCGACGGTGATGCAACACCGTACGAAGTGGTATTCACCTCGACGGACAGCAACTGGGGCAAGGCAGAGACCACAGTGACCCTTACGGTCCACAAGGCCCCCTGCCCGTCTAATATGCCCCAGGCGAAAATGGAGCCTGCCCACAGGGTGAAGACTGTCGGAGAGGTGGAACTGCCCCAAGGCTGGTACTGGGAGGAAGCTGACGCTTTGCTGGAACTGACCGATGAGACGGCGGTGACGGCAACGGCAGTTTACAATGGAAGTGATAAGGGCAATTATGAGACCGAGAGCGTTGAAATTGTGCTGATCCGAAGTATTTGTGAGCACGCGCAGACAGCGGTGAACGGAATGCGGGATGCGACCTGTCAGACTGAGGGGTATACCGGTGATACCGTATGTGCGGAATGCGGTGTCACGCTGTTAGTGGGAACTGCGATTCCGAAGACAGAGCACAGGTTTACCAGCGCTGTGACGAAGGAGGCGACGACACAGGAAGAAGGCATCCTGACCTATGCCTGCGGAGCATGTGGCTACAGCTACACCGAAGCAATCGCAAAGCTGGCACCGACACCCGAGCCGGAGGAAGATACGACATCTGACGCTGCTCCGACGGAAACCCCTGCGACAAGCCCGGCTCCCACAGCAGCCCCCGCGGCAACAACGGCGCCTACAGCAGCTCCTGCGGCAAAGCCTGCCGCAACACCGATACCGGTTCCTGCCACAAAGCCGGCAGTGACACCGGAGCCAGATGTGGAAATGCCGTACCTTAAGAATGATACCGGAAAGAACAGCTGGGAACTGATCGGAGAGCAGTTGGAGAATGCACCGGACAGTGATGTTATTGATGTGGAAATGAACGGTACCACGACGGTGCCGGGAGATATTTTTGACACCATCAAAGGCAGAGATGTGACCGTGGTGTTCCATATGGGAGACGGCATTACCTGGACGGTGAACGGCAGAGATATCACAGCAGCCGGAAAGGACATCGATTTCGGAGTGGTGTTCGGTGAGGAAGCCGGGAAGACGATTCCGGTGGAGATCATCAACAATGTCACCGGAGAGAGATATTCCGTCAACCTGACACTTGCCTATGACGGTGAGTTTGGCTTCCGGGCGACGCTTACTGTGAATATGGATAAGAAGAATGCCGGACTCTTTGCGAACCTGTTCTATTATAACGAACAGTCCGGCGAACTGGAATTTATCTGTGCCGGTGAAATAGACAGTCAGGGAGAGGTCGGACTGACCTTCACCCATGCCTCGGACTACACGATCATCGTCGATAGACAATCTATGGAGCCCGGCGTTGTGGAGAATCCGGTGAATCCGGCATCTGCGGAGGAGATAAGCACAGCCGGCAGTTTCCATCCGGTCCGGGTGCTCCTCATGGCCCTGGCGGTGATCATTCTCGGAGCGGCAGGTATCCTGCTGGTGGTAGTAAGAAACAAAACGGAAAAATAAATACTACTTTTGGATTACAACATCGATGGTAAAACGATCGGCGGTGTGGGAGAATTTAGCCATGCCGCCGTATTTTTCGGCCACGGAGGCGATGGAGGTCAGGCCGATGCCGGAGCCTCCCTTATGTGTGGAGAGGTAGGCATCGTCCTTCTGCTTTACAACACCGTCAAAGCTGTTTACGGAGATGATGTAAAGACAGCTTTGACGGATCTGGATCGTCAGATCGTGATACCTTTTATCCGGCGGAAGGGTCTGGCAGCCATAGTATACATTTTCCAACAGGTTGCCGAGAAGACCGCACAGCTCGGTGTCTGTGATCCGGAGGTTTTGCGGAAGACTGATCTTCCAGTTGCGGCGGATGCCGTCAGTATCCATCCTTGCCCCATAGTAATTCAGCAGGGCGTTGACCGGAATGTTCAGACAATAGGTCGTCAGGGACTCCGGGAGGGAAGAGATATATTCCGACAGATGGCCGGACAGAGCATCATACTCCCCATTTTGTATCATCTGGGCAATGCTTAAGAGCTGTTGGCGAAAATCATGGCGCTGTCTGGAGGATTCCGTAATGTAGCGCTGCTGGGCGAGATAATGGCTCTCCTGCATCTCGAAGAACCGGATGCGTTCCCTGTCCTGCGAACTCCGGCGGAGTTCCACGGTCATCATATAGAAGATCACATAGATGACATTGAACAGGAAAAAGGAAAGGACTATGTAAAAAAGGTACATCAAGTATACCCGGTTGACATACATGGTCTCATATTTATGAGGCATCATCAGGATATTGAGCAGAATAAAAATCAGCGGAACCGGAAGGGAAACCGCCCACACTCTGGGGGATTCCATGAAATCTACAAAATCTCCGAGAAAACGGTAGAAGAACCAGGCATATAACAGCAGAAACAGGACACTTATGGTCAGTTGGATGCCGCTGACAAGAGGACAATGGGACAGAGCCCCTTCCAACGGATGTACCTGGCAGTCGATGGCAAGGGCGATGAGCGCCGGGAAGGACATCAGAGCCATGACAAGCAGAAAGATGGAAGCACTTGTGAAGATATGTGTCCTGAGCACCCTTTGATAACATAGGAAAAGGATTGCCACTACCGGCAGAAGGACGTAGTTGGTGGGGAGGTCGGCGAGGGTGACAAGGGCAGCGCAGAGCGGTATCAGCACAACAAACACCCCGCCCATCACCAGGGACAGCTTCCGGACGGAGATGCGCAGCTGGTTCCTCACGGGAAGCAGGCACAACGCAGCGGCCGGAAGCAATATGGAAAATGCGAAAAGTTCAGATAAATAATTCATGGGTTTTCATTCCTTTCGGACATGGAGTTATGGAATTTTGTAAAATTATAATTGTGCCAGGTCTGGGTCAGTTGGCGCAGCTTTCGTTGTGTCACCGGGACACTCAGACCGTTTTGCAGAAGACAGGCATTGTCCTGAAAGCCGGTGATATGATCCATGTTGACCAGGATCCCGCGGCTGACCAACAGAAAGCGGTCGTCTTCCGTAAGCGGCTTTGTAAAGACGGAAAATGCGGAGTAAACGGTGTATTCCCTGCCGGAGATACACTGCACCACCGTGGAATGCCCGGAAGCGGACAGACAGGCGATTTCGCTGTAGAAGAGCCGGATGTCCAGACTGTTGGAAGAGAAAGCCAGGTAATCCTCGGGCTTCGGCAGAAGCGCCAGGGAATCCGTCAGACAGGTAAAAAATTTATTCTTTTCCAGTGGTTTTTCCACGTAATCGAAGGCATGGACGGAAAAAGCCTGCCCCATATGCTCACCGCTGGAGGTGAGGAAGATCAGCAGGGAACGGCTGTCGGATTCCCGCATTTTCTTCGCGGTGTCGATGCCGCTCATGCCGCCCATGTAAATATCCATAAACACAATGTCATAGGTATAGGGAACGAACGAAGCAAGAAATGCCTCACCGCTCTCGAACATATCTACCTCAAATTCCGTATGCATTTCCTCGGCGAAGGAAGAGAACAGTCTGCCGGCCGTCTCTCTCTCTTCCGCTGCATCATCCACCAGTGCAAATCGCATCAGATTCAACGCTCCTCTTCTGTGTGGGAACCTCATTCCCATTTTATGGATAGTATAGCACAAATCCTTCCCGATGTCATTCGTGCTTAAAACTGTCGTTTCGTGCCTAAATTTTTTATTTAAATTCCACCTCCCGCTTATGCGGTGGAATTTACTCCCACACAGTCGATATTTACTCTTTC